>NZ_JBFHIT010000021.1:0-73488 GCF_041596335.1 Mangrovibacterium sp. | reverse complement strand
TGTTGTGTTGAACTGTGAAACTGACTTCGTTGCTAAAAACGAAGGTTTCGTAGCTTTAACTCAAAGCTTCCTTGATGTTGCTATTGCTAACAAACCGGCTGATCTTGACGCATTGAAAGCCTTAACTTTAGATGGTCGTACGTTAACTGATCACATCACCGAACAGACCGGTGTGATCGGTGAGAAAATCGACTTGTCATACTTTGGTTGTATCGAAGCTGCTTCTGTAGTAGCCTATATTCACCCAGGGAACCAATTGGCAACTTTAGTAGGTTTCAACCAGGAAAATGTTGACGGACAAGTAGCTAAAGATATCGCAATGCAAGTTGCGGCTATGAACCCTGTTGCTGTTGATAAGGATTTTGTTTCTCAGGAAGTGATTGAGAAAGAATTGGAAATCGCGAAAGAAAAATTCCGTCAGGAAGGAAAACCGGAAGCAATGTTAGATAAGATTGCTCAAGGTTCTTTGGCTAAATTCTTCAAAGAAAACACTCTGTTAAACCAAGCCTTCGTAAAAGATAACAAAGTTTCTGTAAAAGAATACTTGGAGTCTTGCAGTAAAGGTTTGACAGCTACCGGATTTATTCGTTTTGCATTAGCTGAATAAGTTATATACGCGAAATATATTCTCAAGAGGCCATCCATTCGGATGGCCTCTTTTGTTTGGTATGTACACATGACGAGTGTTGTTTTGTTGATTGCTCAGTAATTTTCGATTTAAGAGCTGATGACAACCGGATGGGGCAGAGAGGTAGGGCTGGCTGGTTTTCTTCGCTGAGCACTCTAAAAAGTGCCAAATAGAGCTATTTAGCTGCATCGCGGCCTAACCTGAGTTGAATCCACAATTGAACAGCCTCGAGCTGGGTCATAAAATAAAGGCCGTCCCAAGTATTATTTTGAGACGGCCTTTAAATTTATAGGAGTTGAATGAAATCCCTTATCCGTTTAGGGCTTCCGCTCCATTTGTAACCTCGAGAATTTCGTTCGTAATGGCAGCCTGACGAGCTTTATTGAAGGTTAGAGTGAGGTCCTTAATCAGATCGGTCGCGTTGTCGGTTGCCTTGTGCATAGCGGTCATTCGAGCTCCGTGTTCGGATGCATTTGAATCCAACAGGGCTTTAAAAAACTGAGTCTTAAGCGATCGGGGGATCAATTCGTTAACAATCTCTTCAATTCCTGGTTCGTAGATGTAATTGTGATTGGCTGATTTGCCCGATTTCTCTGGCTCTTGTTGAACCGGCAAAAATTGTTCAACGATACATTCTTGTGCTGCCGCGTTAATAAACTCGTTATATACCAGATCAATTCGGTCGTAGGTTTCTGTAACAAAATCTTCCATCAGGTTTTTGGCCAATATGGAAGCCCGATCAAAAGTCAATGAATCAAAAATCTCATTGGCTTGTGCGATTAAATAAAAACCGCGCGATTTCAGATATTTTTCACCCTGTTTTCCAACGGATAGGAAATGAACATTGCCGGCGTTCAGTTGGCGACGATATTTTGTTGTCGCTAATTCGGTCGCTGTTTTCGAGATCGACGAGTTAAAAGCGCCACACAACCCCCGGTTTGAGGTAATGAGTACTATCAAAACCCGTTCAGGCATACGTTGTTGCGTGAAGACCGATTCAACGGAGTCGTCCAGACTGGCGCTCAATGTTTGCAAAATATGATGCAGTTTGTCTGCATATGGCCTGATTTGAAGGATTGAGTCCTGAGCCTTTTTCAATTTTGCAGCCGAAACCATTTTCATGGCACTGGTAACCTGTCGGGTTGTTTTTACCGATGCAATTCGCGTTCGTATTTCTTTTAAACTGGCCATTTCAATAATCTATGCTTAACCCGAAAGTGAGGCTCCGGGATCCTTTCAATTATTTAAATCGTGCTGCTACTTCCGCTGCAACTTTTTCAATGATTGCGATTCCTGAGTCAGTCAGGTTTCCTTTACGAAGTTCATCTAAAGTTGAGCGATATTGCATCTCCATCAATTCGAGGAATCCTTTTTCAAATTCTTTGATTTTGTCGATGGGGACTTTTCTCAATAACTCCTTGGCTCCGCAGTAAATGATGGCAATTTGGTGCTCGATCTTCATCGGCATATATTGCCCTTGTTTTAGAATTTCTACGTTTTTTCGGCCTTTGTCCAGAACGCGCATGGTTGCGGCATCAAGGTCGGAACCGAATTTCGAGAAAGCTTCCAGTTCGCGGAACTGGGCCTGGTCAAGTTTCAGCGTTCCGGCAATTTTCTTCATGGCTTTTACCTGGGCATTACCACCCACACGCGAGACGGAAATACCTACGTTGATCGCCGGTCGAACTCCTGAGTTGAACAGGTTTGATTCGAGGAAAATCTGACCATCGGTAATCGAAATTACGTTGGTAGGGATATAGGCGGAAACATCACTTGCCTGAGTCTCAATAATGGGCAAGGCGGTTAACGAACCACCACCCTTTACAATCGGTTTGAGAGATTCTGGCAAATCGTTCATGTTGGCCGCGATCTCATCTGAGTTGATGATTTTTGCCGCGCGTTCCAACAAGCGGGAGTGAAGGTAGAAAACATCACCCGGATAGGCTTCACGGCCTGGCGGGCGACGAAGTAACAGTGAAACTTCACGATAGGAGACCGCTTGTTTCGACAGGTCATCGTAAATGATTAGGGCATCGCGGCCGGTATCCCGAAAATACTCTCCAATAGCTGCTCCAGCATATGGGGCGTAAAATTGCAAAGCTGCCGGATCAGCTGCGGTAGCCGATACGATTACAGTGTATTTCATCGCTCCGTGTTTCTCAAGAGTGGATGCGATGTTGGCTACAGTAGAACCTTTTTGGCCAACTGCAACATAAATACAGTAAACCGGTTTTCCTGCCTCAAAGTTCTCGTGTTGATTGATGATGGTATCAATGGCAACGGCTGTCTTTCCGGTTTGGCGGTCACCAATAATCAATTCCCGCTGTCCACGACCGATGGGAATCATTGCATCAATAGCTTTAATCCCGGTTTGCAGCGGTTCTTTTACCGGTTGACGAAAGATTACTCCCGGAGCCTTTCGCTCAAGCGGCATCTCATATTTTTTACCGGCAATGGCTCCTTTACCGTCAATTGGCGCTCCAATCGTATTGACTACGCGGCCTAAAACACCTTCACCTACTTCAATTGAGGCAATTCGCTGAAGACGTTTAACAGTATCTCCTTCTTTAATTTCTTCCGATGGTCCAAGCAATACCGCACCAACGTTGTCTTCTTCAAGGTTTAGTACGATGCCTTTTATTCCACTGTCGAATTCAATCATTTCATTCGATTCAACATTGGATAATCCGTAAATGCGGGCAATGCCATCACCCACAGTAAGTACGGTGCCTACTTCTTCCAGTTCAGCCGCCGACTTGAATCCTTCCAGTTGTTGTTTAAGTATCGCAGATACTTCAGCAGGTTTTATATTAGCCATTGTTATATTTATTTCTATTTAACTTCGGATTGTAATAATTTTGCTCTCACTTTTCGCAATTGAGTCGCGATGCTGGTGTCAACCTGCTGATCATCAATTCGGATGATAAAGCCTCCGATCAAGTCGGGATTTACCTGCTTACTGAGCTCGATTGGGGATTTGAGTTCGACTTCCAGCAGCTCCTTGACTTGTGCAAAAATTGTCGCGTTTAATTCGGTTGCGGTGGTAACAATAGCCGACTTAATTCCTTGATCCTGACGATACAGATTTAATACATTGCGGCATATTCCGGGTAAATGAATCTCTCTTTTGTTGCTTGTAATAAGCTCCAGAAATTTAAGAGTCAGCAGATCGATTTTCTTCGTGAAAACAGCCTGCATGAATGTTAGTTTTTGTGAAGTCTTTACCACCGGACTTTGCAGAAGATGTCTGAAATCGTCACTTTCCTGACACAGGCTAAAGATCAGTTCAATGTCCTTTTTGAGGGAATCCAGCTGATTTTTCTCTTTGGCAAGGGTGAAAAAGGCTTTTGCGTAACGGACTGTGATTTTGCTTTGATCCATAAACTTAGTTCAATTTAAGATCATCCAACAGGTTCTTCACCATCGCGTCCTGATCCTTTTGTTCCTTGAGTTGTTGCCGGATAAGCTTTTCGGCCACTAAAACAGACAAATCAACAATTTGCTTTTTCATATCTGCGATCGCGATTGCCTTTTCAGCTTCAATTTGACTACGGGCTGCCTCGACAATTTTGCGACCTTCGTTTTGAGCTTGTATTTTTGCATCAGCGAGGAGCTTTTCATTCAGCTCCCGTGCTTCCTTCAGGATGAGATGCTTCTCCCGTTTTGCTTCTGCAATAATCTGCTCTTGATCCGCTTTCAATCCTTCAACTTCTTTCCGTGCTTCATCAGCCGAAGAAAGTGCTTGGGCGATTGTATTCTCACGAACTTTTAAGCTCGTTAAAATTGGTTTCCAGGCAAATTTCTTCAGGATAAATAACGTGATGGCAAAGATGATTACCATCCAGAATATGGTTCCTATGTCGGGTGTAACAAATCCCATAATGGTTGTTTTTTTTGAATTTAACTGCCTAAGCTCCCGGCAACCCCGGAAGCCAACAGGCAGTATTT
Organism: Mangrovibacterium sp.; assembly: GCF_041596335.1. GTDB lineage: Bacteria > Bacteroidota > Bacteroidia > Bacteroidales > Prolixibacteraceae > Mangrovibacterium. Next base: position 68,912 of record NZ_JBFHIT010000021.1, on the reverse strand, counting down.
TAAATTTCTAAACAAAAAGTATCAGCGCGCAAACAATCACAGCAAAGAAGGCAACACCTTCGATTAGTGCGCAGGACACAATCATGTTCGAGCGGATATCGGCACTGGCTTCAGGTTGACGAGAGATTGCCTCCATTGCACGGGCACCGATGTTACCGATGCCAATTGCAGCAGCAATTGCAGCCAAACCGGCACCGAGTCCGGCACCAATATCAGCTAAACCAACGCCTACGTTTCCAACCGACTCCGCTAAAAGAATTAATAAAGATGTCATAGTCTTTAAGTTTATATTAATGTAATCAATGATGATCTGATGTTGCCATTCCAAAATACAACGCCGACAGTAGGGTAAATACGTAAGCTTGAATAAATGAAACCAGCACGTCAAGTAATAAAATGAACACGGAAAACGCGACCGATATCGGGCTTACGATTCCTCCGGCTATTGGCCCGTTAAGGCTTGAAAATATAAAAATCAGGCTCACAAAAACCGTCACGATGAGATGCCCGGCCATCATGTTGGCAAACAAACGAACCATCAATACAAAGGGTTTTGTAATGACGCCCGATAACTCGACGATAGGCATTAGTGGAATTGGAAATTTTAACCACCAAGGAACGTCGGGATTGAAAATCTCTTTCCAGTAGTGTTTGTTACCGCTAATGGTGGTCATGGCAAAGGTGAATAAAGCCAACACCATGGTCACAGCGATGTTGCCCGTTACATTGGCTCCGAACGGGAATATAGGGATAAGCCCCAGGAAATTATTAATCAGAATAAAGAAGAACAAGGTGAGCAGGAAGGGTAAAAACTTGTCGCTTTTGTCCTTTCCGATTGCTGGGATGGCCACCTCGTCGCGGATAAATATAATGAGTGGTTCCATGAAACTTTGAATCCCGGTAGGAGCTTGTCCTGTCCGTTGTTTTGCCGTTTTTGCTACATTCAGAAAGATCAGCAATATTACGATGACGCTGACAAGGGCTCCAACTACTGTTTTTGTTATCGATATGTCGAGCGGAATCCCCACAAATTCGCCTTGATCATTCAACTCAATTATTTTGCCTTCATGCTCACCTTCATGTTCCAAACGAAAATTACGGTAGGTTTCAGTTCCGTGGTGGAATTTAGAAGACCAGAAGGCATTTAGCCCTGAGTTTTTGCTGTATAGGATTACTGGAAGCGGAATGCTGACGTGGTGATGATTGTAGGAGAGAATGTGCCATTCATGCGCGTCGGAGACGTGTTCTAATACGAATTTCCCGGCATCAAATGACTTTTCATGTGTTTCTGCAGCTTCGGATTGCGGGCTATCTTCGGCGAAAATTTGTGGCGAAGTGAACCCGGCCGTTGCAAAAACAAAAAGGAATGCAAATAATTTTAATCTGCCAGTGAGCATAAATCTGAGTTTTGCCATGGTCATTCTGTCTAATCAAAGGAACTTCGAATTTACTAAATTAATCAGTACGATTCACTATTTGTTCGGTTTAACAACACGCAAAATCTCTACGACCTCGATTATCGAAAAGGTCAGATAGATAACGAAAAGTGCTACGAAAAACTCTTTGGCGAATTCGCGGTTAAACCACATGTAAACAAGCGCCAGTATGAAATATGCGAAGAGTTTAATCATGTTCATTCCAAGAAAGTATGGATTAAACTTACGTAGGTTTTTTCTAGCGATTCTTAACAATTGAAAATGGACAATGTTTGTTGAAACGAAAAAAAAGCAAACGATTAATATGAAGTATGGAATTTCGGAGGTCGGGAAGAGGTATTTTATAGCGAGTAATTTGCTTGTAATGAGTATTATAGATAGGATTGCGGTCTTGGTTAAGAAACTTCTCATTTTTAGTCTTTCTTTATGAAATTTTTAATGGCATGGTATATGGCGCCGATAACGGAAAGGATCATCAAAATCAATGTGAAGACCGGGAATGACATAGTTAGCCATTCGTCAATTTTAATTCCCGCAAATACCCCAAAACCCATAATGGCAATCATTTCGATTGCCAGGCTTGAGTATTGGATAAACTGTTTGTTATTCTTTGAGGGTTTTAGCTTTTTCATTCTGTAGCTGATTTCCCATGGTACAGTTGCCCGAGAAAACCGAACCGGGTTCAATGCTGAGTTTGTCAGTACTGATTTCGCCCAAGACAGTCGCGGTCGATTTCAGATTGATCAGTTGTTCAATCTTCATTTTTCCTTTCACATATCCTGCTACTTCGCAGTTCTTGCAAATAACTTCGCCGGTCACCCTTCCTGAGTCACCAATAACTACTCGCCCGGTGCTTGAAATGTTGCCATTCAGCTCCCCGTCGATTCGGATATCACCTTCTGATTTTATTTCTCCGGTAATTTCAGTTCCTTTTCCGATCAGGTTTATTTCCTGACTGTTTAATTCGTTGTAGGTTTTTGCCATCTCTTTCTTTTTAAGCATTGCCAAATATAATAAAGGTTTCATTCTTATGAAGAATGAAACCTTTGTATTTTGGGCTTGGAGGATGGATAAAACTTAATCCCTGCAGCCATGTTATTTGTTGAAGTGGTAAAGGAAAATTGCTTCACCCTCGAAAGCTGGTTTCTTATTTCCTTCAATTTCCATGGAAACTTTCAGTTGAACTTTACTTATTCCACGCAAGTTGGTGATTGACTTCAGCCAAACATGGGTTCTGATACGGCTGTTTACAATAACTGGTTGTCCGAATTTAAAATTTTCAATGCCGTAATTTACCAGCATACTGAAATTTTCAACTTGTACAACTTGGTCCCACATTAAGGGTAACAATGAAAGAGTCAGGTATCCGTGAGCAATTGTTGCTCCAAAAGCTCCTTCTTTCTTGGCGCGTTCCGGGTCTGTATGAATCCATTGATAATCCAGAGTTGCATCGGCAAATTTGTTGATTTGTTCCTGAGTTACCGTATGGTATTCAGATACTCCGAGTTTTTCGCCCACGCGTTTCTCAAAATCTTCGTGACTCGTAATTAAAAGTCGACTCATTTTAATCTGTTTTTATCGAGTTAGTTTATGAATTATAGGCCCATTTCAGGTAGACCGCTCCCCAGGTAAATCCGGCTCCAAAAGCAGCAAGAATAATCTTGTCTCCTTTTTTTAGCTGCTTTTCGTAGTCGTACAAACACAAAGGTACTGTTGCTGCAGTCGTATTGCCGTATTTCTGAATGTTGATCATCACTTGTTCTTTGTTGATTTGCATTCGGCGGGCAACAGCGTCGATTATGCGCATATTTGCTTGGTGTGGAACCAGCCAGGCAAGTTCTTCGGGAGCGATTTTATTTTTGTCCATGATTTCAACCGCTACATCGGCCATTCGCGAAACAGCATACTTGAATACCGTCTGGCCGTCCTGATGGACGAAATGCTCACGATTGTTGACTGTTTCGATTGATGCGGGGTTTTTTGATCCGCCGGCTTTCATATGCAGATAATGGCGGCCCTTTCCATCGGTATAGTTGATGTGATCCATCACGCCAAGTTCTTCGTTGGTAGGCTCTAAAAGCACTGCAGAGGCGCCATCGCCGAACAACGGACAAGTGTTCCGATCGGTGTAATCTGTGATAGAGCTCATCATATCGGCACCAATTACGATTACTTTTTTATACTTTCCGGTTTCGATGAAGCTTGCTCCGGTGGTCAGTGCAAACACAAAGCCAGAACAGGCAGCATTAATGTCGTAGCTCCAAGCGTTGTGCATGCCGGCTTTGCGGCAGATGATATTTGCGGTGGCAGGCAGTGGTCTGTCGGGTGTTATTGTGGCACAAATCACTAAGTCGATCTCTTCGGGCGATGTGTTGGTCTTTCGAAGTAATTCGTTGACCGCAGCAGTTCCCATGTCAGATGTCGCTTTTCCGCTTTCTTTTAAAATTCTTCGCTCTTTAATCCCAATTCGCTGCATGATCCACTCATCAGACGTGTCGACCATGGTGCTAATTTCTTCATTTGTAAGCCTGTATTCCGGCAAAAATGCACCAATACCAGTTATTGCTGCATAGATCTTTCCCATATTTCAAATTTTTTACGATAACCTTTATTCAGCAACTACCTGTAAAGAAGGTTATTCCGCGAGGTTTTTTGTATTCAAAAAAGAGGTCGAAAGATAGAAGTAATAATTTTAAGCGCAAAGGAATTGAGCGCAAAAAGGATGGGCTAAGTCGTTTTAAAACAATCAATTAAAACGTTCGAAAATTTCACCAATTACAAAAAAAAAGATCAGAAGAAATTTCTTCTGATCATCTTATAGAGAATTAAACTGTTACGTTCTTTTCAATCGCGAGTTTGCCTCTGTAGTAACCGCATTCGCCACAAACAGTGTGGTATTTTACAGTTGCACCACAGTTAGAGCAGGTTGCTAAAGTTGCAATTGTTGCATGGTGGTGAGATCTTCTTTTGTCTCTCCGCGCTTTTGATGTTTTGTGCTTAGGATGTGCCATTTTCTAAATTCTTTATTCGTTTTCTAATAATTTTTTCAAATCGTCCCATCGGGAGTCGGTTTTTTCTTCCGGCTTCTCCTGGGTATGAGTCAGGTTTTTTAATTTCTTCAACATCTCCGGATTACAAAGGCTTTTGCCGTTTTTATCCTTCGGATGAATCTGTCGAATCGGAATCGCTAAAATAATAAAGTCGTAGATCATTTGGGCTACGTTAACCTGATGATCATTGGTAGTTACCCAAATTACATCGTCGCCGTCTTCGAAGCTGGATTCACCATATTTGATGAAAACCCTGTTCTCGCTCGAAATGGGCTGATCGTACAAATCCAAACATCTGTCACATTGAATTTTAACTGTTCCGGAAACATGAAACCAAAGAACCATTAATGCACTTTGTTTTTCGAGAACGACTTTAGCGTCAATGTTTCCATCTTCCGCAATCCCGCCGTCAAAATAGTCGAAAAATCGCTTATTGATCTCAAAGTCAAACTCATGCGTGCCAAGTGCCAGACCTTTAAATGCAATATTATATGTTGATAATCCGCCCATTGCTTCGAAAAAAGTTTTGCAAAAGTATAAAAAATATACAAACGATGAAAATTATATGATTTTTTTAACAGTGAAATGTAAATCTATTTTTAAGACCGCATAAGCGGCAGGAATCCAGAGTTTTATATCTTGAAGTTCTTGTTGAAAAAATCAACTTTGTGAAGAATGATCCGAAAGGTTGTTCCTCTTCCGATTTCTGATTGTTTAATGAATATCTTTCCCTGGTGGTAGTTTTCGACAATTCTTTTAGCCAGCGACAAGCCCAGTCCCCACCCTCTTTTCTTGGTGGTGTAGCCGGGTTCGAAGATTGATTTGAACTGCGATTTTGGTATTCCTTTGCCGGTGTCAGCGATATCTAAGTAAATCTGACCGTTATTGTCGCTCAGCCGAAGAATTATTTTGCCTGAATTGCTCATTGCATCAATGGCGTTTTTGCAAAGATTCTCGATCACCCAACTGAGCAGAGCGGGGTTGTGAGGCGATTTGTAGGTTTTGTCGTCGGGGAATTGCATGTCGAACTGTACTTTTTGTGAGGTTCGGCTTTGCAGGTAGGTAACCGTTGAAACAACCGTTTTGCGCAAGTCTTCAATCTGTAATTCTGGTTTTGAGCCTATTTTCGAGAAGCGCTCGGTGATTTTCTCAAGTCGGTTAATGTCTTTTTCGAATTCATCAATCAGATTTGGGTCGATATTTTGTGTTCGAAGCAGTTCAACCCAAGCCATTAGTGACGATATTGGTGTCCCCAGTTGGTGAGCTGTTTCTTTCGACATGCCAACCCATACCTGATTTTGTTCGGCCTTGCGCGAAGAATTGAAGGTGAAATAGGCGACCATGATAAACAAGCCGATGATACTAATCTGAACGAGGGGGAAATACTTCAGGTTTTGCAGAATCCTGGAGTCGCGGTAATAAATAAGTTGTGTCTCATGTTCGGAAACAATAATTTCAATGGGCATCTTTTCCTGCTCCATTTTCTTCAATTCATTTTGCAGCGTTTGTGCTTTTCTCTTTTCCTGAAAAGGAATGTTTGAGGTGGTGATGATATTTCGGGCACTGTCAGTCAGGATAATTGGAATATCGGTGTTGGATTCCAAAATGTTTACCAAAAAGGACATGTTGTCGTCAGGATCATCGGCCGGCGAGGTTAGCCGGCGGGTAGCTTCGGCCCACATGGCGACGCTCTTGTGCTCTTCCTCGGCTATTTTTTTAGCCAGCCAATTGGTATATTGAAAGGAGGCTGCTCCGATAAAGATTGCTACTAAAACTAGTAGTATTTTCCAACGACGTTTTTTTAGATAAGGTTCCAAATTGAATGTATTATTTTCTATCCTGAAAGAACTTGTCGCATTGGTGCAATATCAACGAAAATGCGATTCAGCCCGGTTGATAGATCGAAAACGAAATACAATCCGAAATAGTATGATCAAAAAGTAATTAACCGTTCAGTAATTCAATCGCTGTGTTGTAGATGCCTTTTTGATCGAAGCCACATTCCCGCATCAATTCTTCCTGGGTTCCATGCTCGATGAAACGATCCGGAACTCCTAAGCGAACGATCCTTGCAGCATAGGAGTTTTCGGCCATAAATTCGAGGACTGCTGATCCGAATCCGCCAACGATTGTCGAATCTTCAACTGTAATAACCTGTTTGAAATTTTGAAATATTTCGTGTAATAATTTTTCATCCAGCGGTTTCACAAAACGCATATCGTAGTGAGCAATCGAATAGCCTTCTTTTGCGAGTGTTTTCACCGCGCGACTTGCATTTATTCCGGTGGTTCCGATTGTTAGGATGGCCAGATCTTTTCCTTCGGTAATAATTCGTCCCGTTCCGATTGGGATTGCTTTAAAGGGTTGACGCCAGTCGACCTGGCAGCCGCAACCTCTTGGGTAGCGAATCGTGAAAGGTCCCATGTTTTCCTGCTGAGCTGAAAACATCATATTCCGAAGCTCGATTTCATCCATCGGAGCCGAGACGATCATATTGGGTATATGGCGCATGTAGGCCAGGTCGAATACGCCGTGGTGCGTTGCTCCGTCAGATCCAACCAGGCCGGCTCGGTCGAGACAAAAAACAACATTCAGATTTTGAATGGCGACGTCGTGAATGACCTGATCATAGGAACGTTGCATGAATGTTGAGTAAATGTTGCAGAATGGTACCTGGCCGCGGATGGCCATGCCGGCTGAAAAAGTGACGGCGTGCTGTTCGGCAATTCCAACATCAAAAGCCCGATCGGGCATTTTCTCCATCATGATATTCATAGAGCTACCGGTTGGCATGGCAGGCGTGACTCCAACAATTTTCGGGTTTTGCTCAGCAAGTTCAACGAGTGTGTTTCCAAACACATTCTGAAATTTAGGTGGTTTGTTCATCGCACACTCGCAATCGAGGATTTCTCCGGTTAGTTTATTGAACTTCCCCGGTGCATGAAACTCGGTTTGGTTCAACTCAGCCTGCTTGAACCCTTTCCCTTTTTTCGTTAAAACGTGTAGCAGCTTGGGCCCGGGAATTTCACGTAAGTCTGCCAACACTCTGGCGAGATATTTGACATCATGCCCGTCAACCGGTCCAAAATAGCGGATGCCAAGGCTTTCGAAAAGATTCGATTCCTTCAGGAGGGCTGATTTTACCGCGCCTTCAGTTTTTTGTGCCAGTCGTCTGGCTTTGTTGCCAAACCCGTCCAGTCGTCCCAGTCCGTTCCAAACTTTACGTTTGAATAGGTTGTATGATTTAGATTTTGAGATATTCAGAAAATAGTTGCTCATACCACCCACTGCGGGGTCGATGGCCATATTGTTGTCATTCAGTATTATCAGAACATCCGAATTGTTGACTGCCGCATTGTTCAAACCTTCAAAGGCCATCCCGCCAGTCATCGATCCATCGCCAATAACGGCAGCAATTTTACGTTGTTTGTCTTTTTGTAGCGAAGTGGCAACTGCCATGCCAAGCGAAGCGGATATCGATGTGCTTGCATGGCCAACACCAAATGTGTCGTACTCGCTTTCAGCAGGTTTAGGAAATCCGCTTATTCCATGATATTTGCGGTTGGTATGAAACTGATCACGCCGTCCGGTTAAGATTTTATGCGCATAAGCTTGGTGGCCAACATCCCAGACTAGTAGGTCGAAGGGTGTTTTGTATACGTAGTGAAGGGCTACTGTTAATTCAACAACACCCAAACTTGCTCCAAAGTGCCCCGGATTGTTGGACACTTCGTCGATAATAAATTGTCTAAGTTCTTCGCAAACAAGCGGTAAGTCTTCCTGGTTAAGTTTCCTTAAATCCTCTGGAGTGTTGATATTATTCAGCAGTTTCCCTGCATTTCCTTCCATGTAGCCAAAATTTGTGCTCAAATATACAATTTATCATTTATGCATGCACTGTGATTTTTCAGTTATGCCGGAGGGTTTCAATAGAACCCGGTTGTTGAGCTATATTTTCAGGCTCCCCCGGTTGCGTTTATCGAAGGTAGTGAGTTCTTCAACTCCGATCTTTTTCAACAGTTCAACCGCACTCTCAAAATGGCGGGCAACCTGGGTTGTGCTGTGTGCATCTGAAGTTAGGGTCAGAGGGATGTGTTGATGGTAGCATTCCTCAATTATTGCCGGCGATGGCGTAAAATCAGCACAAGGGCGGTCGATACCTCCGGTGTTTAGCTCAACAACGAGGTTGTTTTTTTTTATTGTTTGAAGCGTTTCTTCTATCAGCTTCGATTGGTCGGACTCGGGGTAAACCCTAAATTTTTTAATGATATCCAAATGACCGATGATGTCGAATAATCCGGAGTTGGCCGCTTTTTGAACAAGATCATAGTACATTTCGTAGAGCCGGTCGTTCGACCATTTGCCGTACAGTGATTTGTCGCTATCGAAATTCCAGTCGCCTATGAAATGAACGGAACCTATTACATAGTCGAGGGGGAGTGAGTTGATTAGTTGGCTGATTGGTTCTTCCATCCCGTCTAAATAGTCCATCTCGATACCAAATTTCACCTTGATCTGATCTTGATACCGATCCTTCAGAATCTGCATTTGTTCGCACATTACCGGGATGTCTATTGTGGAAATAGCCCATGGCGTTGGTTTTAGGCAAACGTGGTCGCTAATGCCAATTTCATCCAATCCCTTGTCGATTCCCGCTTTTATCATCTCTTCGTAAGAATTCTTTCCATCAGAGAGAATGCTGTGCATGTGATAATCCGTCATCCCAATCATCTCGTTCGGTTTTTAAATTTGTGCCTGTATTTAATTAGGGGGCTTTAAATTTAGTTAAAGCAAATTCAAAATGAAACCTTTCAGTGGGGGGAGAGTGAATTTTAGGGCAAAAAAAAGGCAGCTTCAATAAGCTGCCTCAAAGCCATGAAAACAATTAAACAATGTTCAGAAAACAGAAAACTAGAAACAATTATATGGTAAAAATCTCTTGATTTTTCTTTTCCAATAAGCTATCAACCTTTTTCGTGAAGTCATTCGTCATGTCCTGAACCAGTGATTCAGCGTCTTTCTGCATATCTTCAGATAAGCCGGTTTTCAGCATTTTTTTCAGTGTGTCATTCGAATCCTTCCGAGCCGACCGAATACTTACTTTTGCGTTTTCGCCTTCAGCATTCGATTGTTTCGATAATACTTTGCGCCGTTCTTCAGTCAATGGCGGAACGCTGATGCGAATTATTTCACCGTTATTATCGGGATTGAATCCCAAGTTTGCATTCAGGATCGCTTTTTCAATCGCGCCAATCAAGTTTTTTTCCCATGGTTGAACTGCAATCGTCCGCGCGTCCGGTGTGCTGATGTTCGATACTTGCTGTAGCGGAGTCATACTTCCGTAATAGTCTACCATAACTCCATCAAGCATCCGAGTCGATGCTTTTCCTGCACGTATATGAACTAATTCTTTCTCTAAATGCTCAATGGCTTGTGCCATTTTCTCTTTGCATAAATCTAATATAAGTTCTACTTCCTCTTCCATAAGATTGCTATGGTCAGTTCAATTTTTTATGTGCTGTGAGCAAATATAGAAAAAATTAAAGAATATTAAAATTCATTAACATTTTTCGAGAAAAAATGCTCGGCAGCTGGTTAATTATGGACTAAAGTCCCAATGTTTTCGCCTGTTATAACCTTTTTTAGATTTCCTTTGATGTCCATATTGAAAACAACAACCGGCAGGTTGTTTTCTTTGCACATTGTAGTGGCAGTCAGGTCCATGACCTTTAGGTCGCGGTTGTATATCTCATCGAAGGAAATTTTTTCAAATTTTGTCGCTTTCGGGTCCTTTTCCGGGTCAGCGGTATAGATCCCATCAACACGAGTGCCTTTTAGCATGGCGTCGGCTTCAATCTCAATTCCCCGAAGAGACGAGCCGGTGTCGGTGGTGAAGTATGGGTTTCCGGTTCCGGCAGAGAAGATCGCCACTTCACCGCGCTCCAGTGTTTCAATCGCTTTGTCTTTCGAGTAAAATTCGCCAACCGGCTCCATGCGAATGGCCGTTAGTACGCGAGATTTCACACCAGCGACAGTTAGTGCCGAATTTAGTGCCAGACTGTTAATAACTGTTGCCATCATGCCCATTTGATCACCTTTTACCCGGTCGAAGCCTTTTGCAGCACCACTCAGCCCCCGGAAGATATTTCCGCCTCCAATGACGATTCCTACCTGAACGCCCAGGTCTGTTATTTCTTTGATTTGTTCGGCATAGTCTGACAGTCGTTGTTGATCAATACCATAGGCTTGTTGGCCCATGAGCGACTCGCCGCTTAATTTTAAAAGTACTCGTTTATAAGCCGTCATTGTAGTTCGTTTTGTGCAAAAGTAGAAAATTTAGAGACAGGCATGGCTGACATATTGTAACTTTTTAGTCACATTTTGCCGGTTTTTATGCTTGTGCTAAATGAGTCCTAATATTTAAATCGATGAATTTACGTTTCGTAATTAATTATTACTTTTACAGCCGCTGATTTTCAACCGCTATGGAACCAGAAAACTTGACAATATGTTAGTTGGATTATTTAAGACCTTCGTTTATCTGTTCTTGGGGTATTATATCCTGAAATTCGTTTTCAGGTTTTTGATCCCTCTTTTTGGGGTTCACTTGCTTAAAAAACAAATGGACAAACAGGAGAGAACTAACCAACGATCAGAGGGGGAGGTTCGGGTAGAAAATTCCGGAACGAAAAATTCGAACATTCCCCGCAATGAGGGTGAGTATGTCGACTTTGAAGAAATTGATTAAGCTTTGCTGAAAAGCAATTGGTTGGAAGTAGAAGTGTTTTTAATAGTATCAACAGAAGATAACGCATAATATTAGTATGGCTCAGGAAGATGTTTTTAAGAAGCTTGTTGCTCATTGTAAGGAGTATGGCTACGTGTTTCAGTCGAGTGAAATTTACGACGGACTTGGAGCGGTTTACGATTACGGGCAGAATGGTGTAGAACTGAAAAATAACATTAAAAAGTATTGGTGGGACAGCATGGTGCTGTTGCACGAAAATGTGGTGGGAATTGATTCGGCCATTTTTATGCACCCAACCATCTGGAAGGCATCGGGCCATGTGGATGCTTTTAATGATCCGTTGATTGATAATAAGGACTCGAAAAAGCGCTATCGTGCTGATGTTCTGATTGAAGAACAGTTGGCTAAGTACGAGGAGAAAATGAATAAAGAGGTGGAGAAAGCCCAAAAGCGTTTTGGCGATTCCTTCGACGAACAGCAGTTTCGTGAAACTAATCCCCGCGTAATGGCCAATCAGGAAAAATGGGACAATCTCCACAAACGTTTTTCCGATGCTTTAAATGCCAGCGATCTGGCCGGACTAAAGCAGATTATCGAAGATGAAGGAATTGTTTGCCCGATCAGTGGAAGTCGTAACTGGACCGATGTGCGTCAGTTCAACCTGATGTTCTCGACCGAAATGGGTTCAACCGCCGACGGAGCTCAAAAAATATATCTGCGCCCTGAAACAGCGCAAGGCATTTTTGTGAACTACCTGAACGTTCAAAAGACTGGTCGCATGAAAATTCCGTTTGGCATTGCCCAGATTGGGAAAGCTTTCAGGAATGAGATTGTTGCCCGTCAGTTTATTTTCCGCATGCGGGAGTTTGAACAGATGGAGATGCAGTTTTTTGTAAAACCGGGAACAGAGTTGGATTGGTTCGACAAATGGAAGGAAATGCGAATCAATTGGCACCGTGCTCTGGGATTTGGTGACGAAAATTATCGTTTCCACATACACGAGAAATTGGCTCACTACGCCAACGCCGCAGTTGATGTGGAGTACAAATTCCCATTTGGTTTTAAAGAAGTTGAAGGAATTCACTCGCGGACCGATTTTGACTTGTCTCAGCATCAGCAGTTTTCCGGCAAGAAAATTCAGTATTTCGATCCTGAGCTTGGTGAGTCTTACGTGCCATACGTGGTTGAAACATCGATTGGTGTCGACCGGATGTTCCTGCAGGTTGTAGCCGCTTCGTATTGTGAAGAAGAAGTTGAGTCGTCAAACGGACAAAAAGACACGCGCGTGGTGATGAAGTTGCCAGCGGTATTGGCTCCGATAAAACTGGCCGTTATGCCCCTGATTAAGAAAGATGGACTGCCGGAGAAAGCCCGTGAAATTATTGATGACCTGAAATTTGATTTCAATTGTCAATATGACGAGAAAGACAGTATCGGCAAACGATACCGCCGTCAGGATGCAATTGGTACTCCTTTCTGTGTTACGGTTGACCACCAGACTTTGGAAGACCAGACCGTGACGATCCGGTATCGTGATACGATGCAACAAGATCGGATTGCGATTTCAGCCTTGCGTAGCATGTTGGCAGAGGAAATCAGTTTTAAAAAGCTTTTCGCTAAGTTGAAATAGGTTTAAATTGACATATTTTTCTAAAAAGCTCCCTTGTGGAGCTTTTTTTATGCCGTTTAGCGAATTGTTGCTTTCAAATCGTAAGTTCCTTTTATAGCGCCAGGTATTTAGCTCTGTTTTAAGTTTTTTTTAAAAAAAGATAAATTCGGGGTGGCCTTCTATGTGGCATTAAATGAGTGTGTTAGGATCGTTTGCCAACGTAGATATGCTAAACGACATATAGGTTACGGTTTATAACACAACGTTGAGTTTATTGATGTTTTTATGCGTTTATTGATTGATTTGCTGATAAAATACGTCCTAAAGTCAGAATTGCTTTCAAATTGAAAGTTGATGGTTGTTAACAATATAAAAGCATGCGTTTTGTCATCTTTTTGAGTCGTTGTTGACGCTACATTTGCTGCCGTTATCATAAACAATTTAAAAATAGATGACATGAAAGCAAATCAAATCATTTTTACAGTAATTTTTGTTCTGAGTTCAGTTTTAGGTGCTAATTTATATGCGTCCTCACTCGGAGCGTTCAATGATACGTTTAAAATCTCGGCCGATGCAACAGCTGTTTCAAGCAAAAACGTAGCCAAGTCGTGGAATATCGTTTATGGCGATTCAAATCGTCCGGTTCGGGTGTTTCTTAAACAAACTAAATCGGGAGATGAGTACATCGTTCGCTGTGGTTATTTCGAAGTGAAATATGTGAATGGTTCAAAAGGTTTTGGCGTTCGTGAAATTCACGGATCAGACCAAACGGTACCCGCCGATTTGAACTACAAAGTTTTAAATTCAATCAAGTTAAATAGTCAAAAGATCATTAGCGGAAGTAAAATTGAAGATGCGCAGGTATTAGAAATGATTGCCAGTTTCTTGCCTGAATTGGTCAACGACGAATTTAAAAATATCTTGAATTAATTATTAAACACATCAATTCTAGGCCGTCTTGTCCCCACAAGACGGCTTTTTTATTTTTTAGCTGATGCTTTCTTTTAAAAGCGGATGATAGTCACCTTTTAAGCCAATTGGTTTTGCATTCCTGATTTGGTGCGTTAAAATGATGCATGGTTTGGCAACTTCGGCCCTGAATCCCTTTCCGTTAAGAATGTGTTGGTACGAGATTGTATGCAGATTGGTGAAGCCCTCGCTGAATTCAATTTCATCGCCTTCAACCAAGATTGAGCGGTAAGTGCGCATACCCTTTAGTTTCACATTTGTTGGAATATCGTTGTAGTCGAGACTCAAATACCAGCGAACGCGCGCCTGCTTTAGTTGAAGAAAACCAGCAGCTTTGTTGTCGTCGTATGCGTGTACAATGCTGTTTTCAACTTCGCCGAAAATCCACGAGAGCATATCGAAAAAATGGATGCCAATATTTGTCGCAACGCCGCCCGAGCGGTTTTTATCACCTTTCCAGCTTTCGTAATACCACTTTCCGCGCGAGGTGATGTAGGTCAGGTCGATGTCGTAGATTTTATCTTTCGGGCCCGATTTAATTTTCTCTCGCAGTGCGATAATTGTTTCGTGTAAACGAAGTTGAAGGATGTTAAATACCTGTTTGCCACTTTGTTCCATCGCTTTTTCAACTGCTTCAAGTTCATCGGGAAAAAGCACGAGCGGTTTTTCGCAAATGGCGTCGGTGCCGGCGTGTAAGGCCGATTGAATATGTGCTGCGTGCAAATAGTTTGGAGAGCAAACGCTTGTGAAATCAAACTGATGTTCGCTCAGATACTCTTCAAACTTTTGGAAGTCGAGAAAAAATTCAGCCTCCGGAAAGAAGCTGTCCATCCGACCCATCACATCAAATTGATCAGTTGCGGCGGTTATTTGATTTCCTGTTTCTTTGATGGCACGCATATGTCGCTCGGCGATAAAACCAGCGGCGCCGATGAGGGCAAAATTTTTCATATTAAAGTTTGTATACTTTTTCGGAAGGTTCCGCAATTGCGTTTCTTAAATCAACAATCAGTTGAGCGTTTTTAATAATAAAGTCGGTGTCGAATGCATCATGATTGGTGCTGATAACAACACAGTCCATTTGTTGGAGTGCCTCAACGGTTAAATCAGAAGATGATAGTTTTAGTCCGTCCTCTGTTTCGATATTGGCTACAAATGGGTCGTGATAGAATAACTCACCACCTTTTTTAACAACTTCGTCAATCATTTTTAATGCCGGCGACTCACGCGAATCATCGATATTGGGTTTGTAGGCAACTCCTAAAAACATGATTTTGCTGCCGTTGATTGCTTTTTTGTGCCGGTTTAGTGCCGAAGTTATTTTTATTGTCATTCGGTGAGCCATCATGTTATTGATGTGTCCGGCGGTGTTGATCATGCTAAGGTCGAAACCAAACTTTTTAGCGATGTGCTCCAGGTAAAACGGATCGAGCGGAATGCAATGTCCGCCAATTCCGGGACCGGGGTAAAAAGCCTGAAAGCCATATGGTTTAGTCTTGGCGGCATCAATCACTTCCCAGATGTTGATATCCATTTTGCCACAGAGCAGCGCCAGTTCGTTTATCAGACTGATGTTGACGAGTCGGTACGTGTTTTCCAGAATTTTAACCATTTCGGCTACTCGTGGCGAACTCACCGTGTGGATAACGTCGATGGCTTTTTGATAAACGGCCTGGCCGATTTCCAGCCCGTCGTCGGTTAAAGCTCCCAGCACTTTGGGTGTATTTCTGGTGCCGAACTGTTTGTTGCCCGGATCGACCCGTTCCGGCGAAAAGGCCAGCCAAAAGTCATGGCCATGTTTCAACCCCGATTTTTCTTCCAGAATAGGTAGAATGAAATGTTCGGTTGTCGTGGGGTAGGTTGTACTTTCTAGACAAACAAAAGTTCCGGGTTTCATGTGTTGGCCAATGGCTTCGCACGATGCCTGTATGTAGCTCATGTCGGGCTTCTTGAAAATATCCAACGGCGTGGGAACACAGATCAAAATCGCGTCGCATTCGGCGAGTTTTTTGAAATTGGTTGTCGTCTTAAGCTTACCATTGGCAACAACTTGTTTCAAGTCGTCGTCTTTCACATCGGAAATGTAGTTTTGTCCGGCATTCACCATGGCGGCTTTTTCTTCCGATTTTTCGAATCCCAAAACCGAAATGCCTGCCGAGGCAAAGCTTACAGCAAGCGGCAAACCCACATACCCTAGTCCGATAACCCCGACCAGTTCGGACGATTGTGCCACTTTCAGCAAGAAATTTTCTTTTAAACTCATGATTCTATTCGTTCAAGTTGGTCGTTCACCAATTTATATTGTTCGCCGGTGTCCGGACATGTTAAGCTTTCGTTGAGTATGGCTCCCGATCGGCTGACCCATCCTTTTTGTGTTGCCGGAACCCCAACCATCAGCGCATAAGGCTTGACATTTTTTGTGATAACTGCGCCGGCGCCAATTAGTGCATATTCGCCAACGGTAACGCCGCATACCAAGGTGGCATTGGCTCCGATTGAAGCACCTTTTTTAACCCGTGTTTCGCGGTATTCCGTTTTACGTTCGACAAACGAACGCGGATTGACAACATTTGTGAAAACACAGCTGGGACCGCAAAAAACATCATCTTCAAGAATCACCGAGTCGTAAACGCTGACATTATTTTGGATTTTCACCCGCTTGCCAACCACGGCTTTTCCTCCGATATAAACATTTTGGCCAAGCACGCAGTCGTTCCCGATCCGGGCGCCACTCATTACGTGACAGAAGTGCCATATTTTTGTGCCGTCGCCAATGTTGGCACCTTCGTCAACAAAGGCTGATGGGTGTGTGAAATAATTAGGCTTCATGGGTGAAATAATCGGTTATCGTTTGCGCTACGTATCGAATTTCTTCTTCAGTTAAAAATGCGTGCATTGGCAGAGAAAGAACGGTGTCGGCTAAAAGAGACGATACTTCAAAGGTTTCGCCGGGATCAAAAAGATCGCCAAAAGCTTCCTGATAAGGTAGCGGAACAGGATAATGGACTGCCGTTGGAATTCCTTTTTCCTGCAAGTATTGCCGAACAGCATCCCGATCGGCCAGGCCAATTGTAAACTGCGCCCAAACACTTTCCCTGTTTTCGCAAACTTCAGGTAGAAGAAGCTCTGCAGGCAGTAGTTGTTGGTAGAGTTGAGCCCATTTTTTCCGGGCTGCAAGCTCCTCGTCCAGATGCTTCAGCTTAACCCGTAAAACAGCAGCTTGGATGGTATCCAGCCGTCCGTTTATGCCGATGACTTTGTGTTGATATCGCGCTACTTGTCCATGATTTCGAAGTACTCGTATCTTTTCGGCCAGATCGTCATTATTGGTGAAAATAGCACCTCCATCGCCATAGCACCCAAGCGGTTTTGCCGGAAAAAAACTGGTTGTAGCCAAATGGGTCATCGAGCAGGATTTCTTTCCGAAATAGCTCGCTCCAAACGACTGGGCGCCATCTTCAATCACCCACAAGCCATACTTTTTTGCCAAAGCGTTTATCGGGTCGAAGTCGGCACATTGGCCAAACATCGAGACCGGTAAAATTGCTTTGGTGCGAGCGGTTATTTTTTCTTCAATCCGATCCACCGCAATGTTGAAGTCGACTGCCGAGATGTCAACAAATACGGGAGTTCCGCTAAGCAGGCGGATCATGCTGGCTGTGGCGATAAAACTGAATGCCGGACAAATCACTTCTTCGCCCGGTTGCAGGTCAAGGGCCATCAGCGCAAGAAGCAAGGCGTCGGTCCCGGAGCTGCAGGTGAGGGCATGTTTCACCCCTACATAGTTGGCAAGCTCTTCTTCCAACAGACCAATTTCTTCGCCATGTATAAAAGCCGTTTTTTGAATCACCGACTGGATGGCCGGGTCTATCTCACTTTGATAGGCGTTGTATTGTTTTTTGAGGTCGCAAAATTCCATGCTGTTAACGAATAAGATTACAAAAATAACGGAATTCGTGAAAGATACCTGTTGACGGTCGGATTATTCAGAATGGGAATGGACTTTGGAGCCAGCTGTTCGAAAAAACAAAGCTTAATTGAATTGACTGAGGGAAGTTGCGAAACAATATTATTTTTGTTGGTTGGTTACCCAAAATGAAGAAAGTTTTAATTATCACCTACTATTGGCCTCCAAGCGGAGGTGCCGGTGTTCAGCGATGGCTGAAGTTTAGCAAGTACCTTCCGGAGTTTGGTGTTCAGCCTGTTGTTTTAACGGTTGATGCAGTACAGGCAAGTTATGCGCAAACCGACAGCAGTTTAGTGAAAGAAGTACCTGAATCGATCGAAGTTCATCGTACCGATACGTTCGAGCTGTATAACCTGTATAAGAAGTTGTCGGGTAAAAAGGAGATTCCTTATGGCGGCTTCGCCAATGAAGGGAAGGAAACCGGTATGCAGAAGCTGGCGAAGGCAATCAGGGGGAATTTTTTCATTCCCGATCCGCGAAAAGGTTGGAATCGATATGCCTATCGCAAGGCTGTTGAGTTGATTCGCGAAAATGGTATTGAAACGGTGATCACGACAAGTCCGCCACATTCGACCCAATTAATCGGTTTAAAACTGAAAAAGAAACTTGGAGTGCGGTGGATTGCCGATATGCGCGATCCATGGACGGATATTTATTATTATAAAGAGCTTTATCATACTGCCTTGGCCCGACGAATTGATCGGTTGTTGGAGTTGAAAGTGCTCCGAAATGCGGATCAAATTGTTACGGTGAGCGAAGATATGAAGCGCATTTTCAACGACAAGTTATCCGGAAGCGAGTCTGAATCGAAGTTTATGGTGATACCGAATGGTTACGATGAAGAAGACTTTGCGCAACACGTAGATGCCGAAAAAGAGAAGTATGTGATTACCTACACCGGAACCATTTCCGAAGCGTATGATATTGATGGGTTTTTGGAGGCGTTGGTTGCATTGCCATCTGACTTGCAGAACAGGCTTTTACTGCGTTTTGTTGGAAAGGTGCCGGCAACAATTACCGCTAAAGTCGAGCGTAAATGCCCTTCTCTTCAGACCGAATTGGTTGGCTATGTCGACCACCGAAAGTCGGTTAACTATCTGCTAAAATCATCAATGCAGCTTTTGGTTATTCCCAAAGTTGAAAACAATAAAGGCATTATCACCGGAAAGTTTTTCGAATACCTTGCATCGGGTAACCCGGTTTTGGCAATTGGTCCGGCTAACGGCGATTTAGATCAGTTGATTCGCGAAACGGGGTGTGGAAAGCTGTTTGAATACGACGATGTAGCTGCGATGCTGCAGTTTCTGACGTTGAGTATGTCGGGTGAGCAGATTGCAGCAAGCAAAGAAAAGGCGCAGGCTTATTCGAGGCGCGAGTTGACCAGGTTGTTAGTTGAAAAACTAATCCGCTAGCCGATGAATATCTTACTCATAACTCAATTGTTTCCTGCCGATTCTGCCGCCCGATATAGTTCGGGTGCTTTGCGCGAGTTTGCACTTGAATGGGAGAAAGCGGGTCATTGCGTTCAGGTAATTCGGCCTCATTTTGCCTACGAAAAAGAGCCTTTCCGGGAGAAGCCATTCATCATTGGGCGTAATATTCAGGTCGAATTTATTCAGCCTAAACGCGTTCCTCTGGTCAAATGGACCTTTTACAGCTACGCGAAATTGCGAAAGAAACTTCAGTTTGCACCCGATGTGGTGGTCTGCCACTTGTATAATTCTTATTTTACCTTTAGCGGCTTGGCGAGACAGTTGAAAGTCCCTTTTGTTATCGGTATTCATATGTCGGATATCAAAATCGCTAAGAACTGGTTTCACCGGTTTCATCAGCAAATGGTATTTCGTCAGGCCAGTGGTTTCGCCTGTCGTTCACAATCATACGAAAAGCAATTCAGTGAGATTTTCCCGTCTCATGCCGACAAAACATTTCTGGCTCAATCGGGTATTCCTCCCGACTATTTGAAAATGAAGACAACTTCCGAAGATTCTCCGATCACCCGGATTATCACCGTTAGTCGGTTGGAAAAAAGAAAGCAAATTGATCGGGTGATTCGCGCATTAAAGGAGCTGTCGGTTGAATCGGATTGGCATTACACCATTGTTGGTGAAGGTGGCGAGAAAGACGAGCTAAAGCGATTGACAAACGAGCTGGATTTGAATGAGCATGTTCATTTTGCAGGGGCGTTACCGAGAGCCGAGGTTATGGAGCAACTGCAACAACATGAGGTGTTTGTATTGCCTAGCTATCAGGAAACGTTTGGGTTGGTTTACCTTGAAGCGATGGCTGCCGGTTGCCTTGTAATTGGTTCGAGGAACGAAGGTATCGATGGGATTATTCAGGATGGGGAAAATGGGTTTTTATGTGATGCTGCCATTCAGGAATCTATTCAGGCAAAACTTATGGAGGCAATCAGTCTGGATGCCGATGGACGAAAGCGGATTCATCAACGGGCCGAGCAAACGATTGAAAACTTTACCTTGGAAAATAAGGCAAACGAATATCTAAATCACCTGAAAAAGCTGGTCGATCGAAGCTCGGCGGTTTCGTAGTGAATTGGCAGTTGGTAGGGAGGCTGTAGTTTTGAAGCTTCATGAAATAACGAATGATTTAAAAGCAAACAGAATGAATAAAGTGAAAGTATTTCGGTTTCAGAAAACAAAAGAATTTATGAGCCGATATGTGGACAAGAATTTGGAGATTCTCGATTTGGGAACGCCGAATAGCATGGCAGATTTCTTAAAAGAAGAAGGATTTCGTTTGACAAGTGCTTTTGGATTCGACTTCGATCTGGAACCTGATGAGATCAATAAATATGATTACGATGTGCTAACCGCCTTTGAAGTCATGGAACATTTGGTGAGCCCTTTCCCGTTGCTTCAAAAAACAAAAGCGAAAAAAGCGGTGGTCACCGTACCTCTGAAACTATGGTTTGCCAAAGCCTATCGCAATCCTGTCGATCCTTACGATCAGCATTATCACGAATTTGAAAGTTGGCAGCTTGATATGCTTTTAGAGAAAGCCGGCTGGAAAATTATCGCCCGGGAAAAGTGGGTTCCTCCTTTTACGCCAGGTGGAGTTCGTTCCATTCTTCGGGCCGTAACGCCTCGGTTTTATGCCGTTTATGCCGAACGAATTTAATCTGTTTTAGCTTTTTTTTTGATGCAGCGATCTGGCTTATTTCTTGGGGTGTTTGATTTTGGAAAACGCTAAATCGAGAACACTCTTAATTTCGGTTGAAACAGGTGCAAAATAGAAAAAGCACAGCGATGCCAGGCTGATTGCCGTTCCACGGATGGCAATATCCAGAACGAGCGAAAACTGCGGGATCAGGCTGATGGAATAGTACAGGAGAACATAAAAGAGCGGGATTGTCACAAATTTCAGATTGAAAGGTTGCATCTTAAATTTGCCGAACAGAAATAAGTATCGCATCAAATTGTTTAGGAACAATCCTCCGGCAATTGCCATTGCTGCCCCAACGATTCCCCAGATTGGGATGAGTAGAAATAACAAGCTGAGAACAATGACCAATAAAATGCCAACAAACCAAAAGGCAACCCGATAGTACTTCGAGAATGCGATGATTTGAGCATTCGCTCCGGTAAGCATGTCGAACAAATAGGCAATGCCAACAAAGAAAATTACCCATTTCGATTGCTGATAGTCGGGTCCGAGTATCTCCAGAATATTGTCAATGTTGGCCCAAATTCCCAAAAAGAGAAAGCCGCCAATGATAAATTGATTCAGACAACTTTTGTAGTAGATTCCGCGGATGCTATTCAGGTCATTTTTTGCCCAGGCATCCGCAATCAATGTTCCCGATATTTTCAGGAGTGGCCGCGAAGGGATAATCACAAGCGTGCCAAAATAAAAGGCAATGGTGTAAACACCGGTTTTGTCCAAATCCAACATCTGGTTGATGATAATTTTATCCAGGTTGAAAATAATCATCGATCCCAAGCCTGAGATAATCGAGAATAGTCCAACATCGACCATTTCCCGTCGAAACTCTTTGGTTACAAAACCATGGGGCAAGTTGAGGCTAAGCTCTTTTCGCTGTTGCAGGAGTACGGTGATAATTATTCCTTTCAAGCTAACAGCGATTGCAAAAGCCCAGATGAGTTGCGCTACAGACAGCCATCCCAGAGCAAACAAGAGCGTGGTGCCAAATAGCAGGAAACGCTGCAGAAATTCTTGGAGGAAGATTCCGGGTAGCGCATCGTAAAGAACTTTATTATAGGTGTCGAGCTGAATGAAAAGCATGGTGAAGAAGGTGATCGGAATCAGCAAATAAACGTGCTCTGAAAAAAGCCTGGACTTTTCCTGATTGTTTTCGATAATCCAAGGCGAGAACAAAAAGAAAAACACCAGGAAAAGACTAAATCCGATCAGGATAATGAGTAAGGCAATGGCCGAAAAACCATGGTGTTTGGTTCTCGGATCTCTGAAATGTGGGAAAAGGCGCGAGGTAATCCCCGGAAATCCCAACAGGCTAATTTGCCCGAATAGTGTCGAGTAGGAAATTAGCAAGCCAAACAATCCAACTAGCTCGGTGGTCAGGAACTTCGGGTATAAAAACGAAGTGGTCACAAAGGCAATAAGTACACCGATATAGGACCAGATGCTTCCTTTAATTGATTGCTTTATGATAATCCCCATTTTTGTCCGATTCCGTAATTATTTCTTTACTTTTGCTTCCATTGAAAAAAATGAAATCCACTTATTGAATGATGACAAAGATAAAAGGCAATCGCAATATTCTCGTTACAATCGCAATTATTCTCTTTTTCGTATTGCTGTCGTTGGTTTATTTCGCTCCTCAATTACAAGGTAAAAAGTTATTGGCTTCCGATCAGGTAAACTTTCAGGGGATGGCCAAAGAAATTGGCGACTACCGGGCCGAAACCGGCGAAGAGGCGCTCTGGACAAACAGTATGTTTGGAGGAATGCCCGCGTATCTTATTTCGGTTAAATTTAGTGGTGAGCTGTTGGGTAAAATACAGTCGGCGTTTTTCTCGGTGTTGCCAAGGCCTGCAGGATACCTGGCCTTGGGCTTTATTTGTTTCTTTGTCATGTGTATGTTACTGGGGGTAAATCCCTGGATTGCAGCGGCCGGAAGCATTATGTATGGGATGGCAACTTATTTCTTTGTTTTAACTCAGTCGGGGCATTTTACCAAAGTGCACACATTAATGTATATGCCTCTTGTGGTTGGAGGGGTGGTAAGCGCTCTTCGCGACAAACCGTTTGTTGGAGCGTTGGTTACCGCGGCAGGCCTTTCGTGGATGCTTAGTGCGAACCACCCGCAGATGACCTATTATGCCGGAATAATGGTGCTGATTATCGGGCTAACTTATTTAATATTCGCAATCCGGGAAAAAACGGTGCCACAATTCCTAAAAGCAACGGCCTTGTTGGTTGTGGCTTTGGTGTTGGCGGTTGGAACCAATTTCGGTCGTTTGTATACCGTTTATGAATATGGGCAATATTCAACGCGTGGAAAATCAGAGTTGAAAGTCGATGAGGAGAACCAAACAGCGGGACTTGATAAAAATTATATTCTGGATTACAGTTACGATCTGGGCGAAGCGATGACTGCCTTCATTCCACGTTTTAAAGGTGGAGGCATGAGCGAACCGCTGGGCGAGAAATCTGAAGTTTATTCCTTCCTCGAAAAAAATCAAGGGAAAACTGCCGCGAAACAAATGACCCAGGCGCTGCCTATGTACTGGGGGACTCAGCCTATTTCTGCAGCGCCATTCTACTACGGAGCTGTTGTTTTCTTCCTGTTCGTTTTTGGTTTATTTGTGGTGAAGGGGAAAGACAAATGGTGGATTTTGGCCGTGTTTGTCATTTCATTTCTGCTCTCGCTGGGTAAAAATTTCAACCTGTTGGCTCAGTTCATGATCGACTACTTTCCCGGCTACAATAAGTTCCGGGATGTGAAAAATATCATCGTCATTCAGCATTTTTCAATGGCGTTACTCGCAGTGCTGGCTATTCGCGAATTGGTTTTGGCGCGGCTGGTAAAAGCAGAGCTGTTGAAGTCGCTGAGGTATACCTGGTATATTCTGGGTGGACTTACTTTGTTGTTTGTCCTTCTGCCGGGTATTGCAGGTGATTTTCGAAGTCCGACGGATGCACGCCTGGCACAATCCGGATGGCCCGAGCAGTTGTTGAGCGCACTTCGCGATGATCGGCGTTCAATTTTGCGAATGGATGCTTTAAAGGCCTTTGTATTCGTGACTCTTTCAGCCGGGGTGATTTGGTTATACCTGCAGCAAAAAATAAAGGCTGGCTATGCCCTTGCTTTGTGGGTTGTTCTTCTGCTTGTCGACCTCTGGCCGGTGAATAAAAAATACATGAATGATTCCAGTTTTGTAGCCAATTCGAAAGTTGAGAAACCATATGTGCCAACAAAAGCGGATCAGGAAATCATAAAGGATACCGATCCGGATTTTAGGGTGTTGAATTTAACTGTGAGTCCGTTTCAGGATGCCTCAACTTCCTATTTTCACATGTCGCTGGGCGGATATCATGGCGCTAAAATGGAACGCTATCAGGAATTGTTCGATCACCAGTTGTATCCTGAAATGCGCCGATTGATAGGTGGTTTTCAGAACCCCGCTTCGCTCGACTCGGTGCTCGGCTCGCTTGATGTGATCAATATGCTAAACACCCGCTATTTTATTTATGACCCCAATAGTGCGCCTTTGCAGAACCACCACGCATTGGGCAATGCCTGGTTTGTCAACGATGTTAGATTGGTTGAAGATGCCAATGAGGAGATTGGGGCTTTAGCTGATTTCGACGCGGCAGATGAGGCGATCGTCGATGAGCGTTTCGCGGATCAACTTAAGGATGTTTCCCTGGGCACGGGCCGAAGTTCGCAGATCCGACTGCAGACGTATCAGCCCAACTATTTGAAATATAAGGCAACTGTTTCCGGTGGTTCTGGTTTGGCAGTGTTCTCCGAGATTTATTATCCCAAAGGCTGGAATGCTTATCTTGATGGACAAAAAGTGGAATATCTGCGGGCAAATTACGTTTTGCGCGCGATGGCTGTTCCTGAAGGAGAGCACGTGGTGGAGTTTAAGTTTGAGCCGACTTCCTATTTTGTCGGGAATAAAATATCAATGGCTAGTTCTTTCATCCTGATTCTGTTGGCTGCGGGGCTTATTTTTGTTGAATGGAAAAGAAAATCGAAGCATGAGCAAAAAACGTCCGACAAAGCTTAGGCGCCGGGTTACCCGATCATACCTGACGGCAACAATTAGCATTACCCTGATTTTGTTTTTAATCGGGCTCATGTCGTTGTTGGTGCTCAATGCCGGTCGCTTGTCAGACTATGTGAGGGAGCATGTTGGATTTACCCTGATTTTGCAAGACAATATTCGCGATGCGGAGATTCTTCGTTTGGAGAAAATGTTGCGTGCTACGCCTTTTGTAAAATCAACCCATTTTGTCAATAAAGAAGATGCAGCCGCCACTTTGGCGGAAGAGCTGGGGGAGGATTTTGTTGACTTTCTCGGCTTCAATCCGCTCTTTTCGTCGATCGATGTTAAGCTTTATGCCAACTATATGGAGCAGGATAGCCTTCTTGTTTTGGAGCAACGGTTTCTTGAGTATCCTCAAATTAAAGAGGTGTATTATCAGCGCGATTTAGTTCGGATTATTAACGGAAACGTTCGAAGGATTAGTTTCCTGCTTCTTGTTTTTGTGCTGTTGCTGCTTTTTATTTTCACCGCGTTAATCAACAACACCATTCGGATTTCGATCTATAGCCAGCGATTTGTCATTAATACGATGAAATTGGTTGGTGCAACCCGTTCTTTCATCCGGTGGCCATTTATTTTGAAGAGCGTTGCTTATGGCCTTATAGGTGGAATAATCGCAAACTTGACGATTCTTTTGTTAATTTATTCTTATCAAAAAGATTTTCAGTCAATTTTAGATTTTCATCAATTGCAAACGATAAGCCTAACATTTCTAATAGTTCTGGGCTTTGGAGCGCTTATTTCCGGTTTTTCAACTTATTTTGCAGTCAATAAATTTCTGCGACTGCAGTTTGATGAACTGTTTTATTAACTAAATTTGATTTCATTCAGTACAAGATTATGGCGAATACAGACAAACGTGAGACAAACGGGCAATTTGCCCTTGGGAAAGAAAATTATCGGCTTTTGCTGATTGGATTTGCAATTATTGTAATTGGATTCATTTTAATGGTCGGCGGGAAAAGTGAAGACCCGACAGTTTTCAATCCCGAAGTGTTTAGCTTCAGACGCATTACGCTGGCGCCAATTGTGGTTCTTTTCGGATTTCTGTTCGAGATTTACGCCATTATGAAAAAGCCTTCACAGAACTAGACAGAGGCTAATTAATTTCGAATATTATCAATAGGGGTGTCGCAAGCAGCCCTTTTTATTTTTCTTCCGCATGAATTTAATCCAAACAATTATAATCGCTTTTGTTGAGGGGCTAACCGAGTTTCTGCCGGTTTCGTCTACCGGACATATGATTATCGCCCAGAATATGTTGGGGGTCGAGAGCACCGAATTCGTGAAAGCATTTACGATCATCATTCAGTTGGGGGCAATCATGTCGGTCATTGTTTTGTATTGGGATCGCTTTTTTAAAATCAATGCCAACGCGATTTTTGATTTGGATGAGATGAAAGGAAAATCGGTGTTCCAAAAAATTGGAATCGCCGTAAAAAACCTGATTCGTAAATACGATTTCTATTGGAAGCTGTTTATTGCTTTTATTCCGGCTGCGATTATTGGTCTCACATTTATTAAGCAAATTGATAGTCTTCTGGAAGACGTTTTTGTGGTGGCGATAATGCTGGTGTTAGGGGGCATTTTAATGTTGTTTGTCGATCGGCTTTTTGCCCGGCATGACCCGGACCAGTCTATCAGTACGCGAAAAGCGTTTTTTATCGGTTTATCCCAATGCGTGGCTATGATTCCCGGAGTGTCGCGTTCGATGGCAACAATCGTTGGTGGAATGAGCCAGCGATTGACTCGAAAAACAGCTGCGGAGTTTTCGTTTTTCTTAGCCGTTCCCACCATGTTTGCTGCAACAGCGTATAAATTATTGGCTTTATTCCTTGAGCCCGGTGGCCTCGATATTATAAAAGAGAATCTGCTTGTATTGCTAATTGGTAATGTCGTGGCGTTTGTTGTTGCCATGTTGGCCATCAAATTCTTTATCGAATTTGTATCGCGCTACGGATTCATGGCTTTTGGCATCTATCGGATTGTTGTCGGAGGTATCATTATTGCCCTGTCTCTGGCTGGTTATAACCTCGAGTTCGTTTAGTGATTTCTCTTTGGTCGAACTGTCCTTTTTTTTGGTCGAAAGAAGCCCCCTCCGGCAGTGTATTCCCCCAAGTTATCCGTTTTTTGTATTGGGTTGAATGTTGCCTGATTACGTTTTTATGTGGATCAAAAAAGTGGATTGCCAGATCTGACAGTCGACTTTGATCGTCTGTTATTTCAACCTAAAAGCTTTTTGAATAGACAGCAAATGTAGCAAAGCGAGTAAAACTCATTTATTTTGCCGCTTATTGGCTGATTGTCGGCTTATTTGCTATTTTTGCAGGCTGAAAAATTTGACCGTGTCAAGTTTTTGATGATTTGATAATTAAAGAACACTTCATGGGCGGGGAACCCAAAAAATACGATTTTCAACAAGGCGAAATTTTATTGTTTGACAAGGAGTTGGAATGGACTTCTTTCGATTTGGTTAAAAAGGTGCGGAACCGATTGACCAAGGCAATAGGTGTGAAGAAGCTAAAAGTAGGTCATGCCGGAACTCTTGATCCCAAAGCATCAGGACTCATGATTTTATGTACCGGTAAGGCAACTAAAAAAATTGAGAGTCTGCAGGCTGAGGTTAAAGAGTACGTTGCAACAATGAAGCTCGGAGCTACTACGCCCTCGTTCGATTTGGAGACTGAAGAGGATGCTTTTTTTCCGACAGATCACATCAATCTGGCTGTTATTACACAAGCACTGGAAAATTTTATGGGAGAACAGTTACAGGTTCCACCATTATTTAGTGCTGTGAAGATTGACGGAAAACGGGCCTATGAGCATGCGCGAAAGGGAGAAGAAGTGAAACTAAACGCCAAGCTAATTCGTTTTTATGAGTTAGAGGTGTTAAGCTTTAATGGAGTCGAGCTAACCATTCGGGTGGTGTGCAGTAAAGGTACTTACATCCGATCGCTGGCACGCGATTTAGGGCAAGCACTGAATAGTGGTGCTTATTTAATCGGGTTGCGGCGGACTAAAATTGGTGACTACCAGGTAAGTGAGGCTATGACTATCGATTATTTTTTAGAAAATTTGAATCTTTTTGTAACAAATTAAGAAATGCCCCGTAGAAGGTAGCTCTGGTTTTAAGTGGACTCTTGTCGTCCCAAATCCAGCGTTATAACAATGAAAAATTCAGAAATCAGATACGTATGAAGTTATCCAAGTTTAAGTTTAAATTACCGGAAGAGTTAATCGCATTGCACCCGTCAAATAACCGTGATGAGTCTAGACTGATGGTGGTTGACCGGAAAACCAAAAAAATTGAACACAAATTATTTAAAGACGTTACCGATTATTTCGATGATCAGGATGTGATGGTCTTTAACGACACCAAAGTTTTTCCTGCCCGTTTGTACGGCAACAAAGAAAAGACCGGTGCTGAGATTGAAGTGTTTTTGCTTCGCGAGCTAAACCGCGAACAGCGTTTGTGGGATGTTCTGGTTGATCCGGCACGTAAAATCCGGATTGGTAATAAGCTGTATTTTGGAGAAGATGATTTGTTGGTTGCCGAAGTGATTGACAATACAACATCGAGAGGTCGGACGTTGCGTTTTCTGTTTGATGGCCCATACGATGAGTTCAAGCAAACCCTTTACAGTCTTGGTGAAACTCCGCTTCCTAAGTTTATTCAGCGCTCTGTGACGCCCGAAGATAAAGATCGTTACCAGACAATTTTTGCCAAACACGAGGGAGCAGTAGCTGCACCTACAGCCGGACTGCATTTTAGTCGCGAGCTGATGAAGCGTCTGGAAATTATCGGGGTAGATTTCTCGTTTGTTACCCTGCACGTTGGTCTCGGAAACTTCCGCAGTGTGGATGTAGAAGATCTGACCAAACATAAAATGGATTCGGAACAAATTTGGATTACTGATGAGGCCTGCGATATCGTAAATCGGGCAAAAACAAATAAAAGGAATGTTTGCGCTGTTGGAACAACTGTGATGCGGACACTGGAAAGTTCAGTGTCGACTCAGGGACATTTGAAACCATTTGAAGGATGGACAAATAAATTTATTTTCCCTCCGTATGAATTTAGTGTTGCTAACCGGATGATTACGAACTTCCACTTGCCTTTGTCGACCTTGTTGATGATGGTGGCCGCTTTTGGTGGATACGATCTGGTTATGGATGCCTATCAAAAGGCTATTAAAGAGGGTTACCGCTTCGGTACCTATGGCGATGCGATGTTGATTTTGTAAGAAAAAAATAGATATAGTGAAGGCTGTCTTTGTGGACGGCCTTTCTTTTTGGTGCCTATCGATGGCAACCGTATTGAATTATTATCTTTGCACGAAACAACAGAAATGACTACAGGACCTCGCGTAATAATCTATACTGATGGTGCAGCCAAAGGAAATCCTGGCCCGGGTGGCTACGGCGTTGTGTTAATGTCGGGTCAGCATCGGAAGGAGCTTTCCGAGGGTTTCGAACTCACAACGAATAACCGAATGGAGTTGCTGGCCGTTATCGTCGGACTGGAAACGCTTAAAGTTGAAAACAGTCAGGTGACAATCTATTCCGACTCAAAATATGTGGTTGACGCTGTCGAAAAACGATGGGTGTGGGATTGGGTGAAAAAACGCTTTAAAGGAAAGAAGAACGCAGATCTTTGGACGCGTTTCCTGTCAATCTACCCGAAACATCAGGTGCGTTTTGTCTGGGTGAAGGGACATGCCAATATCCCCGAAAATGAACGGTGTGACACTTTGGCTGTTGAGGCGGCGCTAGCTCCCGGCCTAAAGAAGGACTTCGGTTATTTGCAGGCACTCAAGGAGCAATAGCCCTTCTGTTTCTGGTTTTACACGAGAACTAATTTGTACATTTGCACCCCCAAAAAAGCAGAATAATCCATGAATACACTATATCAACTGGGAATTTCGTTGTACCGAATTATGGCAGGTTTGTTAGCGCCGTTTAATACGAAAGCCGCTCTTTTCCATCGTGGACAAAAAGAGGTTTTCAATTATCTTGGTGGATTTTTCCCGGGTAGTAATAAAGTGATCTGGGTTCATTGTGCCTCGTTGGGCGAGTTTGAGCAGGGGCGACCACTCATCGAATTGATGCGAAAACAGCATCCGGAGTATAAAGTGCTACTAACATTTTTCTCGCCTTCGGGCTACGAAGTTCGTAAAAATTACGAGCAGGCCGATTATATCTGCTATTTGCCGGTTGATACAAAAGCTAATGTGAAACGCTTTCTTGATTTGGTTAAGCCGGAGATGGCCTTTTTTGTAAAATACGAGTTTTGGAAGAACTACTTCGAAGAGCTTTCTGATCGGTCGGTGCCGGTTTATCTGGTTTCAGCTATTTTTCGACCCAGTCAGTTGTTCTTTAAAAAAGGACTGCGTGCAAACTGGTATCGAAAAGTATTACAGTCAGTTACTCACTTTTTTGTGCAGAATAAGCAATCCGGAGATCTGCTTGGTCAGTTCGGGTTTTCTAATTATACCATCACCGGCGATACGCGTTTCGACCGGGTGGCTGAAATTGCAGGCAGTAGAAAGGAATTGCCGCTCGTTGAGCAATTTAAAGGCGATGCACGCTTGCTGGTTGTCGGAAGTTCGTGGCAACCCGACGAAGAGCTTTTGGTAGAGTATATGACCGGGAACAAGCAAGTGAAAGTTGTTTTTGCGCCTCACGAGGTGAAGGACTCGAACATTAAACGATTAATGAATCTGATTCCGGGTGGTGCGATTCGGTATACACAGGCTGAAGGAGCCGATCTGGAAAAATCACGTGTTTTAATTGTTGACTGCATGGGCGTTTTGTCGAGTGTATACCGCTACGCGGATGTAGCATACATTGGCGGAGGATTCGGTGTTGGTATTCACAATACGCTCGAAGCGGCAATCTACAATATCCCTGTTTTGTTTGGCCCAAATTATCTCCGATTTCAGGAGGCTGTTGAGCTCGTAAACCGAGGTTTGGCTTTTCCGGTCGATCGACCTGAGGTTGTTCGGCTGAAGTTGGAGGAGTTAATGTCGCAGCCCGAACTGTTGTCTAAAATTGCCGATGGTTGCCGCCGGTTCATGGAGGAGAACCTGGGAGCTACGCAACAGATTATGCAAAAAGTTTTTAACAATTAGGTATTTCTTATACTTGATTTTGCTTCGTTTCTGGCGAGTTCAGATTACGGCGTAAAAGCTTCATTTCCTGCTAACTTTCGTTGGCTGTTGTTCGCAATAAAATTTGTTTTTGGTAAACAATTCTTAGTTATCAAAAGGGTAAGTGATAGTAGGACAGCTTGTTAACTAGTCAAAGTTGATAACTTTGTATCCTTTTTGAAAATAAAGTATTCTTTTTTTTTAAATCCTATGGTATATTGCATGTAGCAATTCCGAAGAGGAATAGGCTGGTTTCTCTCTTCTTAAACAACCAGTTACGAATTAACCGTTTTTAATTATTTTGGTGTATGGCTTTTAAAAATGTGGTAGCTACGCCTCAAGTGGGCAAAGAGACATTTTCTCAGGACGAAGCGTTTCAGGAAACCTTCAAGTATTTTAATAGCGATGATTTAGCCGCCCGGGTGTGGGTGAATAAATACGCGTTAAAAGATTCCTATGGAAATATCTACGAAAAAACACCGGACGATATGCATAAACGCTTGGCGAAAGAAATTGCCCGGGTGGAAAAAAAGTATGAAAATCCGATGGATGAGCAGCAAATTTATCAGCTGTTGAAAGACTTTAAGTTTATTGTTCCGCAAGGTGGTCCGATGACCGGTATCGGTAATGATTATCAGATTGCCTCCCTTTCCAATTGCTTTGTTGTTGGAAACGAAGGTAACTCTGATTCCTATGGAGGAATCATGAAAATCGACCAGGAGCAAGTGCAGTTAATGAAACGCCGTGGCGGTGTTGGGCACGATCTGTCTC
The DNA here is from genome assembly GCF_041596335.1 of Mangrovibacterium sp. Classification (GTDB taxonomy): domain Bacteria; phylum Bacteroidota; class Bacteroidia; order Bacteroidales; family Prolixibacteraceae; genus Mangrovibacterium. The sequence goes on along the minus strand of NZ_JBFHIT010000021.1, from coordinate 36,933 downwards.
ATATTCGCCCTAAAGGTTCGCCTGTGAAGAACTCGGCATTGACATCAACCGGTATTGTTCCTTTTATGGAGCGCTACTCTAATTCAACACGCGAAGTAGCACAGGATGGTCGCCGCGGAGCATTAATGCTTTCTGTTTCAATTAAGCATCCGGATTCAGAAAAATTTATCGATGCCAAGCTTGAGCAAGGAAAAGTTACCGGAGCTAACGTGTCGGTAAAGATCCACGACGATTTTATGAAGTCGGTTGAGTCGGGTGTGCCATACACTCAGCAATATCCAATTGATGCAGCGACTCCGACCTACTCAAAAGAAATTAATGCCAATGGATTGTGGAGTAAAATAGTTCACAATGCATGGAAATCAGCCGAACCTGGAATCCTGTTCTGGGATACGATTATTAAAGAATCAGTACCGGATTGCTACGCCGATTTGGGATATAAAACCGTGTCGACAAACCCTTGTGGTGAAATTCCGCTTTGCCCCTACGATAGTTGTCGTTTGTTAGCATTGAACTTGTATTCATACGTCGAAAATCCTTTTACTAAGGAAGCAAAGTTCAACTTCGACTTGTTTAAGGAGCATGTTGCTTACGCCCAACGGATGATGGACGATATTATCGACTTGGAGTTGGAAAAAATTGATGCGATTATCGAAAAAGTAGATGCCGATCCGGAGGAAGACGAAATTAAATACACCGAACGTCGCTTGTGGGAAAAAATTCAAACCAAAGCTCGCGAAGGACGCCGCACCGGAGTTGGAATAACAGCAGAAGGCGATATGCTCGCGGCACTGGGATTGCGCTATGGAGCCGAAGAAGCAACAGATTTTAGCGAAGAGATTCATAAAACGCTGGCTATTGAGGCTTATCGTTCATCGGTTGGCATGGCCAAAGAAAGGGGAGCGTTCAAAATTTACGATTCTGAACGGGAGAAAAATAACCCAATGATTAATCGCATTCGCAAAGAAGATGAAGGTCTCTACCAGGATATGGTGAAATATGGCCGTCGGAATATTGCTCTGTTAACAATCGCACCAACGGGAACGACCAGTTTGATGACACAAACAACATCGGGAATTGAGCCCGTGTTTATGCCGGTTTACAAGCGCCGTCGTAAAGTAAATCCAAACGATAAAAATGTTCGTGTCGACTTTGTTGATGAGGTCGGTGACAGCTGGGAAGAATACATTGTATTCCATCATAAGTTCGTCACCTGGATGAAGGCGAACGGTATCGATACAACGAAAAACTACTCGGAAAAAGAGCTGGATGAAATCGTTAAACAGTCGCCGTATTATAAAGCAACTTCAAACGATGTCGATTGGCTTAACAAAGTTCGCATGCAGGGGCGTATTCAGAAATGGGTTGACCACTCCATAAGTGTTACAATTAACCTGCCTGCCGATGTTGAAGAAGAATTGGTTGGAAAGCTGTATTTCGAAGCATGGAGAAGCGGATGTAAAGGAGTGACGGTTTATCGTGACGGATCGCGTTCCGGTGTACTTATTTCGAATAAGAAGGCAGACAGTGCAGAGGATGGAAGCTCTTTCTTTCCGACTAAACGTCCGGAAGAGTTGGATGCTGAAGTAGTTCGTTTTCAGAATAATAAAGAGAAGTGGGTCGCTTTCATCGGTTTGATTGATGATCAGCCATACGAGATCTTTACCGGTTTGCAGGATGATGAAGATGGAATTTTGCTTCCTCGTTCGGTAACCGTTGGGAAAATTATTAAAAACCGCGATGAAGACGGAAACTCACGTTACGATTTTCAGTACGAAAACAAGCGGGGATACAAAACGACCATCGAAGGTTTATCCTACAAGTTTAATCCGGTGTTCTGGAACTATGCGAAATTGATTTCCGGTATCCTGCGTCATGGTATGCCAATTCACAAAGTAGTGAATACTGTAACCAGTTTACAATTGGATAATGATACCATTAATAGCTGGAAAGCAGGCGTTGCGCGGGCACTGAAGAAATACATTCCGAACGGTACAATTGCCGATGGCGCTACCTGCGGCGAATGTGGTTCGAAGAATGTAATCTATCAGGAAGGATGTTTAACATGTCCGGACTGTGGTTCATCGAAATGCGGATAATTCATTGAAGAAGATACCTATACAAAAAATGAGGCTGACCAATTGGTCAGCCTCATTTTTTATTATATCGACTATTTCTTAGTATTGTCAAATGGGCGACAAGCTAGTTGCCCATGTTAATTTGGCTGTTTATCTTGTCGTTTTTCGCTTGGTCGGGTAGTACCAGCGAGTAGATCATTGCTTCAACCTGGCGCAGATAATTTCGTTTGTCGAAGCGTGGCGCGTATACAAAGCCTTCCGCAACAATAATTCGGTTATTCGATGCATCCAGAACAGCAATGCTAACAAAAGGACCTCCCATAAAATCGTTTTCTACTCTCCAGAGTCCCCGCATTTCTGCAGCGTAATTGTTCTTGTACTGGAAAATATTTAGGGTTGGTTTAATTCGATGTTCCGTTGTCATGTAACTTCCTTTTGTCGGACCATCAATATAAATTTTCATCACCGAATCGCGCTTAGCCAGGAGATAAGAGCTCGTGAAAGTGCTATCCGATGTGTAAGGAAATGAATATACCGCGACACCTTGCATGATCTCAGGAGTGTCGTAGCGCATCCATGTAAAACCAGGGCCTTGGTTGGCTACTTTAAAGCCGACCGGTACCGTGAGTTTTACGTTGAGGTGTTTTCGCAATGGCTCTACAGCGCTTTTTTCGTCATAATTGGCATAGTTTCCGATCAGGCGCTCACGTTCTGCATTAAGCATGTATGCGACAATTTTGTCTGAATTTTCATTGAAAACCCGGATCAAGTCGTCGCCCGATTGAGCCGAAATGTTGACCACAGCTTGCGGCCAGGCCCAGATGTCCTTTTTAAATTCAACTTTAGCCGATTCAACAGTCGGTGATATGCGAACATTTAAGATGTTCCGACTGGTTTTAAAAATATCTGTAAAAGCCGCAGGCGGAACACTGATCAAATCAAAAATGGGTTCTTCCTGGGGAAGTGAAATTTGTGGTTGTGCCAGTGTTTTTCTGATCGCTTCGCCAATGTTGCTGTTCCAGCTTTCTTTGGGAATCACCACCACAAGTTCACCGGCTTTCCCGGTTACCTTTCTCCTCAATTTAGTATCGTCGCGACACGAACTAAGAACTAAGCTCAAACTAATGAATGCTAGAAAAATAAGGCTGATGCGTTTCATGATGCTGATTTTTCGGATGTGTATGGTCTTGTACAAAAATCTTACCAGAGTGCTTGCTGTAGATGAATATAATGTAAAAAAAATCCCGCCAGTTGATTGACGGGAGTCGCATATATCTGATCGTGCTTATTTGTTTTCTTTCGAGGTCTTCGAATCTGCATCGTCTTCGTCTTCCGAAGTCGCTTTTTTGAATTCTTTCATTCCTTTTCCGAGACCTTTCATAAGCTCCGGAATTTTCCGACCTCCGAACATAAGCAGAACAACTGCCAAAATGATGATGATTTCGGGAGTCCCGATAAATCCGGCAATAATAAATGAAAGCATAGCTTATAAATTTAATGGTTTATACAAAATTAGGAAAAATATAATTCCTTCTTAGTTAAATAGTTTAATAATATCGTTGGCGTTAGCGAATAGCACTAAGGCCAGCAGGACAATCATTCCCGTAATTTGAGCATATTCCAGAAATTTTTCGGCTGGTTTTCTGCCGGTCACTATCTCGTATAGAAGAAAGGTAACGTGTCCGCCATCAAGCGCCGGAATAGGCAGCAGGTTCATTACGCCAAGAATGATCGACAGGAAAGCCGTCATGTTCCAAAAGGCGTACCAATCCCAGGCTCCCGGGAATATGTTCCCAATGGAAATGAATCCTCCCAATGATTCGTAAGCTTTCGTCTTAGGCGAAAAGATGAGTTTAAACTGCTTCAGGTAGTCGTTTACAGTGTTTACACCTCGCTTGATGCCGGCCGGAATTGATTCGACAAAGCTGTATTTGATCGTTTTTGTGACCAGAAAAGCTGTTGCCTCCGAATTAAATTCAGGGTAAAATCCTAAGGTTCCCTCAGGCGAAACAGTCGCGTTTATCGTTACAGGTTCGTTGTTGCGTAAGACCTCGATCGTTACAGCTGTTTCTTTGTTAGCTTGCAGAAAGCTGGTGAACTGGTCATAAAATTCGAAGGTTTGCCCGTTTGACGACACGAAATAATCTCCGTCTTCCAGGCCTGCCAGATCGGCCGGTGAATCCTTCTTAACCTTTCCTACCGATACTTCAAATGGCATCCGGGGGCGCACTTCAACCTTCCCTTTAATCAATGGGACAAAATGATCGTCGGTAATGGTTACCTCTGTCTGTTGTCCATCGCGTAATACTTGAATGCTGTGTGCTTTGTCGAGTACGATTGTAGGGAGTATTTTGTTGAAATTCTCAATATACTCTCCGTCAACCGATAGGATTTTGTCCCCGTTCTTCAGACCGATTTCCTCACCGGCGCTATTCACCATAATGCCGTACTTCGCACTTTCTGTTGGTAAATATTCTGTACCCCAGGCATACAAAATTCCGATGTAAATAATGAATGCCAGAATGAAGTTCATTAACACGCCACCGATCATGATCAGCAAGCGTTGGTAAGCTTTTTTCGAGCGGAATTCATAGGGTTGAGGTTCTTGAGCCAAAGCATCTTTATCCATCGACTCGTCAATCATTCCCGATATTTTCACGTAGCCACCCAGTGGTAGCCAGCCAACTCCGTATTCGGTGTCGCCTTTTTTAATTTTGAACAATGAAAACCAAGGATCGAAAAACAGGTAAAATTTTTCAACTCTTGTTTTAAAAAGGCGGGCAAACGCAAAGTGTCCGAACTCATGAAGAATCACTAGCAATGAGAGACTCAGGATTAGCTGGGCAGCTTTTATCAATACTTGTTCCATGTGTTTTTTAGTGTGTTTTTAAACTTCGATTTTTAATTAGTGAAGTTGTTAACAATCGTGTTTCCTTGTCGGTTTGAATATAATCGTTCAAATCCGGATTTTTTATAAAAGCAATTTTCTGCATGCTTTCTTCAATAATGTCAGGCATGTCGACAAAACGTATTTTTTCGCGAAGCAAGGCCTGTACCACAACTTCGTTGGCTGCATTCAGAATGCAGGGCATATTGCCTGCCTGCGCAAGGGCCTCGAAAGCCAGTGCAAGATTACGAAAAATTTTCGTATCGGGCTGTTCGAACGTTAGTTTTGGGTACTTCATGAAGTCGAAACGCTCAAAATCAGATGGTAGTCGCTTCGGGAAGTTCATGGCGTATTGAATCGGAAGTTTCATATCCGGCAAACCCATCTGTGCTTTCATGGAGCCGTCGCGGAATTGCACCAGCGAGTGAACAATGCTTTGCGGATGAATAACGACATCGATTTGGTCGGCTTTCAGATCGAATAGCCATTTGGCTTCAATCACTTCAAACCCTTTGTTCATCATGCTGGCTGAGTCGATTGTGATTTTAGCTCCCATCTCCCAGTTCGGATGTTTTAGCGCATCAGCCGTTGTTACTTTTTGCAATTGTTCCAGGCTGTACCCACGAAACGGGCCACCGGAAGCGGTGAGGTAGATTTTTTCGATCTCGTTCATATGCTCACCGGCCAGGCATTGAAAAATAGCTGAATGTTCCGAGTCGACCGGGTAGATATTTACTTTGTTTTCAATCGCCTCGCGGGTAATGATCTCGCCCGCAACAACCAATGTTTCTTTGTTGGCCAGAGCAATGTCTTTTCCAGCTCGTATCGCCTTTAGTGTTGGCAGCAATCCGGAGTAGCCTACCATTGCAGTCAGCACCATATCAATGGAGTCCATCTGCACAACTTGCTCCAAGGCATCTTTGCCGGCATAAATCTTTATGTCTTCGTCTTTTAATGCATCACTTAAAATCTCGTAGCGGCATTCATTGGCGACAACTACTGCGTTGGGCTTGAATTTTTTACTTTGTTCAATCAGTAAGTCTATATTGTTGTTGGCAGTTAGCACTTCAACTTCAAAGTGATCAGGATTTTGCTCAATCACTTCCAAAGCCTGTGTGCCAATAGATCCGGTCGATCCAAGGATCGCAATTCGTTTTTTCATTCTTCAGGCTTAAAAATCTATATATTCTTCCGGGTTTAGCGGTGTTCCTCTGTGCCACAGTTCGAAGTGCAGATGGGGGCCGGTGGTTAACTCGCCGGTATTTCCCATTAAAGCAATAGCTTCGCCGGCTTTAACCAGGTCGCCAACTTTTTTCAGTAGCTCCGAATTGTGTTTGTATACCGATAGCAGATTGTTGTTGTGTTGCAGATATAGTACGTTGCCCGTTTCAACGGTCCATCCGGAAAAAACAACAGTTCCATCCAATATGGCAGAGATGCGGGAATTCGGAAGTCCAACGACATCGACAGCATAGTGGTTGATGTCTTTGTTGAAATTTTGAGTGATCATTCCCTTCAACGGTCGGAAGAAATGGATGTTTGCCAGGCTGGTTGAGCTTTTCTGCTGATCACCGGCCGACAGGTCTAACTGCTCTTCCAGCAAATGCTGTTCAAAAATGGAATCGTGATTGTACGACTGCATATTGAGTTCAACGGGATGAAAGCTGGTGTCGATATTCGAAATCTGATCTTCCGGAACCTCTCCGTTCAGCAACGTTTTGATGGTTTTGAAATAATTGTCGCGAAGCATAAGCTGAGCCTCCAGCGAATCAACCATCATCGCGTTTTTCACCATCAAATTGCGAACATCTCCTGACGGATATCCGGGGATAAATTCCTTTAGGGGCGTGAGTGCAATCATTAAAACGGTTAGGAAAACCAAGAGTACACCACCTAACCCGAAAATCAGGAAAACATTGATTCTGGTCAGCTTGGTACTCCAAACTGTCTGAAACGAAGTGTCGTTATAGATGATTAACCGGTAACGGTTTTTTAGTTTCTCTAAGATTTTCTTTTTTTTCTTTTCCTTCATGCGCCCGATTTGGATGGTCAAAATTAACCAAATTAGGCAGATACACTACTTAGTGACGATGAAATTAATACTTTTTAACGAAGGCAAATAAATAAAAAAACAGAGCGATGTTTGGATATTGAAAAACTTGTTCTATATTTGCATCCGCATTCGGGAAGGTAACCAACGGATGTTCGTTCAAAACAAGACAAAAAACATTCAAAATATATTGCGGGGTGGAGCAGTTGGTAGCTCGTTGGGCTCATAACCCAAAGGTCGCACGTTCGAGTCGTGTCCCCGCTACTACCAAAGGAGAATCAAGAAATTGATTCTCCTTTTTTTGTTTTCCCCTATTTGCATTTAAAATTGAAGTGATCCTTTGGGGATCAAGCGGAAAATCTGGGGGATTTTGGTTTTAGGCATAAATTTTAGCTAGTCTAAAAAGGAAGAAAGTTTTGTCGCTTTGGGTTAATTCAGACAGTAATATTCAAATAGCTGAAAAGCTGAATATCAGTCAAACGACCGTGCGAACACATTTGAAAAATATTCATGAAAAATTTGGAGCTGGCAGCCAAATCCAGATGATGACTTATGCCTGCAAGGAGAATCTGCTTAATGGTCAGTTCAGCCCGGTTTGTCCGAATTGCCGTTCGTATTGTTTTTTATCCAACACTTAACCTCGTGTCGTCACCGGTTGAACCTCGCGACTGTAGCGGCGGGCAACAATGCTGATGTAGAAGAGCTGAAAGGCATGGTAAATCATCACCGGAACCAGAAAGAGACTTCCTAAGGTACTTCCTGCAAATAGAACACCCACCATAACTGAGCCATGAACCAACGATTTTTTCGAAGCGCAAAATAAAACTGTAATTCGGTCTTCGCGGTTGAACCGGAGCAGCCCGATTAGCATTTTGGTACCTTCAAAAACCAGAAAAAAGAGTGCGATAACACAAGCCGAGAGTAGGAGCAGCGAATGCATGGGGATGCTACTGAAAATGCCGTTCAGGAACGAATCGCTGAAACTGCGGTAAACGATGGCCAGAATAACCGATTTGTCGAATAAACTGATGCGGCTTTTGTGGCGGTTTGCCCAGGCGCCCCAAAAGCGGTGCATGAACAATCCCAACGCGACGGGTATTAAAATCTGGATAACCAAATCGCGGACAACCTCTCCAAAGGCAATTGCTTCGGTTTGTTGATCGAGGAAAAGTCCCATCCAGGCGGGTGTTAGCAGAATGCCCATTACGCCGGAGATGCTGGCGTTAAATATGGCACTGGGGAGGTTGCCCCCCGCAATAGATACCATGACCACCGACGAGGATACTGTGCTGGGTAAGGCAGCCAGAAAAAAAACAGCCAACCAAAGGATTTCCTGTTCTGTTCCCTTAAACAAAGGGTAGAAAAGCAGAAGTAGAGCCGGAAAAACAAGAAAAGTAATACCCTGAATAATCAGATGCAGTTTCCAGTTGCTGAGGTCGTTTTTCAATTTTTCCGGACTTAGCTTCAATCCATAAAAGAAAAACAGCAATGCAATGCCACCTTTAATAATTACCCGCAACTCAATCAGGCTGCCTTCGCTCCCGATCCCCGGGAGAAGCTTGGCCAGCAAAATCATTAACAGGATACCTGAAATGAATCCGTCGGGTAAAAACCGTTTTACAGATGTGGGAATGTTCATAGTTTAAAAAAATGATGCTCCAAAGATGGGGAATTTCGAAGGAACAGGATCTATCGAATCCATGTTTTGGCGACTCATTTTGACAATCAGTTTAAATAAATGGGAGATGTTAATCGGATTCGGAGGCTTTTGATACTTTTTCAGAATCAACTCAAAAAAATGTTTTCCGAGAGGTTACCTTTTCCAATTTAACAGGATTTATCGATAGTTTATTTAACCGGACAATAGTTTAGTAATACAAAGGCGTCTTTTTATAGTTATGGCCTCACTGTAATTCAATTTTGGTTTTCGAACTTCAATACAAGGAACAATGAAAAAACAATTATTCTTGGTTAAAATTCTAGAGTTCACACAAGGAGCCCATAGCAGTCTGTTTAAGCAGCAAGGCTACTATTTCAACATGTGGCAAAAGCAAATACCCAAAAACAACATGACCTTTGAGGTTTTTTAAAACCTCAAAGGTCTAAAGAATACTTAACACCCTTAAAAAGAGCAAAGTGAAGCTACTCCAACAAATCAACTTAATTGAGCGGATTGACCAACTAATCCGCATGCGAGCAACCGGCAACCCGAAAGAATTGGCCGAGCGCCTGGAACTATCACAAGCCACTGTTTTTCGCCTAATCGACGTAATCAAGGAACTGGGGGCACCGGTAGAATACAACCTCAGCTACCAAAGTTATGTGTATGTTGAGGACGTCAATTTTCAATGCGGCTTCTTTTTGACTGATTTAAACCAGGACGAAGTCAGGGAAATAAACGGCGGCTTTAAAAATTTGGTTCAGCTCACGATTTTTTAGAAAAAAATCCGCCACTCTCAAAATTTGAGAGTGGGTCTCCGTAATTTAGTTCACAAGTTAAGTGCACAAAACTTAGGCGGAACCCGAAAAGCCTTAAACAGAGAAGGTTGATTTTAAATTTTTGATTTATGAAAGAATTGGATAAGAGTGAACTAAAATGCATTGATGGAGGGGATTTTTCATGGCGAGCTTATATATTGGGAGCATTCATTGGAGCAATGTCTGAATCGGGTTGGTATGCCAATGAGCAAATTGAGGCTGCTGGTTATACAGCATATAAAAACGCATAAATAGGTCAATATGAAAGAATTAACAAAAGAAGAGGCTATTGGCTGTGATGGCGGATTAATAATGTGGTCGCTAATAGGTGCAGCTGTCGCAATAGCTGATTGCGTAGAAGCTGCAATAAATAATCCGGATTCGTTTGAAGATGGGTTTAATTCAGTGTATTCACACTAGTTTAGTGAGTTGGCGTGGAGCAAAATGTTCCACGCAACTTTTAAAACTTTTAAAAGCATGGAAAAAGGTGTATCGAGAAAGGAGAAAGGATGGCAAAGGGTATTGTTGATAATGATACCTTTTCTTGTTGTAAGTGGTACTTTTGAGTTAATTGGAGCTTGGCTGATTGATTCCCCGATATGGGTCGAATCTAATTTAAGTGATTGGCAGAGGTTGGTGGTAACAACAATGGGAATGATAGGAACCATTGTTGTTGTTATTCTTTTTAGTCGATTCGTTGATCGGGCGAATTTTGAGGCGTATAAATTTGAGAGGGAGGTAGTGTTTAAAGAATGGCTCTTTTCAGGGATTTTGCTATTTCTGTGTTTTAGTGGTGGATATGTTGTGGTGCTCGAATTGGATCAACTCGAATTTGTTTCGTTGTATTTCGATGGAATGGGGTTTGTCCAGACTGTTGTTTTATTCTTCGTTGTTGCCATTGGTGAAGAGGTTTTCTGCAGAGCATATATTCTTAAAAACTTAGCCGAATCTTTCGGGATGATCAATGGTCTCATTTTTTCCTCTTTGATATTTTGTGCACTTCATGCTTTTAATCCGGGAGTAACTTGGGTTGGTGTTATGAATATCTTTTTAGCGGGTATCTTTTTAGGGCTGGCCTATCTCATTCGAGAGAATGTATGGCTCCCAATTTCGATCCATTTTTTTTGGAATCTAATACAATGTCATTTCGGATTCTTGGTTAGTGGAATGGATTCATACTCGTTAGTTCAAAATAAGATAGATGATGCTTCAATTTGGAATGGTGGAGACTTTGGCTTTGAAGGTTCATTACTTTGTACGTTGCTTCAAGTTATCCTGATTGGAGTCTTTGGATTGCTAGTTAAAAAAAATAAATTCCCAGATGGTGCGGGTCTGTGCCCCGTGTCTTGTTTAGAAAAACGATAGTTTATCTTATTAGGTAAGGCCCCGGATACAAATCGTTGGCAGCGTGGATCAATTTTGGTTCCTTTTAATGAGACGATTACAAATATTAAGAAACGCATATGTTGAAAATAAGAAAAGGTGACTTCGTGTTATTCCTGTGGGGATGCTTGATATCGGTTTTTTCTTTTCTCCTGGTATTTCTTATGGAGTATTCTCACGAGGTTTATATTGTAAATATTAATGTCACATTGTTTTCTCTTCTTCAAGCCTTTGCATATTGTCTATCTGTTGCCATAATTGAAGAATTTCTTTTTAGGTATCTATTTCTTAAGAAGTGGATCGTCAATAAAACCAGACGGTTTGATAAGCGTGTTGTCTATCTCGGTTTGGGAAGTTCATTATTGTTTGGCTTTCTACATCTTAATCTGGATGAATTTCCTTTCATGCAAATAAATATCGCTTTAAGTGGCGTATCCCTGTTCTTTGCCACTTATGTATTCAGGTCGTTGGGCGTCGCTTTTGGGATGCATTTTTCGTGGAACTTTATTCAAGGGGTAATTTTTCCATTTGAAGGCAGTGGTTCTAATTTGGATAGCTTATTTGTATTTCGCGACACCTCATTGAATCTTTTACCCGAAGCAAGTCGCCTTCATTTTCTGACATTTTTCGTAGAGATTATTCTGATTTTGGGATTGTGGTGGAATGCGAGAGAACAATTGAAAAAGTCAGGCGCGTGAATTCTGAAAGTCAATTCAAGAGTGCCGAATTGGGGGCGTAGTATCCTGTTTTCAGTAACGTTTTTCGTTTATTTGGTTATTTCTGACGCAATCGGAATGCTACTTGTTAGCACAACTTTCGATTTCAACCCTCCGTTTAGCGAAATTAAAATGGGCACCTATAAACTTGGATCAGCTCACGATTTTTTAGAAAAAAATCCGCCACTCTCAAATTTTGAGAGTGGGTCTCCGTAATTTAGTTCACAAGTTAAGTGCACAAAACTTAGGCGAAACCCGAAAAGCCTTAAATAGAGTAGGTTGATTTTTAAAATTTTTGATTTATGAAAGAATTGGATAAAAAAGAACTTTCGAAGGTAGAAGGAGGCATTTTAGGTTTAGTTGTCGCATACGCATTACAAGCTACCTTAGTAGCGGGTTTGGTTGCAGGTGTTTTGGGATCCTTTGAGGCTGGTTATAATGCAGTGAGGGAGGAGTAGACTATGGAAAGTTTTGATAAAATAGAAGGTTTAACCTTTTTAACTAAAAAAGAGTTAACCCGAACTGAAGGTGGTTTTTTTGCCGCTATTCTGGTTGCTGCTGAGATTTATTTGGTAGTATGTGGTTTAGCTAGTGCCGCTGGCGCTGCTACTGCATATATTCAAAATCAACTTGATTAACTAACCTTGAATAGGTATTTTTTTAACTTTATGGCAGTATGAAAAGTTTTCTACTGCCATTTCTACATTTCTTTAAAAATTAAATCATGAAAACATTCAAGAGTTACGTTAAGTTGTTGTTTGCGGCTTTAGGTTTTACCATCTTAATCATTTCCCTGTTTTCCATTTTTATAACAATAGTCGATTCTGACAAGTTTATGATTTCTCATATAACTGGCATGATAGCTTCTATGCTATTTAAATCAAAATTATTCTTTATTTGTTTTATTGCGATTTCAGTGGCGTTGATCTTGCTTAAAAGATTGAATATAATAAACGATAGTCATGCTAATTGACAGGATGGAACTCCGCCCGGATGCTCATCCACGACATAACATTAGATAATACATGGCAAGTGGGCATGTGTTGAAAAAGAGAACACGCGATTTGGCTCTATTCTCTTTGGGAGGCCTAAAGTCGAAGTTTCTGTCCATCTAAGAGTATTGTGGAAAAACTGTTGTGCAGTAGGCTATTATTTCTCCACCTCATTTTAATAGTCGGGTTTTACTCACAATCCAAGGATATAATACTTCACTTCTGTCATGCATAACCTTGGTGCCTGAAAAAATATTGGATCGATTTAGCAAATTCGTGTAACGAACAGCGATCTTGTTCGTCGTATTGACAACGATGCGATGATAGCAGGTAGTTGGTATTCCAAGTTACCATCCTCAAAACGTAATTCACACCAAAAATTCGGTGGTTCATCGAAATAGTCCTGTAAATAGGTGAGGGAATCATCAACTTTGAACACAGAAAACAGAAACACAAAACAAACAAGCCATGATTAAACTGAACTCTATTCACAAATCGTACGAGATGGGAAGCAGCAAACTACATGTTTTGAAGGGCATCGATCTGGACATCCATCAAGGCGAATTTGTTTCCATCATGGGGTCGTCGGGCTCCGGCAAGTCAACCCTCTTAAATATTTTAGGCATTCTCGACAACTACGACCAGGGAACGTATCATCTGGGGGGGCAGCTAATTTCGAATATGAGCGAGAAAAAAGCTGCGCAATTGCGCAATGAAATGGTCGGTTTTGTGTTTCAGTCCTTCAACTTAATCTCGTTTAAGAATGCAATGGAGAATGTTGCTCTTCCGCTTTATTACAAAGGGGTGAGCCGCAAAAAACGAAACATGATGGCGATGGAATATTTAGATCGTCTGGGATTGAAGCCTTGGGCGGAGCATATGCCCAATGAAATGTCGGGAGGGCAAAAACAGCGGGTGGCCATTGCCCGCGCTTTAATTGGCAAGCCGCAGGTTATTTTGGCCGATGAGCCGACTGGCGCGCTCGACAGCACAACTTCGTACGAAGTGATGGATATTCTGAAGGACATTAACCATGACGGAATTACGGTGATTATTGTCACCCACGAGCACGATATTGCAGCCATGACCCAAAAGATTGTGCGCCTGAAAGACGGCCTGATCGACGAGGTGATCTATAACGGAGAGTTGGACGATTTCCGCCATCAATATTCAAAGAACCTTCAATCTGTTTAAGCCAAAAATTATGTTCGACATTGATAAATGGCAGGAAATTTTCGCCACCATTAAAAAAAATAAAATGCGCACCTTTTTAACCGGATTCTCGGTTGCCTGGGGGATTTTTATGCTGATGATTTTGCTGGGATCGGGAAATGGATTGAGCAATGGTGTAGCCAATAATTTTATGAGCGATGCGGTGAATGCCATGTGGATCTGGACTGGCGAAACAACTGTTCCGTATCAGGGATTAAAGTCAGGCCGCCCCATTCAGTTTCATAACGACGATTACGGGATTCTGGATAATATGGCCGGTGTTGAAACTGTTTCGGGACGCTATTTTATGGGAAATACCCGCTACAGCTACGGAAAGGAATCGGGAGAATATACGACGGTGACTTGCCATCCGGAGTTGAATGATGTTGACCAGAATGTGATGCTCGAAGGGCGATACATTAACGATATGGATATTCGCGAACGTCGGAAAGTGGTGGTGATTGGGAAGGATATTCGCGAGGCGCTGTTTAAAGATAAGCCTGCTTTGGGCGAATATGTAAAAGTTAACAGTGTACCGTTTAGAGTCGTGGGGGTTTGTGTTGAGCCCGAATCGACCCGGAACCGCGATGCCTATATGCCGGTAACAACGGCGCAGGTTGTCTTTAACGGATCGAACCGGCTGCATAATTTCGCACTTACAATAAACGGACAAACGCTGGAGGAAAGTCAGCAAATTGAAGAACAAATAAGGAACACCTTTGCCCGTAAGTTGCGTTTCGATGCCAGCGATGAAAGCGCCATAGGGATGTATAACAAACTGGAAAATTACATCCAGACCATGCGTATTTTTCAAGCCATTAAAATATTTATCTGGATCATTGGCATTGGAACGCTCATTGCCGGAATTGTTGGGGTTAGCAATATTATGCTGATTGTGGTGAAGGAACGAACCAAAGAAATCGGGATTCGCAAGGCCATTGGGGCAAGTCCGTCGTCGGTGATTGGCCTGGTTTTATTGGAGTCGATTCTGATAACAACTGTTGCCGGTTATATTGGCTTAGTGTTGGGAACCGGGCTGATGGAGCTTGTAAACTACCTGATGATGCAGTCGGCACCTGCTGCAGGCGACCAGAACCAGACCTTGTTTTTAAATCCAACAGTCGATTTCGGAGTGGCGGTTGCCTCAACGGTTCTGTTAATTGTAGCCGGAACAATAGCCGGATACATTCCTGCCAAGCGGGCAGCTAGTATAAAACCCATCGCCGCTCTGCGTGACGAATAACCCTGTTAAAACCAAAAACCATGTTCGATCTTGATCTTTGGAAAGAAATAATTAGTGCGCTGAAACAAAATCGAATGCGCAGTTTCATGACCGCCTTTGGGGTATTCTGGGGAATCTTCATGCTCATTATCATGTCGGGAGCCGGTCGTGCCTTGCAAAATGGGGTGCTCGAAGGGGTGAAATCCTTTGCTACGAATTCGGCTTTTTTCTGGACCGAACGAACCAGTGTTCCGTATGAAGGCTTTCAGCGGGGGCGCCGCTGGGACTACGACAATCAGGATATTGAATACATCCGGCAGAATGTGCGCGAGGTGGAGTTCCTTTCTCCCCGGTTGTTTGGCTGGCAGCAAAATGGCGATAACACAATTCGTGGCGAACGAACCGGAGCATTCAATATTTACGGAGACTATCCCGATTATTTCAAAATTGACGGCTGGACACCCGTGAAAGGGCGCCTGATGAACGAAATTGATGTGCGTGAAAAACGAAAGGTTTGTGTGATCGGCGAGCGGGTTGTTGAGGTGATGTTCGCCAAGGATGAAGATCCGATAGGCCAATACCTGAAAATTAGTGGTGTTTATTTTCAGGTTGTAGGCGTCATCCACCCCGAAACAAAAATTAATATCGGAGGCGGTAAAAAAGAGGAGACGATTATTATGCCGTTTACAACCATGCAAACAGCATACAACTATGGTAATGTCATTCACTTTTTCTCGGTTACCGCCAAAGAAGGCTATCTGGTCAGCGATCTGCAGGAGAAATTGAAAAGCCTGCTGAAAGAACGCCACAAAATAGCTCCCGACGATATGCAGGCGGTAGGCTCGTTTAATATTGAAGCCGAATTTATCAAGTTCGACGCCTTGTTCACCGGCATTCAGGTGCTCACCTGGATTGTGGGAATCGGAACTCTGTTTGCCGGAATTATTGGTGTGAGCAACATAATGCTGGTCATCATTAAAGAGCGAACACAGGAAATTGGCATTCAGCGTGCACTTGGCGCTACTCCCGGAGTGATTATTACTCACATTGTTGCCGAAAGTGTTTTCCTAACTGTAATGGCCGGTTATGTTGGGTTGTCGCTCGGCGTTGGCCTGCTCGAACTGCTGGGGATGGCTCTCGAAGCCGGTGGCGAAGAGTTGTTTTTCCGTAATCCGCAGGTCGATCTAACGATGGCTCTGTCTGCTTTAGCCGTTTTGGTTATTTCAGGCATGTTTGCCGGCCTCATTCCTGCAAAACGGGCGATCAGCATTAAACCAATCGATGCGCTGCGAGACGAAGGCTAGATTGTAACAAAAGTCGGATCAACGTATCGTTTTGTGCGAATAAGCGATGCACAAGAATAACAGAAAACAATAAAAACCAGAACAAATGAAAAAAGTATTTCGAATTTTAGGAATTGTGCTGATCGTGGCCGTATTTGGCGGAACGATTTTCTTCCTGTACACCAAGTCGAAAAAGCAACCGGATATGTTTGAAAATAAGGCACCTTTTGTGTCGAACGTCATTAAGAAAACTGTAGCGACCGGATCGGTTGTTCCCCGGCAGGAAATTGAAATTAAACCGCAGATTTCCGGCATTATTGACAAATTGTACGTTGAGGCCGGCGACTTTGTAAAAAAGGAACAGGTGATTGCCCGCATCAAAATTATTCCGGATATGGTGACTCTGAACTCTGCCGAATCGCGCCTGAACCGTGCCCGGATTAATTTTGAAGATGCTAAAATTGATTTCGATCGCCAACAGAAATTGTTCGATACCGAGGTGATTTCGTACAGCGATTACATGAAGTCGAAAGTGAGCTACGATTCGGCTAAGGAAGAATTGAGCGCTGCCGAAAATAACCTGGAACTAGTGAAAAACGGTGTGCTGAAGAAAGCGGAAACAGCCACCAATACGCTGGTTCGTTCTACAATTGACGGGATGGTGCTCGATGTGCCCATCAAAGTCGGTAACTCGGTCATTCAGTCAAACACGTTTAACGACGGAACCACCATTGCAACGGTTGCCGATATGCAGGACATGATTTTTGAAGGTAAGGTAGATGAAACCGAAGTGGGGAAAATAAAAGTGGGTATGCCGATTGAGCTTGAAATTGGTGCCATTGAGAAAGATAAATTTGAGGCCATACTGGAATACATTGCGCCGAAAGGGAAAGAGGAGAACGGCGCCATTCAGTTTGAAATAAAAGCGGATGTGAACCTGAAGGACGACCAGTTTATCAGAGCCGGTTACAGCGCGAATGCGAACATTGTACTGGAACGGAAAGACAGTGTGATGGTTATTCCGGAAGGGATGCTGAAGTTTGAAAACGACTCGGCTTACGTAGAAGTTTTGACCAATGTGGAAGAAAACAGCTACGAAAAACGGAAGGTGCAAACCGGTCTCTCCGACGGTATTAATATCGAAATTGTTGAAGGTCTGACCAAAGACGATCAGGTAAAAGGGGATAAAATTGACCCGAAGAAAGAAAAGAAAGTCGATAACCAGAGCTAATGAATGAGTACCAATATTGGTTGAAATGCGACTGTTTTCAGATTATTTAACTTTTCACACAAAATAGTCGACCCGGTGGCTCGTTTAATTGGAAGCCAGACCTGCTCAAACAACCGATATCGGATTGAATCATTAATTTAGCGCATCAAAAATAAGTTCAATATGAAACTCACGAAACAATTAATTCTTGCTGTAATTGTGTTGATTGCCGGGGCCGCGCAAGCTCAGGAAAGCTGGGACTTGCAGAAATGTATTGACTATGCTCTGGAAAATAACATTCAGGTAAAACAGCAGCAAATAAATGCAGATTACTATGGCAACGAGTTAAAGCAAGCCCGGAATAACCGGTTGCCAAGCTTGAGCAGCAGTTTTTCAAACAGTTTTAGTTTTGGCCGGTCGCAACAAGCTGATGGAACCTATGATAATTTCAACTCGAATTCGACCCAGGGAGGCCTGAATGCCAGTATGGTACTGTGGAATGGCTTTCAACTTACTAATTCAATTGCCAGAGCAAACTTTTCGTTACAGGCTCGCCTTCAGGATTTGCAGAAAGCCAAGGACGATCTCATGCTGTATATTGCAGCGGCCTACCTCGAGATTCTGTTTTCCGATGAACTGATTCAGGTAGCCAAGGAGCAGGAAGAGGTTACTAAACTGCAAGTCGACCGAACCAGTAAGCTGGTTAAAGCTGGCAGTTTGGCGAAGGGTAGTTTGTTGGAGATTGAGGCGCAATTGGCCAACGAAGAGTTGAACTTGGTTGAGGCTGAAAATAGACAGCAACTGGCGTATCTTAATTTATACCAAATGCTGGAGTTGCCATCAACCCAAAGTTTCAAGATCGCGAAACCCATCTTGCCGGTATTAACAGCTAACCGTTCGGTGCTAAACTCGATGGAGGTGTTCAAAAATGCTGTTCAGTTTCGTCCGGAAGTAAAAAGCGCCCAGTTCGATTTGCAGGCGGCACAAAAAACCGTAGCCATTGCCAGGGGGCAGCTGTATCCATCGTTAGACCTTGGCGGAAGCTATTCAAACTGGTACAATAATAAATATCCATACGACTTCAGTACCCAGTTTAAAAACAATGAAAGTTATGGCTTCGGAGTGAGTATGAGTGTGCCAATTTTCGGAAAATTTCAAACCCGCACTCAAATCAACAATGCTAAACTCGACGTCATGAGTAAAGAGCTGGATGTACAGAATACCAAAAATGTATTGCGGAAGGATATTGAACAAGCCTACACCAATGCTGTGGCAGCCTTGAAAAAATATATGGCCAGTTCGAAAGCGGTCGAATCAATGCAGGAAGCCTTTCGCTACACCGAAGAAAAATTTAATGTGGGAATGCTGAATTCTGTTGAATACAACCAAGCCAAAAATCGATTGACTTCGGCTCAAAGCGATTTGGCTCAGGCGAAATACGATTACATCTTCCGCACCAAAATCCTCGATTTTTACAACGGAGTTCCTGTTGAATTATAGAAATACATCGATAAACAAATGGCCGGGCAGCAATGTCCGGCCATTTGTTTATCGAAGATAGTCCAAGAGTGTGCTGTCAACCGGCAGTTTCAGGCTTTGCCTAATCCGGTTTAAGTCGCCGATTACCGCTGTGTTTGTTTTTGAATGATAGCTGGTGAATGCCTCTTTTTTGTTCTCTCTGAAACATTCAAACCAAACCATATCGTAGAAGGTCGAATCTTTCAATGCCTCGAAGTATCGAATGTCGGCCGAGTCGATCTTCTGATCCTGAAGGATTTTGAACAAGATGCCGGATTTTGCATTAAGCTCGAACGAACAATTTCTGACTGTTTTTTCGGCATGCCGCAGGCTGTCTAAAAAGATCTGACAGTTGATCGGTTTAAAATCCTGGCCATCGCGGATGCGTGCTTCGGCAATCATTTCCTCCACCAATGGCAACTCATCGTCGCGCAATACCGAATCGTTGAGCAGAGCGCCCAGCGAGTAGTCGAGGTAGTCGGTGAAGAATCGAATGTCTTCAATCTGGTCGCCAGCCAACAGGCTGAATAGATTTTTTAAATGAAATTCGGCATTGGTTTGAGCTTGGTCTAATATGTTTTTGCGGGTTGCCTGTGCCGTTAGTTTATCCAGGCAGAGTTGCTTCACGCGCTTGGTCCACTCCGGGTCGTTTTTCACCTTTCGCTCAACAATCACAAACTCAAATCCTTCCACACCTTCTTCCGGAATAAACCACGGATTGATTGTTGCAACCAGTATTTCGGGTTGCAACCCGATAAAGATGGCGCGTTTATGCAGCCCGTCGTAGATGAAATTTTTCTCGGTGAATGAGCCAAAATCAAATCCGGCTTTCACCCATCCACGTCCAAGAATCACCAGTCTGCGTTTCTTTGCAAGCTTGGTCTGTAGTTTTTTGGTGCTGTAACGAAAATTTTCCTGGATTTCGGCAGTGCTGATGGAATGCAAATCTTCACGAAGTCGATCTTTGCGCTCAAGACCCAGATCGCGAATTAACTTTTTGGTATCATCGTTGCTGAGTTTTTTGTTGATCTCACGCCGGGTATAGTTTCTGTTTTTCAATTTTTCGTTGATAAAATAGGCGTAAAAATCGAAAAGGCTATCTGCCAGTAGATCTTCATATTCGTCGGAAAAGGCCGGGTAAATATCGTTGCGTTTGATTTTTCGTGCAGCAATTGAATCGATCGCATCCACAAAATCATCATGCAGGGCATCAATCTGGTAGTTGAAACTATCAATTTCATTGAGAGCTTCGCGGGTAAGTAATTCATCGAGTGAGCCGATTACTTCTCCGTAATATTCAGCCGTAATCAGCTGGCCAATTTCCTTAATACTTTGCACCTGAATTGGCGTGTTTTTCAAGGTTCGTTTAGTGGGAGCGAGCAATTCAAATGGGTCGAAATACGAAAAAGCGGCAACAGCGGCCACGACCAATACGATCTGAAAAATCAGACTGGCTGTAGCGGATATGGATTTAAGGAATCCCATCAGTCGGTTATTTTCAGGTTGACTTTCTGAATGAACTTTCCGGAATCGGAGAAGCTGATGTAGATTTCGCGGTAGCCCATATTTTTAAGCAGGGTTTCCAACATTTTTCGGGTATTTGTTTCGGTCTGCTCCCTGATGCCCATGTGCTGAAGGTTTTCGCGAATATCGAGTTCAGCTTTTCGGTAGTAGAACTCCTGATCAATCACATCAATTCGGTTGAAAATGTCGTCATCGGTGAGGATCGGATCAATCCGGAAGCTGTCGAACGGAAAGCTGAAATCGAGCACTTCAACGGCCGGCAGTTTAATTTCAATCGTCCGATGGTCAATTTGGATGTCATTTTTCTTCAGTTTGGTCAGGTCTACGCCTGTTTTCACAACGGCTTGTGTGTAGGCAACAAACTCGGCATTGCTCACATTAATAATACCGAACACCCGCCGGCTTTTACCACCAATCACAATCTTATCGATGACAGTTTCGGTGGTTGCCAGTTTGGCGGTACTCTGTATTTTACTGACCACCATGTGGCGCTTGTTTCGTTCGCACGAACTGAGAGCCAAAAGGATCATGAGTAAATATGTGAGTTTTAGGTGACTCATAATTATTGCACCGCTTTCGGATTGTCAAAGTCGTCGCTTCCGGTTGATAGGTCTTCCGGGTTCAGTAAGGTGGTTTGTTTCAGTTCATTCTTTTTTATGCTGGCGGCTTGTGTAACTGGCGATAGCGGCGCATCTCCCGACGGTTTCGGGTTTTGGGTTGAACTGTTTTCAGGCGTCTGTTCATTTCCGGGAGGGCCAATTGTTCGCCTGCTTTTGTAGCCAATGCTTTCCAGCGCTTTATTTCCAAAGTAGAATGCGATCATCATAAGGAAAGCGGTTTTGAAGAAATCGAAATTATCGACCAAGAAA
Source organism: Mangrovibacterium sp. (assembly GCF_041596335.1). Taxonomy (GTDB): domain Bacteria; phylum Bacteroidota; class Bacteroidia; order Bacteroidales; family Prolixibacteraceae; genus Mangrovibacterium. Next base: position 15,511 of record NZ_JBFHIT010000021.1, on the reverse strand, counting down.
GTGTTTGCTTTGATACTCGAATCAAACCCTAATGAAGCGATTGCCAGCGCAATGCCGCAGATCAGAAGTGTTAGCGCAATTGTTCCGCGCACCGTTCCCGGCGGTAGTCCCAGCGTTTGACCGGCATTCGGATTTTCGGTCGGCTCGTCGGTTTGCCCTTCCGGAACATACATTCTGCGTTCTCTTATTTCAGCCCAATCCTGATTGGTCAACCCCATGTTGATATTGTAAAAATAGATGGCCCATGCGTAGTATGCGATCAAAATGCCAATCCACAACAGCATCAGTCCCATTGCGCACATGCTATAGAAATGTTTGATAGAATCAGGTCCTTCCATGCCAAGGCACCAGAGTTTGATCAAAATTGTAATCAGTGCCACAAGTATCAGAAATTCAACTAAAATCATACATCCAAGGAAGATGTAGTTCAGTTTCTTTTTGTTCACGATACTTTTTTCAATTCGATTATCTGTCGTCATGATGCTGGGTTTAATTTGTTGATCCAGTGTTCGTCGAGTATCATTATCCGATAAGCCGTTCCGGTTGCCATCTCATCGTTAATAAACTTATAAAGTCGTTTAAAGGTGAGTAGTGAATTGGTCAACTCCGCGTGCTTCCATTGGCCTTGAACGCTGTCGGAAACCAGAATGCCGCCCGAAGAGGTATGCTGGTGGTTTCCGCCCTGATGAATGTACACCGAAGGGTAGCCCGGAACCTGCTGTACTTGCAGATGTGTGCTAAACCAATCGGGGTATTGGGTTTTATATTTTTGGGTCATTTCATCGGTGGATGAACTGAGTCGAATCGGGTAAGTTCCGGCAGGAATACGGGTTTCAGTTGGATTGTTAACCCGTTTGCCACTGTCTTCGAGGGTGTAGCAATAAAACTGATTGTTGATGAAAAGCAGGCCGAGTGTTGTGTCTCCATCGTCCGAAATCCGGATCATTTTTAAGGTAGTTCCTACGAAGTTGTCCGGAATGGCTGGCGTCTCCGATTGCTTGTTTTCCTGTCTTTCGTCATAGTACAGCTGATCTTTTAGGTAGGCTACCAGAGTCTGAGATCCTTTCACGATCAGACCGCTCAGCCCAACCAGCCAAATCCAGACGTCAGTCAGCATTTCTGGTTTACTTACAAACAGTATAACCAGAAAACATAGCCCGGCAACGATGATGAGTAAAAGAAAACGTTTCATGCTTATTGTTTCGTTTCAATGTAACCTTTGCTTACCCAGCCGGTAATTTTTGTTTCAACCCGGTACCAACCATTCTTTTCTTCCAGTACGGTTACTTCGGTTCCGGTTTTCAGGGGCTGCGCTACTTTCTTTGCTTCAATCGATGGATCCTGTCGGATGTTCAAAAGATCGGCATTCACTACTTTGCCTTCCATAGCCAACTGAATTGGTTCATCGGTTCGGTTCTGGAACAGCAACATGGATCTGAACTTATCCAACGGAAAGGCAGGCCCCGGGTCGGTTTTACGGCCTGGTGCAATCTCCTCGTGCCCAAGTATGCTGGAGATTGAGTAGGCCGGAGATTTTATCAACAGGTCGCAAACCTGTCGGCAGGCTTCAATCTGCTCAGGTGTGTATGTGTGCCACCAGGTTGGGTGACTTTCGTTTCGGTGCACGGCCAGTAAAGCATCGTTTTGTTGGTACTTTTTCCCAAACCAAGCCTGAAATTCCGTGCCCACTTTTTCAAGTCGACCGGCATTGTCGAGCTCTATGCCAATGGAGTACCGGTTAAAAAAGGTTCGGCCGGCATATTGGCTTTCTCCAGCATGCCATGCCACGGTGTTAAAATCGACCAGTTGGTAGATTTCGCCATTGCGCCCGATAATCAGGTGGGCTGACGCTTTAATGTCGTCTTTGCGAAGGTATTCCGCCGATGAGAGCGCATCGCGGCCTGCAGTATAGTGGATAATGATTGTATCGGGCATGCCGGGCGTGAATTTGTCGAAGTTCTTGGGGCAATTCATCGGGATAACCCGGTCGCCGGCGAGTTTGTGGTTTACCAGAGCTAATTCATTCATGAGGTATTGCAATTAGGTTTCTGTTGGAAAATCCGAAAATTTACTGAACGTAAAGTGCTGTTGGTGACCAAAGTTAACCTATTGCAGAACCAAAGTCAATTAGTATGAAGACTATTTTGTCTTTTGTTCGAAAAGTATCGGGGCCTCTAAATAACAAAGGGCCGTCCCTTCATGGAACAGCCCTTCGGTAGCTTATCGTGAATGTGTTAAATAACTTTCAACTCTTTTCCTACTTTAATAAATGCAGCAACGGCCCGGTCGACTTGTTCGGCAGTGTGGGCTGCCGACAGCTGAACGCGGATCCGGGCTTTTCCTTTTGGGACAACCGGATATACAAACCCAATCACGTAGATGCCTTCTTTTAGCAGCATGTCGGCGAATTTCACAGCCAGTGGCGCGTCATACAACATCACCGGAACAATGGCCGTTTCACCTTTCACCAGGTCGAAACCGGCAGTTTCCATTTTGCTGCGGAAATGGTTGGCGTTTTTCATGGTTTTATGCTGAAGGTCGGACGAGCTGGTAAGCATGTCCAGTACTTTTAAAGTGGCGCCAACAGTGGCCGGAGCCAGTGTGTTGGAGAATAAATAGGGCCGTGAGCGTTGGCGCAATAGCTCGATAATTTCTTTGCGCCCTGATGTGCATCCACCGTTTCCACCGCCCAGTGCTTTGCCAAAAGTGGTTGTAATGATGTCGATTTTACCCAGCAACCCAAAATGTTCGGCGGTACCTCGTCCGGTATCACCAATATAGCCCGAGGCATGCGAGTCGTCAACCATCACCAGCGCATCGTATTTATCACATAGGGCGACAATTTCCGGCAGTTTGCACAAATCGCCATCCATGGAGAACACCCCATCAGTGACAACAATCCGGTATTTGGCCGGTTGCGCATCTTTCAGGCATTGCTCCAATTCTTCCATGTTAGAATGTTTGTACCGGAAGCGCTGTGCTTTGCACAAACGGACCCCATCGATGATGGAAGCATGGTTTAGCTCGTCGGAAATAATAGCTGAATCGTCGCCTAGCAAAGGTTCAAAAACGCCTCCGTTAGCGTCAAATGCTGCGCAATACAGAATGGTGTCTTCTGTTCCCAGAAACTCCGATGTCTTCTGTTCCAGTTCTTTGTGTATGGCTTGCGTGCCACAAATAAACCGAACCGACGACAAGCCAAAACCCCAGTCATTCATGATCTCCTGAGCTGCTTTTACCACATCCGGGTGGTTGGCCAGACCCAGGTAATTGTTAGCGCAAAAATTCAACACTTCTTGTTGGTTTCCAACTTTAATGTTCGAACTCTGTGATGAGGTGATGATTCGCTCTGTTTTGTATAAACCCTGTGCTTTCAATTCTTCCAGGGTATTCTGAAGGTCTTGTTTTATTTTTCCGTACATGGTCAGAAGTTTTTTTGATTCTTACAAAATTACAGCAATGAGTGCTTTAAAAAGGTGATAAATGGCATTTAACCAACCCCTTGGTCAGGAAGTGGTACGGCTACAATCCTAATTTTAACTGATCGTCGAGCAAACGGAAGGTCAATCGGTGGTGTGGTGAAACCCCGATTTGAGCAATGGCTTTTCGGTGAGCCTGGGTTGGATAGCCTTTGTTTCGATCCCAAGCGTAGTCGGGAAATTGATTGTGTAGCGCGTTCATTATATCGTCGCGGTAAGTTTTGGCCAAAATAGATGCGGCAGCAATCGGCAACAGTTTGCCATCGCCTTTTACAACACAGGTATGTGGAATGTTGGGGTAAGCCTTAAATCGGTTGCCGTCGATCAGTAAATGTTCGGGTTTTGTTTTCAGTTGATCAACAGCCCGGTGCATGGCCAAAAAGGAAGCGTTGAGAATATTGATTTCGTCGATTTCGGTATGACTGACGATACCGACGGCAAAAGCGAGCGCTTCTTGTTCAATGACTGGGCGCAGAAGGTAACGCTGTTTTTCGCTCAGTTTTTTCGAGTCGTTCAACAATTCGTTCTTAAAATTAGCTGGCAGAATAACGGCAGCAGCTACTACAGGTCCGGCCAGACAACCCCTTCCGGCTTCGTCGCAGCCGGCTTCAACGCGTCCTTCTTCCAGGAATAATTGCAGTTTATTTATCATCATTAAATTTCAAATCAAGTATTCAGGCAAATCTGAATGCTTCCCCAAAGCATTTCGGCGGTTTTGTCCCAAGTGAATTTTTGTTGCTGTTTTTGTCCTTTTTCAATTAGACTTTGCCTCAGGCTTTCTTCTTCTGCAATGCGGATCATGGCGTCTCTAATTTGTGATATGGCAAAAGGATCGGCGTAAAGTACTGCATGGCCGCCAACCTCGGGTAGCGAGGTGGTGTTCGAGCAAATAACCGGAATTCCGGCACTCATTCCTTCAATCACCGGGATGCCAAATCCTTCGAAGAATGGCACAAAGGTTAGCGCCAATGCGGCGCCTAAAACCTGATGCAGATCCTTGGTGCTCAAGCGGCCGGTAAAAACAACATCTTTGCGGTAGCGCATTCCCTCGTATGTTTTTACAATATCATCGGTCTTAAACATGGCATCGCCGGTGATAATTAGCTTTGTAGGACGTTCGGTGGCTGTTCGGTACGCGTCGAAAGCACGGAGCAGTCCACAAATATTTTTGCGGGGATGCAGTGAGCCGATATACAAGAAATAGGGCAGTCCGTCGGAATATTTGGCTTTCGTTTCTGTTTGTTGGTCGCTGTTGGTTGGTGTGTACAATTGGTTGACACCGTTGTAGACCACGTCGATATTTTCAGCTTTTACATTATAAAGGCGAACAATATCTTCTTTTGAGTAATAGGAGACAGTTGCAATGCGGGCAGCCCGGCGGGCAAATTTTGGGAAAAAATAGTTGTAATAGCTTGCGTAAATACGAGGCAAGTCGTTCGGACGATGGGCAAAATTAATGTCGTGAATAACAGCCAATTGCTTTACCCGGGTGCTTAACGACAAGTAGCCATCGGGCGACAGGAACAGATCGGCTTTGTATTTGCGCAGGATTCGCGGAATTTGAACTTCAAACCAAATATACCAGAGCAATGGATGGCGGGCTTGTGGCGATACCACAACTGGCGTAATATTATTGGAAAAGATAAATTCTTCGTCGTATGGACGATCAAAAATAAAGATGAACTGGTGTTCTGGATGATTTCGGGTGATACGCTGCAACGTTTCACGGGTGAACCAACCGATACCTTCCAACTTTCCTTTTAATAAAAACCGGGTGTTTACTGCAATTATCATGCGATGCCGCTTACAATAGATTTGTTCAAATGTACAAAGTCTGGCCAATTTTTTTTTACATTTAGCCAATTATGTCGATCGAAATATCTATTGCCCTGATTTCTTCGGTGGTGCATTTTCGCATCCAGTGTTGAGGGAAACAAGAATCGATCGGTGACCCTAATTTGCTAAAGAAAGAAACGCCTTGAAGCGAAAATTTTTTACCAATTTACTACTGTTGCTGGCTTTAAATTTGCTCATAAAGCCATTTTGGATTTTTGGGATTGATCGCACGGTACAAAACATGCTGGGAGCCGGTGACTATGGGCTTTATTTTTCGCTGTTCAATTTTTCGCTGGTATTGAATATTTTTCTCGATTTAGGACTGACGAATTTTAATAATCGGGCGATTGCCCGGTATCGCCAACTGCTTCCTAAATATCTGAGTTATTTGGTTAGCCTGAAATTTTTACTGGCGCTCTTCTATGGCGTTGTGTGCGCGGTTGTTGCAATAGTCATTGGGTACGATCAGCGTCAAATTCACTTGTTGTTGTTCCTGGCAGGAAATCAGTTTCTGCTTTCGTTTACACTTTACCTTCGTTCCAATATTAGTGCGTTGCACTATTTCCGCACCGACAGTTTGTTGTCGGTTTTGGATCGAAGCCTAATGATTATTCTCTGTTCGACTTTGCTGTTTACCAACTGGTTTGGTGGCTACTTTTCGGTCGAGTGGTTTGTTTATGCGCAAACGCTGGCTTACCTGACAACTGCTTTCGTTGCGTTTATGCTGGTGCTGAACTATTCGGGTGGTTTTCGGTTGAAGTTCAACTATCCGGTGGATTTGTTCTTTCTAAAAAAGAGTTTTCCGTTTGCTTTGCTCATTCTTTTTATGTCGGTTTATAGCCGGATCGATTCGGTTTTGATTGAGCGACTGCTGCCCATAAATGGAAAGGAACAAGCCGGAATCTACGCTCAGGCTTTTCGATTGTTGGATGCAGCTGCAATTTTTGGGCTGTTGTTCGCCGGTTTACTTCTACCCATTTTTGCCCGAATGTTGAAACAAAAAAAGGATGTTTCGCAGATGGTTCGGTTTTCGTTTGAACTAATCATGGTTCCGTCGTTGTTGATTGCCATTGCGGCAAATTTTTACGCCGGCGAAATCATGAATTTGTTGTATCACGAACATACATTTGAATCGGCCGGGCTTTTGTCTATACTAATCGTTTGTTTGCCCGGTATTTCAACAACTTATATCATTGGAACTTTACTGACAGCCAATGGAAATCTGAAATCGTTGAATCGAATGGCGTTCTTTTTTGTGCTTGTGAATGTTGGGTTGAATGTGCTTTTTATTCCTCGGTTTCAGGCCGAAGGGGCAGCATGGATTGCCTTATGTACTCAGCTCGGAATTGCTGGTGTACAGCTTGTTCTGGCTTGGTTTTATTTTGAATTTCGCGTTAATTACCTGCTGATTCTGCGTTTGCTCAGTTTTTGTTTATTCAGTCTGGTTGCCGGCAAAATAAGTTTGTACATCGAAAACTGGATCTTTGGTTTTTCGTTTCTTATTTTGTGTTCGATGATTTTTGCTGCCTCAATTAGGCTGGTTAACCTGCAAGCTTTGATAGAAATAATAAACGACAAAAACCGATGACACCTTATACTCCAGACGATTTTATTGATAAGCCCGAATTTGAACTCCTTCAGGTGATTGATCATCGTCGGATTAAAACGTTTATTTATGATCAGCTTCGTGAACCAACCAGGCTGATGCGAATCTATGGTATCTATCAGGTTTTGATGATTTTGCTGGTTGGTTTTCTGGTAGGAAGGGCTTTTATATTGGCGCTGGACGATGAATTTGAACCTTTGTTGTACGTTGGGGGTGCCCTAATTTTCGCTTCGACTGTTTTAGTGGTTATGCACGAACTGATCCATGCTCTGGCTTATTGGATGAATGGGGTGAGGAAATTGAAGGCAGGTGCAGTGTGGCGAAAATTCATATTCTATGTTGCCGCCGACAGGCAGGTGGTTGATGCATTGGTTTTTTTGCGGGTCGCATTGGCTCCTTTTGTCCTTGTGAAACTAATTTGCATTATTGGTGTTCTCTGGTTTTGGAGTCTGCCGGTGTGCTATTTTTTTGGGAGCATAATGTGTATTCATTCCCTTTTTTGCGCCGGTGATATGGCAATGCTGGATTTTTACCAGAAACACAGAGGAAAGGAAATCTTCAACTTCGATGACCTGAAACAAGGCAAAACTTTTTTTTATTTCAGTAAAAAGTGATAATAAATTACATTACAAACTGTATTTTAGGGCTCATAAATTATGGAGAATAATAGCAAATCATTCGGTACAGCGCCGGTATTTTTTACGGCAATTTCTACCATTCTGGGGGCAATTCTATTTTTGCGTTTTGGATTTGGTGTTGGAACATTGGGTTTCTGGGGGGTCATTCTAATTATATTGGTTGGTCATTTAGTGACTATTCCCACAGCTCTGGCGATTTCGGAGCTGGCTACCAACAAACGGGTTGAAGGCGGAGGTGAATATTTTATTATCTCCCGCTCGTTTGGATTAAATATTGGGGCAACCATCGGTATTGCACTGTACTTATCCCAAGCCATTAGTGTCGCTTTCTATGTAATTGCGTTCACCGAGTCGTTCGAGCAGCTTTTCAATATCGCCAAATTTCATTACGGATGGGATCTGCCCCGGCAGGTGGTGAGTTTGCCGGCCATGGGAATACTTTCTGTGTTGATTTTAACCAACGGTGCTAACCTGGGAGTTAAAACCCTTTATATCATTGTTGGCATATTGGCCGTGTCGCTCATCTTGTTTTTTGCCGGAACAACTGATTATGCTGATGTTTCTACCTTCAGTCTGTTTGACGCAGAGTTCCGCAACATGGACCAGTTCTTTTTCATATTTGCCATTATATTCCCCGCTTTTACAGGAATGACTGCAGGCGTTGGCTTGTCGGGCGACCTGAAAAATCCGTCTAAATCAATTCCCATTGGAACTACATTAGCGACAGTTGTGGGAATGATTGTCTATGTTTTTGTTTCGTGGAAACTGGCTTCTTCCGCAAGCGAAGCGGATCTGTTGGGGCGTCAACTAATTATGTCCGACATATCTGTTGCCGGAAATATCGCCATTCCCATCGGTCTTGCAGCGTCAACTATTTCATCGGCTATTGGCTCCATTTTGGTTGCACCGCGAACGCTTCAGGCTTTGTCGGTCGATCAGTCCTTTCCCGGAAGACGGATGAACAGGTATTTGAAAGCAAACGATAAAAAAGGGGAACCATTGAATGCCACTTTAGTAACTGTTGTGATTGCCTTTGTTTTTGTAGCCCTCGGAAACGTGAACATTGTAGCCCGTATTATTTCCATGTTTTTTATGGTTACCTACGGATCTCTTTGTTTAATTTCTTTTCTGAATCATTTCGGGTCGTCACCTTCCTATCGTCCTTCGTTCCGTTCACGATGGTATTTTTCGCTGGTTGGGTTTGTAACATCGGTTTATGTGATGTTTAAGATTGATGGCTTGTATGCTTTGGTCGCGTTAAGTTCGATGACCGGAATTTATTTTCTTGTTGATCATTATCACAAAAATCGAAAAGGACTGGAAATTATATTTACAAATAGTATTTTCCAATTGAACCGGGCGATGCAGGTATTCCTGCAAAAATCACGCAAACGAAATGCGTTTAAAGAGTGGAGGCCAAGTTCAATCTGTATTAGTGAGCGCAGCTTTGATCGTAAACAGGCTTTCCGGCTGCAAAACTGGCTGGCTTATAAGTATGGCTTTGGAACGTATATTCACCTGATGGAAGGCTACTTTTCGAAAGCAACAAACCTTGAAGCACAAAAAAATCTGGCCACACTGATTGGTCAATTCGATCGGATTGAAAGTCATGTGTATGTCGACACCATTATATCGCCTTCGTTTACATCGGCCATAGCGCAAGCAATTCAATTGCCCGGCATTGCGGGAATGGAGAATAATATGCTGATTTTCGACAACGATGTTGAAGATTCAGTCAGTCTGGAACGGATTATCGATAACTACGCCTTGGTGAATGCCGGTGATTTTGATGTTCTGATACTGCGCACCGGGAAAAAGAAGATTGATACCCGAAACGATATTCATGTTTGGCTTCAGCGAAATGATGAACACAACGCGAATTTGATGATCTTATTGGGTTTTATTATCGGCGCGCATCCGGATTGGAAGAAAACAAATATCAAAATCTTTGAAGTGTCGAAACCCGAAGAAATTGAAGAAAGCAAAGTTGAATTGCAGGAGTTGATTACAAAAGGCCGTTTGCCAATTACCCTAAAAAATATCGAGATTTTAAAGGAGGAGCCAGGTGTCAGTATTCGTCAAATGATCAACCAACGTTCAATCGAAGCAGGACTGGTGATTACCGGTTTCCGAGGCGACTATCTCAAACACGAAGGGCGTAAAATATTCGAAGGCTTTGATAGCAATGCCATACTGTTTGTGAATAGCCACGACGAGAAGGCAATTGAGTAGGTCGTATAAGCAGAGGTGAATCTACATTAGGTCCTTTGCAAAACGGCTGGTGAAAAAATAACGCGGTTCGTTTGCCTTAATCTCATGAATTTTGTTGCACGATCAATGAATCGTAGCTTTTTCTTTGGGAATTGAGGTAATCTGCGGTACAGCTGGAAATTACTGAATTCGTTGTTTTCGAATGCATCCCTAATCGTAATTCATAAAAAAAACGATCTCTTGGTTCTCAACCTCGCAGTTAGTGCTGAAATAGTTTCAATGGCAAAAAATTAGTTCTACTTTCGTTCCCAATTTAGTTTTCTCGCATCGCCGTATTTAGTTGCAAAGAAGCTAAAAGGGCACTGGTATTTCATTGTTTATCCTTCTGGAAATGATCAGGCTGTGTTCGGGTGTATATTGCTCCCCAAATTGATTAAGAGTAGAAAAGAAATTGAAATGATATGATTGAAAAGTACTTAACGCAAACAACTTATAGCGATTTTGAAGATTTTAAAGCCAATTACAAGTTAGTTATTCCCGAAGATTTCAATTTTGCTTATGATGTAGTTGATGGTTGGGCTGAAAAAGCTCCAAACAAAAGGGCCTTACTTTGGACAAACGACCAGGGAGAGAGCCGCAGCTATACCTTTAGTGAGTTAAAGGAGATCACTGACCGTACCGCTGGCTATTTTTCCTCTCTCGGAATTCAAAAAGGCGACATGGTTATGGCGATCCTGAAACGTCGCGCTGAGTTTTGGTTTACCATTATCGCGTTGCATAAAATTGGAGCCGTCATTATACCGGCCACACATCTATTAACGTCGAAGGATATTATTTACCGAGCCAACGCTGCGGATATTAAAGCAATTATTTGCGATGGCGACAACGCCATTATTAGTCACGTAGATAAGGCGATGCCGGAATCTCCATCGGTTGAGAAATTAATTTCTATCGGACCGGATATTCCGGAAGGATGGGAAGATTTTCAAGCTGGAATCCAAAATTCGGAGCCTTTTCAGCGTCCGGTTGAACCGACTAAAAACAGCGATCCGATCATTGTTAGTTTTACCTCGGGAACAACTGGCGACCCCAAAATGGTTATGCTGGATAGTGTTTATCCGTTGGCACATATTGTTACCGCCAAATATTGGCATAACCTGCACGAGGATAGCATTCACCTGACTATTGCCGATACCGGCTGGCTAAAGGCTGTTTGGGGTAAATTGTACGGGCAATGGCTGGTTGGTGCTACCGTTTTTGTATATGATCACGAAAAATTTACCCCTTCTGCGATATTAGAGGTTCTTTCAAAATACAAGGTCACGTCACTCTGTGCACCGCCAACGATTTTTCGCTTTTTAATTCGGGAAGATCTGACTACGTATGATCTGTCGGCGCTCGAGTGGTGCACCATTGCCGGTGAAGCGTTAAATCCGGAAGTTTACCAGAAGTTTTACAGCCAAACCGGCATCAAATTGCGCGAAGGCTACGGACAAAGTGAAACAACCCTGACGATATTTACTTCTCCTTGGGTTGAACCGAAACCCGGCTCGATGGGATTGCCCAATCCGCACTACGATATCGATTTGCTGACACCTGACGGGCATTCGGCCAAAGCAGGGGAGCAGGGCCAAATTGTTATCCGCTATGATAAAGATTATCCATCCGGACTGTTTAACGGTTACTACAGAAATCAAAAGCTCACCGATGACGCGATGTCGGAAGGAATCTATTACACAGGAGATCTGGCCTGGAAAGACGAAGATGGCTATTTCTGGTTTGTGGGAAGGGCTGACGATGTAATTAAAAGCTCAGGATACCGAATTGGGCCTTTCGAAGTAGAAAGCGCACTAATGACCCACCCTGATGTTGTGGAGTGCGCTATAACAGGTATTCCTCATGATATCCGCGGGCAGATTGTGAAGGCGACTGTCGTATTGGCGTTGGATTGCAAGCATAAGGCTGGCGATGATTTGGTGAAAGAGTTACAGGATCATGTTAAAGGAGTAACTGCTCCGTATAAATATCCTCGTGTGATCGAATTTGTTGATGACTTGCCAAAAACGATCAGCGGCAAAATCCGCCGTGTCGAGATCCGGGATCGGGATATGAATTAAAGTAATACTGCGGGTCAGCGTTTAAGGAGTTTTTGACCCGCGGTTTGTTCCTCCAAAACTACAAAAGGCCTGTTGTCCAAAATCCATCTGTATCCCACCTACTTCCGGAGTCAACTTTTGGCGTTCAGCTTTTAACTGGTCGAATTCTTGATTTCGGGGATGATAGCCTAGGCAACCGTCAACCCGACTGGCCGGGATTTAGTTGGTTCTCCTTTGGTGAATGGCGCATTGAAAAAAACAAGGGCGATCTGAACGATTGTTCCTTTCTGAAAACTGTTGAGTGAACTAAAGCAGACGGAATTATTGACGTTCTCAGTCAATCGGATGTTTGAATGCGGCTTTCGGAGGTGATTTGGGGCCGATTTCAAGTTGAAGTGTTCGAATGTCTGCTTCAGAATGGAGATAATTTTGCCCATCGTATTGTTAAATTTTCCCACCCTTTGAAACTGGAGATAGATTCTTAATTTTATCATCTATTTTAACCCATGGCAGGTCACTATCATTGGCTTCCCATTCATAAAACCTAAAAAAACATGAAGTGTGTAACTAAAAGAGCCGTGTCGGCAGGGATTCCATTTGTGCTGCTGTTTGCCGGCTCTTTCGTGAGCAAAGCAGCCGATATGAATAAGCATAACCGGCCAAACATCGTTTGGATTGTTTCTGAAGATAATTCGAAACACTATCTGAAACACTGGGACGAAAACGGGGTCGAAACGCCCAATATTGAATCGCTGGCTGAAGGTGGGCTAACTTTTGTGAATGCCTTTTCGAACGCCCCGGTGTGTAGTGCGGCGCGCTCCACAATTATTACTTCGTGTTACGGACCACGACTGGCATCGCATTATCATCGTAAAATCAAGCAATGCCCTATGCCGGAAGGGATGGAGATGTTTCCTTCTTTCATGAGAAAAGCTGGGTACTATACCACCAACTGTTCAAAAGAGGACTACAACCTGCAAAAGGCTGACAATGTCTGGGACGAATCCAGCAAGACGGCAAGCTGGCGCAATAGGGCTGAAGGGCAGCCTTTCTTTCATGTAAAAAATATTGAGACGACCCATGAATCTCGCATGCATTTTTCAGAGGAAATCTATAAAACCCACAAAACAGTAGTGAGTCCCGAAACTGTTTTTGTGCAGCCAAACCATCCTCAAACCGATCTGTTCCGATACTCCAATGCGTACTATCGCGACCAGATCAGCAAAATGGACAAGGAGGTCGGACAGGTTGTTGAACAGTTGCGAAAAGACGGATTGCTGGAAAATACCTTTGTTTTTTATTACAGCGATCATGGTGGTGTTTTGCCCGGAAGCAAGGGTTATCTGGCCGAAGTAGGACTGGAGGTGCCAATGGTAGTCAGAATCCCGGAAGCTTATCGTAAGCAGATCGATTTCGCTCCTGGTTCATCTACCTCCGGATTCGTCAGTTTTGTTGATCTGGGGCCAACTGTTTTAAATCTGGCTGGGATAGAAATACCGACGTACATGGATGGAAAGGCTTTTTTGGGCACGAATGTTAAAGCAAAAGAACTCGCTCAACGAGACGAAACCTTCGGCTATGCCAACCGCTTCGACGAGAAATACGACATGGTGCGCACCTATCGGAAAGGAAATTTTAAATACGAGCGAAACTATATGCCTTTCAATATGGATGGCTTGATGAACAACTACCGCTATGAGCAGTTGGCGTATCAGGAATGGAAAACACTTTTCGATGGAGGACAGCTAAACAAGGAGCAATCTTATTTCTATGAAGAAAAACAACCGGAGGCACTTTATGATCTGGAAACTGATCCCTATGAAATGAACAATCTGGCCAATAATCCAGAATATGCTAAAATACTTAATCGTATGCGTAATCGGCTGGTAGAATGGGAACTGGGCCAGCCTGATCTTTCCTTCTTTCCGGAATTTTATATTTTGAATGAAGGCTGCAACGACCTGGCTAAATTCGGGCAGGATAATAAGCTTCGCATTGCCAAATACATCGAAGTTGCCGACCTGATGCTGAGCAAATATTCGGATGTAAAAGTGAAAATAGCGTCAGCGCTTGAATCGTCAGATGAGTGGGAGAGATACTGGGGACTGATTGTTTGCAGCAGCTTTAAAGGCGAGGCTGCAGAGCAGAAAGAAAAAGCAGAAGCGATGGCAGTTTCCGATCCGGTACTGATAAACCGGGTTCGGGCAGCCGAGTTTTTGGCACTGGCTTTTAATCAATCTCCCGTGCAAAATATCCAAAAGGCTTTATATGAAACTTCCGATCCGGTTGAAGCCCTTCTGATGCTCAACTCGGTGGTTTTGTTGCGCGATCATTACACGAAATATCAGTTCGATATTGATTCGAGTAAGCTAAAAAGCACGGTTCTTGATGATGGACATGTGGTGCGAAGGTTGGAATACCTCGGAGTACTTGCAGCGAAATAGTTGGAAATAGCTGTATTTTATTTCTGTCAGCAGAACCATTCGTTCGGTATAGATCCGCTTTCCTTACGGGAGGCGGTTTTTTTTGTGCTTTTGTTAGTATCAAAACAAAAAAGAGCTACAATTTGTGATTGTAACTCTCTGTATTTCAGTGGAGAATATCGGAATCGAACCGATGACCTTTTGACTGCCAGTCAAACGCTCTAGCCAACTGAGCTAATCCCCCAATAATTTTTGTCCGGCAAATATAGTAATATTTTTAAAACTGCAAGTGGAGCATGCTTTTTTGGTTTGATTTTTGTTTTTGAGCGTCCAGATCACCCCGATTCAAACCCTAAATTTTTAAAGCTATGAAAACAAAAAAGTCTCCAAATGCTGATTTGGAAAGTAAGCGATCTTTGTTTTTTGCACTAGGTCTCGTTCTTTCCCTCGGAATGGTTCTGGCAGCCTTCAGTTTTAAAAGTCCTGTTGATGCGATACCTGATATTGGGAGAGTCGATTGGGATACACCGGAAGAAGTTTTTATTCCCAGAACCAAGCCAGAAGAGTCAAAGCCAATTTCTCCGGTGCTTACAATCAATGAGATTGTGCTAAATTTGGACGAAGGAGCCGAGGAGTTGGACTTCAGTGGTTATACCGATGAGATTAACTTAGGTGAGGCGATTGCTCTCAATCCCCTTCTGTCTGAGCGTTCTCCAGAGGCGGAGGAAGTTCCGCTAGTCGATTTTGCAGAGTACATGCCTGAATTTCCGGGAGGGATGCCTTCGTTGCTTCGTTTCGTATCGAGAAGCATTAAGTATCCGGAAATAGCCAAGCAAAATGGGGTTCAGGGCAAAATATTTGTCCGCTTTGTCGTCAACACCGACGGAAGCATTTCCGATGCTTTTGTGCTCAGACCACTCGATCCGTCATTGGATAAGGAAGCCATTCGCGTCGTTACGAGCATGCCGCGCTGGAAGCCGGGAAGTCAAAACGGGAAACCTGTTCGGGTTAATTTTACAATCCCCATAAACTTCGTTTTACAATAGAAATAACGATTAAAAAAGAAATCGATAGAGGCACGATATTTTGCAGGGGCGATCTATTGCTTTTGAAGATTATTTTCTATCTTTAGCCCCTCAAAGTAAAAATGTTTCTATCACAGAATAAACTTCTAAAACTGAATTATGGAATTGAAGAAATCACCAAAAGCTGATCTTGAGAG
>NZ_JBFHIT010000020.1:0-73658 GCF_041596335.1 Mangrovibacterium sp. | reverse complement strand
TGAATATTTTACCAACTTCGATATTCGCGACACCAAACTAATTCCGTTGCATGCACAAAAAGCAAAAGTAATCTCCGATCATCCCAGCGACTCGTACTCGATGGTTGAAGAGAACGGGCAAATTGCCTACCTGCAAATTGATAATCCGGAAAAATTCTGGAAAATATCAAAGTACGCGATTATCGAAGTGAAGTAAAAAATCACGGTCAATTTTAAAATTTAGTTCGAAAAATATTCAAAATATCCCTTACCTCGAATAATTGCAAACAAGCAAAAGCCGTTCCTGCCACTCAGGGCGGCTTTTCTCATTTAACAAGGGGTGGTTACTTACTTATAACGAATTTTTAACCGCAATCCGGGTAAGAAATAAACAAAACGTTGAATGCAACAAACATCTGTTATTCAATCCAATACTCCTATCAAAGGCCAGTAAAATCACTCAAACTCAATCTGTCCTTCTTTAACCTTGGATCGTTGCCGGTAGCGAGCATGTTTTAGCCATACACCGTTGCCTTCAAGTTCCACATCCTGTACATCGAAATTTGCATCGGCATACCGGGCCACAACCAAAAATTCTGGTTGAACGTTTACTGCCCTAAAGAAAGTGCGTATTTTTTCGATGTCGAAGTTTCCACGAAAGGTTCCTTTTTTGAAATACGGATATTTAGGAGTGAAAAAATAGCATGAGATCTGCGTGTCGCTTTCCTCAATCAGAGAAAAATTAAGGGCTTGTTCACCGTTGAAGTCTTGCCAGTCATTTAAAAACTTGTAAGCGCTGGTTGCAAAGCAATGCGAACTGAAATCGAGGTACAGAATACAAGGCTGCAGTTCCTGATCATCCGGGATTTCAACCGAGATACCTATCCAATCCTTAAAGAATTTGTCAATCAACCCCTGATTGTAGTTTTCAAGCTTAATACTCATGGCTGTTTGCTTTAGTTTTTACTACAGGCACGATTAAAATTATTCAATTAAAATGAAAGTTAGAACGAATTTGTGAAAAATGATTCAACATAAATCAATGAAATCAGCCGAAAAGAATTTTGCCCCCAATTCAACACAGCTTGTCTCCCGAACGCTTTCGGTGCCCGGAAATTAGTTCGCAGAATAAACGAAAAGTTTTATTTCACCATCGAAAACAGGAACGGATTACGCCACAAAAAACAGCTAAACGAATAGCGGAAGCGCATGAAGCTGCGTACGATAAACTAGAGGTTAACAACCTTGTTAGCCACCTTTTGAAGTTCCATAATATCGATCATCGTTCCTTGGATACCGACTTCAATTTGATCCAATAAATTGTAATGCTTCAAACAGGTTTTGCAGGCCACCAAACGAATACCAGCATTTTCGAGATCTTTAAACTGCCGAACCAGAGGCGATCCGTTAGCTAGTAATTTTACTCCTGCATTGTAAAAAGCAATCACCCGAGGTCGTTCGTTTTCTTCGGAGAGAAGGCTTAGGTAGTTCTTCAGCAATAGCAAACCAAGCTCGTTGTCGCCATTGCCCATGCCCTCTTGGGTTATTTGAATTAGGGTATTTTTTAAGGTGCTCATGTTTCTTTTTTAAATAGTCGCTTAGTTTCGGCTTCACAATTAATAACTGTCTTTTAGTTGCTGAAAAACACGAATCATCTCGCGTGTCAGCCGCCCGGGCTTACCGGAACCAATATTTCGTCCGTCAATTTGAGTAATTGGTAAAATATGCTTTGTCGTGCTCGAGAGAAAAACTTCGTCGGCCGAATACAACAAAGCCAGACTCACCTCTGCTTCGGCATGCAAAATACCATTTTTGGACAAACATTCTAAAATCAGGCCCCGTGTAACACCGTTCAGCACATTTTCAGCCGGAGTAATGACAGTTCCATCCTTGACTATAAACACATTTCCGCGCGAGGTTTCCTGAACACTGTGTCCGTTGTGATAAAGCACGTCTACCACCCGACTGTCGTTCTGCTCGTCCATCCAATATTGACCAGCCAGGTAATTCGTAGATTTAGCTTCGGGCAAAAAACGCTGAAAGTTTTTGGTTACCAACCGACCACCTTCTTCATATAACAACGAATCGAACAACGGCATTTGGGTTGGATACACATAAAGCGATGCCTGCCGGTGATCTGTCGCAGCAGTGTCGTGTGGCAGCACAAACAGCTTAAGATAGGCATCACTAAGTTGATTTTTAGTGATTACGGCCTCTACAATCTCTTCCAACTGCTCGTCGTAATTCGTCTTCAACCTTAGTATTTGCATCGATCGACGGAGTCGGTTCAAATGACGGTCGCCATAAAAAGCCCGCCCCTTAACGATTCCGAAGAATTCAAATGCTCCATAACCTCTGTTGATTGAGATACTTGTAATTGGAATACTTATTTCTGAAACAGAATGGTATACACCATTGCTAAATCCGATCATACTTGTTTGTTTAGAAGGTGCAAGTTACGACTGAAATTTTAGAATTGAATATTCTGTTTCTTGTTTATTCCGGAAAACAAAAAAGCACCCCTGCTTCAGGAATGCTTTCAAATGTATCTCAGCGTAAATTATTTCTGTTTCAGCAAATCGCGAATTTCACCCAAAAGAAGTTCTTCTTTTGTTGGTGCTGGCGGCGGTGGAGTCGGAGCAGGTTTGGCTTCTTCCTTCTTCTTCATATTATTCATCGCTTTAATCATCATGAAAATAGCAAAAGCAATAATGATGAAATCAATCGTAGTTTGGATAAAATTACCATACATTATGGTCGCTCCCTTGGTAACCACTTCGCCCGCTTCATTCAGTATATCTTCGCGCAATACAACCTGCAAGGTTTTAAAGTCCATTCCGCCCAATAGCATTCCAATTGGTGGCATTAATACGTCGTTGACAAACGATGCAACAATTTTGCCGAAAGCGCCGCCAATGATGATACCAACAGCCATATCGACTACATTACCCTTCATGGCAAATGTTTTGAATTCTTTCATCATGCTCATAATACTGAATTTTAAATTGATTACCAATAAATTAAATTGAAATCAAGTTAATGCAATTCGCCCAAAAAATCAATTATCCATGAATATCTTTTTAGGCTTTGAGCTCGAATACCAATTTCCCGAAAACGACACGAAACAAGCGCGGTACACGCATCAGTCGTTTTTATTGTACATTTGCCACAAGAATAATCGTTTGAATTGTGGATCAAAAGATACTTTTCATCAATCCTCCTTTTACTCAATTGAATACCCCTTATCCGGCAACAGCCTATTTAAAGGGGTTTCTGAATACCCTATCTATTGAATCCAACCAATGTGATCTGGGCATTGACGTTATACTGGCTTTGTTCTCATCGAAAGGTCTGCTCACTCTTTTTCAGCGAATTGAAAAACTAAAGCCTGAACTATCGAAAAATGGCCAGCGCGTTTACAATATGCGCCTTGATTATACCCGGACAATTGATGAAGTAATCCAGTTTTTGCAAGGAAAAAACAGGGTGCTGGCTCACGTCATCGCCGACAGAGCCTACCTTCCTGAAGCATCGCGTTTTGCACAAACCGAAGACCTCGACTGGGCTTTTGGCACCATGGGAATTCAGGATAAAGCCAAACATTTGGCTACGCTATACCTCGAAGACCTTTCGGATTTGATTATTGAAGCTGTTGATCCGCATTTTGGTTTCAGCCGTTATGCCGAGCGATTGGGCCGGTCGGCGAGTACCTTTGATGAACTCAACGAATCGCTCCTTGCACCCAACAATTTCATCGATGAAATTTTAATCGGTCTGCTGGCTCAAAAATTTGAGCAGTATCAGCCAACTGTGGTTGCCTTATCTGTTCCGTTTCCAGGCAATTTGTACAGTGCCTTTAAGTGTGGACAATGGATTAAAAAACACCATCCCGAAGTTAAAATTATTGTTGGTGGCGGTTTTCCAAATACCGAACTCCGGTCGCTGACTGATCCTCGTGTGTTTGACTACCTTGATTTTATTACGCTGGATGACGGTGAAGCGCCATTGCTTCTTCTGCTCGAACATCTGAATGGAAAACGTGAACTGAAGCAGTTAAAAAGAACATTCACCTGTGAAAACGGAAAGGTAATTTACCTCGATGCTGCTACAGAAAAAGATATTGCACAAGCCGATACAGGCACGCCCGATTATAGTGATCTTCCGCTTGATCGGTATTTGTCGGTCATTGAAATTGCAAACCCAATGCACCGCCTTTGGAGCGATGGCCGATGGAACAAACTCACCTTAGCACATGGTTGTTATTGGGGGCGATGTACTTTTTGCGACACTTCGCTCGATTACATCAAACGTTACGAACCAAGCACGGTTAAACAGCTTTGCGACCGCATAGAAGAACTCATTCGCCAAACGGGTGAAATTGGCTTTCATTTTGTCGACGAAGCCGCTCCTCCCGCACTCATGCGGGCGTTGGCGCTTGAAATCATCCGCAGAAAACTAACGATTGTTTGGTGGACCAACATTCGTTTCGAGAAAAGCTTTACGTACGATTTGTGTGTTCTGCTAAAAGAGTCGGGATGTATTGCAGTTTCCGGCGGATTGGAAGTTGCTTCGGATCGCCTGCTTGGAATGATTAACAAAGGAGTCAGTCTGACAAAAGTTGCCCGGGTGACTGATAATTTCACCCGATCGGGAATTATGGTTCATGCCTACCTAATGTATGGTTTTCCGACCCAAACAGCTCAGGAAACGATCGATTCGATGGAAGTGGTCAGGCAGTTATTTGAGGCTGGAGTAGTACAATCCGGTTTTTGGCATCAATTTGCCATGACTGCTCACAGCCCCGTTGGCCTTCATCCCGAAAAATTTAATGTTAGACGCGAATCTCTCGAAACCGGAAGCTTCGCCAACAACGATTTGGTTCATCTAGACAAAACCGGATGCCGCCACGAACTGTTCAGCGAAGGCTTACGAAAATCGCTGTTCAACTTCATGCACGACATTGGTTTTGATATGCCCCTTCAGGATTGGTTCGATTTTAAGGTTCCCCGCACCACTGTTTCGCCAAATTTCATTCGGGAAGCGATCGACTCACAGGAGTTTGAGATTCCAAGTCAATCGGCCAATATTTATTGGTTGGGTGGCCATGCAAGTGCCAAGTATTTCACAAAAACGAAAAAAAACAGAAGCTTTGAAATGGCAGAGCTGACTTTTTCGAACCGCAAAAATGAAGTAGTCGTTCAACTTAAACAGAATGAAGGAAAATGGCTTGTGGAGGAAATTCCCGGACTTTCGGTGGGAAACAGCAATCCGAAAACATTTGGTCAACTTAAAACGGATTTTGAGGAACAAACAGGGGGCGACTTTATTCTTTTCTGGAACAGTCCTTCATTAAAAATTCTGCGAGAAAACGGCTTCATAATGCTCTAACCGGCGTATAATTTCATTCATTCAGGTTGAAAGGAAGAAAGCAAATGTTATTTGTGCTTTTTTTCATCCGAACTTTTAACCAGTGCCTGCAACTTTTTCCTCCAACTCAAAATTTAACTTATCTTTGTCGCCTTGAATAAATTTTCGTGTAATGACTGATTTTAAACGTACTTTAATCACATCGGCCCTGCCCTACGCCAACGGCCCGGTTCACATTGGCCATTTGGCCGGAGTTTATGTTCCTGCCGATATTTACGCCCGATACCTTCGTCTGAAAAATGAGGATGTTTTGTTAATCGGCGGTTCGGATGAACACGGCGTTCCGATTACTTTAAAAGCTAAAAATGAAGGCATTACTCCACAGGATGTCGTCGACAAATACCACACAATAATTAAAGATTCGTTTGCTCGTTTCGGTATATCTTTCGATGTGTACTCACGCACAAGTGCACCCGTTCATCACGAAACTGCTTCTGAATTTTTCGAAACGCTATACAAAAACGGTAAATTCATTGAGCAAACTTCCGCTCAATACTACGACGAAGAAAACAAGCAATTTTTGGCCGACCGCTACATTGTGGGAACCTGTCCGAAATGTTCGTTCGAGAAAGCTTATGGCGACCAATGCGAAAGCTGCGGCACATCGTTGAGCCCAACAGAGCTCATCAGCCCAAAATCGATGATTAGCGGAAATACGCCGGTGCTGAAAGAAACCAAACATTGGTATCTGCCATTGGATCAATACGAACCTTGGTTGAAAGAGTGGATCCTGGAAGGTCACAAAGAATGGAAATCGAACGTTTACGGCCAATGCAAAAGCTGGATCGACAGTGGTTTGCAAGCCCGTGCCGTGACCCGCGACCTCGACTGGGGTGTACCTGTTCCGGTTGAAGGTGCCGAAGGAAAAGTGTTGTACGTATGGTTCGACGCGCCAATAGGCTACATTTCGGCTACCAAGGAACTGACTCCGGATTGGGAAAAATATTGGAAAGATCCGGAAACAAAAATGGTCCACTTCATTGGGAAAGATAACATCGTTTTCCACTGCATAATTTTCCCCGCAATGTTGAAAGCTGAAGGTAGCTACATTCTACCTGAAAACGTACCGGCCAACGAATTCCTGAACCTCGAAGGCGACAAAATCTCAACATCGCGCAATTGGGCGGTTTGGTTGCACGAATATTTGGAAGAATTTCCGGGTAAAGAAGATGTGCTAAAATATACCCTGACCGCAAATGCACCCGAAACCAAGGATAACGACTTTACCTGGAAAGATTTTCAGGCACGCAACAACAATGAGTTGGTTGCCGTACTGGGTAACTTTGTGAATCGCGCGCTTGTGCTCACTCAAAAATATTACAATGGTGAAGTGCCTGCCTTGGGCGAAACAAATGAAGTTGACCAGGCTGCTTTGGCTGAAATCGCCAAATTAAAGGCTGATATTGAAAAAAGCCTGGACAGCTACCGTTTCCGTGAAGCACTAAAATTAGCCATGGATTTGGCTCGTTTAGGTAATAAGTACCTTGCCGACGAAGAACCCTGGAAGGTGATAAAAACAGACCCTGAACGCGTAACAACCGTGATGAATATCTGCCTGCAGATTACTGCCAACCTCACAATTATATTGGAGCCATTTCTTCCGTTCAGCATGGAAAAACTGCGTGGCTTCATCAATCTTGAAAAACTGGATTGGAGCGAATTGGGGCGTACCGATTTACTGGCTGCCGGTCACAAAACGAACAAGCCGGAATTGTTGTTTGAAAAAATTGAAGATGAAACAATTGAGGCTCAGGTGCAAAAACTGCAAAACACCAAAAAAGCCAACCAGGCCGCCGAAGCTGTTGCTAAACCAGCCAAGGCAAATTGCACGTTCGACGATTTCATGAAAATGGATATTCGCACAGCTACTATTTTGGAGGCCGAGCCGGTTGCCAAAACCAAAAAGCTGATGAAAATTTTGCTGGATACCGGAATCGATAAACGTACCGTTGTTTCGGGTATTGCCGAGTATTATAAAGCTGAAGAAATCATTGGTAAGCAAGTTTCGGTACTGGTAAATCTTGAACCCCGCAAACTGCGTGGTATCGAATCGCAGGGAATGATTTTGATGGCCGAAGATGCTGATGGAACGCTGAAGTTTGTTTCGCCGGAAAGTAACGTTAAAAACGGATCGGAAATCCGCTAAAATACAACCGCCCAACTCTTGTTGGGTTGGTTTTCTGTGAGTTGCAGTACTGCCCTGCAGATCGGCAACTTACTCTACATACTCGAAACCGCTTTTGTACGCAAAGGCGGTTTTTTTTAATGAAAAAAGGCCCGTTTCATAAAACGAACCCTTTTCACTAATAAACCAACTAAACCTAAACTAAAACTAAATCTATTTGCGTAGATACTTTCTTATCCTAAAAGTAGTTCGATGTTCCCCATCACCTCTGTAAACCTATTCAACCTTTTAAACTAACTCAACCGCCTCATGAACATCGAACTGTACCTTAAAACAACAGGCCGATGAAAAGGTTTATAAGCCCTAAAAAAAATAACTTTTACTTTAAAGTTGAAAATTCCACCTCTAATTAGTCCATTTTTGTTTAATGCTTTGCCTTGTACTTTAAACATTAATGCGGCATACTTGTTTCAATAGCATGTACAAATAGAAGTTGGAACCATGATAAGCATTAAATACCATTCGGGAATTTACACGTTGGAAACAAAATTGACGCTGCCAATTTCGGTAGATGAAGCGTGGGAGTTTTTCTCTTCTCCTGAAAATTTATGTCGGATGACTCCCAAGCACATGAACTTTCGGATCACCTCCGGGAAGCCGGAGTCGATGTATCGCGGTCAAATAATCAGCTACCAGCTTTCACCAATCCCCGGAATTAGAACCAACTGGGTGACGGAAATAACTCAGGTTGATGAACAGAAGTATTTTGTTGACGAACAACGATTTGGCCCCTACTCTATGTGGCACCACGAACACCGCTTTATAGAAACTTCGGAAGGAGTATTGATGACGGACAAGGTTTCGTACAAGCTGCCGTTTGGTTTTCTGGGACGTTTTTCTCACGCTGTGTTCGTGAAAAAGCAACTTATGCACATATTTAGTTTTCGCTCACAAGTGTTGTCATCATTGTTTTGATCGCTATAAAATTTGAATTTAATTTTCATAATTCTCATTCAATTCTATCAAACAAATAATATTAATTACGTAAATTATGTACCGTAAAATCAATTCAAAAACTACTTATTATGATACGACAAACAGTCCGCCATATCGCCGATATAATGGCCCGGCTAAGAGTTAATCGGAGCACACCCAGAAAGCGTAAGCATTTTGGTGAAGATGAAGAGGGATTCATTTATTACAATTCGCACCTGGAACTGAAATTTAAAGAAGGCTCGGAGGCAGATAAAAAACGGATTATGCAGGAGATTAAAGCCGATCTAAAACGTTCGAAACGAATCGAAATTACGATGCTAATCCTCTCGATTCTTCTTTTAGTACTTGCGTTTGGTTGGTTCACTCGAAACCTTGTTTAAAACGAGTCTCCCTCTGACTCGCATTTTACGAACGTTACAACCCGTTATTTCAGAACGATCGTTTTTTGGTTAACAAACTCTCTGATACCTACCAGCGAAAGCTCTCGTCCGTAGCCACTTTCTTTCACTCCTCCAAACGGCAGACGAGGATCAGATTTCACAAAGTCATTCACGAACACACAGCCCGCTTCCAGGCCATTTTCAGCTAATTTTTGAGCCATTTCCATGTCTCGAGTGAAAATACCTGCCCCAAGACCAAAAACCGTGTCATTGGCGATCAAAATAGCCTGATCGACGCTATACACCCGAAATAGCGAGGCAACCGGACCAAAAAGCTCTTCATGATAGGCCGGCATTCCGGTGCTAACATTTTCGAGTACAGTAGGCGGGTAGAATGCTGCTTCCCCTTCCGGAAGGAATCCACCACAAAGCAAATCTGCTCCGAGCCGAATGCTTTGGGTCACTTGCTGGTGCAGTTCCTCTCTCAAATCTGTCCGCGCCAAAGGGCCGAGCGTTGTCTGCTCATTCATCGGATCGCCTAAAACAGCAGCCTGCATCTGTTTCAAAAATTCATCTTTGAACTGGTCGTACACTTCGTCCATGACGATAAAGCGTTTGGCGCCAATACAACTTTGGCCGGCATTCAATAACCGACTTGCAGCGCAAAGTCGGGCAGCTTCTTCAATATTGGCGTCTCCCATGATCAAGTACGGGTCACTTCCGCCTAATTCCAACACCGACTTTTTAAGTACCGAACCGGCAGCGCCGGCAACAGCCTTTCCTGCTGGTGTACTTCCTGTTAATGTAACTGCCTTAACCAATGGGTTTTCGATAATTACTTTTACTTCCGACCCACCAACCAACAAACTGCGAAATACATTTGCCGGAAAACCAGCTTCTTCAACCATTTGTTCAATGGCCAAAGCACATCCGGGTACGTTGCTGGCGTGTTTCAACAAGCCTGTGTTACCAGCCATTAGCGCAGGAGCCAGAAAACGGAACACCTGCCAAAATGGGAAGTTCCAGGGCATGACCGCCAAAACAATTCCTATTGGTTGAAAACTAACGTAGGACGAACTGGCGTCCGTTTTTATTTCTTCACGAGCCAAAAACTGTTCTGCATTTTCGGCATAATACCGACAAACCAAGGCGCACTTTTCCACCTCAGCTATGGCTTCTTTACGAACCTTTCCCATCTCATTGGTAATAAGCTCCGATAGCCAATCCTTCTTTTCGATCAGTAATTCACTTAGCCGAATCATGAGTTTGGAGCGCTCTGAAAATGGACTGGTTTTCCAGCTTTTCCAGGCCAAATCAACTTTCCCGATAATTTGGTGCACTTCCTTTTCAGTATGACGCGGATAGGTTCCGCAAATTTTACCGGTATATGGGTTTATTGCTTTCATACATTTCGCTGTTTATAATCACTCCAAAGGTAAGATGAATGCAGAACTAAAAAAAAGAGCCCTCGTTGGGGACTCTCTTCATTCAAAAACGTTACTTCAAACTATTCTACAATCCGTATTTCGGTGGTTAATTCCAGCGCTTCCTTGTACACAGCGCTTACACCACAATACTTTTCTTCGGATAGTTTCACAGCTTTTTCAAGTTTATCCAGCGGTAAATTATCGCCTTTAAACTGGTAAATTACCTTCATTTTTGTGTATTTCTTAGGGTGATCGTCGGCCACATCGCCCTCTACAATCACGTTAAAGCCAGCAACTTCCACTTTCATCTTTTTCAAAATCATTACCACATCCATACCGGTGCACCCGGCAAGCGAAGCCAGCATCAGCTTTTTGGGTCGTGGTCCGCTGTCATCACCACCTGACTCTTCTGCGGCATCCAACACCAATTTGTGTCCGTCGAGGTCGGTTTCGAAAGCCATATTTTGCTTCCAGGCTAAATCAAGAACGTGTTTCATAATTATCTCGTTTATATTGATTTTTGAACTATTTTTACACTTGATTGTATTTCTTTTTAGATATACAACTATCTATCTAATTTGTTTCACAAATATAAGGGATGGCTGTATATTTAGTCCAATTTCAAATTGAATATTTATTCGAATATAAATTAGCAGGTTAGATGAAAAGTTCGTTAAAAAGACCGAGCGAAGAAGAATGTGATTTGTCCGAATTTCAGTTATTCAAAAAATTAACTGAGAAAGAATTTCTACAGCTTAATTACGAAAAAACGTGTTCGTTGTATAAGAAAGGAAGCATTATATACCGTGAAGGAAGTCGTTTGACCGGCTTTTATTGCGTAACGAGAGGAATTCTAAAAATTTTTAAGACCGGAATCGACGGAAAAGAGCAAATTATCCGGTTTGCAAAAAAGGGAGAAATTGTTGCTTACCGATCGCTGTTAAGTCAAGAGTTAGCTTGTACTACATCGAAGGTGGTTGAAGAAGCTGTGCTGTGCCACATTCCCTATCAAACGCTTTTATATTTAATTCAGAACAACTGGGAATTTTCGCATCACATGCTGCAAATTGTTTGCAAAGAACTGCGTGAAGCCAACGATTATATCACAGATATTGCGCAAAAGACTGTTCGGGAGCGACTTGCAGAAGTTCTGTTGCTGCTGAAAGAAAGTTTTGATTTGGATAATTCGAATACTCTGCAGATTTCGCTGACTCGGGAGGAATTGGCCAACATTGTGGGCACAGCCACCGAAAGTGTTATTCGCCTGCTTTCGGAATTTAAACAAGATAAATTGATTGAATTGCAGGGAAGGAAGATTAAACTATTGGATGTAAACGCATTAACAAAGGTTGCCAACTTATAAACGAAACCCGCCACAAGCGGGTTTTTTGTTAGTACAGGCTAATCCAATCTTCAGGATCTAATTTTTGATTCTCCTTCCAAATCTGAAATTTCATGATGGTTGTATTCCCATCTGAAACATCAGTGTAAATTGTGCCGATTTCTTGCTTTAGAGAGACTTTCTGTCCGGCCTTGACACTAACTTCGCTAAGATTGGAATAAACGCTTAAAAAGTCACCATGACGAATAATCACGGCCATATTGCTTCCTGAAATAGCAAACACCCTGCTAACCTCACCGGCGAAAACTGCCCTGGCTTTGGCTCCGGCGGCTGTACTAATGTCGATACCATTGCTGCGAACCTGAATTTGCTTTAGTACAGCATGAGCATGAATTCCAAAATGTTCGGTAATCACTCCACGTTCAACGGGCCAGGGAATACGCCCTTTGTTCTTCTCGAAATCAGCCGAAACCAGCTTTTGCTCAGGGGTGAGTCCAAAACCCGATTTATCAGCCGTTTTGCGCGCTTCTTCTTCCAGCATCTTTTGAATCTGACGATTTAATTCGTCCTGAATCCGCTGTTGTTCTTTGATCTTTTTATTGAGGTCTTGTTGTTGTTTCTGAAGCGATTGAATGACCGCTGCTTGCTTATTCTTCTCCCCGTCAAGCAACTTATTTTCATTCAACTTAGTATTTAACAAATCTGTTTTCGATTGCTTTTTAGCAAGCAATTTAGCGACGTTTTCATCCAAATCAACCGAGACCAGATTTATCATATCGGCTTGAGTACGCCTGTAATGAGTATATTGACGGAGATACAGCCAACGTTTGTAGGCCTGATTCACATTATCGGCCGAAAACAAATAGATCAATACATCGAAACTGTTTTTATTTTTTTGAGCAAAACGAATCATGGCAGCATATTCGTTTTTCAACTGGTCCAAATCCTCTTGTAACATACTGATAATCTCGGTATTATTACTAATAGACCGATCTACCAGTTCAATTTCGCTGTTAATACCGGCGATCAGCGCGTTTCTGTTCTCAATTTGTGATTTCAGTAATTTAAGGCGTGAAAGCGAAGCCTTCTCATTTTTTTTGGTTTCCTCGAGTAAGGAGTTAGTGTATTGAATTTGTTTTTCCGTATCCGATTTTTTATCGCGCAATTCTCTGATCGACTGTCCATTCGATACCGAAAGCAACAAAATAAAACAGAAACTTAGAAAAAACCGTTTCATCGTTCATTTTTCAATTTGCCGGTTCATACTTTTCCGGTATTTTGAAGTTCAAATCCGTATCCGGATTCAATGAAAATTTGCTGAGCTTTATCTTCATTTTCATATCGCTGTCCTGACTGGTAAAGCGAATATCAATGCTTTCGGGATACAATTGATTTTCGACGGGAGCAAAATCATCGAATCGAACCGCAACTTTTCGCTCTTCCGATACATCATCCATTACAACCTGCTTGATTTTAAATGTTTTCGGATCAACAAATAAATACTGAACAATGAAACTCTCTTCATCCAACTTCTTAAGGTAGCGTTCTACTTTATCTTCTTTCCCTTTGCGGTTTATTTTGTCAAGTTTTCGGTTCTTTAGCGATTGAAGTACATAAACACCGCTGTCGGAGTACGAAACAAATTCTTTGTAATCTTTGTCCTTTTCATCGTTTCGATACGAAAACACATCATTCGAAATGATTGACTGAACAGTTTGAAAATCAATTGCTGCCCCCACAGCCTTTTCCAAGTAAGAATAGTCACCAATAAAGTACGTTTTTTGCAGGTAATTGATCATTTTAACGCTATCGGGTGTCAATAATACACGAGCAACTGGGAGGTTTAATTTACTAATTGAAACCTGTATAAAATCATCGACACGAGAGGAGAGGGTCGCCCTAAAAGACGTTTTACTATCGGGTGTTTCGTAAACACAGGCAATGCGTTTAATATCGAGCCCTTCATATTGAAAAGCGTTTTCTTCTACATTTTTAATCAAACGATTGGTGCTGATCGGTTTTAGCTTTTCGTAGCTTACAATATTTTTGGTGCTTTTACACGACGCTAAAACCAACAGCGCTAAAAAAATAAAGATGTATTTGGTATTTTTTACTTGCTTTTTCACTATTCTTCCTGACTTTCGATGTACCGTAATTCATTTATTTTCTGATTCAAAACAGTAGAGCTTTCGCCCAAATCCCGGGCTTTTTTCCACTCTTCAACTGCTTTATCTTTCTCACCCAACATGAATAAAATATCGCCATAATGCTCCACTAAAACAGCGTTTTCGTTTCCACCATTTTCCAAAGCAGTCTCGATGTAATACTTTGCCAAACTGTAATTTTTCCGCTTAAAAAGCACCCAGGCATGGGTATCCAAATACGTTGGGTTAGTAGGATGAGCCTGAACAACTTTGTTACTGAAGCGTTCAGCTTTATCTAAATTTTTTCCCTGAACCGAAAGGTAATAGGCATAGTTGTTCATTGCCATAAAGTTATCGGGATCGAGCTCAATTACTTCGTCGTAAGCTGCCAATGCCTCATCAATATTCTTCAGTTTGTAATTAGCTTCTGCTTTGTAAATCGCAAGTTGAATTTTCAAGTTCGGATTTTCAGCAGAATAAGCTTCTCCCTCCTTTATGATTTCAAGCGCCTCGGTAAATTTTTCAAGCTGAAGGGCTGCCACAGCATTTAAAGCATAAAGCGCGGCTTGATTAGGAAACAATTCAATTGCTTCTTCACTGCCTGAATACACTGTACTCCAATCCTGTAAATCATTACTAATCAGTAAATATTGCCACCATATTTCAAAACTGCTCTTATCGGCATCCAAAAATTTCTTTAAATATTCGCGAGCCTCGGCCAGTTTACTTTGACGAACAAGATGATCGGCATAAATAGCAAACATCCGGTTGTCTTCGGGATATTTATTGTGCAAAATGTCCAGCAATTCATCAATTTGCGCGTCAGTCAGATCCGAATTATCAGCTTGACCTGTCTGCAACATATAGTACTGAATTTTTGTATCGGCATCCAATTCATCATTTTCAAAAGCCAATTTGGTATGCTCAAAAGCTTTGTCGAAGTTACCATCCAGTGTATAAAAGCCGGCTAACGAGAAATGGACAAAACCATTTGTAGGATCGATCTCCAATATTCTGTTATAATACTTCAGAGCATTCTCAGTATCACCTTGAGTTTGGTAGAATTCAGCCATTAAGCCATAATACTGCGGTTCTGTCGGATTGGATTCAATCAGCCGGTTAATTTCCTGGAACGCTTTATCAGGCTTGTCCATGCTGATGTAAAGGTTTTGTTTGGCCACCGAAAGCTGATCACTCAAGCCTAACTGTTTCTCCAGCTGGTTATAGGCATCAACAGATTCCTGATATTGCTCAGCCATACCCAACAAAACCGCCTTACTATATAAAAACTCCATGTTGTTGGGTTCCATATCGCATAGCTGACCGTACAGTTCGGCTGCTTCACTAAACTGTCGCCTTTGCTGATAAACCTGAGCCAATGAGACTTTATACCATTTGTTGTTGGGGTTTATCGAGTTGGCTTTTTCAAGCAGA
Source organism: Mangrovibacterium sp. (assembly GCF_041596335.1). GTDB lineage: Bacteria > Bacteroidota > Bacteroidia > Bacteroidales > Prolixibacteraceae > Mangrovibacterium. The sequence goes on along the minus strand of NZ_JBFHIT010000020.1, from coordinate 58,404 downwards.
AGGGAAGCACTTGTTAAATCCTTGTTGGCATAGTGAAGGGTTCCCATTTCGTACATGGCCACTGCCGACTGTGGATCAATTTCGAGACAACGAGAAAAAATAGAAACGGCATTTGCCGTGTTGCCTAACTTTTTTTGTTTGATTCCCTCAATAAACAGGTATTCAAATTCATTTTCCTGATCCTCAGAAAGCAAAGTTTCCTGACTTGTTGTAGCAGTTTCGGGCTTTGATACAAGCGGTGTTTTAGTACTGGCACAGGCTGAAACGACCAAGCCAATGGCCACAATATTTACAATTTTCTCTAGGTTCATTATTTTCGTTTTAGGTCATAAAACGACTTCTATCAATCGATTCATATTTTGACCCATTTGTGACTGGCAGAACGACTTGTAAGAAGACAAAGGCTAATTTTTACCGGTATGTCCAAATCCGCCGGCTCCGCGTTCTGTCTCTTCCAATAGTTCAACTTCATTCCAACTAATGGTTTCATGTCGGGCGATAACCATTTGGCAAATTCGCTCACCATGTTCAATGGTAAAATCTTCCTGCGACAAATTAATCAGAATCACACCAATTTCCCCGCGATAATCAGCATCAATCGTACCTGGTGAATTCAGTACGGTAATTCCCTTTTTCAAAGCCAATCCGCTACGCGGACGTACCTGAGCTTCGAAACCTTCGGGCAATTCAATAAAAAGTCCGGTTGGGATTAGCGCTCTTTGTAAAGGTTTTAAAACGACCGAATCAGAAAGATTCGCCCGCAAATCCATGCCGGCCGACAACGAGGTGCTATAGTGAGGAAGCGGGTTACCCGATCTATTGATGATTTTAATTTGCATACGTATGTTTTTTTGCGTCATTTACCTGTATTTCACAGAACTTTCAAATATAGGCAAATATCCGGGAGCTGATGTCTTTGTTTCAATCAATTAACACAAATTAGGACTCTTCAATAAAGAGTAATTGTTCCATAATTCGGTCTGAAATAAACAGTCCTTCGGTGGTTAATTTGTAAGTCCCTTCTTCGACGACCAAATGATTGCTGGTTATAAATTGTTGGGCTTCAGCTTTAAAATGCTTCTCAAATCGAGGCTCAAAGTTCGTTAGCAGATAGTGGTCCGATATTCCCCATTGCGTTCGCAATGATGTAATCACATAGTCGTTGTATTGATCCTGCTGGCTTAACACTTCGGTCTCCCAATTTGGTTTTCGCTGCTCAAAAGCCTCCAAATAATTGCGAAGTGAAGAAACATTCCAGCGCCGGGTTTTAAGGTCGAAGGAATGTGCAGAAGGTCCAAATCCGAGGTACGCCTTTCGCTCCCAATAAGCTTTGTTATGCTTCGAATACAGACCATTACAGGCAAAATTTGAAATCTCGTAATGTTCGAAACCGGCTTTTTCCAATGCCGATTTGAGCCATTTAAACTGATCGAAACTCAACTCATCGGGCAACTCTTTGATTTTACCGTTTTTCAGGTAATCATAAAAAACTGTTCCTTCGTGGTAGGTGAGGTGGTAAGCCGAAATATGCTGCACATTCAGAGCAATTGCCTGTTCAACATTGTCAATCCAAGCTTCGAGTGTTTGTTGCGGCAAACCGTAAATTAAGTCGATACTTATGTTTGAAAATCCGGCCTTTTGGGCCTCACTAACCGCATTTACCGCCTGTTTGCCGTTGTGTCGACGATTCATACTTTTCAGATCACGATCGTTGAACGATTGGGTCCCGATGCTTAATCGGTTCACCGGACTGGCTTTCAACTCGCCTAGATAGTCTGCGGTTAAATCATCGGGGTTGCACTCCATGGTAATTTCAGCCTGAGGTGATACCGAATAAACAGAAGCTATTCTTTCAACTATCCCACTAATTTCCGCGACTTTAAGCACGGAAGGTGTCCCTCCGCCAAAGTAGATGCTTTCAATTTCTTCGCCCAATATTTCATTCTTTCTTGAAGCGATCTCCAAATGGAGAGCAGTTAAAAAATCGGGGCGCGAGGCAAAATCTGTCGACTTATAAAAATCGCAGTAGTGACATTTTGTTTTACAAAACGGAATATGAATATAAATTCCTGCCATGTTTTCTATTCAATATTAATTGGTTTACCGGTTTCCGGACCTGTTTGTTGGCAGAAAATAGGCTGAGTTTCGCTTTTTCTGTCCAGTTTTTAGCCGGCAATGGCAGAAATAATCAGTTAAATTCAACAGCGCAACGATTTACAACTTAATCAAATCTTCATGGCCTTTCATATCCGCGATAATTTTAGCAATGCTGGTTTGCGAGTAGAATTCCATTAGTTCTGTCCGTACTTCGCTGAAGCGACCGTGAACGGCACAAGGTTTTCCACTTTCATGATGAGTTGAACAAGGCTCAAGGCTGATGAGACAATTGTGAAAGAAATCTTCACCATCGATTGTTTTCACAATATCATAAAGCGTGATTTCATCCGCAGGTTTACCCAAACCAAAACCGCCATTAGGACCTTTTGTTGAAGAAAGAATTTTCTGTTTAACCAGATTTTGAAGTATTTTTCCTAAAAATGGGGTAGGGATCTCCAAATCACCGGCAATCTTCTTAATTCCAATTTTTTCTCCGTCTTCGCTGAATTTACCCAAATAAATCAGAGCCCGAACGGCGTATTTACACGTATTTGAAAGCATATTATCGACATTTAATGGTCGGCGACCAGTTCTTATAACTATTTTCTAATCGTTGTTTTTATGTTTTGATTTCCACTGCTGACTAAAAGACTGATCAGCAAACTTCGGAACCTGCTTTTGATCTCCCAATGCATTTTTACCAAATGCTGCAAGACGATTTTTCATTTTTCCACCAACCATGTCCAACCGACTTCTTTTTGAAAAAGCGAATTCAAATCCTTTCATTCCCTGGTTCCAAACAAACGATCCATTGCCTTGTTCGACTGCATCCCGACGATTGTATAACAACAGGTTATGCAACGGAATCTTCACCGGACAAACTTCAGTACATTTTCCACAAACCGAACAAGCAGAACTTAAGTGATTGTAGTCGGCAAACCCGTTGTAGAAGGGGGTGATTACTGAACCAATCGGGCCGCTGTAAGTAGCCGCATAGGTATAACCACCAATATTTTTATAAATCGGACAAGCGTTCAAACAGGCACCACACCGAATACATTTTAACGACAGGTATTGGTCGTCTTTTTGGTACAACTCACTCCGTTTGTTGTCCAGCAAAATAACATACATTTTTTCAGGTCCATCGACTTCATTACTCTGCTTTGGACCCGAAACAATTGAATTGTAAACCGTTATCTGCTGACCGGTTCCGTGCGCTGCCAAAAGTGGCCACATCAAACCCAGATCTTTCATACTGGGAACGAGTTTTTCAATTCCGGCAATTACAATATGAACCTTCGGAAATGAAAAAGTCATCATGGCATTGCCTTCGTTTTCGGTGAGAGCAATTGCACCGGTGTCGGCAATTAAAAAATTGGCACCTGTTACGCCAACATCCGCTTTTGTAAAGCTATCTCTTAGCAACTTCCGCACATACTCGGTTAAATATTCGGGCGTACTTTTTTCGGGCGTGTTAAACTTTTCGTGAAATAAATCGGCAATATCTTCCTTCGATTTATGCATACACGGTGTGACAATATGGTAAGGCTTTTCACCCGCCAATTGCACGATATACTCGCCAAGGTCGGTTTCCAACGAATGTACACCCGCTTCTTCAACATGCTCGTTAAAATCAACTTCCTCAGTGGTCATCGATTTACTTTTAACCAACAATTTCGCGCCGTTCTGCTTCAATATTTTCAAAATCTCTTGAATCGCTTCACCACTATCTTCAGCCCAAATTACTTCAGCTCCGTTACTGGTAATATTCTGCTCAAACTGAACGAGGAACAGATCTAAATTATCAACTGTTTTTTGCTTGATATAAGAACCCCTCTCTTTGGCCAATTCAAGATTAGAATAGCGCTTTCTTCCCCGCTCAACCGCCTGGTCGTAGCGAGAAATATTGAATTTAATGGTCGCTCGGTGCTTTTTATTAAACGCAATATTATCGGCATCGTGAAGGAATTTCTTTTTAACCTCAGACATAGCTCTCTATTTACGGATGAATTATTTTGGTTTTCAATTCCGGTAAGGATTCGTCGCGAAATATACTTTGAAAGAAAAGCTATTCCGTTCAACTCCATCCTTAAATTCTTACGATTTCATTTTGAAAAATTCTTCTATCTGCACTCATTTTATCCTGTCGAACAACGTTCGATTTGAATGATCAACGATGCTACGCGTTAAAAGATGCTGTGTTTCAAAAGTAAATCTGGAAACAAAAATAATACTTAAAAGTATTTATTTTGTTTTTTTTAACGAAGAAACTTTCTGAATTCCTTATTTTCCAGAAGATAAACAACGCTGATGAAAATACTGAACAAAACAAAGTTGTACAAATAAGTAAGAACACCTGTCGGCAGATCTATAATGACCGAAAGTACATAAATGACCAATGATAGTGCAAAATAAAGTCCGATCCGTTTGATCGGGTAATCGACCGGAAAATGCTTTTGTCCCATTAAATAGGATAAAACTGACATGACAACAAAACAGATTAGAACGGCATAGGCAGAAGCCATGTATCCGTACATTGGAATAAATAATATATTGACTATCAAACTTATAGCTGCGCCTATCAACGCCAAATAAGCGCCATAGCGAGTTTTATCGGTGAGTTTATACCATAGCGAAAGGGTGTAATAGATTCCTAAAAATAGGTTAGCCATTAAAATGATCGGAACAATTTTCAACCCCGAATAGTAACTGGGATCGATAATATTCAGTACACGGAAAAGGTCTAAAAATAAACTAATCCCCAGGAAAATAATCAGCCCGAAAATGACGAAATATTTCAAAATGAGAGCGTATCCTTTTTTGTTATTCTCCGACTTCGCCTGCGAAAAGAAAAAAGGTTCGAACGCGTATCGAAAGGCCTGAATAAACATATTCATGAGCACGGCCAGCTTATAGTTAGCGCCATAAATCCCCAATTGCTCCATTGGTCCCTGATCGTCAGGTATCAATTTTGGAATCAATATTTTATCAATATTCTGGTTCACCATTCCGGCAATTCCAACGATAAGAATCGGGAATGAATACCAAACTATTTCCTTCAATAACAGCCTGCTAAACCGTAGTTTTATCCGAAGTTCGGGCAGCAGCATCAGTAACGTAATTCCCGATGCGATTAAATTTGAAATAAACACATACCCCACGCCCATATTGGCATCGTAAATAAGCCCGACAATACTGTTTGGGTTCGATTTTAGAAGGGCAGGACAGATACTAAGGAAGAAAATATTGAAAAAGATGTTGCAAAAAATATTGACTAGCTTGATAACGGCAAACTTTATTGGTCGCGATTCGATGCGTAATTTGGCGAAAGGGATGGCTGTAAACGCATCAAAAGCCATGATTAAAGCGATCCATTGAATGTATTCCGGGTGGCTTTCATATTCCATCCAACGGGCAATTCCATCAGAAAAAGTGTAGACAACGAATAAAAAACTTAGCGACGTAAGGAATAAGGTGATCAATGAACTCGAGTAGACCAACTCCTTATCTTTGTGCGAGCTGGCGTATCGAAAGTAGCCGGTTTCCATTCCGAAAGTTAGCAGCACAAGTAAAAATGCCATATACGAGTATAAGTTGGCAACTATGCCGTACTCTTGGGGCAAAAACAAGTGCGAATAGTAGGGTACAAGCCACCAATTCAAAAAACGACCTACAATGCTGCTTACACCGTAAATAGCCGTGTCACTAACTAATTTTTTAAACGAGTTCAAAAGGCAAAATTTTTTGCCAAAGATAGCTATTCGCACTAAACAGCGCAGAGTCGTGGGTTTATTTATTCATTGCACTTTCTAACTGAAATAGAAATCGGAAAACCAGGATCAAAATGAATTCAACTTGAACATTTATCTGCTAATTCCAGCAGTTTAATCAGGATTGTTTATTTTTGACCGTGCTTGTAAAATAATTGATTTAAAATGAGATTTAAAGTTATCGCCCTTGTTGTTATTGGTCTGTTTTTGCTAACAGGTATTTCGTGCAGCAACACACCAAAAAAATCGCGCAAACCGGTTGCGCAAATCACCCTGCAACCTAAAAAGAAAAAACTGGCTTTAGGAGATTCCGTTCGTATTGAAGTGACTGTGAAAGTGAAAGATGGAGAATTGGATAAAGCTGAACTTTTTTACGATAACCAATTGCTAAAAACCAGCGAAGAGGAGATTTTTAATTTTACAATTTCAAAATTAAACGCCCTGGGGAAGCACCAGATCAAAGTTGTTTCGACCAAACAGGATGGTGAAGAGGGAGTAAGCTTTCAAACCTTTGAAGTGTTGTCGAATCAGGAACCGGAGCTTTACAGTTACGAAATTGTAAACACTTATCCCCACGATACCAATCATTTCACACAAGGTTTGGAAGTGCATGAAAACCAATTCTACGAAAGTACCGGACAGAATGGAGAGTCGAGTATCTATCGTTTCGATTTACAGAGTGGAAAAGTTCTGCAAGAGGTTCCGCTCGACAAACAATATTTCGGCGAAGGGATTACAATTGTTAACAATAAAATATTCCAACTAACCTACAAAGCACAAAAATGTTTTGTGTACGATCTAAACAGTTTTGCCCGCATCGATAGTTTCAGTTACAATACGGCCGAAGGCTGGGGTTTAACTCACGACGGAGAATACCTGATTAAAACTGATGGTTCGGAGTTCCTCGATTTTGTTAATCCTGAAACGTTTCAGGTGGTCAAGCGTATTCCGGTATACGATGACAAAGGACCCGTGACAAATTTGAATGAACTAGAGTATTACGAAGGATATGTTTACGCCAATATCTGGCAAACCAACTTTGCTGTCAAAATAGATCCAAAAACTGGCCAAATTGCCGCAAAGATCGACTTTTCAGGTTTGATGTCAGTAATGTACAACCCGTCTAAACCAATTGATGTGCTAAACGGAATCGCGTTCAATAAAACCAATGGAAAAATGTACGTAACCGGAAAGCTTTGGCCGAACTTGTTCGAGGTAAAACTGACTAAAAAAGACTAGGATCGCCATTTGTTCTAAACACACCTAAGTGTTTGTAAGCCAAATCTGTAACCTCACGACCTCGTGGGGTTCGTTTAATAAAACCTTCTTTAATAAGAAAAGGTTCGTAGACTTCTTCAATCGTACCGCTATCTTCTCCTACGGCTGTTGCGATAGTACTGATTCCGACCGGTCCGCCTTTAAACTTATCAATGATTGTGCGAAGGATCTTATTATCCATCTCATCAAGACCATGTGTGTCAATATTCAGCGCTTCAAGCGAAAACGTTGTTATCTCCATATCAATTTTGCCATTGCCTTTTACCTGCGCAAAATCGCGTACACGGCGCAGCAATGCATTTACAATACGAGGAGTTCCACGGCTTCGGGAAGCTATTTCAATGGCTGCACGTTCATCAATTTCAATATTTAAAATAGAAGCGGATCGTTTTACAATTCCCGTCAGAATTTTCAAATCGTAGTATTCGAAATGAGCTTTAATTCCGAACCTGGCGCGAAGAGGGCTAGTCAGCAATCCGGAACGGGTAGTCGCACCGATAAGTGTAAACGGATTTAATTCGAGTTGAATTGAACGCGCTGAGGGCCCTTTATCGATCATGATATCGATTCGGTAGTCCTCCATTGCCGAATACAGATATTCTTCAACGATGGGGCTTAAACGGTGTATCTCGTCGATGAATAGAACGTCTCGGTCTTCCAGGTTAGTCAAAAGGCCTGCTAAATCTCCGGGTTTGTCCAACACCGGACCGGAAGTAAGCTTCAAACCAACTCCCAGTTCATTGGCAATAATATTTGAAAGGGTAGTTTTTCCTAGTCCGGGAGGCCCGAACAGCAACACGTGATCCAATGCTTCATCGCGCATTTTGGCTGCTTGCACAAAGACTTTAAGATTTTCAACAACTTGCTCCTGTCCTTTAAAATCGTAAAAAGACAACGGACGCAAACGCTTATCTAATTCGTTGTCCCGTTCAAAAGAAGATTGGTTGTGTAAATCAATTGGTTCCGACATAAAACTATTCTATCACTTGAAAGATCAAAGATAATTTTATTTCGGTCTGCATTAAAGCTATTTTACAACGCATTGATTCTAAGATCGGTAAAAATCAACGCAAGTTTCTCTACATCAAAAGGTTTGGTCATAAACTCATTCATTCCATATGACAAACACTTTTCACGATCGTTATCCATTGTATTTGCAGTAATTGCAATAATGGGAGTTCTATCGCTAATTTCGTTATGCGATTCAAATTCACGAATCTTCATAGTAGCTTCCAAGCCATCCATCACAGGCATCATGATATCCATCAGGATAACATCAAACTTGCTTTTCTTAAAGAACTCCAACGCCTCTAGTCCATTATTAGCGATCTGTACGTTGTGGTTATATTTCTTTAAGCTGAAAGTCACAATCCTCTGATTCAACACGTTATCCTCTACCAATAATATGGAAAGTTTCTCATTCATTCACGTACAAATTAAACCGTTTCAAAATTAATCCTTTTTTTCGTCAAAAGGAAACCCCATCATCAAGACTATTTATATTATTATTCTCTTTTTAAATAGAAAGAAAAATGATAATGATAATAGGCTGTTGATAGTCTGGATAAATATTCAATAAAATTCTTGCAAATAACAATAGTTAGTATTTTTCTTGTTTTGTTAACGAGTAATTAACAATCCTGTTTTCTGATTATCAGTGTTTTTTACTGAGCAATTAACAATTGTTGATTGTCTGTTTTCTTCATGTTTAAAGGTGTTTCAAACCATTCATAGCTGTTGGTTTTGGTTTGAAATTTAGATTGAAATTTGATTTTGTAGTTTCACATTTACTTTCCTGATAAAATTAAATTAGGGATAAGGAAATATTTAGGTAACAATATTCAGATTTTGTTTCAACATTTATATCTAAGAAATTAACAATTATTCAATGTATTTTTGCTCTGTGAATAAGTATTTTGCGAATTATGACTAACAATTACGGCTTGCTTGTTGAAAAGTTAAATTTTTACAGTCGAAAGTATTTTTCATTTCTGCTGTTTAAAGGGGTTTTATTGTTAATATCTATATTAACGATCTGTATATCAGTTGTTTTGCTCATTGAGTACAATTTCTACACTTCTACGTCTATTCGGCTAGTGTTTCTGGTAAGCTGTCTGTTGTTGGGGCTTTATATTACTGTTGTTTATGTCGTTCAGTCGGTTTTGTATTTCACAGGAATTCGAAAATACAGTTTATTACAGAAGGCTAAGCTGGTTTCTCAACATTTTCCTGAGCTAAAAGATCAGTTAATTAATATTGTTGAGTTGGGTTCTATGAACGAGCAAGGAGAGTTGGTGTTTTCAAGTATAAATCAGAAAATAGGTAAGCTTTCTCCTTTTAGTTTCAGTAGTTATTTTAGTTTTCGATTAATCAAAAATAATTTGTTTGTGTTCGTTTTGGCCTTGGCAGTAACAGCTGGAGCCTCATTCGCATTCCCAGGTTTTTTAGCAGAAGGTGGGTATCGGGTACTCCATTTTAATCAGGCATTTGTGAAACCGGCTCCCTTTCGTTTCGTGTTGGTAAACGAGGATACGGCTGTTCGAAAAGGAAGCTCGCTCGAACTTCAGGTTTTATGTGAAGGTAAAAATCTACCGGAGTATCTCTATATCAACATTGGTGGCACTAATTTTATAATGGAACAGGGAGAACAGTTTTTTACCTACAAATTGGAGCATATTCAGAATTCATTTTCAATTTATTTTACTGATAATGAATATGTTTCTGAAAAGTATACAGTTTTTGTAGTACCAGATCCCATCGTTTTAAATTTTTCGTTGGAAGTTAAAGTACCTGAGTACACTGGGACCAATAATTACGTTTTAAACAATGTAGGAAATGTAGAAGTACCCTATGGGAGCAAATTAGTTTGGAAATTTAATTGCGCTGATACCGATAGTTTATTTCTGCAAACTGGAGCTGAAAGGATTGCAGCTGCCAAAAACGGTGATCAGTTTAGTGTAGATTATCAAGCGTTTAGCGAATCAAATTATAAGATAGTAGTCAAAAATGATTTCGTTCCAACTAAAGAATTAGTCCAATATACAATTGGTGTTATTCCTGATTTTTTCCCTGAGATAGCAGTTGGGCAATATCAGGATTCTGTTGTATTAAGCAGGTTTTATTTTAAGGGAGAAATTGGGGATGATTATGGTTTTAAGGATTTGGTTTTCAAATTAAAAAGTGCGGAGCGAGATAGCACCTTTCAGCTGAATATACTTCCGGGCTTAAAGGTTCAGGAGTTTTATTATTTTGTCGATTTGAAGGATTACAGGTCATTCGGTGAGTCGTTCAGTTTTTATTTTTCTGTTCGGGATAACGATCCATTCCACCAATTTAAAGAGTCAACATCAGAGGTTTTTAATTTTAAATTTTTAGATGGAAATGAAGTAGATACGATAAACAATCAATTATTTGACGAAATCGAAAGTCTGGTAGCCGAAAGCAAGAGGATTACAGACGATATTAAGCGAGAAATTGAGGACTATAAGTATCGGGATATTTCAGAGAAACTGAACGATTGGGACCGTAAGCAGTTGCTTAATAACGTTTTGAAGAAGAAGGAACAGCTTCAAAGTGTGATTGAACAAATAAGTAATAAAAACACCCAGATGAATAGTGTTAAAAATTCATTTGGTGAGCAGACGAATGATTTATTAGAAAAGCAACAACAAATAAACGATTTGTTGAACGAAGTGATGTCTGATGAGCTTAAAGAACTACTGGATGAGTTTAATAAGTTGGCAAACCAATTCGATCCGCTGCGTATGAATGAGTTGTTGGATAAAATGTCTTTTCCGATGGACGATTTAACTAAGCAACTCGACCGTAGTCTTGAAATGTTAAAGCGGATGAAAATTGAGCAAAAGTTGGATGAGTTACTTTCAATTGTTGATGAGACAGCTAAATCAGAAAATAATAATTTAAAATATGTTGAAAGTAACGAATTGGAAAAATTGGCAGAAAATGAACAGTTGAATCAGGAAGCGATTGAAAAATTTGATCAGGATTTTAAGGAAATTCTGGAATTTAACAAGGAGTTACAAAAGGAAATGAAGTTATTCCCGTTGGATAATGAAATAGAAAACATTAATAATAAGTTCAATGAAATTAGCGAAAGTATTCAAGGAAAGCGAAGAAATAAATTAAAAGACCAAATTGGAGAGAATAAACAAATGTTAGAGGATTTGGCTTTTAGTTTGCAACAAATGTTGAATGCGAACGAGTCAAATCAGATTGGGGAGAACATCGACAATCTAAAACAAATTCTTAAGAATTTGATTTATTTGTCCTTAGGTCAAGAAGAAATCTTAAATTTGACGACTGAAATCGATATTAACGATCCGCTGTTGAATTCTGTCCAGGAAAAGCAAGATCTTATACTGGTTCAGTCAAAGCAAGTGGCAGATTCGTTGTATGCATTATCGATGAGAACCCCAGCTGTTAGTTCGAAAATTGGCAGCGAGCTCTCTAAAATTGATTTCTCAATTCGTCAGTCAATTGAAGGGTTAAGAAACGGTTTAATCGGAGGTGTTGCAAAGTTTCAACAAGGGACGATGACCGCTTTTAATGAATTGGCGTTATTGCTGAATGAAGCACTTGAAAATTTGGAGAAGGCTATGGCTAATTCCATGCCAGGCGATCAACAGTGTGATAAGCCAGGACAGGGAGGTAAAACTTCGATGCAAAAATTGAAGGAAGGGCAACAGTCGTTGAAAGATCAATTGCAAAGAATGATTGAAGGGTTGAAAAACGGTAGTTCAGGAAAATTGAGTGAGCAAATTGGAAAATCGCTAATTCAACAAGAAATGTTGAAACAGATGATTGGAGAGATGCTTTTGGATGAAGGTGTTGGAAGCTCTGCTAAAGAGCAACTTAGGGGAGTTGATCAGCTTATTGAACAAAATAGAGTCGATTTAATTCAAAAAAAACTGGGCAACCAACTCATCAGTCGGCAAAATTTAATTCTAGAACGCTTATTAAAGGCAGAGAAATCGGAAATGGAGCGCGATGTTGATGACAAGCGTGAGTCTAAAACTGCCGAGCAAGTTTTTTATAGTAACCCAGAATTATTTTTTCAGTATAAGGATGTAGAGAAAAATAAAGAGGAAGAAATCCGATACAATAATTATCGACTACATAATTTTTACGATAAGAAGTTTCGCGATTATTTGAATCTGGTAAATAGGTAGACTTGAAAAAGACACTTCGTATACGATCGAGCTTTATTTATTTGAAGGAAGTTGAGAATTTTATTGAGAAAGTTCTTGACGATTGCCAAGTTGATCAAAAAAGAGTTGCATACATTACTCTCGGTGTTTGCGAATCGGTGAATAATGCTATTGGTCACGGAAACAAGTTAGATGAGAATAAATTCGTCACACTTTTTGCTGAAGTTAAAAAGAAATCTGTGTTGTTCGAAGTTCAGGATGAAGGAGAAGGTTTCGACTATAATAATGTACCCGACCCAACAAAAAAAGAAAATTTGAAGAATGAGGGTGGGAGAGGGCTTTTTCTTATTCGAAATCTGGTTGACGAGGTTAACTTCAAAAACAACGGTTCTACAATACAATTAAAATTCAATATCGATCGTGCCCATTCTGTTTTATCATGAGGATGTGAAGCCTCTTAAGTTGGAGAGAAGAAAGTTAAAAAGTTGGATCTCTTCAGTTATTACTTCCGAACAAAAGAAAACTGGTTCTATTAATTACATTTTTTGTAGTGATGATTATTTACTTCAGGTAAATAAGGAATATTTGGATCATGATTATTTTACCGATATAATCACATTTGATTATGTTGAAGGTGATCTGATATCCGGTGATTTGTTTATAAGCGTTGAACGGGTTTCCGACAATGCCAGACAATACGGCGTTAGCTTCGATGAAGAATTACGACGAATCTTGGTTCACGGAGTGCTTCATTTGTTAGGCTATCCGGATAAACAACCGGAACAGAAGGTAATTATGACTCAAAAAGAAGATCAGTATCTCGCTATTTTCTAACACTTTCTTTTTAAAGCTTTTCTGTTAATTTTGTGATTCTAAATTTAGATCAGATGCTACCATTTTATGATGTTATAGTAGTTGGAGGAGGTCATGCTGGTTGTGAAGCTGCTGCGGCAGCTGCCAATTTGGGTTCTAAAACATTGTTGATTACAATGGATATGGGTAAGTATGCCCAAATGTCGTGTAATCCGGCTATCGGCGGAATCGCCAAGGGTCAGATTGTTCGCGAAATTGATGCTTTAGGGGGTTATACAGGAGTAATTACCGACCGAACATCAATTCAATTTCGGATGCTTAATCTTTCTAAAGGACCTGCAATGTGGAGTCCTCGCTCGCAAAGTGATCGGATGCGTTTTTCAGAAGAGTGGCGAAATGAGCTTGAGTTGATCGACAACCTTGATTTGTGGCAGGATGCCGTTATACATCTTCTGCTTGAAGATGGAAAAGTAAACGGAGTTCGCACAAAAATAGGAGTAGAGTTTCGGGCAAAGACGGTTGTTTTAACGAATGGAACCTTTTTAAACGGTTTAATGCATATCGGCCGCGCGCAAATGGAAGGTGGTCGGATAGGAGAGTCAGCGTCGTATTTCATAAGCGATCAGCTAGCAGAAGTGGGTTTTGAAACAGGTCGGTTAAAGACCGGTACTCCGGTTCGGATCGATGGTCGTACGATCGATTTTTCGAAGCTGACCGAACAAAAAGGTGACGAAGGATACTACAAATTTTCGTATTTGCCACACGAAAAAACAAGTATGAAGCAACGCAGTTGCTGGATTACGTATACCAATGAAGAGGTACACAAAGCGCTGGAAGTGGGGTTTGACGATTCACCAATGTACAACGGTACTATAAAAGGAGCAGGTCCGAGGTATTGTCCAAGTATAGAGTCTAAAATAGTTACGTTTGCTGAGAAATTACAGCATCAGCTGTTTTTAGAACCTGAGGGGCAATCAACAATTGAATACTATTTGAATGGGTTTTCGTCTTCGCTTCCGTGGGATGTTCAATACAAGGCTTTGCAATTAATTTCAGGTTTGGAAAACGCTAGGATTTTTCGTCCGGGGTATGCTATTGAGTACGATTATTTTGATCCAACTCAGCTGTATCACACTCTTGAAACAAAACTTATTTCAAATCTGTTTTTTGCCGGACAAATAAACGGGACAACCGGTTACGAGGAAGCAGCCGCACAAGGGTTGATGGCCGGAATAAATGCCCACCAAAAAGCTCAGGGGAAAGACGCTTTTGTTCTGAATCGGGATGAAGCATACATTGGTGTTTTAATCGATGATTTGGTCACAAAAGGGGTAGATGAGCCCTACCGTATGTTTACATCTCGGGCCGAGTATCGCATACTTTTACGGCAGGATGATGCTGACTCCAGATTAACTCCGAAGGGTTTTAAACTTGGATTAGCCAAGAAAGAACGGATGGATTTGTTGGAGGAAAAAACAAAATTAAGGGATGAAGTTGTTGAGTTTGTTTCAAACTTTTCGATAAAACCGAACTACATTAATGACCTTTTAGCGGCAAAGAATACGTCACCCTTAAAGCAGGGAGTTAAATTAAAGGATGTGATTTCGCGCCCTCAGATTTCAATATTCGACGTCATTGAGCCAGTTACTCCGTTTAAGAATTTTCTAAAAAAATTACCCTCTGATCGTCGGGAGGAGATACTTGAATCGGCTGAAATTTTAATAAAATACTCAGGATATATAGAGCGTGAAAAGCAAATGGCTGACAAGTTTAAGCGGCTCGAAAATATCAATATTGAAGACAAATTTGACTACGAAAGTATTCATACAATTTCAACAGAAGCTCGTCAGAAGCTAAGTAAAATTAAGCCTCAAACTATTGGTCAGGCAAGTCGGATTTCAGGTGTTAGTCCGGCGGATATTAATGTGCTTCTAATTATGCTCGGACGTTAATGTTCCACGTGGAACGAAAAAATATAAAACAAATGGATTTAAAAACATACATCCGCGAGGTTCCGGATTATCCTTCTAAGGGAATTAGTTTTAAAGATATTACAACATTATTGAAAGATGAAACAGCTTTCCGTGAGGTTGTAGATCAGGTGAGTTCTTATTTTAAAGATAAAGGTATTACTAAGATTGTGTCCCTGGAGTCGCGTGGTTTTATTGTGGGAGGAGCAGTGGCGTATTGTTTAAATGCAGGCTTCGTACCAGCGCGTAAAAAGGGAAAATTGCCAGCTGAGACAATTCACGAGTCGTACGAATTGGAGTATGGAACTGATGTTATTGAGATGCATTTGGATGCCCTGACAGAGGATGATGTTGTGTTGATTCATGACGATTTATTGGCAACAGGAGGAACAGCTATGGCAGCTCTAAAATTGGTTCAGCAAATGAATGTGAAACAGGTTTTTTTCTCATTTATTTGTGATTTGAAGTTTATCGAAAATGGGAATAAAGAGATTCTTTCAGCCTACGAAACTCATAGTTTGGTGGAGTATTAGTGAAAAAAAAGTGTTTTGAGCTAAAAATATAGAACAGCTTTCCTTATTTTGGGAGAGCTGTTTTTTAATTTAGAAGAATTGGTTTTAATGAAATATTCAAGCGTAAACAGTCGGATAGATCACTTGAAGTCGTTGGTTTCAGTATTGCCGAATCAGCCGGGGATTTACCAGTATTTTGATAATACAGGAAAGATTATCTATGTGGGGAAGGCTAAAGATTTAAAAAAAAGAGTTTCTTCCTACTTTTCAAAAAATCACGATAATCGAAAAACGGCACTGTTGGTTCGCAATATTCACGACATAAAACATATGGTTGTGGAGACCGAGCAAGATGCGCTTTTGTTGGAGAACAACCTGATCAAAAAATACCAGCCCCGGTATAATATTCGACTAAAAGACGATAAAACGTATCCGTGGATCGTCGTTAAAAACGAAGCTTTTCCGAGGGTGTTTCAAACTCGAAATGTGGTACGGGATGGCTCCGCTTATTTTGGTCCGTACACTTCTGTTTTTGCTGTCCGTACTTTGCTCGATCTTTTCCGGCGAATTTATAAACTGCGGAATTGTAATCTGAATCTACAGTCGGAAAATGTTAAGGCAGGAAAATATAAAGTATGCCTGGAGTATCATATTGGAAATTGTTTGGGGCCTTGTGAAGGGCATCAAGAGGAGCGGGATTACTATAAATACATCGATGAAATTAAAGATATCCTGAAAGGTAATATCTCGGCTGTTATCAAATATCTTCGTGAAATAATGATCGGCTATTCCAATAATTATCAATTTGAGGAAGCTAATCAGGTGAAAGAAAAACTGGATGTTTTAGAGAAATTCCAAAACCGGTCAACCGTTGTTAGCGCAACAATTACTGATGTTGATGTTTATGGAATTGATGTGGTCGAGAAATCAGCTTTTGTGAATTACTTAAAAGTGATAAACGGAGCAATTGTACAAACCTATACAACCGAAATTAAAAAGGCGTTGGATGAATCTCCGGAAGAACTATTGGAGTATGCAATCGTTGATATCCGACAGAAAATATTTAGCAATGCAAAGGAATTGCTTGTGCCATTCAAAACCGACATTTCTCTGGATGGGGTCACATTTAAAGTTCCGATGATTGGCGATAAGAAAAAATTAATGGATTTATCGATTCGGAATGCCAAGTATTTTCGTTTGGAAAAAGAGAAGCAATTTGCATTGTCGAAGCCTGCGCAAAGTACGAACCGAATTTTGGAGACCATGAAGAAGGATCTTCAATTGAAAGAATTGCCGGTTCAGATTGAGTGTTTCGACAACTCGAACTTACAAGGAACGAATCCGGTTGCTGCATGTGTAGTTTTTAAAAATGGCAAACCGGCAAAAAAGGAGTATCGGCATTTTAATATTAAAACGGTTGACGGCCCAAATGATTTTGCATCGATGGAAGAGATAATCTATCGGCGTTATAAGCGGCAGGTTGAAGAAGAGAAGCAATTACCACAGCTAATTATTATCGATGGGGGTAAGGGGCAGTTGGGTGCAGCGCTGAATGCGTTGGAAAAATTGAGTCTGCGGGGGAAGATACCAATTATAGGGATCGCCAAGAAGCTGGAAGAAATTTTCTTTCCCGGCGACTCGGTTCCTTTGTATCTGGATAAGAATTCGGAGACTCTAAAAATAATTCAGCAAGCACGCGACGAAGCGCACCGATTTGGAATTACATTCCATCGGCAAAAGCGTTCTAAAAATTTTATTCAGTCGGAGTTGGATAATATACCCGGAATAGGAGAGAAGACAGTGCAGCACCTTTTGCGTAAATTTAAGAGCCTTGAGAATTTAAAAAAACAGACCTATGATACAGTGTCGGCAGAAATAGGCGATTCTCGTGCCACTAAAATTTTTAATCATCTCAATATAAAGAACTGATAGGCAGACTTTAGGAGGTAAAAAAAGCCCGTAAAAACGGGCTTCATTATACAATCAATCTAGCTTAATTTCGGTACTTTTCGTCAGATTGCAACAAACCGAGGTACGAATAGTAGCGGCTTTCTGAAATTTCATTTTCGAGAACCGCTTTTTTAACTTCACAACCGGGTTCGTGTGTATGAGTGCAATTATAGTACTGGCATTTTTCCAGTCGTTTAAAAATTTCGGGAAAATAGTGGCCAATTTATTCTTTTTACATATCGAGCATCCCAAAGCCTTTTATGCCTGGAGTGTCAATTATGTATCCGCCGAAACTTAATTCGAACATTTCTGAAAATGTAGTGGTGTGCATTCCGGATAGATGGTATTCCGAAATTTCTTTGGTTTTCAAATTAAGTCTCGATTCGATCTTATTAATTAGCGATGATTTTCCCACGCCGGAGTGTCCCGAAAAAACATTGATCTTTCCAGTCATCCATTTTTTTAACGTATCCAACCCAATATCTTTTTTAGTCGAAGTCTTCAGACAACGATAACCGATGGAGCTGTAAATTTCAATCAAATCATCGAGTTGTTTGGTTTGTTCTTTGTTGAAGCGGTCGACTTTGTTAAATATTAGCGTGCACGGTATTCTGTAGGCTTCGGCTGAAGCTAGAAAGCGATCGATAAACGTAGTTGTCGTGACGGGATAGTTGATTGTAACAACTAAAAACGCTTGGTCGATATTGGCTGCAATAATGTGCGATTGTTTTGACAGGTTCGATGCCTTCCGGATGATATAGTTTTTGCGTTCGGCTATCTCGGTGATTAATCCAACAGGTTTGGTGGCGTTTTCCTCCTCCTGTTCGTCAAGCCTGAACACAACATGGTCGCCCACTGTTATGGGGTTTGTACTTTTGATATCTTTGATCCGAAAATTTCCTTTTATTTTGCAGTCAATCATCTGGCCGGTTTCCGATTTTACGGTGTACCAGCTTCCGGTTGATTTTATGACGAGACCTTTATTCAATGGATTTTCAGTATTAGTTGTTTCTGTTGTATTTAAAATAAAAATCAAAATTACGAAAAATTGTGAAACGTATTTTATCTTATAATGTTAATGGCATCCGTGCGGCCCTAAAGAAGGATTTTTTGAGCTGGTTGACCATGGAAAATCCCGATATTGTGTGTCTGCAGGAGACCAAAGCGCAACCGGGACAAATGAGCGAGGAAGAATTTAACGAGTTGGGATATCACTTTTATGCTTTTTCTGCTGTAAAGCCCGGATACAGCGGTGTAGCTATCTTGACAAAGGAGAAACCCGCTCATATTGAAATGGGGATGGGGAACGAGAAGTACGACCGTGAAGGAAGAGTCATTAGAGTTGATTTTAGCGATTTTTCGGTAATAAGTGCATATTTCCCTTCCGGAACCACCGGAGGGCCAAGACAGGCCTTTAAAATGGATTTTCTGGCCGATTTTACAGTTTATTTGAACGAGCTTCGTGAAACCATTCCTAATTTGGTCATTTCAGGCGACTATAACATTTGCCGTTTATGGATTGATATCCATAATCCGGAAAAACAACAGAATACATCTGGCTTCCTTCCCGAAGAGCGCGATTGGTTTCAATCCTTTGTTGAAATGGGATATGTAGATAGCTTTCGCGAACTTGTATCCGAACCGGATCACTATTCGTGGTGGAGTTACCGGGCGGGTTCCAGAGGTAAAAATAAAGGCTGGCGTATCGACTATAACATGGTGACAGAGCCAATTAAAGCAAAAATTTCCGCTGCCGGTATTTTACCCGAGGCCGTTCATTCAGATCATTGCCCGGTATGGGTTGATTTAGATTTATAATCTTACAAATGAAAAAGGGACTTTTAATGGTGTTTCTTTTTGCTTTTGGAACTATTGGTGCACAGCCCTTATCCGAAAAGTTAAAAAAGAAAATTGACACCAATTATGTGCATTCTTATCACACCGATTTGATTGTTCGGGTGTATACAGCCGATAAGGGCAATCATTTTTTGATTGGCGACAATGGGAATGATTTGAATATAAAATATCGCTCAAATGATCTTTTTAAGCTTGGTGTCGGTGTTAACTATAAATGGTTTGGGTTGAAGATCGGGTTTGAGCTTCCGTTCGCAAATTCGAATGTGGAGAAGTACGGTAGTTCTTCCAGTTTTGGCTTGCAGAGTTATTTGGTTGCCCGTCGTTTTGTGGTTGATATCGTAGCGCGAAAAACAAACGGATATTACCTGTCTCTTCATGGTAAAGCGGCTGAAGATATCTCCGATGAAGAGGTTTATCAGGTTCGAAGCGATATTAAAATCACCAATTTTGGAGTCAACTTTATCTATGTATTAAATTCTGAACGCTTTTCGTACAAAGCAGCTTTCAACCAAACAGATTTGCAACTCAGGAGTGCCGGGTCATTAATTTGGGGTGGGGGATTGGCTTCTTCTGATGTTGATGGTGATGAAACATTGATCCCGGATGAGCTACTTTCTGAAGCTTATGAAGAGTGGCAGGGGCTTGATAAATTTCGTTCTTACTCCGGATATGGTAGCCTTGGCTATGCGTACTCGTTGGTACCTTTTTCGAATGCAATCATTACGGCTTCACTGGCAACTCAAATGGGCATTAGATTGAATCAGTTACATTTTGAAAGGCAGCGGCATAATTATCAAACAAAGCTGGGTTTTGGTGGTGAAATCCGGATTGCCGGTGGATACCATTTCCCCGGATTCTATCTCGGTGGGTCCTTTGTGCAAAGTCATTTTAACTCCGACGTCCGTTTCAGCTCCCTGCAAATTGCTAATGGAACCAGTTTTCTGGAGTTTACGGTAAGTAAAAGGATCAAACTTTAACGGTCTGATCCTTTTAAAAAAGCCTTTTAAAACGGTCTGATTTTTATTCCCAGTCCAGAATAATTTTTCCGCAGTTTCCTTCTTCCATAATATCAAATGCTTTCTGGAAATCATCGGCTTTCATGCGATGGGTGATCACCGGAGAAATGTCCAATCCGGTTGTCAGCATCATTTCCATGTGGTACCAGGTTTCGTACATCTCACGACCGTAGATGCCTTTCATAGTTAGTCCCTTAAAAATAAGCTTGCTCCAGTTTATTTGTGTGTTTTTGGGAAGCAACCCGAGCAACGAAATTTTGCCGCCGTTGTACATGTTTTCAACCATATCGTTGAACGCAACGGGCGACCCACTGCATTCCAGTCCAATATCGAATCCGGCAACCATTCCAAGTGTACCCATGGCTTCGCGAACATTTTCTTTCATTGGGTCAATAACCAATGTAGCGCCCATTTTTCGTGCCAGTTCCCTTCTATAGGGCGACAGATCCGTACCGACGATGTTGCGAGCGCCTGCAAACTTGCAAACAGCTGCAGCCATCGATCCAATCGGGCCACCAATTCCGGTAATCAGCACATCCTCGCCCAGAAGCGGAAAGGAGAGGGCTGTGTGCGTTGCATTGCCAAACGGATCCATAATCGAAAGGATTTCATCGGGAATTCGGCTGTCGATTTTCAATACGTTCTTGGCCGGAACTGAAATGTATTCGGCAAATCCACCATCGCGTTGAACGCCAATTCCCAGCGTGTGGTCGCAAATGTGCTGACGGCCACGGCGACAATTTCGGCAAAATCCGCAGGCAATGTGCCCTTCAACAGTGACTCGTTCGCCCACATGAACACGGTCCACTTCCGATCCGGTTTCAACCACTTCGCCCATGTATTCATGGCCAATTGTAACCGGGGGTTTAATGGTATTTTGCGCCCATTCGTCCCATTTGTAAATGTGAAGGTCGGTGCCGCAAATAGCAGCTTTTTTTACTTTAATCAGCACATCGTTCGGGCCAACAAAAGGCATCGGAACGTTTTCCATCCAAAGCCCGCGTTCAGCTTTGGTTTTGACAATTGCTTTCATAAAAAATCCCTTGAAGTTTAGCCACAAGTTAGGGCAATTTCAAGGGAAAATACAGAATGAATATCATGTTTCGAATACTACTTTTTGGCGGTTTTCGGGGCGGTGATGGCTGCTTATAACGATCGATACGCTATTTGTGGATTATTCAACTTTGCTCATATTCAGTTTTCCATGTTGAATTCCTTTTACGGCAATCAGTTGGTCAGCCAGTTCGGTGAGTCGGAAAGACGGTCCTTGCACAGCGACTATTTCAAGGCAGTTTTCAGGGGTTAAATGGAAAATCTGGGAAGACAGGATGATTTCAGTATTTTCGGCCTCTATATCCTGCAATTTCGAGCGAATTTCTCTCTTCTTCGCGTTATAGACCAAGGTAACAGCACCGGCTACCAGGTTGTCACATTTCCATTTTTTTTCAACCAGATTCTTTTCTACCAAAAAACGGATCGCCTGTGATCGATTCGCAAAGTTGTTTTCTTTCACATATTCGTCCAGAGCTTTCAGTAAATCTTCTTCCAATGAAACGCCAAATCGGGATACAGGCATGGGCTGTGTTTTTACGATTAATTGGTTAAAAATAGGCTTTTTGTTACAGAAAAGGCATAAAAAAACTCTCCCGTTAAACCGAGAGAGTTGCACTTTATTATTGATCGGGCTACTTCAATTCCCAACTAAAACCATCCTTGGTGTCTTTAATTACAAAGCCGAAATTAGTTAGTTCGTTACGGATTTTATCGGCCGTTGCCCAGTCTTTGTTAGCTTTGGCTTCCTGCCGCAATTGTAGCAACAAATCGATAGCTGAATCAAACGCCTGTAGGTTTCCATTGCCTGTTTGCTCCGGTTTGTTAAGCCCGAAAAGGTCGAATACAAAAGTTGAGTAAAGAGCTTTCAAAGCTTCCAAATCCGAAGCTGAAATCGTGGCTTTGCCGTCAGCAATTGAATTAATCATTTTCACCCCGTCAAAGAGATGAGCGATTGCAATCGGGCTATTCATATCATCGTTCATGGCCGCGTAGCACTTCTCTTTCAACTCTGCGACATTCAACGTTGAAGTATCACCAGCTCTAAGTGTTTCAATGGTTTCGGTAGCTTTCAGCAGGCGTTGCATGCCTTTTTCAGCTGCTTGAAGCGCCTCGTTCGAGAAATCAAGTGTGCTGCGGTAATGCGCCGTGAGCATGAAAAACCGTATGGTCATTGGGTCGTAAGCCCGTTCCAGGAGTGGATGATCGCCGCTGAAAAACTCGTCGAGCGAAATCGCATTTCCCAACGATTTGCCCATTTTTTGCCCATTCAGCGTAATCATGTTATTGTGCATCCAGTAGCGAACAGCATCATGGCCGTTGGCTGCTTTCGCCTGAGCAATTTCAGCTTCGTGGTGCGGAAAAGTTAAATCCATTCCACCACCATGAATATCGAATGTTTCGCCCAGATATTTGCAACTCATAGCCGTACATTCCAGATGCCAGCCCGGAAATCCGTCGCTCCATTTCGATGGCCAGCGCATGATGTGTTCCGGAGAAGCTTTTTTCCATATAGCAAAATCGAGCGATGAATGTTTTTCATCCTGTCCGTCCAGTTCGCGGGTAGCGCTTTGCAAATCTTCAATTTTACGACCTGAAAGTTCGCCATAAGGGTAGTCTTTCGCGTATTTTTCTACATCGAAGTAAACCGAACCATGACTCTCGTAGGCATAGCCTGCCGCCAGTATTTTCTCAATTACCTCAATTTGTTCAATAATGTGGCCGGTTGCACGTGGTTCAATGCTTGGAGGAAGCACATTTAGCTTCTCCATATTTTTGTGGTAATCGTTGGTGTAGATTTGTACCACTTCCATGGGCTCCAGCTCGTCCAAACGCGCTTTTTTGGCAATCTTATCTTCACCCTGATCGGCATCATTGGCCAAATGGCCAACATCGGTAATGTTGCGCACATAGCGAACTTTGTACCCAATTTGTTTCAAAAAGCGAAACAATAGGTCGTAGGTCACAGCCGGGCGGGCATGTCCTAGATGCGCTTTTCCGTAAACAGTAGGGCCGCATACATACAACCCAACTTTGCCTGGGTGAAGAGGCACAAAAACTTCTTTTTTGCGGGTTAAAGTATTGTAAATCTGTAGTTGATTTTCCATCGGATTGAGAAATTTGTGCAAAGGTAGAAATTTCTCTAAAACTATTCCGGTTCTGTGCCTTTCCAAAGGTTTTTGGCATTCCGTTCAACCGTTCCGGTTCATTTAGTAGGATACATTTGTCAAATAGGGCGGAATTGAATCGGTTCAATAGAACGCTTTTATAAATTGGAAGGGTGTAGTAGACTGTATATGAGTTAGTTGGAATTAGACGAATATTTAGTTTACGAAAATTTTATCATTCCAAAATGAATGTATATTTGCGGCCAGTTATTTGAAAAATTGAATGAAGAGCTTAACGCCTTTAAAACAGCGGCACTTGCTGAGGAATCAGGAAGAATATCAGGTGAAATACAACTATTTGAATTTCCCATCGCCTGAAGAAGCTGCACGCATGATGCAAGAACGAGCAACCATTTTGGATGCTATTGGCGATCGTGTGAAATGGGGATTTCATCAATCCAAAGTAGATGTGAGTCGGTTATCACGAGGCTGCCAGTTATGTGGCGAAGGTCAGTGGTCGTGCTTGTTCATCAACAACCTGTGTAACGGAAAGTGCTTTTACTGCCCAACACAGCAAACCGATCTGGCTCGGCCGGAGACGAATACGCTTATATTCGACGATCCGGAGAGCTATGTCGACTATATCCGTACGTTTGGGTTCAAAGGCGTTAGCATTTCCGGTGGCGAGCCGTTGATTAGCTATGAGAAAAGTTTGGCTTTTGTAAAAGCTGTGAAGCAGGAATTTGGCGACGAGGTGTATGTTTGGCTCTATACCAACGGTATGCTGCTGACGGCCGAAAAAGCGGACGCTTTTCAACAAGCCGGGTTGAATGAAATGCGGTTCGATATTGGTGCAACCGACTACAAGACCGACCAATTGAAGCTGGCCCTCGGGAAAATACCGGTTGTGACAGTCGAAATTCCGGCTGTGCCTCAGGAAGAAGAAGTGCTAAAGGAAAAAATTCGCGAATTGAGTGGTTTGGGTGCGAGTCACCTTAATTTTCACCAAATGCGGCTCACTCCGTATAATTTCAATCATTTGGTAGAGCAGGATTATACGTACACTCATGGCGAAAAAGTAACCGTTATCGAGTCCGAGTTGACAGCACTTCGCCTTATTCAGTTTACCTTGGACGAAGGCATTAATTTGCCGATCAATTACTGTTCGTTTGTCTACAAAAACCGACATCAAAAATCGGCTAACCGAATGAAACATGCTCCTCTTGTGGTGTATCCATGGGAAAGCGTGACTGAAAACGGGTTCATGCGTAGCTTTTTTGCAAAGGTCAGTTCCGATCAAAAAGAGATGATTACAGAAGCTTTTAAGAACGAATTAGCGACTGGCAAAGCGCAGTTTAATCCCCGAAACGGACGATTGGATTTTAGCCCTGAACTTTTCGGCAGGGTAAAAGCGCTAGGTTTCGCAATGAATGTTGAATATCACGTAAGCGCAATTTTTCCGGAAGCCACAGGGCTGAATGATTTTCAAACCATCGCACTAAACGAGGAACGCGATGTGGTGGTTGAACGGCAGGCAACAACCTTGCCTATTGTACTGGAGCCGGAGATGATATCGGAAATGGAGGCTATTATTGCCGGTAAAGCTTCGTACGCCGAAGTATGCAATGGCAACCTTCAACAGATTTTAACACACGAGTTTATTCCCAACGGTTTGGGTGACTATTTTTAATAAAAAGAATGCCCGGAACAACTTGTTCCGGGCATTCTTTTTTGTTTTCTTGCTGTTAAAATTTGACGGACACGCCGACTTTTCCGCCACTAAACTCGTTTCCACCTCCAAATTCGAGATTAATACCCCATTTACGATCCCAATAGTAGCGAGCGCCAACCTGAGCACCTAATCTCAAGCCTGAGTCGTGAGAACCGTTGTAGCCGGCATCCGAATTCCAGGCCGAGAAACCGAGGTTTAAACCGGCATAAAAGTCCCAGTTTGAAGGAATACCCAACGCGCTGTTAAAGTGGTAGTTCGCGTTTCCCGAAATGTTTGTCACGCCATGGTGATATCCCCACTTGTCGAACGAATAGAACGACAGCTCCCCACCAACTGTGATGTCAGGGTGAACTCCGTAATCTAATCCAACGTAAATCGGCAATCCGTAATTCGACATTCCGAACCCAAAATTCATTTGCAGTTGTCCGTCTCTAATAGGGCTGGTTTGCGCGAACAGGACTCCCGAAAATAATAGCATGGCCATTGTTAAAATCTTCCTTTTCATTGTCAATGATTAAAAATTTGTTTTCCTAGTGTTCTAACTTATTCTGAATTAAAATGAATATAAAGCCGATTGAGCGTATCAATGTTCGATGCGAATGAAAGTTATTTTCAACATTCTTGCTGTTAGTCGATTGAATTAGCGAGTCGCACTTTCATACATTTCAACGCAAATCAACGGGCGAAATTATAGCTTTCAAAAGAAATATTCCATTGGTTCAGCTGAAGGAATTTTAAAATTCTGAATGAATTCCATCCCCGCATGGGCAGGCACTGGCGAACATCAATATTCTTATTAAAATAACGATTATCGAATTTCGGTATTTGCTATTTCTGTGATTTGCAGCTACATTTGCGAGCCTCCGGGTAGTCTCCGTTGGTGGTCGGGTTTCCATGTCGAACTACAATTGATTAAAAATGAATATTCTGAATACAACTATTTTAGCGTTTTTTCTTTTTAGCCGAGTGCACTTTCCGAATCGTTGTATGCGCTGATTAGTTTGAGAAACCCACCCATTTAAAATTGAATTTTTTCGCCTCTGACTTTCTTCGTAAACTAAATGATTAAATACACGTTGAATTATTGGGTTTTGGCAACGCGTCACAATAACTAACTTTATTACCGTAAACAACTATGTTATTCGAACCAAAAACATATCGCAACAGTTTTCCGGCCGATCGGTTTCATTCATTCGTAGTGAAATACAATGAGATGGACCTTTGGATTGGAGTCGACCCAAAATCGTTTCAAAACGAAATGGTAGATTTTGCTTCAACTGTTTTAAAGAAAAACCTGGAAGAGCTGGATGCTTACACGGCAGAAGAGCCCTTTTTTAAGAAGAGTTTGAAACCTTGTGCGGCAATTGAAACAGCGCCCGAAGTTGCCAAAATGATGGCTCATGCCGGAGAGTTGGCATCAGCCGGACCAATGGCTGCAAAAGCCGGAATATTTTGCGAATTGGTCGGAAAAGCGTTGACCGAAAAATTCGAAATCGGAGAACTTATCTTAGAAAATGAAGGAGATTTGTATATAAAACTACAAAATTCGTTGATTGTAAGTATTTTTGCGGGCGAATCGGATGTTTCGGGGCTTATTGGGATTGAAATTCAACCTGAGCAAACTCCTCTGGGGGTTGGAACAGCCGCCGGAAAAATAGGAACCCCGATGATGCACGGAAAAGCGGACGCGATTCTTATTGTAGCACGTAACGCTGCTGTGGCTGGTGCTTTCGCTGTTGGGTTGGGAAACCTGATTAAAAAGCCCGGCGATGTAGATAAAGTACTGAAACGCACAGAAGTGATTCCGGAAGTAGAAGCTGCCGTTTTGGTTTTTGATGACCAGATTGGCTTGCGAGGCGAATTTGAACTTAAAATGATTGGATAGGCGTAGGTGAGTTGGTGACTAGAAATTGCCGGTTTACGATCAAATGACAAGCAAATGACACAAAAAAAAGACATACGAGAAGAGCTGAAACACCGGGTGTTGGTGTTGGACGGAGCCATGGGAACCATGATTCAAAAACACAATTTAACTGAGGCTGACTTCAGAAATGAAGCACTGGCCGAGTTGAAAAACGAACTGTTCGGAAATAATGATATTCTTTCCATCACTCGTCCCGATGTGATTAAAGCGATTCATGCGGCATTTTTAGAGGCCGGTTCCGATATCATCGAAACCAATACGTTTAATGCCACGAGCATTTCACAGGCCGACTATCACACCGAAAAGTGGGTGTACGAAATTAATTTAAAGGCCGCTAAAATAGCGCGAGAGGTAGCAGATGAGTTTACAGCCAAAAATCCGGACAAGCCTCGCTACGTTGCCGGCGCGCTCGGACCAACGAATAAAACGTTGTCGCTCTCGCCCGATGTTAACGATCCGGGCTATCGCGCCACTTCTTTCGATTTGGTGAAAGAAAGCTATCGGGAACAGACAACCGGTTTGTTGGATGGCGGCGTGGATTTGTTGCTTGTTGAAACGATTTTCGACACACTGAATGCCAAAGCAGCCCTGTTTGCCATTGAAGAAGTGCTGGAAGAACGCGGAATGCGATTGCCGGTGATGGTTTCCGGAACGATTACCGACGCCAGCGGGCGAACTTTGTCAGGCCAAACAGTAGAGGCTTTCCTGAACTCGGTGCGCCATATCGACCTGCTGAGCATTGGATTGAACTGTTCACTTGGGGCAAAGGATATGCGCCCGTATCTGGAGGAAATGTCGAAAAAGGCGCCTTTCTTCATCAGTGCATATCCAAACGCGGGCTTGCCTAACCAATTTGGCGAGTACGACGAAACACCTGAAGAAATGGCCGGGCAGGTGAAGGATTTTCTCGATAACCACTTTGTGAACATCATTGGTGGATGCTGCGGTACAACTCCCGACCATATTCGCAAATTTGCCGGTGTGGCTGCTGCGGCACAACCTCATGTGAAACAGAAAAATGACGAACTAACGCGTTTTAGCGGTCTGGAACCGGTAACCATTACTCCTGAAACCAATTTTGTGAATATTGGTGAACGTTGTAATGTGTCGGGATCCATCAAATTTGCCCGCCTCATTCGCGAAGAAAAATATGAAGAAGCGCTGGCTGTTGCCCGCGAACAAGTGGAAAACGGCGCTCAGGTTATTGATGTGAACCTGGACGACGCGATGCTGGATGCTAAAAAGGAAATGGTGACTTTCCTGAATTTGTTGATGGCTGAGCCTGACATTGCCAAGTTGCCGGTCATGGTCGATTCATCCAAATGGGAAGTTATTGAAGCCGGACTGAAATGCTTACAGGGAAAGGCCATTGTGAACTCCATCAGCATGAAAGAAGGAGAGGAGCAATTCCTGGAGCAAGCCAGTAAAATTAAACGTTACGGTGCGGCAGTTGTCGTTATGGCTTTCGACGAAAAAGGACAAGCTGATAATCTGGAACGTCGCATCGAGATTTGCACTCGTGCTTATAAATTGCTTACTGAGAAGATTAATTTCCCGGCTGAAGATATCATTTTCGACCCCAATATTCTGACCATTGGGACGGGAATGGAAGAACATAACAACTACGCCGTCGATTTCATTGAATCGGTACGGTGGATTAAAGCAAATCTCCCACATGCTAAAACCAGTGGTGGAGTCAGCAACGTATCATTCTCTTTCCGCGGAAACAATTTGGTGCGCGAGGCAATTCACTCGGTTTTCCTGTTCCACGCCATTAAAGCGGGTTTGGATATGGGGATTGTAAACCCGGGAATGTTGCAGATTTACGATGAAATTCCGAAAGATTTACTCGAATATATTGAAGATTTGGTGATGAACCGGCGGTCGGACGCGACGGAACGTCTGCTCGACTTTGCCCAAAACCTAAAAGCCGGTGAAGGCAAAGCCGTTCGAAAAGACGAGTGGCGCGAATTGCCGTTGGTAAAACGGCTCGAACACGCTTTGGTGAAAGGTTTGCCCGATTATATTGAAGAGGATCTGGCTGAAGCGATTCCGAATTACAGCCCAACCCTCAGTATTATTGAGGGGCCGCTGATGGACGGGATGAATGTGGTTGGTGACTTGTTCGGATCCGGAAAAATGTTCCTGCCACAGGTAATAAAATCGGCCCGGGTGATGAAAAAAGCGGTGGCTTATTTGCTGCCCTACATCGAAGCCGATAAAGCCAAGTTCAAGAACCAGCAAAGCAGCCAAAAGAAGGTGCTGATGGCCACTGTAAAAGGCGACGTACACGATATTGGAAAAAACATTGTGGGTGTTGTGCTGGCCTGTAACAATTACGAGGTAATCGACCTCGGCGTAATGGTGCCAACCGAGAAAATACTGGAAGCGGCTCGCAAGGAAAATGTTGATATGATTGGACTTAGCGGTCTGATTACTCCTTCGTTGGAAATAATGGTGAATGTGGCGGCAGAGATGGAGCGTCAGGGATTCACTTTACCGCTGTTGGTTGGTGGTGCTACAACGTCTAAAATTCACACCGCTGTGAAAATAGCTCCGCAATATTCGCACCCGGTGGTGCATGTAAAAGATGCCAGCCGAAGCGTGAATGTGGTTGCTAATCTGTTGGCCAATAACGAAGATTTCAAACAATCAATCCGCGATGACTATGCTCAGATTCGCGAATTTCATGGTCAGAAGAAAACTAAAGAATACTTGACTTTAGACGAGGCTCGAGCCAATAAATTCACCCCGGATTGGAGCAAAAATGATATTTACAAGCCGAAAAAGACGGGTGTTTTCGAGTTGATCGATTTCCCGATCGAAGAACTACGCAACTACATCGATTGGAATTTCTTTTTCTTTGTGTGGGAATTGAAGGGGCGTTTCCCCGAGATTCTGGATGATGAACTTCAGGGTGAACAAGCCCGGAAAGTTTATGAGGATGCCAATGTCATGCTCGACGAGATTATTGAAAAGAAGATGTTGCAGGCGAACGGTGTGTACAGTATTTGGCCGGCCCAAGCCGATGGCGACGATATTGTATTGTACAACGATGAAGCATGTAGCAGTGAGTTGGGCCGCTTCTACCATCTGCGTCAGCAGGAGAAGAAGAAAGACGGGATTCCGAACTTTTGTTTGTCGGACTTTGTAGCGCCAAAGGAACTCGGAAAAACCGACTACTGCGGGGCTTTTGCGGTTACTGCCGGTATTGGCATCGAAAAGTGGATGGCCGAGTACAAAGCGGATCACGACGACTATAAAGCCATCATGCTCGAAGCCTTGGCCGATCGTTTGGCCGAAGCGTTTGCCGAGTTGTTACACGCGAAAGTTCGACGCGAATACTGGGCTTATGCTCCCGATGAAGATCTGAGCTGGGATGACATCCTAAAAGTTCGTTATCAGGGAATTCGGCCTGCATTGGGTTATCCGGCTTGCCCCGAGCACCACGAAAAGGAAAACTTGTTCAACCTGCTGGGAGCCGAAAAAATCGGGATCAAGCTAACAGAACACTATGCGATGTATCCTACGGCAGCTGTGTGTGGCGAATACTTTGCCCATCCCGAATCGCGCTACTTCAGCCTCGAAAAAATAAGTCAGGATCAGGTTGGCGATTATGCCCGCCGCAAAGGAGTTTCGGTTGATTTAGTGGAACAGTTCCTGCCGGTGAATCTCAATTATAAAGGGATTTAAGATAACCGTTATTGAGAGTTTCACTTCAACTGAAACTCTCAATGGCTGGAAACAGCTAAAATTAAATGATAATGAACAGTTCAACAAAAAAGGTACTCCTGGCTTTTGTTTTCGGAATGGTGTTTATGTTTGTGCTCGATATGTTTTTTCACTTCAATAATTCAGTTGAAAAACAAATTCAGTGTGAAGCCGATAAAACACAAAAAAAGATTGAACGTATTTTTAAATAAGCCCGTTTAAAGGACAGACTTTAGTGCTATGAAAGTTATTGATATCATCAACCAGAGTGATAAAACAGTTTTCTCGTTCGAGTTGCTTCCTCCACTAAAAGGAAACGATGCCGGCAGTATTTACCGAACCATCGATAGTTTAATCGATTTAGATCCCAAGTACATCAATATCACCACTCACCGTGATGAAATGATTTACCGGGAAATGCCGGATGGCTCCATCAAAAAGCAGGTCGTTCGCAAACGTCCCGGAACTGTCGCCATCGCTTCAGCCATTCAACACAAGTACGGTATTCCGGTGGTTCCGCACATTTTGTGTGGCGGATTCACCAAAAGTGAAACTGAGCATGTGTTGATCGACCTGAATTTTATGGGGATTGAAAATGTGCTGGCTCTGCGGGGCGACGGATTGAAGACTGATACCGTTTTTCGTCCCGACCAGAATGGACATGGGAATGCAGACGAATTGGTCAAACAAATCGTCGATTTGGGTCAGGGAAAATACCTCGATCCGGATTTGAAAAATACGACTCCGCTCGATTTTTGTATTGGTGTGGCTGGTTATCCCGAAAAACACTTTGAAGCTCCGAATTTTGAAACCGATTTGGCTTATCTGAAACAAAAAGTGGATGCCGGAGCGGAGTACATTGTTACGCAAATGTTTTTCGATAATCAGAAGTATTTTGCCTTTGTAGATCATTGTCGCGAAGTTGGAATTAATGTGCCCATTATCCCCGGAATAAAAGCCATTAGCACATTGACGCAAATGACTGTTCTGCCGAAAATATTTAGTATTGATTTACCTCAGGATTTGGTGACAGAATTGCGCAAATGTCGTTCGAATGCCGATGCGAAAGTCGTTGGAACCGAATGGGCTATTCAGCAGGCCCGTGAGTTGGTTGCTCACAATGTGCCTAGTTTGCACTTGTACACCATGGGCATGTCCGACAATACCAGAAAGATTGTTGAAAGCGTCCTATAAGCTCAATTCAGCAAAAATGATCGTTCAGATCCGGTCAAAAGCAATAGGCCGGATTTTTTTTTGCCTTCATAATTTCCCTACCTTGCTCGCAAAATTCGAAAGCCGATCATGGAAAATCTTCCCAATATTCAGCAAAATAATGTTCGCTCGTACCTAAACCGAGAAGATATTATCCTCGAAACCATTGCTCAGATCATGAAAGATTTTGGCTTGTTTGGGGTCGAAATTCAATATTCGGGATCGATTGACGATGCCTACGAGAAATTACTGGTGCAGCTGGTGAGCCAGATTGATGAGCTCATGCATACGAATTCCGACCTGCTGATGTCCATCCTTTATCAGGTTGACATCAGTCAGCGCGATATTGATCGCACACAGGCCGATTTTCCGCAGTATAACCAGGTCGAAGTCGTTGCGCATCAAATCATCTTCCGCGACCTAAAAAAGGTGCTTTTTAGGCGTTATTTCAGCAGTAAATAGAGTGGTAGCAACCCAAGTTAGAGATAGGTGCAGCCTTTCTGAATAGGTTCGGGATACAGATGTTTTTAAAAACCAAAGGCAGAATTAATCTTTTCGTCTGAAAATGATTAGTTTTAAGGCTTTAGCCTTCAACCTGTGAAAAAATTAATTTGTCTTTCTCTCCTTTGCTTTTCAGCATTCATTCTTAGTGGTCAGTCCGACTTGTGTCGTAAATCGACTGAGGGAACCGAATTCTATTTTGGTTTTATGGAAAGCCGAACGTATAGTTCAAACCACGAGTTGGAACTTACAGTTACCTGTCGCGAAAGCTGCAGTTTCGCAATTTATTTCGGTAAAAATTCAATACCATTCGGAACCTATTCGATCGTAGCAAATAACAGTTTACGCGTTTCCATTCCCTGGGAAGACGTCGAAGCAACCGGGTCGGAGGTAATTCAGGATCGGGCGATTCGTTTAATTGCCGAAAAGCCGGTTAATGTTTATGCGCTCAACTATGACCGAAACTCTGCTGATGTGGCTGTGATTTATCCGGTTAGTTCGCTGGGGACTGAATATTTTGCCATGTGTTACGAACCCCGTGTTAATGAAAAAACCAATGGGACTTACGGAAATGGACGAAACAGCGAATTCTTGGTTGTAGCCTCCGAAGATCTCACCGAGGTTAAAATTGTGCCGTCCAAGATCACCGATCAGCTGGCTGCTGCCGGCGATACCATTCAAATTATTCTGAACAAGGGTGAAGTTTACCAGGTACAATCCATGAACACAAACAATCTTACAGGGCAGGGCGATTTAACCGGTAGCTTTGTCTTGAGCGATAAACCGGTTGCTTTCTTTTCCGGGTCGCTGGCAACTACCGTACCGGCCGAATCCGGAGTTTCAGCCTGGGACCATTTGTACGAACAAATTCCGCCATTGCCTTCGTGGGGACGCGATTATTATGCGGTGCCGCTGAAATCGCGGGAGCAGGATCTCTACCGGATTATGGCTGCTAAGGATGGAACGACGGTTTATATCGATGGTTTTTCGCCTATTCAACTCGATCGGGGCGAGTTTGAGGAAATCATACTTTATCACAATCAACCCCGCCGTATTTATGCCGAAAAGCCGATTCTGGTGGCTCAGTATAGCCAGTCGCAATCGGTCGATTCTGACTATACAGGCAATAACGGCGATCCTTTTATGATCATTCTCAGTTCATCTTCGCAATCAAAGAACGATGTCACATTTGTGGCCTATGATTCGGATGAGATTGAAAAATATTTTGTCAATGTAATTTCCCTGACGAACGAGCTTTCCGGTCTGCAGCTTGACGGGAATAGTATTGGAACTGAGTTTACTCCGTTTACAAATTCGCAATATTCGTGGGCTCAGCTCGAGATTAATCCCGGAACCTACCGACTCTGGAACACAAACGAAGATCGAGGGTTTTTAGCCTATGTTTATGGTTTCGGTGGAGTTGAATCATACGGTTACGGAGTTGGTTTCAACCTGGATCTGGTGCTGGATCTTGGGGAAAGTATCGACTTTTCGGGCGACACCCTGTTGCTGTGTTACGGAGAGAGAAAAGTGCTGGATGCTGGCCCTTATTTCGATTTTTACGAGTGGAATACCGGTGAAACCAGTGCGCAGCTAACAGTCTCTGAAGGAGGAAAATACAAGGTGAAGGTTGGCACAATCGATGGTTGCGAGCTGTCAGATTCAATTTATGTTTATATGAGTCACCCGGTAACTGATTTAGGGGTTGATGTAGTGGAAGAATGTGCGCCATACGCGATTGAGCTGAGTGGGAACGATGGCTATTCGGCCTATTTGTGGCAAAACGAAGAAGGGGATACGCTTTCTACCGAACAAAAATATACTGTCAACAGCACCGGAACTTACCGTGTGACGGTAGTCGACGAATATCAGTGCTCGACACAGGACAGTATGGAGCTGGTTGTGTTTCCGGTTCCCGAAGTCGAACTTAAAGCCGACAGTCTGATTTGCGGCGCCTTGACGGCCGAAGTAACCGTTTCCATCAGCAATGCAGCTGAAAATTTGTGGAATTATCCGGGCAGTTTCAACTGGTCGGCAGATAAAACAGCGGACGTTAGTTTTACGGACGAATCGGACGAATCGGTTCAGGTTGAAGTTGCCGAATGGGGCACATATAAGCTTTATTATGAGCTGAAAACTTTGGATGGTTGCGTGAAAACTGATTCGGTCAGCGTTCATTTTCATCAGTTGCCGACCTCAAGTTTTGAGTTTGAGGACAATTCGGTTTGCGAAGGCTATAGTAAAAAACTGGTGTTTACCGGTCAGGCAACCGACAGTGCTTCGTTTTATTGGGACCTGGACGGCTGTCAGTTTTTAGACACGATCGACTCGAATACCTTTGTCGTTTCGGTCGGTGCTTTTTTGAGCAGGCCTCCCTACATTAGTTTGTCCATTAACGATAACGGTTGCTTAAGCGATACTACGACCCTGGCATTGGGAGCTAAACCCAATTTTACGATGGAAGCCGATCCGTTGCGGGGATGTGATCAGTTAACAGCTTATTTTAGCAGCGAGTTGCTGACCGAAGATTTAGTGGATTTTGAATGGACTTTTCACGATGGCGAAATTGTGAGCGACCAAACGGCCGAAAAGTTTTACGATTCACCGGGCTTTTATTCGGTTAGCCTCAATATTACAAACCCGGTTACCGGATGTCGGAACGGGTTTACGCTGGATAGCATGGTGCAGGTGTTTCCAACACCGATAGCCACAATCGTAGCCGACCCATCATTTTGTTACCCCGATTCCGCTGAGGTTTTCTGTGGAAATAGTATCGACTCTACTTTTTGCTTCTGGTCGTTCGATGGGATGCATCAAACGGGTGGTTCAAACGATTCAATTCAGGTGTTTCTGGATGAACCACAGGGACTGATTGGCCTTCAGGTGGAGGAATTTGGGTGTTTGAGCGAACCGGTGGAGATGACATTGAAACGGTTGCCACATTTTGATTTTGATACGGATTACACAGAAGGTTGTCAGCCTTTTAGCCTGGAGATTACAGCCCAAGCGCAGGACGATGAATTGAGTTTTGAATGGTTTCCCGGTACACCCGAGGCTCAGGCCGGATCGGTGCTCTACCTCAGCTTGGCTGATTCCGGAAGTTATGATGTTCAACTGGCGTCCTTTTCGAACCAAACCGGTTGTACCGATACCTTGTTGAAGCGCAATTGGATTTATGTGCACCCGAAGCCAATCGCTGCTTTTGATGTTGATTATCCAATTGCGACGATCCGACATCCTGACCTTTCGTTTACCAATGAGTCTGAGTTGGCCGATTTGTACCAATGGGATTTTGGCGATGGTGGATTTACGGTCGAAACCAACCCGGAACACAGCTATACCGAACTCGGTGATTACAATGTTGTTTTGATTGCCGAATCGAATTTTGGTTGTACCGATACGAGCAGTGTGCTCATTCAGATTATTCCTTTTGATCCGCCAACACCAAATGCTTTCCGTCCTGAAAGCAATATTGCTGAAAACACGACATTTATGCCGGCTGGATTGGCTGTCGATCCGGCAAATTTCGACCTTAAAATATACGATCGGTGGGGGCAGATCTTATTCGAGTCACACTCGCCGGACCACCCGTGGGATGGGAATTCAACGAGTGGACAGGCTGCTCCGATGGGGAATTATATCTGGATTAGCAGCTATGTTGATGTGCAAGGGTATTACCATCAGCAAAAAGGGCAGATTTTATTGATCCGCTGATTTCGAAAGGCCCCGGAGAACGTTAATCCAATGGTTTAAATGAGGTTTGTAAAATCTTTTTAGTTGTTTTTTTGTTTCTTTTAAAGAAAAGTTATCCTCTTGGTGAATAGATTTATTTACGTGATCGGACTCCTGTTTCTCTCACTACAACTAGTGGGGCAGGATCTCTGTGAGCGCTCAACCGAAGGAACGGAATTTTGGCTTGGTTTCATGGAGGGGAGAAACGACAATCCTTACGGGCACGATTTGACGATTTCTGTCACATCCTCGTATGACACCAAATTTTCAATTTACATTGATGGCGGAACGACTTTATATGGGAGTTATTCGATTGGCAGTAACTCGGATCAAATTGTTACGATCTCATGGGAGTTAGTTGAGGTAACTAATTCGGAAGAGATTGAAACAAAGGGTATTTATCTAAAGGCTAATGATCCGGTGAATGTTTATGCGATGAACCATGATTATAAGTCTGCGGATGCTGCAGTGATCTATCCAACTGAATCAATAGGGAAAGAATATTTTACCCTGTGTTATGAGCCTCATTTTGCGACTTATAGTGCTCTTGTAGATGGTGTTGTTACAACCGGTTATAACGGACGTAACAGTGAATTTTTAATTGTAGCTACGGAAGATGATACGCAGGTTACCGTAACCCCTTCAAAAGTTACCGCAGGTTTAAAACCAGCCAACATACCATTTACAATTCAGCTAAACAAAGGGCAAACCTACCAGGTGCAATCAGCCAATAGTGACGGCCTAACAGGGCAGGGCGATTTGACCGGAAGCTATATTGCAGCCGATAAAAATATTGCGGTTTATTCGGGCAATTTTGCGACAACTGTTCCTCGACTCAGTCAGGATCCTTTCTTCCCCGACAATCTTTCCGGATATGACCATCTATACGAGCAAATGCCTCCTTTGTATTCCTGGGGAAAAGAATATTACGCTGTTCCGTTAATGGGGCGCGTTCAGGATTTCTACCGAATTATCGCCAGCCAGGACGGAACAACCGTAGATGTAGGAGAGTTTTGGGATCCTTTTGTGCTTAACAGGGGAGAGTTCAAAGAGATTATTCTCGGGGCCGATCAGGCAACGCCAATAATTGCCGATAAGCCAATTCTGGTCGCTCAATACAGTGCTTCGCAAACCTACTCCGGTGGTGCTTTGGAATATGGTGATCCATCCATGATCGTTCTGAGTTCTTCTGCTCAATCCAAGAACAATGTAACCTTTGTGGCCTATGAATCAGCCAGTATAACAAGTTATCACATCAATATCATCAGTCTTACAGATCAGGTCGCGAATTTGCGATTGGATGGAAATACAGTTAGTGCCACTCCATTTGCCGGGACTAAATATTCTTACGCGCAGGTGCTTTTAAATAGCAGTGGTTCTCACACTTTGTTGAATACCGAAGCTGATGAAGGGTTTCTGGCATACGTTTATGGGCAGGGAGACAAAGAATCATATGGCTATCCGGTGGGTTTCAATCTAAATATTGTGTTGGATTTGGGAGAGAGCTCCAATTTCGAAGGCGATACGCTTTTGCTGTGTGCCGGCGATACATTGACACTCGATCCCGGTCCGTATTTCGACTCCTATGCCTGGTCTACCGGCGAAACTAAGCAGTCCATTCGGGTAGCCGAAGAGGGGCTCTATAAAGTGACGACTACGGTCAGCGATTGTCCCTCGCTGCAAGACTCGGTGTATGTGCTTTACAGTAATCCGCAGGTGACAATCGAGGCCGATCGGTTTTATGACTGCGCTCCGGCTGAAATCAGTCTGCAGGCCGTGTCGACTGATGCGGTGTCTTTTCTATGGGAAAGTATGGAGGGAGATTCTTTGACATCCGATCAGACCATCGTGGTCGATTCTACGGCTCTTTTTAGAGTTACCGTAACAAATCAATATGGATGTCAGGCGATGGACACAACAGATGTAATTGTCTTCGGAAATCCGCCTGTGACAATTAATGCCGATACCTTGGTTTGCGGCGACCTGAAAACAACTTTATCGGTTGATTTGGGTAGTTATCCGGATTCGCTATGGAACACTGCCCCCGGAGGATTTCAGTGGTCTTCCAATAACCCTGCGGTTTTGTTTGATGACCAATCGGATGCATCTGCTACCATTCAGGTTCCAGCTTACGGGATTTATGAGGTTTATTACAAATTAACCACGAAGGATGGTTGTGAAAGTGGCGATACCCTTGAAATGGAATTCTCTGTTGTCCCAAGTTTGAATATTATCGCCGATCGGTTTTACGATTGCTCGGCGTCTACGATCACTCTGGTCGGAGATACGCCTGATCCTGCCAGTGTTTCTTTTCAATGGTTTAGTGCTGAAGGAGACCTTCTCAGTACAAATCAATCGCTCGACGTTGATTCTACGGCTCTTTATCTGCTATCGGTTGAAGACGAATTTGGCTGCATCGCTGTGGATACCGCTGACGTAATCATCTTTGGCAATCCGCCTGTCACCATTCACACGGTAGACGCTCAATGTGGAGATTTAACTGCGCTTGTCGAAGTCGATTTTGCCGGTTATCCGGATTCGTTGTGGAATGTGTCGGGAAGCTTCCTTTGGTCGTCTCCCAATTTAGAGTTGGACGCTACAGAGCTCGCCTCAGCTACCGTTACTGCTCCTGATTATGGAGTTTATGAGGTATCATATCAATTGGAAACCAAAGATGGCTGCGTGAGTAGTTCTAACCTAGAGATTGAATTTCTTCAGAAACCGTCGGCTTCATTCAGCTTCAATTTTCAACCGGTTTGCCATAGTTACACCGAGACGCTGCAATTCACCGGAACAGCTTCTTCTGAAGCCGATTTGCAATGGACATTGAACCACGCGACAATCACAAACTCGATTGACAACGGTGTTTATGACGTGTTGATTGATGAATATTCGGGTGAAAAGCCTTCGATTCAGTTAATTGTTGACGATGGAGGTTGTCGCGATACAGCTTATATGGAGGAACCGGACAGCTTTGCTGATGAACGAAATCTGAGTCTCGATTTTACAGCTTCGGATACCATTTCGTGCGATTCGTTGGAAACGCAGTTGTTCGTTAGTTTGGTGCAGGCAGGCTTGCAGTACACTTGGGAAAGTGACCTGGGAACCGGCTCAGGAGAGCGTATTACTGTTCATACTTCAGAACCCGGATTCTATGATGTTAGTCTGACTGCCTTTTCGGCTGCCAACGGATGTAAGAGTACCCTGACCAAAGTTGGCTACCTGCAGTTGTTGCCGGCGCCAATAGCTGCTTTTTCGGTCGACAACCCGATTGTGTCGCTGGATCAGTCATTGGTGACCTTTCGGAATAGTTCTCAATATGCCGACTCCTATACCTGGATTTTTGGCGATGGAAACCAATCGACTGTATTCGAACCAACACACGAATATTTGGGACTGGGGACTTATCAGGCGAGTTTGATTGCTGACTCTGATGCCGGTTGTGCCGATTCAAGCTCCATGTCAATTCAGGTTGTTTTAGATCAGCTATTTGCGCCTAATGCCTTTCGGCCTGATAGTGATATACCGGAAAACCGAACATTCATGCCGACAGGATTAGGCCTCAATGGGACAACTTTTACCTTGCAAATTTTCGATCGTTGGGGGCAGGTGATTTTCGAATCCTATTCAGCCGATAATCCCTGGATCGGAACCAATAAAATGGGTGAGGACGCGCCAATGGGGAACTACATTTGGTTGGCTACTTATCGCGATCAGCTGGGCGTTCAACACAAACAAAAAGGTCAGATTCTACTAATTCGTTAGCGGCCGCCGAATCGTTCTTCGTAAGGAGTAAAAAATGGTAGATCAGAAGTTTGCCGTTTTTTGTTCAGAACAAACGCCAGTGATATTTCACTGGTGCCACCACTTTGCCCCGCCAATCCGGAAACAGTCCAGTCGTAGGTGTAAGTCATTTGCATCCATGGAGTTGTGTACCCAACCAGTAAAATCACCGCGTCGTATCGTACCCCAAAGTTTTGCCTAAACCAAGCACCTCCGGTAAGTCCGCGTTTAGTAGCAAACATGCCGTAATTAATTTGTTCCGATACACCTTGTTTTTGCAAAATTAACTGAGGCGATATGTCGAATTTTTTCCGCAAATGACCATGGCGGAATA
The DNA here is from genome assembly GCF_041596335.1 of Mangrovibacterium sp. Lineage (GTDB taxonomy): Bacteria > Bacteroidota > Bacteroidia > Bacteroidales > Prolixibacteraceae > Mangrovibacterium. Next base: position 17,886 of record NZ_JBFHIT010000020.1, on the reverse strand, counting down.
CCGGTAACCGGGCACCGGCATGCAAGCTGTATTTGCGGGGTAATTTACTGTCTGACAGGTTTTCTTCAGAAAAAGACAGATCTGGTTCGGTGAGGTGATGAACAGCCAGACCACCAAAAAACCGTTTGCTGTACAGTAGCAGTCCGAAGGAATAATCGAGATAGGAAAAGCGGTTGTCGGTAAACACTTCGGCTGACGTGCCGGGGAGTCCGTTGTTCGATTCCAGATTGTCGGCAAAAATCAGCTCATTTGTTTTCAGGGTATTTTCGGCATAGCCAACTTGCAGCCCACCGTGAAAATAGAAGTCGTCATTCAACTTTACCCCAACGGAATAAGCGGCGTTCAGTTGAAAGGAGTTCAACGCCTGACTGGCCTGCGCGTCATTCAACAAATAGAAACCCAGACCACCTTGTAGTTTCTCCACCGGCAGATCGATCGCTGCCGAATAACTGGAGTAGGCACCCTCCATTTGTTGCCATTGGTCGCGGTATTGCAGTGCGACCCGAGGCGCGCCAATTGTTCCGGCAAAGGCCGGATTCAGGTAAAGAGGGTTCGCAAAATATTGCGAAAACGAAACATCCTGGCCGCTACTACCTGCGACAACAAAAAAGGCCAACATGATAAATAGGCCGGCTCGTAATTGTAGTTCGAATGTTCCTTTTTTGCGCATCGCCTAAAAGTATATAAAATCCAATTAATTGTGTTGATATTCAGCTTGAATATATCGGTATTTTGTTCGAAACAAATAAGACTTGCTGCCTGGAATACGGTTGGTTCAACACATCTGGAACATGTGGAGCAGCGGGAATTTAATCTTTTCAGGATAAGTTGGGGTGCCGATCAATTGCCATACCTGCCCGGACAAAAAGAAAATTTATCTCAGTGGTTTTAGGCTGAAACTGAACAGCCGGACTTGTAGGCCGGCTGTTTTATCGTTGTCGTTGAAAATCTTATCTCTTAAAACAACCGGCGAAATCCGATTAGTTCTTTTACTTCCTTTAGTGTTGCTGAAGCCGATTCGCGGGCTTTTTCAGCACCCATTCGAGCTACTTTCGCCAAGTAGGCATCATCTTCCAGAATCTCGGTAATCCGCTCGCGAATTGGCGTGGTGAAGGCCACAATGTCTTCCGCCAATTGCTTTTTCAAATCACCATAGCGAATGCTGCAGTCGTTGTATGCAGCGTCAAACTGTTTCACCACTTCCGGATCGCTCATAATCTTCATTAGCGAGAACAGGTTTTGAATTGGTTCCGGTTTGGGCGAATTTGGCTCGGTTGGGCCGGCATCAGTTACCGCACGCATCACCTTTTTACGAATCGATTTTGGGTCTTCGAATAACGCGATGGCATTTCCTTCCGATTTGCCCATTTTTCCGCTTCCATCGAGACCCGGAATTTTGATCATATCGCCACCGTCGAAGGTGAAGGGTTGTGGTATTGGGAAAACTTCGCGGTTGTACATGCGGTTAAAACGACCGGCAAATTTGCGTGCCATCTCCAGGTTCTGCTCCTGATCTTTGCCGACCGGAACAAATTGAGCTTTATGAATTATGATGTCTGAAGCCATCAGCACCGGATAGGTAAGGAGGCCGGCATTCACGTTTTCGGGCTGTTTTCGGGCTTTTTCCTTGAACGAAGTCGTACGTTCCAGCTCTCCCAAATACGCGTTCATATTCAGGAAGGTGTACAGTTCGGTAATTTCGGGTACGTCACTTTGAATGAAAATCGTCGATTTCTCGGGATCCAATCCGCATGCCAGGTATTCGGCCAGCACCTGTTTTACTCCATTTTGCAGATTTTCAGGCGTCGGATGGGTTGTCAACGAGTGGATGTCGGCAATAAAAAAGTAGCAGTTGTAATCGTTCTGCATTTTCAAAAAGCTGCGTACTGCTCCGAAATAATTTCCCAGATGCAGGTTCCCGGTTGGCCGGATGCCGCTTACGACAGTTGCTTTAGTCATTCTTGTAATCGTGATTGAGAATTAAAATTCACATGGCTAATTCTTCATTTCGAAAGGTTTGCCGTGCATGTTTTTAACCTGCATAATACTGTTCGCAGGTTCGATGTGCAAAATTAACCTGATTCCTTGAAACTCAAAATTTTATTTTGAAGATTGGATTTTCAGATTCAATGCAATGAAGGATCTGCTGTCAAAAAAAAAGAATCCGCTTAATCGCGTTCAGCAAATTGAATTGAAGAAAGAGCGAATAAAGCTTTCATTTGGAAGAGTAGGCTTGTTTGCAATCATGCGATCGACCGAATAGGTGCGAAATGCTATGACGGTATAATATGTCTTAATCGTTATCATTTAATTAAGTAGTGGGCACGGTAATCAGTATTGTCCTATATTTGAACTAAATATTTAATACCACAAAAACACAATGAAAACAATTGCGACGCTATTTGTAATGCTGATTTCGATCTCGGTGTATTCACAAGACATAATCGTGAAGAATAGCAATGAAACGATTAACTGTAAGGTTACTGAGCTTGGAGCCGACGAAGTAAAATACTACTATGGCGACAACGCTAAGCTTGTTTTTGGGATCGATAATGCGTTGGTGAATCGGGTTGAGTTCGCGACCGGTGAAGTTGTTGTTATCGGGAAAAACAGTTTTGAGAACCCGGAGTACTATGTTAATCAATCGAAAAATGCCTTGAAAATAAACTTTCTTTCACCGCTTTTCGGGAGTACCGAAATTATTTATGAAAGAAACATCGAACCGGGAAGATCGTGGGAAGTTGCGTTGGGAATTGTTGGATTAGGGAATGATATCCAATATGTTGATCCGGCCGGAGTTTATGGAAAATTTGCGTATAAACTTTACCGGAATCCCGATTTTTATATGCGCCGCATGCACTATTCCCACTTGCTAAAAGGAGCCTATTTTGCTCCTGAAATAGCATTGCGCTATATGTCGTACGATAGCGAACGTTGGGATTACTGGACAGGTGATAATTATGCTGTCACCAGAGAAAACCAATTTACCCTGGCTGTCATGTTGAAATTCGGAAAACAATGGGTGTTTGACGACTCGTTCCTTGTTGATGTTTTTTGCGGTGTGGGCTATGGATTTGGCGCCGATGAATACGATGCTTTGCCCTATGGATTCCTGGTAGCGCCGGACGATTTTCCAATCGCATTAACGAGTGGAATGCGGATTGGTTGGGTTTTTGGGAAATAGCGGCAGCTAGATTATCAACTGCTTCTCAATTGCATAAATTGAGATCTGTGTCTGTCGTCTTCTGTTAAGGTCACCGCGATTGGTTCAGCAAAGTTTATTGGTCAAAAGAAATTTGGAATCAGGAAGATTTATTTTACTCTGGTAAGCAATTTTGTTTAACGGTAGTTCAGCAATTTTGTATTTCCCATTTCCCAAAATAATCTTTAGTTTTAGGCTTCAATTTAGAAAAAATGGACCGATCGCTTTTATACGGAAGAGAACTGACCTGGCGCAACGTGAAAATGGAGGCCCGGCCTGCTGTTGTTTTTTCTGATTGAAAAGCGGAAAGAGGGATTTGCTGATGTGTCGGCAAATCCCTCTTTGACGTTTTCTACAAACCTTTTAAACGAAATAAAATCATGACCAGACAAAAGAAAATTTTTCTCGATGAAGCTGATATGCCTAAACAGTGGTACAACCTGGCTCCGGATCTACCAACGGCGCTAAATCCGCCTCTCGGACCGGGTGGTGTGCCCGTAACTCCCGAGATGTTGGCACCCGTGTTCCCGATGAACCTGATTGAGCAGGAAGTGAGCCAGCAACGGTGGATTGATATTCCCGAGGAAATCCGTCAACATTTGTTTCGCTGGCGTCCGAGCCCGTTAATTCGGGCTTATGAGCTGGAAGAGGCGCTGGGGACACCAGCCAAAATTTACTATAAAAACGAAGGTGTTTCGCCTGCAGGAAGTCACAAACCCAACACAGCCATTCCGCAGGCATGGTATAACAAACAATTTGGCATTAAAAAGCTTACAACCGAAACCGGAGCCGGCCAGTGGGGATCGGCGCTTTCGTTTGCCTGTAAGGTTATTGGTGGTATCGAGTGTAAAGTGTACATGGTGAGGGTGAGTTTCGACCAAAAGCCGTTTCGCAAAATGATGATGCAAACCTGGGGCGGGACATGTATTTCCAGCCCCAGTATGGAAACTCAAGCCGGTCGCGATATTCTGGCCAAATACCCCGACACGCCGGGATCGCTTGGTATTGCCATTTCCGAAGCTGTTGAGGCTGCTGTTACCGACCCAACCGGACAAACCCGCTACGCGCTGGGATCGGTGCTAAACCATGTCATGTTGCATCAAACGATTATCGGTTTAGAAGCCAAAAAGCAGCTTGCCAAAGTGGGCATCAGCAAACCCGATGTGGTGATTGGCTGTTGCGGAGGCGGTAGCAATTTTGCCGGCCTTTCGTTTCCGTTCATCTACGATAAAATTAATGGAGCCGATATTCAGGTGATTGGTGCCGAGCCATTCTCGTGTCCAACACTGACTAAAGCGCCGTTCATATACGATCATGGCGATGTGGCGCAAATGACCCCTTTGATGGCGATGCACAGTTTAGGGCATAACTTTGTACCAGCACCTATTCATGCAGGAGGTTTGCGTTACCACGGAATGGCGCCACTAGTGAGTGCCGCTTTGCGCGACGGCCTCATGGAAGCACAGGCCATCCACCAAAGCGAATGTTTTGAAGCCGGCTTGTTGTTTGCCAAAACGGAAGGAATTATTCCGGCACCCGAAACCACTCATGCCATTGCGTCAACGATTCGCGAGGCCAAAAAAGCCAAGGAAGAAGGCAAGGAAAAAGTCATCTTATTCAACTTCTCCGGTCACGGATTGATGGACCTGGTTGGTTACGACAAATACATGGGCGGTCATCTGTCGGACTACGAATACCCCGAACATGAAATAGCAACAAATTTAGCGGCATTGAAAGGATATCCGCTACCAAAATAATCTGTGGTTTTATTGATCGGGCGACCTTGATCCGTCCGGTCAATACCTTGACGACCAGTGACTCTTTGTTCGTCCGGAAAGGGTCATTCACGTGTTCTATTTAAAATCCCTTCGGAAGGAAGGAGAAAATAAGTGTTTCAGAAAAAACGGATAGATAATTCGACTAAGGTTTCAACCCAAGGCTCCAGTCAACTTGTAAATAGACATAATTTCTCCCCTTTTTTCGGTGTTTGCTGAGATGAGGGGCGTTTTGTTGGTTGGACCAAATGATGCAATTGGTACATTATTCCCCTTCATGATCAATCCGGAAATTCATGGCGTAGTTTTTAGGAAGATTTTGATGTTTGTGAAAGTGCGAAAACTCGTAGCTTAACTGAACTCCAAAGTAAAAAATAAGTGAGGAGTAGTAGATCCACATCAGCAATACAACAATGGAGCTGGCAGCTCCGTAAACCGCACCTAGATTGCTGGATCCCACAAGCAACCCGATCAGAAGTTTTCCCAGCGTGAAGAAGATAGAGGTAAAAAAGGCGCCGAACCAGGCAGCGTTCCACCGGACTAAAACATCAGGCAGAAAACGGTATATCAGCGCAAACGATGTCATAATAATTCCAAGGGTAACAACCAGGTTGGTTATCCAGGCAAGCACGACGAAATTCGGGGAAAAATAGGTGGACAAAAAATCGCGCAGGATATTAATACCGGCATCAACTACCAACGATATGAGCAACACAAAGCCGATCGTAAGAATTACCCCGAACGACAAAAGGCGATCCATTACCAACTTAATCAAATTCATTTTCAGGTTCGACTTTACCCGCACACGCCAAATGAAATCAATAGAATTCTGCATCACGCTGAACAGGGTAGTGGCGAAAACCAGAAACGCCACAATCCCGATAATCGATCCGATTCCGCTGTTTTCGACAATCCGGTAATTGTCGATGGCATTTTCCAGCAATCCGGTACTGTCGGGACCGACCAAAACACCGAGTTCTTCGAAGAGTTTTTCGCGGATCGTGCTTTTTCCGGCCAGATAGCCAAACACTGAAATAATGACAATCATGATTGGCGCCGTTGAGAAGATGGCGAAATAAGCCGTTGTGCCGGCCAGTTCTACCGGACGGTTATCCAGAAAATGGACCGTCGATTTACGGAGAATTGTCCAGAGGTTCTTTACCTTTTTTTTCGCTTTGTTTCGGTTCATAATTGTCTCTTCGTTAAATTTATACGGTCGTGTCTGTGTTCTGTTGTCCGCAGTTTTTATTTGACTGCAATTCTCCTAACTGAGCAGTACGTAAAACAGCGACAACCTGTTTTTTACGTTGAATCCGATGGTCTAAAATCGGTTCAGTTTTCGTTATCCGTACTCTTTCCTGTTCGTTTTTTTAGATTCTCAATTTAGCACCTTCAGCGGCTCTTTATGGGGTTAGCTAGGTGTTTCGGAAATTATCTTTTGCTCCGCAGGCTAAATTTATAACTTCGACATCGGGCATTTTGGAATAACTTCAATCTCTTTGTTTCCTGGCTGAAAGTTTAAACACTTCAGCTGTTTTTACGGAAAGTTACTAAGAATTCTATTGCAGCTCAATAGCGTTTCCCAATTCATTTGTGGCAGCATAGATGCTAGTTTCGATGGACAGAGACGAAACTAGCTTCGATACTTTTCTGCCTGGGCCGAAATGAAATCAGACCATCCGGTATTTTTGATTAACTTTGGCGCTGACAATTTTGACAAGAAAATGGAATCAACAAGACAACAAAAGATAAGTCGGCTACTACAGAAGGAGTTGGCCGACATTTTTCAGAAAGAAAGCCGTACGATGTTTATGGGGAAAATGATTAGCGTGACCACCGTGAGAGTGACTCCCGATTTGGGAATGGCCAAATCGTACCTGAGCATTTTTCCGACTGATGGCATTCGCGAAGTTTTAAAGGAAATTCGTATCGCGAACCCCAAGATTCGCTATTTGCTCGGACGTCGGGTGGGGAAACAAATCCGGGTAATTCCGCAACTGGAATTTTATATCGATGATAGCCTCGATTACATCGAAAAGATAGACGATCTACTGAAATCAGAATAAAAGTCGCAGTTTCAGCCTCGGTTCGCAACGCGCGAAAACTGAAATCTGCAACTCCAAACTCGAACCCGAAGTATGCAATACGACCCGATTAAACGTTCGCTGGGGAAGGTTTTCAACCAAACTCCGGCGCTGAGAAAACTGTTTTACCGCCTCCTCGATTTGTTGTTGTTAAGGGCCTGGCATGTTCGCAAAGAATTAAAAAATCTGCCATTGGGTGCCGATTGCTCCATTCTCGATGCAGGCTCCGGTTTTGGTCAGTACACCTACCGGATGAGCCGGTTGTTCCCAAAATCAACCATTTTGGCAGTGGATGTGAAAGAAGAGCAGATTGCCGATTGTAACCGTTTTTTTACCCAGATACACCAAAGCAATCGGGTTCGGTTCGAAGAGGCTGACTTAACCAAATTTGTGCAGCCCGAACGTTTCGATCTGGTTTTGTCGATTGATGTGATGGAACACATTGAGGAAGATGTTCTGGTGTTCAAAAATTTCTACCAATCGCTGAAAACGGGAGGCGTCGTTCTCATTTCAACTCCTTCGGATCAAGGTGGGTCGGATGCTCACGATCATGATCATGAGGAAGGAGGCGTACATGGCTTTATCGACGAGCATGTTCGCGATGGCTACAATATTGCTGAAATTGAAACCAAACTCAAATCCGCAGGTTTCTCGCGGGTTGAAGCGCGCTACTCATACGGATGTCCCGGAAAAATCTCGTGGCGTCTTTCCATGAAATATCCGATTCAGTTGCTGGGTGTAAGCAAGCTGTTTTTCATCATACTTCCTTTTTGGTATGTGCTGGTGTTCCCCATTTCGGCTGTCCTGAATTATTTCGATGTAAAAAATACGCACTCCAGCGGAACTGGTCTGATTGTTAAAGCCATAAAATAGGTGAAGCTCGCCTTTTACATAGCTCGCCGTTATCTGGTTTCGAAGAAATCAATTCATGTGATTAACCTGATTTCGGCTCTCTCGGTAATCGGGGTGGCCGTTGGAACAATGGCCTTGATTGTGGTGCTCTCTGCCTTCAATGGAATCGACAATTTTATCCAGGGAATGCTTTCCAGCTTCGATCCCGACCTAAAAATTACTGCTGCGGAGGGCAAAAGTTTTTCGCTTGACAATCCTGAAATAATCCAATTAAATGAGCTTGAAGGTATCGCTTCGTTTATGCAGGTGGTGGAAGATAATGCGCTGCTGCAATACGACGAGCGTCAAAAATACGGCATTGTGAAAGGTGTTGAAGCTAATTATGCGGCATTTTCGGGGATGGACTCGATGGTGATTGATGGTAGTTTTATTTTGAATCACGACAACCGGATGTTTACCGTAATTGGACAGGGCGTGGCCGTTGATTTGGGCGTTGGTCTCAGCTTCGTCAACCCAATCCATGTGTATTACCCCAAGCGCGAGCAGAAAAGCAGGCCGATGATGGAGAATGCCTTCAATCACGATTATGTGTTTGCGACCGGTGTATTCTCTGTTCAACAGGAAATTGATGCGCAATATATTCTGGTGCCGATTGAGTTCGCCCGCGAAATTTTTGAACTCAATGGCCGGGTTACATCATTGGAGCTGAAGTTAAAACCCGGAGTCGCGGTTTCCGACATTCAGGAGCAAATTAAAGCCCTTTTGGGACCGGCATATAACGTACAGGACCGCTACGAGCAGCACGAGTTTTTATATCGCGTGATGAAGTCGGAGAAATGGACCAGTTTTCTTATCCTGAGTTTCATTCTCATTATCGCTTCTTTCAACTTACTGGGCTCGCTCACCATGATCATTCTCGATAAAAAGAACGATATCTATATTCTCGAAAGCATGGGAGCCAATCAACGTTTAATCCGTCGGATATTTCTGCTCGAAGGATGGATGATTGCGATTACGGGCGCCATTGTGGGGGTTTTAGCCGGAGTTGGACTGATATGGGCGCAAACTCGTTTTGAGCTCTTAAAACTGCCCGGAGGAGGCGCATTTGCCATTTCGGCGTACCCCGTGAAACTGCAGCTTTTCGATGTGTTGGCCACCTTGGCCATTGTTCTGGCTATTGGTTTTCTGGCTGCCTGGTATCCGGTTCGGTCAATCAAAAAATAATTTTCCGGAACCTTATCCTCTGAGATGAAAGCCAGTGTGCTTTGGTGATCTGATTCGTTCTCTCAATATTCTACGGGCAATGAGAAGAATGAGAATTTCGTATGCGTTATCGTGCGGAGTCAAGACGCAGTACTCCCGGTTTAACTCAAGAACTAAATGAGGCCGTTTGCCATGTAAAAAAAAGACCCCGAAATAAATTCGGGGTGACTGTGATCTGTATGTTTCAAATTTGCTACTTCAGCAAAAAATCAAAATCATCACCCGAACTGAGTTCATAGGCTACTGCACCTTGCATAAAAATGCGGGCTGAGCGGTTTCCGATGAGATCCAGCTTATTATTTTCCAGTTTCAGCAGTGTACCTTCCCGAAGTCCAACAACATAAGTTAGCGGGTTGATTTCGATAAACTCATTAATTCGTTGTTCGCGGGTTTCACCGGCATGTCCATCGGGGTTGGCATCCATATAATGCGGGTTGATTTGGAACGGAACCAAACCGGTAGTATTGAAGCTTGTTGGGTCAATGATGGGCATGTCGTTGGTAGTTCGAAGTGTTGGACAAGCTACATTCGATCCGGCACTCCATCCAATATAGGGGGTTCCGCTTTGTACATTCCGGCGAATGGTCATCATCAGGTTTTGGTCGTGTAGCATACGAACCAATTGCCATGTATTACCGCCACCAACAACAATTGCTTCGGCTTCTTCAATGGCCTTTTGCGGGTTTTCAAAATGGTGAATGCCCACCACGCTATGGCCTACGCGCTGAAAAGCTTCATTCACTTTTGCTTCGTATTCGTCGAAGCTGAAAGTTACAGCGGCATAGGGAATAAAGAGTGCTTTAACGGGCTTTTCACCCAAAAACTGCTTAATGTGTGGTATCGGAAAACCCAGGTATTCTTCGCCGGGCATAGTTGAATTACTGCTCAATAAAAGTTTCATGTTACGCTTGTTTTTTGGGTTATCGAAAAATCGGAAATCATCCGCGACCAGCAGAGCCTCACAACTTGTTTACGTGGCCGTTTGTATTCCGTTATTCGTGAAGCTAAAATATAATTATTATACGGAAGAGAACAGGAAAATTGTCATGAACCGGATGGCGGCTAGAATGTGATCAATGCCAGACCAATGGAAAAAGGGTACAATTCGGGGCCTTTACCATCAACAAAAAGCGGCTGCAGATCATAGGTCGCAAAAAGGTTGATCCATCGGTAACCAACACGGATGGTGCCCGATACCCGTAAATCGTTGAGATAGAAGTCGCCCGGAACTTTTAGTTTCTGTTTTTTGCCATCGAGTCGGTATTTTACTTTCGTATGCGTACTTAGTCGCAAGCTTCCGATTACTCCGGCAGAAAAGTACAATCGGTTGGCAAAATGATTGATGGGAATTTGAAATTCGATGAGCGCCGGAACGGTTAGATAGGTGGAAGAGAACTTCGATTTCTGGTTGTCCTCGTAGGCTAAATAGATTGGTTCAATGCGTGAAGCTCCTTTTCGGATGGAGGTATTTTGGTTCAAACTATAGGTTTGAATATCCAAGCCCAACCCGGTAACCAAGCCAATAAAATTTCGGTTGCGCTGTAAGCTCACTGATCCTTGAATGAGGTTGATGCTGATTCCGTTTGATTTCCAAAGTGTGGGTTTCAAAAAATCGTCGTCAACTTCGGTGTACATGGAGTAGTCGGCTTGGTCGAGTCCGTTCATACTGACAAAGATTCCGGCCCAGTTTCCTTTAAAAGGCTCGTCCCAAAAATTGAAACCCTGAGGTTGGCTTATATCAAGGATCAACAGGGTCGGTCGATCGTTTTCCTGCAGTGAATCCGGCACAGCGGCTTCGTTTTCCTGTGCTGAAACTGAGTTCAGTGCAGAAACAAGAAAAACGAAAATTAGGATGTAATTTAATTTATTCACTGATTGTTTTTTTTCGAAATTAAGTTTTTCAAACAGAAAAAAGCGCTGTTTATGGTTTTCTGTTAGCGCGTTCTTGCAAAAATACCAATCAATTTGATATTTAAAACCTGACTAATAGGCTTGAATAGCTGGCTGATACCAATGCAGTTTTTCGAAATCGCCTGCCATCCGCATTTATTTCGATCTCGCTTCGTTCCGACACACTGCAGGAAGCAAATATACAAACAAAGGTGGTTGAAATAAAAAGACCTGTTTATGGCAGGTCTTCTGGTGTCGATATTGAGTGTATTCGGCTTAAAAGTTTACCAGGCTGATCCCGATTGAGAACGGGTACATTTCAGGTCCCTTGTTATCTTTAAACAACGATGAGAAACTGTAGGTCGCGTAGAACGAAATATCTTTCAGCCCAATACGGGCAATTGCTGAATATTTGAATGGATTGATGTTAAAACTACCACGATCCTTATCTTTTGAGCGGTCGTTTTTGATTTTGGTATGCGAACCAAGGTTGAGGGCGCCAACCATACCTCCACTGATGAACAGGCTGTTTGTGCCATCATTCACCGGAATCTGGAACTCGAGCATCAATGGAAGCGTCAGGTACGAAACCATAAGTTTCGACTTTTTGAAGTTGTTTTCCTCGATATCAAACGGTAGAATGATGCCTTGGTCTCCTTTATCAATGCTCACCGAATTATCAAATTTGTAGTTGTTCCATTGAAGCCCGAGCCCGGACACAATTCCCACCCGGTGATCTTTCAAACTGATGTTATACTCTACAAAGTTGATGTTGACTTCCAGCGAAGCTGACTGATTCAGGTCCATAAATTCATTCCCCGAGTCTTCGTAGATGAATTCATTCCCAGAGTCTTCGTAAATGCTATAATCGGTGTCGTACAGCCCGTTCACGCCCAGTTCAAAACCCGACCAATGGCCGTTAAAGGGTTTCCGTTCGTCGCGCCATTTGCGCGGATTTTCTATTTTATCTTCTTTGATCACGTTGACATAGGTGTGACTTCTGCCGTCAATAATTTCAATGTTGCGCCGCCCGAGTCGGATGGTCGTGGTGTCGCTGGAATGCTTGTCCTGAATGTTGATTTTATCGTTCAGAAGGCTGACTTCCGTTTTGTTTGGTTCCTCGCTGACGGTGACAATATTCTTTTTCAATACTTTCACCGTTGTGGTGTCCTGGGCTTGCATTTGGATGGCGATCGCAACAAGGGCGATCAGTACAATTAATTTTTTCATAGGTGTGTCTATTTCCAATTTATCGTCAGATAGCAATTGATTTTTAATTTTCATTCTGCCCTATGACGAACGGCATTTGCTGAATGTTACAGGGCTACCGATTTTTTTTGAAGGGAATGGAAAACGCGATCAATCGACTTTCGAACTTTATTTTCTGTATTTTACCTTCTTCGTTGCGGGCTACGTCAAGACGATCGCTCGCAATATTCTGAGCGACCTTTAGGCTGGCGTTGGCCAGGTTGTTGAAAGTGAAGCTTTCTCCTTTTGGAGCGTCGATTAGTTTGTGAGCCAGAAATTCATCGAACGACAGGATATTATCAGTGTGCTGAGGTTCGTTTTTCCCGGGAAAGTGAATCGCCGCAATCAGTTCGTGTTTCATTTCAATACGGGCTTGCAAAGGCCTGATCTTTTCAGGAGCCTGTTCCCGTTGTTGAATTTTGGGTAGCTCGTAAATCTCTGCTTCCTGATTCTGAACAGTAGCCTGATTTTGGGCTGCTTCATCCACTTTTTCCGGTTTCAATTCACCAGAATAGGAGGCAGCCGCTAAATTATTGCTGTTGTTTTCCTGTTGGGTAATTTCTTGTTCGGCAGCTTGAATTTCCTCCTCGAAGATTTCCGGCCGATATTCTTCTGCCAGCCGCAAGTGTGGCACGGAAACTTCACGGTGTGGAATAATGACCCAAACAGTAAAGGTGATTAAAAGAACTGCTGCTGCCCGGATTGCCCATAGGTAAACGGGTTTGCGTTTATGTCGGAGTAGTTTGCCTTTATTGGGGAAAATGAATTGAGGCTCCGGATGCAGACGCATTTTTTGGAGAACCTGCAGCGATTGTAATTTGGCGTTGTCGGCTGCCACATCGTTCAAAAACGCTTGTTTTTGCTGTTCGTTTAAGTCACCTTCAAGAAAAGCAACAGCATGAAAGTCGAAGTCTTCCAGAGTGTTTGATTTGGTTCTGTATAGTTGTTGCTTTTGATCGAATATAACCGATTCGTCCGGAAGCTTCATGGAGGAAACTGCCTTTAATTCTTCGGCTAAGTCGGGGTTATTTCCCAGAAAATCAAGGAAATCATTCACTAAATCGTCGGGCAAAGTGCCATCGATATAGTCGATAAAAAAGCTTTCGTAATTTGACCGGTTAATTTGCATCTCTTCAAACTAAAACATCCATCTTTCCAATATAATTTTTCAAAAACACCCGGGCGCGATAAATGTAAACTTTCACCTGGGACTCGTTAAGCTGTGTTATTTCCGCAATCTCTTTATAGGAATAGCCTTCGTAATCGCGTAATAACAGGACTGAGCGTTGATCGTTGGGGAGCAGCAAAACCGCTTTGTTGAGCACTTCGTGCAGGTCGGTATATTGTTCTGTGTGAACAGCTTCAGTACGAACCTCTTCGATCAGGCTCATGCGGCTGTCTTTGCGCACCACATCAATTAAGCGATGGTAGGCCGTAGCGTACAAGTAGGCCTTCAGCTTTTCAACTGGAAGGGCATTACGATGTACCCACAGTTTCTCGAAGCTGTCCTGAACGATATCGCGAGCTTTTTCCTCGTCGCGAATATTTTTCAGAACAAATCGATAAACTCCATCAGCATGAAGCTTTACAGCTTGGTTAAACTCATCAACGGTCATGGGGTTTTCAGTACGTTTCCCCTTAGGACGGATGAACGCTTATTTTGTTACAGTTAAAAGTTGGGTCAGACTTCTGTTTTCCTCCGAAAGCTCAATAGCTTTCAGAAGTGTTTTGTCAATTAATTTGATGATAGGGTAGAAACCTTCATCGCCGATGATGTTTCGTGAAATGTAGGCCATGATTTGGGTTTCGATGATTTTACCTGATGTTTTCAGACCGGCTGCATTTCGTTTTACACCTTTACTTTCGGCGTAGGAGATAAACTGATTCAGGATTTTAGAATCTCTCAGGTATCTTATAAAGTCATCAGCAGTTGTTAGTTTCTTCAGGTTTTCGCGGTTTTTGTCGCTATAGTCGAAGGCAAATTGGTAGACCAACGATTTTTGGGTGATTTGCGAATAATAGTCAGAAAAACCGGTTGTATCCAGAGGTACAAAATAGTCGGGCATGATTCCGCCTCCACCGTACACAATGCGACCGCTTTTCGTTTCATATTTCAGGCTGTCGGCAAATTGGATGCTGTCGGCCTCCTGAAACTCTCCGTGAGCCGCTCTGTTCACGATATCGTGGTAATATTCGGTGGTTCCGTCTTCGTATGGTTTCTGAATGCTGCGGCCACTAGGCGTGTAGTAACGGGCAACGGTTAATCTTAGTGCAGACCCGTCGGTAAAGGGGATTTGTTCCTGCACAAGGCCCTTGCCGAATGAACGGCGGCCAACAATTACCGCTTTGTCGTTATCTTGTAATGCGCCGGCAAAAATTTCGCTGGCCGAAGCTGAATATTCGTCCATTAGGACAAAAACACGTTTGTCGGCCCAATGAGCTTTTCCGGTTGCAGTGTAGGTTTTTCTGGCTTGTGAGAAACCTTCGGTGTAAACAATCAGGTCACCATTGTCAAGAAATTCGTTCACCATTTTTACTACGGCCATCAGGTATCCTCCGGGGTTTCCGCGCAAATCAACAATGATTTGTTTGGCGCCTGCCTGATGAATTTTATCAACAGCCAGCATAAATTCGGCGTAGGTTTTTTCGGCAAACCGACTAACTTTTACCAGTCCGGTTGAGTCGTTAATCATGTAGCTTACATCAACACTGGTGATCGGAATATCGCCTCGGGTAATTTCATATTGAATCAGGTCGCGAATACCTTTTCGTTTAATTCCAACATTGACGATCGTTCCTTTTTCGCCTCGAAGCAAACTCAATACAGTTTCGTTTTTCACGCTATTTCCGGCAATTAACGAATCGTTGACCTGTACAATCCGGTCGCCCGGCTGAATGCCCAATTTTGACGATGGACCTCCGGAGATCACATCAACAACTTGAACGGTGTCGTTATGAATGGAGAACTGTACCCCAATTCCGCCAAAGTTTCCCTGCATTTCCTCGTTCACTTCCTGCATGTCGCTGGCCGGAATATAGGTTGAATGCGGGTCTAGATTTTTTAACAATACAGGAATCGCCTCTTCGATAATCTCGTCGGTGGCCACCGAATCCACATAGGCATTCGAGATCAGGTCGACAATTGTGCTCAGCTTGTCGGGTTTGGGAGGGGTAAAATTACGCAATCCAATCGGGGTGGATTGGTTAGCCAGATGGTTGCCGAGATAAATTCCTGCAATGACAGATATGGCAATGAGCAGGGGCAAGTAGATTCTCGTATTTTTATTCATGATCTTGTGTCTGTTTTCCTAATTCTGTTCTTCAATTTCGACCTGAACAACCTCAATGCTCGCCCGCTTTAGTAATTCAATGCCATCTTCCAGCCGATAGCTGTCGGTAAATACAACGCGTTTTATCCCAGCCTGGATAATCAGTTTCGCACATTCCAAACAGGGCGAAGACGTTACATACATGGTGGCTCCGTCGCTGCTGTTGCTCGATTTGGCGACCTTGGTTATCGCGTTGGCTTCAGCATGCAAAACGTATGGCTTGGTTTTATTGTTTTCGTCCTCACAAATATTTTCGAAACCGGAAGGGGTGCCGTTATATCCATCTGAAATAATCATTTGGTCTTTCACCAAAATAGCACCGACTTGTCGCCGTGTGCAGTACGAATTCTGAGCCCAGATGGAAGCCATTTTAAGGTATCGCTTATCCAGGAGGTATTGTTTGTTGTTCATCGCTTTTTTAACTGAATCTCCAAAAGTAATAAATGCGGTTGCTTTTGCGCTATAAACAAGCATTAAAAAACGTTCACCTCTATTAAGAAATGAACGTTTCGGTTATGCGGAATTGCATGACTATCAGACATGCATAAATTTCTCGACTAAGTTTAGTAAATCTTTCGAGCGAATTGGCTTAGCCAGATATTCGTTGCATCCGGCGTTAAGCGCTTTCGCACGATCTTCGGCCATTGCAAATGCGGTTTGCGCAATAATCGGGATTGATGGGTTAATCGATTTTATGATGCGTGTCGCTTCGTAACCATTCATTTCCGGCATCTGCAGATCCATTAATATCAAATCGAAATCCTGGTGCTTTTTAAACAAATCAACCGCTTCAAGACCATTTTTAGCCCATACGATCTCTGCCTTAATTTTACTTAGAACAGCATTCAGATATAAGTAATTCGACTCAACATCTTCAGCAATTAATATTTTCATTGAATCAACTACGATCATAGTATTTCTTTTTGAATGAGAGACAAAGATATTGCATCCGATTATTAAATGCTATACCAAAAATGGATTATTTGCCTGAAACGAAAAAGGCTTTTCTGTAAAAAGAGATTTGAAGTAGTTGAAACAGCAGTTTCA
This sequence comes from Mangrovibacterium sp., assembly GCF_041596335.1. Taxonomy (GTDB): domain Bacteria; phylum Bacteroidota; class Bacteroidia; order Bacteroidales; family Prolixibacteraceae; genus Mangrovibacterium. Next base: position 1,196 of record NZ_JBFHIT010000020.1, on the reverse strand, counting down.
AAATTGGCGAATTGGCCTTCCGGGTTTCAGTAAACTGCCGGAATTGTTGGCTGTTGTCGTTGCTTCTACAGCGTTTAAAACAGGCTTGATTGATTGAATTCCAATTCCGGGTAACCCACTCTGTGTGTCGATTCCGGATTGTTGCCAATGGCGTTTTTCCCTTTCAAAGTGCCAACGGTGTACGAGTCCATTTTATCCTGGTTGTAGGGCTGAATGATTGATGCGATGTACTGCTCGTCTGCCTTTGAGTGAATGGGCTTCAGCCATTCGTCAGCAACATCTTCCGAAAGTATTAACGGCATTCTCGGTCCATCGGCCTTCGGATTGTTATGAATTCGAGACATCATCGGGTTTCCTGATGTGGTAACAATCGAGAATGTATTCAACAACGTTCCTGTTGCTTTGTCGTCCCATTCACTCCAGAGTCCTGCTAATACCATCGGCGATTCGTCCTTGTTAAAAATGAAATAGGGGTAGGTTTTACCCCGAAAATGATGGTATTCGAAAAAGCCATCAACATAAATCAGGCATCTTTTTGATTTGGCTGATTCGCGAAAGGCAGGTTTTTCAAAGAGAGTTTCTCCACGTGCATTCAACGTTTGGTTCCCTATTTTGGTGTCGTTCGCCCAGCTTGGAATTAGTCCCCAGAGCGAAGGGGTAGGGACGAATGGCTTGGCGGTTGTGTAGATCAATACGGTTGGATGACTAAAACCGTCAGCAAAGAAAAGGTCTTTCCCTTTATCGTCGATGATTTCGGCTTCTTCTTTCCAAACCTTTTTCCAGTGTTGATACCTTTTTTTCTGGGTCGAAAGCTTCGATTTAAAACTGTAACACATTGTATTTTTTAAACTTATTGGGATGAACCAAACAGATAAAACATTTTTGGCAAAAATCGTCTCTCATGTGCTCGTCTATGGAAAACAACAACACAGGTTCCGGAAGGTTGCGGTATTCTGAAGAAACGGGAGGGCGCTGCAGGGTATCAATGCCCGTAAAAAGCAAAAAACCTCTCAAATCAAGTGTTTGAGAGGTTTCTGTACCCGGGGCGGGAATCGAACCCGCACTTTGTTACCAAAACTGGATTTTGAATCCAGCGCGTCTACCAATTCCGCCACCCGGGCCTGAATTAGCGATGCAAAAATAGTGGAAAAATCTTTCGCTCAAAGCAATTCAGTAAAAAACTTTTGTGTTTTTAT
>NZ_JBFHIT010000019.1:0-74643 GCF_041596335.1 Mangrovibacterium sp. | reverse complement strand
TTAACTTTGTTATGCTTTTAGAATATACCACGTATAGTTAAACCAGTTTTATTTTTCTCTTTCATTCCACTCTTAAGCGCACAAGCATTCCAAGCCGACAGATTCCTGTCGGCTTCTTTTTTTTGAATAGATTGAGATTGTAGGATCAGAAACCATTCTGAATAGCTATAATCGGATCAATCGGCAATGCTGTATATTTTAATTCCAGTAAATGTGGAGGGAAAGGAACTCATCTTTCGCACTCTTCTGAAACATGCTTTGATTTTGGCGTTTAAGGATCCATCTGACGCATCGAGAACTTTCTGGCGATCTAAAAGTAGCGATGAACCGGAAATCCTTCTTTTTTTAGGCTGTTGTATTCAACGGTAATTATTTCAATCATCGATAAGGTATGTCTGTTTGCTGAAGATTAGGGTTTGAACACCCGAATCAGGTATTGGCATAATTAGTTGAAATTGGCTTGACTTGAATGGCTTCGGTAGCGTAACTTTGTTATGCTTTTAGAATATACCACGTATAGTTAAACCAGTTTTATTTTTCTCTTTCATTCCACTCTTAAGCGCACAAGCATTCCAAGCCGACAGATTCCTGTCGGCTTCTTTCTTTTTGAAAAGATTGAGATTGTAAGATCAGAAACCATTCTGGGTAGCTATAATCTGATCAATCGGCAATGCTGTTTGTTTTTAATTCCAGTTGATCTGACAAGGAGCAAGCAAACGTTTTTCGCCCCTCCAGAACATGGTTCGAATGCTTTGATTTTGGCGTTGATGGATTCAGCTGATGTGGTAAGAGCTTTCTTAAAGGTGCAGACGTTGCGATCAATCAAAAACTTCGTTTTTTTAGGTCAATGTATTCAACGATAATTGTTTCAATCATCGATAAGGTGCATCCATTTGCTGATACTAAGGGTTTGAACACTCGAATCAGGAATTGGCATAATTAGTCCAAATAAACTTGCTTTGAATAGCCTCGGTGGCTTAACTTTGTTATGCTTTTAGAATATACCACGTATAGTTAAACCAGTTTTATTTTTCTCTTTCATTCCACTCTTAAGCGCACAAGCATTCCAAGCCGACAGATTCCTGTCGGCTTGATTATTTTATAAGAATCTGCTGATCGTTGAATTCGAGCACATCACCAACGCGAATTTTAGCTCGTTTTCGGAATTCAGTTTCACCATTTAAGGTTACAAATCCGTCCTCGACAAATAGCTTTGCCTGGCCTCCTGATTCAACTAAATGAAGTAGCTTCAGTAGTTTTATCAATTCAATATATTCCGATGTCAATTTAAATTCGATCATGATGGATGATTAAAGTTTTCCTAATTCGTCTTTTTGTTTTTTTGTCAATTTAGCAACGATTAATTCGTAGGAATCATCGATCCAGTATTTGATTTGCTGGTCGCCTACCGTTCCGTCAATCCGAACAGTGTTCCAATGAATCTTACTCATATGATATCCAGGTAGAACACAGGGGAACTTCTCTCGCTGCTCGATTGCCTTTTCCGGGTCACATTTTAAATTGACACTTAGGTCTCCCTCAATATTTGTTAGCGCAAACATTTTCCCCATGACCTTAAAAACAAGAGTCGTTTCATCGAATGGAAAACCTTCAGAAGTTCCCTTTTTTGAGATACAATATTCGCGTAGTTCTTCAATGTTCATGGTGCAAAAATAAAGATTTATTCAGGCGGTCGGATAAAAGGCGTCTTTGTAATGTTCCAATTCGTAGGTATCTCCTTGAAAAATAATGGCGATCACGTCGAAACGGGTATCACAGTGGCTGTCCGATTTGAAAATATAGGCTTCTGCGGCTTCAATCAGGAATCGAATTTTTCGTTTGCCAACCGCTTCGCTTGGATGTTCCCAGTTTCGACTGCTTCGTGATTTTACTTCAACAATAACCAACTCATCTCCATCTTTCGCAATTATATCAATTTCATAATGGTGGAAATGCCAGTTTGTTGCCAGGATGGTGTATCCCAGTTTTTGTAAGTATTGGCGAGCAATATCTTCTCCTTTATCACCGACTTCTTTTTGTTTTGTCATATTGAACTATTTCGAAATTGAAAGTTAACTGATTTAAGGTATGAATCAAATGTTGTAAATTGAAATGAAAACTTTTCAATTGTTGTTTTGTTCTTTTATCGAACATTTGTTTCAAATAAGCATCATGACTAAGACTTTACTTCTATTTTTTTTCTGCATTCCTGTTTTCGCCATTGGACAGGAAAAATTGATAACGCTTCAGGCGTCTGTTGATTCCGCTTTTGCCAACAATGCGATGCTCAATCAATCGAAGGCTATTATGGAACAAAAGCGCGATGCCTGGCGCACACTTACCGGTATTGAAGCTCCCGAGATTAGTTACTTCGAAGAAGGAATGAGCAGTTCGGCGGTTAAGCCTTTTGAAGAAAGGCGATGGACTGTATCGCAAACGTTCGATTTTCCGTTAACTACAATCTATCGCATGAAGGCACTTCAGCACGAGACCCGAGCGATGGCCTATCAAATACAAGCCCGGCGAAATGACATTAGGGCGGAAGTAAAATCGCGCTATATCGACATTCTTTACGCTCTGCATCTTAAGGAACTTGGGAAGCAGCAAAAGGTTTTGGCTGATGAACTTTATAATGCAGTCTACACAAAGTTTGAAACCGGAATGGGTAACGGAATCGACCTCATAAAAGCTGAATTGCAATTGGCGGAGGCTGAGAATTTCCAGAGTGAAGCTGAACGGATGCTACACATCGGGAGGTACAGTTTATTTCGTGTGATGGGGCTTAAAATCCCGGAAATCGACTATAGCATTCAGTTTTCAGACACCCTGAAAAATGAGGATGTTGAGGTTAGTCAGATTACCGCGCTCTCGGTGTTGCACGAGCAACCTGAATATTTGGCCGCCATGGCAGAATTTGAGGCGGCTCAAAATAAAATCAGAGAAGCTAAGAGCAATATTTTGCCTGATATTCGATTTAATCTGTACAAACAAAATTATGGTAACGGCTACAAATACAATGGTTTTGAACTTGGGTTGAGTATTCCGATCTGGTTACCTTTTGAACAACGTGGAGAAATAAAAATGGCCGAGGCCCGACAAACCGAAGTTGAATGGCAACAAAAAGGAATTGAGCAAGAGATGAAAGAGCGAATAGAACAAGCCTGGCATGGTTACGTTACCAGTAAACAGGTCATTGATCGATACAACACAACTATAAGTGCGAAATCAGCTCGTTTGCAGCAGTTAAGCCTAGAAGCTTACCGATTGGGGGAAATTGATTTGATGAATCTGATTCTTTCGCAGCAAACCTATCTTAAAAATCAAAACGCTTACCTGGAAGCTCTACACGACTTCTATTTGCAATTGGTACAGCTTGAAAAATATCTCAACGTTGAATTAGTTTATTAATCCCGTTACCATGAAAAAATGCCTATACATCTATTTGGGAGCTTTCTTCTTATTGGCCGTAATGGTTGCTTGTTCTTCGGGGAAGGACCCAAAAGAGTCAGCAACCGAGATTCAGGAAACCCCGCCTTCGGTCTCTGGTAAGCAAGCCGGAAAACTGATCATTCATCTTTCGGAAAAAGAAATGAATGAATTGAATATCGAGACCCGGAAGGTATCGAGCGCAGTGAAAAATTACAGTATTTTGGCGTCAGCTGTCGTTTTTCCGGCAACAAACCATGTCAGTATTTTAAGTACTCCGATTGACGGACGTGTAAGTGCGATATTAGTTCGTGAAGGGCAGCTTGTTCGGAAGGGTCAGGAACTGTTCAAATTTGAAAGTTTGGTTTTTGGGAATTTGATTTCTGAATATCTGCAAGCTAAAGCCGACGAAAAATTTCAAACTAGCCGCATGGAGCGTATGAAGCAGCTAGTCGAGCAAACGATCAGCTCCAAATCGGAACTCGATCAGGCGCTGTCTGATTATCAACGAGCCCGGACGGCAAGCATTGCTTCTGTGGCAAAGTTAAAAGCCATTGGGATCCCGGATCATGAAATCGAGGCAATGAGTTCGGCAGAGCAGATTGATCCGAGTTTGAAGATTTATGCACCAATTTCCGGCAGTTTGGATCGGCTAAACGTTGAATTAGGTCAGTCGGTTAATGCCTATGAAACACTGGGAAGAATTATAGATCTGCAGAAAGTTCTGGTGAAAGGCTATTTGAGTCCTGAAGATTCCAGGTTTGTGCGAGCCGGTGACACAGTTCGGATTTCGCGCCGCGATGATGAGCAAAATAAATTGATGGCTATAGTCTCGTCAATCAATCCGGGTTTAGATGAACAGAACCGGTCTGTTGTGGTCAACATTGAGGTTGCTCCTAAAAACAACTGGCCAAAACCAGGTGAAAATGTTCGGATCGAGATCAGTACCAGCTCTGCTGTCGAAGTTTTTGCGATTCCGCTTAAAGCTATAACATACGATGGAAATGAGGCTGTCGTCTTTGTAAAAAACGACGATGCAGTCTATGAGAAGCGATTTATTGAAATTGCAGAGATTCACGATCAATATGCTATTGTGCGCAATGGGATGAACGAAAAAGAAGAAGTTGCCATTTCGCAAGTCTTCAGCCTAAAAGCACTTTCACGTTACGAGTTGATTTCAGAAGAATAAATCAAAATCATACCATGCTTAACCAAGTTATTCAATTCTCCGTTCGCCAAAAGTTTGTCGCTTTATCGCTGGTTCTTCTAATGGCAGCAGCCGGTGGGTATTCGCTTCTGCAAATTCCAATCAATTCGTTGCCCGATGTTACGCCGGTGCAGGTATTGGTAATCACGAAGGCTGGCCGCTATTCGCCCTATGATGTGGAGAAGTTGGTTAGTTATCCTATTGAGACAGCGATGAATGGTCTACCCGATGTAAAAGAGGTTCGTTCGATATCGCAGTTTGGTTTGTCAGCTGTAACGATCGAATTTCAGGAAAATACCGACATCTTTTTTGCTAGGCAAATGGTAAGCCAGCGGCTTCAATCCATTTCTGATGAACTGCCTGCCGATGTCTCTGCACCGCAGTTGGGGCCGATTTCAACTGCTCTTGGCGAAATTTACCAGTATCAGGTGAAGGGCGAAAATTATTCACTGACCGAGCTGCGTGAAATACAAGACTGGATGATTGCCCCGCAGTTGAAAGTGGTAAAAGGAGTCACTGAAATCAACTCTTTTGGTGGTTTTGTAAAACAATACGATGTGCTTATTCAGCCCGGAAAAATGCGCATGTATCGTATCAATATCCAGGATATTATTGATGCTATAGCAAAAAATAACTCTGTATCGGGGGGGAACTATCTCGTACACAATCGGGAGCAATACATTGTGCGCGGGTTTGGACAAATCAATAAAAAAGAGGACATTCTGAATATTGTTGTTGCGAAACGAGACAATACACCGGTGTTTATACAGGATGTGGCCGATGTTGAAATTGGGACACAAATTCGGCAAGGGGGAGTTACCCGAGATGGACAAGGCGAAGTTGTAACAGGAATTGTGATGATGCTGCGTGGAGGTAACGGACGCGAGGTGATTGCTGACATAGAATCGAAAATTGAATCGGTTAATAAAAATCTGCCTGAAGGTGTCCAAATTGAAAAGTTTTACGACCAATCGGATCTGATTAAACGAACTACGGGAACTATTCAGACAAACCTCATGGAAGGTGGTTTTTTAGTGATTGTGGTGTTGCTTTTATTATTGGGCGAAATTTCAGGAGCTCTTATCGTTGCGATGGTAATACCGCTGTCTATGTTGTTCGCTTTTATTGGTATGCGCGAGTTTGGCCTGGCGGCTAATCTTATGAGTTTGGGGGCCATCGACTTCGGGATGGTTGTTGATGGTTCAGTAGTAATGATTGAAAATATTGTACACCGCTTGCAGACACGAAATCCAGATGATAAGCAGGATGATATTATTGTTTCGGCGGCTAAACAAGTTGCCCGGCCAATTTTTTTTGGAGTGCTCATTATTCTTTTGGTATATGTACCCATTATGACCTTTAGCGGGATGGAAGGTATTTTATACCGACCAATGGCTATAACAGTTGCTGCTGCAGTATTCGGGTCTCTTTTGCTGGCGTTGGTTTTCATCCCAGCTATTTCATCTTTAATATTTCACCGTGGAGTGAAGGTGCGTCGTAATTATTTAATCGATTGGTTGAAGCCTCGATACCTGTGGTTGTTGGAATGGCACATGAAAAAGCGCCTGATTGTGCTGTTGTCGGCTTTGCTGTTATTTGTGTTTTCAGTTGGGGTTATGTTTCGACTCGGAAGTGAGTTTTTGCCCGAACTCGAGGAAGGTTCAATTTTGGTAGAACAGGTTCGCATGCCATCGGTTACACTGGAAGAATCGATCGAAAATGCTAATTGGCTGGCAGGTCAGCTTATGAAGAGCATTCCTGAAATCAAAACGGTAGTTCCTAAAACCGGACGGTCCGATTTAGCGAACGATTGGATGGGGGTGCACCAAACTGATATCTGGATTGTGTTGAAAGATCCGAAAGAATGGCGAAAAGGCATTGATAAAGAAGACCTCATTGCCAAAATCGAACCCTATCTTAAAACAGAACCGGGTTTGGCATACAACTTTACGCAGCCAATAGCTATGCGGGTCGATGAACTGACGAGTGGTGTAAAGTCAGATGTAGCTGTGAAAATTTACGGTGAAGATCTGGATGAACTGAATCGGATTGGTGAATCAATATCTCAAATAGCTGCCGGAATGACTGGAACGGATAATCATTTTGTAGAGCAGCCTATTGGGCAACCCTATTTGACAATCGAAATTGACCGTGAAGCAGTGGCTTCGTTCGGATTAAATGTCGACGAAGTGCAACAAGTAATTGAAGCAGGTATTGGTGGCCAGGTGGCCGGACAAGTCTACGAGGGGCAGCGTCGTTTCGATATTTTGGTTCGTTATCCAAAAGAGATTCGTGAACAGCTACAGCAAATTCAGGAGATACCGGTTTATTTGGCTAACGGACAGTTTATCCCACTAAAACGGGTGAGCAAAATTATAGCTCAAGAGGGGCCTCGTGAAATTCAACGCGAAAACGGATGGCGCCGGTTGATTGTTGGAGTCAATATTAAAAATATTGATATTGGCACCTATGTGGCTAATTTGCAGAAAGCCATCGATGATAAAGCTGATGTGCCGCCCGGCTATTTTCTTGAATTTGGAGGAACGTTCGAAAACCAACGTCGCGCCATGAACCATCTGCTATTGGTTGTTCCGCTTTCGCTTTTCATTATCCTAGGTTTGTTGTACCTCAATTTCGGCAGTATGCGTTTTGCAATGATAATATTACTCAATTTACCATTTGCGATGTCTGGCGGAGTGTTCCTTCTCTGGATGCGAGGCATGTACTTATCGGTTTCAGCGAGCATTGGCTTTGTGGCTTTGTTTGGTGTTGCCGTACTCAACGGGATTGTTTTACTCGATCACATCAACGAGCTTCGAAAACATAGTCCCGATCCACTGAAAAAGGTGGTAATTAATGGTTCTGCCGATCGGTTACGTCCGGTTTTGATGACGGCTTTGGTTGCAAGTTTGGGTTTCATTCCCATGGCTTTTAACTCAGGACCTGGTTCCGAGGTCCAACGACCTTTGGCGACTGTCGTTATTGGAGGTCTAATTACTTCAACTTTGCTTACGTTGTTGGTTTTGCCTACCATTTATATGTGGGTTGAAGGGAGGAAGAAAGCATCGGAAACGGAAATTTGAGTTGTATTTAATGCATATAACCGCTCAGCTCTAAGGTGAATAAAATTTCTAAATGTTAATCAACAGGATGAAAACATACATCGAATGAAAATGGGAAAAGCGTTTCAAGGAGGAGCTATAAAAAGGCATACGATTTTAGGTGCCGGAGGTGCGATTGGCGTTAGTTTGGCAAACGAACTACTGGCTCACAATCAAAAAGTTAAGTTAATGTCGCGCAGTGGTTTTAGCATGCCTGGTGCAACTTCGGTAAAGGGAGACCTGACTTCGCTTGGCGATACATTGAGAGCTGTAGAAGGCTCTGATGTCGTATACTTGTGCGCCGGCCTGCCCTATCGATATGAGATATGGAAAGAGCGGTGGCCAAGGATTATGAATCATGTAATTGAGGCTTGTTACAAAGAAGATAGCTTGCTGATTTTTTTTGACAATGTGTATATGTATGGTCGTGTTGAAGGGAAGATGACGGAGCAAACGCCATATAATCCATGCAGTAAAAAGGGTGAAATCCGGGCAACAATCGCTCGTCAGTTAGAGTCGGAAATGAGTAAAGTATCTATGCGGGCAATCATCGGCCGGGCTTCCGATTTGTATGGACCTTATTCTGTTCAATCGAGTTTGCTGTATTTGCTGATGATTAAGAATTTGAGAAAAGGTAAAAAAGCCCAATGGATGGGAAGTTTAACTCAGCCACATTCGTTCACCTATACCTTGGATTGCGCAAAAGCGCTTAGGCAATTAGCGGACGATCCCAGAGCATGTAATCAGGTTTGGCATTTGCCAACATTTAGCCCCGGCCCAACAGGAGAAGAATGGGTTCAGTTACTTTCTTCTCAAATAAACGTGGATCCAAGGACGATGCTGGTGCCCAAATGGGTTCTGAAAACAATGGGGTATTTTGATATAACGTTGACTGAAGTGTATGAACTGGTCTTTCAGCAGGAGATGGATTACCATTTCGATTCTACTAAATTCAATACTTTCTTCAATTTCGAGCCCACCTCGTATGAAAAAGGGATCCGCGAAACAATCGCCTACCTGGATCAAATAAAGCAATAATTTAAAACCGGACTGAACTTTTGTTTTTACACCGGTGAAAGACGAATCAAGCCATCCTGTTCATCGATGCAATAAGTGTGACCAAAAAGAAGTGGCATATTTTCGCCGATATGACCAGAGGGGCAGTTAAAATAAACCGGGTAATCGTATTCGCGTACTGCCTCAAGAATGATTTGTTCCACCGATTGCCCGAAAGGAGAATCATTGTCCTTCATTTCGGTGAAACTGCCAACCAACAATGCCTTTAAATCTTTCAGCAAGCCTGCAAATTTTAAGTTGTGCATCATTCTGTCCAAGTGGTACATATATTCCGAGAGATCTTCAATAAAGAGAATTCTACCGTTCACTACAGGTTGAAAGGGAGTACCCAGTAAGCTGTATAAAATCGATAGGTTTCCACCGCATAATTCACCAATGGCCTTGCTTTTTTGGGTGGAAAGATGGTTTGTAAACGTGTAGGTAGGTATTTTTCCTCGAAGCAGATGGACAAGTTGTTTATAACTTTCAGTTGGCTTTCCTTCGTTCAGATAAAAAGAAGGCATTGGGCCGTGGATGCTGCAAAACCCTTCCCGTTGAAACAACGCATGCAACACGGTAATGTCGCTGAAGCCAACCAACCATTTCGGGTTATTACGGAACTTCGAAAAATCAAGTTGGTCGGCAATTCGAATTGAGCCATAGCCACCGCGAGAACAAATAATTGCTTTGCATTTCGGATCATCCAGAGCTTTTTGTAGATCTTGTAACCGTTGCTGGTCGGTACCCGCAAACTGAAAATGACTCTCCAGAAAATGTTTTCCGCAACAGATTTCAAAACCTTCTTCTTCAAGTAATTTCACTGAAGGTAAAATGTTTTCCGCTTGAACTTTTCCGGCTGGTGAAACAATTCGGATTCGGTCTCCTGATTTCAGAAATGCTGGTTGTTGCATGGTTTTTAATTTGAAGATGAAGATACTAATCTTCAATTTATCCGGGATTAACTTAATATGAGAAAGTGCGTAAAAATTGTCGTAGGCATTATTGTCAAACAAAGTAAAATTAAACGTGATGAGAAATCGGATAGGTGTATTGGGGTCGGGAATTGTGGGACGAGTCTTAGCCAATGGTTTCCTCAAGTATGGTTACCAGGTGATGATTGGGACACGACAGGCGCAAAATCTGGAGGATTGGTTGAGTGGAGCAGGGGAGAATGCATCGGTTGGTAGTTTTGAAGAAGCTGCCCGTTTTGGCGATCTTTTGGTGTTGGCTGTAAAAGGTAGTGCGGCCGAGTTTGTTCTCGACTTAGCCGGAGCCGCGACTCTGCACGAAAAAACGGTGATTGATACCTGCAATCCGATTAGTAATGAGTCTCCTAAAAATGGTGTTCTTCAATATTTTACTTCACGAAACTCTTCGTTGATGGAGCATCTTCAGTCGAAATATGCTCGTATCAACTTTGTGAAAGCCTTCAATAGTGTTGGAAATTCACTCATGGTCGATCCGAATTTGAAAGGCGGAAGGCCAACGATGTGCATTTGTGGGAATAGCGAAAAAGCGAAAAATGATGTGAAAGTTATTTTAGGTCAATTTGGATGGGATTGTGTTGATATGGGTGGTGTTGAGGCCGCTGGTCCAATTGAAATGCTAGCTGCTCTATGGTGCATTCCCGGATTTTTGCGCCATGATTGGGAGTATGCCTTTAAGCTGATAAAATGAAAGAAAAAAAAGCCCCGAATCGAGGCTTTTTTTGGCTATAATGATGTTAAGATCAAATTTTCTTGTAAATCCATGCCCCGGATCCGAAGGATTGTGAGGCGTAATTTTTACGAGCTTCCAATGCTTCTTCAATTTGGCTGAACCCACCCAGTGAAATGTAGTGTAATCCTTTAATAACGCCAAGGTTTGTTCCCTGAAATCCCTTCTTATCGAGTTGGTTGATAAATGTTTGGGCATTTTCCTCATCCCTGAAACTTCCCACGATCAGGAAATAACGGGCAGGTGTGGCTGCTTCGATTTCTTCGGTCTGAGTCTCAGCGATGTCTTGCGTTTTAGCTTCCGAAAAATACACTTCAGCAACTTCTGTTGTAGTTGCAACAGACGGACTGGCAGATGGCATCATCATTTCGCGAATGCTGCTCAGATCTGATTTTAGGATGTGTGTTGTATTGTTTTTCAGAGGGATGACAGCTAAGGCAAAAAGGAGCGGAATGGCCACCAATACTTTTTTCAAACTGCGTTTCTGGAAGATTACTTCCACTGCCTGGCGTTCCTGTTGAGATATGGCTTTGCGGGCGACCTGACGAGAAAACAAACTCTCGTAAGTGAAAGTACCTAGTCCGAATGCGTCGAGGTTTAAATTTCCTTCAACTTTTGGAGTGAAGGACAGGTGTTGCTGCTCATCGTATTTTAGCGTTCCAAGACCGTTAAGGATAATCTCTTCACCATCAGTTAAGCGGTAAGTCAATTCCTGAACCATCAGGTTAACTTTTTTACGTGCCGCTATGTAGTTCAATCCTTCTATCGATGCGACATGGTTGATCAATAGCCCGTCGTTGAAATTTAGCTTTTTGTTAAAACTAACTGATTTCTCCGGGGGCGTGAATTGAGCTGCATGCAATCCGGCTTGCTTGTAATTGGTTACAAAGCCACCAAAACCCGGAATGATCACACAGTCATTCAGTAAAAGTAATTCTTTGATGTAGGCTAATAATTCCACAGACTCTCGTGTTTGGATTCAAAAATAAGGAAAAATTAATGCGCAGCCAACAGAAAGTTTTCAACAGATTGAATGACTTGTTAGTCTTTTATGTCAAGTATGCCCTGCCAGCCCGCGATAACTAGTTAGAATTCGACCAATTATTTGTTACTTTGGTCTAAAATTAAAATCAAATTTATGGCATCTAAAATACTGGTAACCGGTGGAACCGGTTATATTGGTTCGCACACCGTTGTTGAACTGCAACAGTCAGGCTATTCGGTAGTAATCGTTGATGATTTGTCGAATTCGAGTATCGAAGTATTGGCGAATATTGAGAAAATTACGGGTGTAAAGCCTGAGTTTGAACAGTTGAATCTGGCTGATACAGCAAAAACTGATGAATTTTTCAGCAAGCATACCGACATAGAAGCGATTATTCACTTTGCGGCTTCAAAAGCGGTTGGCGAATCTGTTCAAATTCCGTTGCATTATTACCGGAATAACCTGGTGTCACTGATGAATATTCTGGATTGTCAGTTGAAATACAATATTTCGAATATCGTTTTTTCATCGTCATGTACTGTTTACGGGCAACCCGATGTATTGCCTGTTACTGAAAAAACTCCTCGTCAGGATGCGGAGTCACCCTACGGAAATACAAAGCGTGTAAACGAAGATATCCTGAGTGACAGCATTCGCGCCTATCCGCAAATCAAGGGAATCGCGTTGCGATATTTCAACCCGATCGGAGCGCATCCATCTGCTTTAATTGGTGAATTGCCTTTGGGGGTTCCACAAAACCTCGTTCCATTTATCACCCAGGCAGCCGCAGGTTTGCGTGGTGAACTAAAGGTATTTGGTGATGATTATGACACTCCCGACGGATCAGCTATTCGTGATTATATTAATGTAGTTGACCTGGCCAAAGCGCATGTGGTGGCGATTGAACGCTTGTTGACCAATAAAAACAAAGCCGGGTACGAAATTTTCAACCTGGGAACCGGGAATGGTTATTCAGTGCTCGAAATTGTAAAAGGTTTTGAAAAAGTTACCGGAGTGAAATTGAATTACAAGATTGTTGACCGAAGAGCGGGCGACATAGTTAAAATATGGGCCGACACGAGCTATGCGAATGAGGAATTGGGCTGGAAAGCCGAGACTGGTTTAGAGGAAACACTTCTGTCGGCTTGGAATTGGGAAAAACGAGTTCGCGGAATTGAATAGGCTAATAGCCATGTAGCCAGGCCGATATGGTCTTGTGATAAGTTATTTTAAACGAGCTTTGCAGTCGCAGAGCTCGTTTTTTGTTTAAAAAAGGGCATGTTTTCACGTGAAACAATTGGTTATTTTAGGTCTAAAAAGAATGAAGAATACCTTTATCTTTGTCCCGGTTGGTTGAATGGGTCAATCTGGCCAAAAATTGAAAATGATAATGAAACAACAGAAAGAGGGTGATAAGTCATCTCGTACCGAGAAACCAAGAAATATTCAGTTCAAAGTGAAACAAGATCAGGAGTTGATGAAGTTTTTAATTGAACAATTACCCCATAAGAACCGCGACAACATTAAAACCATGCTAAAGAAAAAGCAAGTTTTAGTGAATGGAACAGCAATAAGTCAATTCAACCATTTATTGAAACCAGGGAATACGGTAGAGCTTAGCCGTAAACCAGGTCCGGCAACCAGCCAGCTGCGCGGCGTTGTCGTTGTGTATGAAGACAAGGATTTGATTGTGGTGAATAAAAACGCAGGTTTGTTGACAATTGCCACCGACAAGGAGAAGCGGGATACTGTTTACAGCATGCTCAGTAACTATGTGAAAGAGCAGCATAAAACAAATAAAATATTCATTGTACACCGTTTAGACCGGGAAACCAGTGGTCTGATGATGTTTGCGAAAAGCAAAGAAATGCAGGGACTGCTGCAGGAGTCGTGGAAACAAACCATTGCCGAGCGTAGTTATTTGGCTGTAATTGATGGCCAACTCGATCCGCAACAAGGAACTCATACATCTTATTTGTTCGAAAGTAAAGCGTTCATTGTTTATTCAACTCAAGACCCGGAGCGCGGGCAGCAAGCAATCACACATTATTCAACCTTGAAGAGCAACGAAAGCTATTCGTTGTTGAAAGTTAATTTGGAGACAGGTCGTAAAAACCAAATTCGGGTTCACCTGAAGGACTTGGAACATCCGATTGTTGGAGATAAAAAGTACGGATCAACATCAAATCCACTCGGACGACTTGGGCTGCATGCATGGGTATTGGCATTCCGTCATCCCATAACCGGAAAGATGTTCCGTTTCGAAACGTCAATTCCCGGTAGTTTCTTGAAACTCTTTTAGTTTTGGCTAATCGGTAATTCGATGTGGAAAGTCGTTCCTTTTCCCGGGGTAGAATCAACGCGAATGCTTCCATTGTGTTTTTCCGCAAACTCCTTACAAATGATTAATCCCAGCCCGGTTCCAATTTCATTATTGGTGCCGGGAATCGTTTTGGGTCGACTACAACTTTTAAACAGATTCTCGATGGTATCGGAGGTCATCCCCATTCCCTGATCAACGATTGAGATCACATGCTTGTTTTCTTGCATCTCTTCTTCTATCTTGATTTGTCCATCGGGGTAAGAGTACTTAATAGCATTTGCCAGAAGATTTCGAAGTATGGTTCTGAGCATTGCTTCATCGGCCCAAACCATCGAGTTGGCATCGATATTACAAATTAGATCGATTTTTTTTGAATTTGCCTGATCGCCAATTTGGCTAAAGACAGCAGCGACAATTGATTTGAGCGATAATTGAATCGGGGAAAAACGGACTCGGTCAGTTTGAATTAGTGCCCAATTAAGTAAGTTTTCTAACAACGTGTTTGCTTGTGTTGCCGCTCCTTGTATGTATTGCAGATAATTGCGCGTGTCATCGCTTGAGAGACTGCTGTCAACTAGTAGTAGATCGCTGAAGCCCTTTATGGTGGCCAGTGATCCTTTAAGATCGTGACCGATAATCGAAAAAAGCTTATTTTTTGTTGCAATTACTTCTTTTAAGGCAGCTTCCGATTTTTTTTGCTTTGTATTGTCGCGCACATACGCAATCAATCTTTTTTTTCCGTTCAGTTCGACAAATTTCGTATTGATCTCGGTTGGAAAGAGGCTGCCATCTTTCTTTCTGTTTTCCCGTTCCAGATAAAAATCGCCAGTTGCCATTTCGTCCGGGATGGTCTCAGGAATCTGTTGGGAAAATTCGGGAGGTACTAGATCGCGAATGTTGAGTCGTAACATTTCTTCCCGGGAGTAACCAAACATTTCATGTCCGGCTGTATTGCAATCGAGTATATCACCTTGTTCATTCTCAAGATAAATACCATCCAGCGACAGGTCAATTAGCGTACGCAATTTTAATTCATTGGCTTTAAGTTCCTTGTTTTGCCGACTGGTTTTCATAAGCAGGAAAGCAATCGCAAGACCGGCCAAGCCACCCAATAAAGCCGGAAACACGATCGAGTTATGACCAATTGATTTGATGGGCTCCAGATTCCAATAGGAAATTGAAATTAGGAATATACCAATTACCCCGACTAAGAACCCGGCTGACAAAATTATTGCTGATTTAATCGTCGTACTTGTCATGTCGTTGTAGATAAGCTAACTAACATTAGCTGAAGTTAGTTATTCTTATCGGATATCGTATGGAGAATGCTTAATAATACAAAATTCAAAAAAAATGGAAGATTCCAGCCGCAGGGCTGTTCTGTCAAATTTTAGCCGACTTATAGAGTTCAATAGATTAAAACCCTAATGGAAAGCATTTTTCCCGATGGTGATGGAGTATCGTTTCACAAGTTTGTGGTTCGTATGTTTTTAGTACGAAAGCCATTATTAAACGTTGGGTCCTGAATTCCATCAGATTGGGACGCATTTGAGTTTTGGTTTAAAAGAAGGCTTATATTTTTTCGATTGACAGCTTTTCGGTAAATTCGCCCAAATTAAAAAAGCAATTAACATGTTTTCAGGAATAGTTGAAGCTTATGGCGTTGTAAAAGCCATTGAACGGGAAAAGGAAAACTACCATTTTACCCTGACCTGTCCTTTCGTTAACGAGTTAAAAATTGACCAGAGTTTGTCGCATAATGGCGTTTGTTTGACCGTTGTAAAACTGGATCAAGAGGCGAAAACCTATACTGTAACGGCCATTAAGGAAACAATTTTGAAAACCAATTTGGGATATCTCGAGGTTGGGTCAAAGGTGAACCTGGAACGAAGCATGATGATGAACGGCCGGTTAGACGGACACATTGTTCAGGGGCATGTTGACCAAACTGCGGTTTGCAAAAAAGTTGAAGAGGCTGATGGTAGCTGGTATTTCACGTTTGAGTACGAGTTTGATAAATCGATGGCGCAACAAGGATATATGACTGTTGAAAAGGGTTCGGTGACCGTAAATGGCGTGAGTCTGACTGTTGTGAATTCAAAAGACAATTCATTTCAGGTGGCCATCATTCCATACACTTATCAGGAAACGAACTTTCATACTTTTAAGGAGGGTACCGTAATTAATCTCGAATTTGATATTATTGGGAAGTATCTGGCAAAGCTGGCGACATTCAAATAGTCGAATCAGAAGACGATCATAAAACAATAGATCCGGTCAAGTTGACCGGATCTATTGTTTTTATGAGTGGAAAACCAACAATGGAGTTTTAACATGAAACACCATTTTTCGTGCAATACTCGGATTAAAAATCCTAGTAATCATATTTCGCTTGTGGGTGGTTAGCGATAGAATGTCGATTTTGTTGCTCTCTATGAAGCTCTCCAAATCATTTAAAATATCTGTCCCGGGCTGAATGATGCAATCAATCGGTGTGTCGGGATATTTGTTTTTCAACAAATTCTGCATGCTTTCCAGTTTAGCTTCGTCCCAATCACGGGCTGCGTCGGGCCCAATGTGCAAACAACTGAGTTTAGCGTTAAACGGTTTAAGCAGCCCGAGAAGCTTGTCGATTGAAACGATATCCTTCTGATCGAAGTTGGTTGCATATACCACATGCTTCATTGAAGCGAGATTTAGTAAAGGAGCCTTCTCAGGAATGACTAACACGGGGACATTCGATTTGTAAATTACACCGGCTGTTGTACTGCCCATAATATCCATATCATCCCCTTTCGGACCTTTAATTCCCATCACAATAAGTCGTGGCGGATGTTTTTCGGTAAAATACAGAATATCGTCTTCCGGGTAACCTAGCTTTATCATGTGCTCAGAATCAACTTTATTCCAGCTAGTTGGGCCGATGTATTCGGTTAGTTTTTTTAGAAATTTGCCAAATTCCTCATTCGCAAATTCTTCCCGTTCTTTCAGATGGTCGTACAATCCGGTGTTAAAAGCCATAACATCAGAATAAGGCATACTGAAAAAGTCAGGCTGCTGAATGACATGATAGAAAATGAGTTTTGAATTCAGTTTCTGTGCAATCTCAAAAGCCATTAATGCGGCTTTAAACGAATATCCCGAAAAATCGACCGGAATTAGAACGGTGTTCTCTGCCGCGATTTTCTCGGAATTATCTTTTCCGAGTAGTTCATCGAGAATTGGCCAGGCTTGCTTAACGTCTTTTTCGTAAATTCTTACTTTTACTCCCGAAGCAACAGCTCCTTGTATGAGGTTTATGTTTTCAAGTTGGCATTCTATCCCTTCTGACTCCAATAGTGAACGTAAGATTTCAGCTTTGGAATAGGGGAGAAGGGCAATTGTAATTAGCTTTTCTTCCATAGCTCAAAGGATTAAATGAATAACACTGATATTTATATATACCGAATTTACTTAGCCTTTGGTTTCAATAGTAAAGCTGTTTCATAGCTTAAATGTATTTTAAGTTATGAAACCGCCGCATTTAAATTTAGGTGAATTACTTCGGTTTAAGTATATACTTATTTGTTGAAAATGGTTATCTTTTTTTCTGATTGTTAATTAGAATGAATAATCATCGGGTTTTGAGTACCTACCCGAAGCAGAATTCACTAGGTTCTGCTAAATTCGTTCCGGAATACGAAAATCCACAGAATTTCAGAAAATGAGTCAAACAGCATTAATTACAGGATCGGCTAAACGTGTAGGTCGTGAAGTTGCGCTTCACTTAGCCTCGAAGGGATGGGATATTGCTTTGCATTACAATTCGTCTGAAAAAGCAGCAAATAAATTGATCACCGAACTTCAGAAGAAATACCCGGAACAAAAATTTGTTCTTTTTCAGTCGAATATGCAAAATCCGTTCGCGGTTGAAAGCTTGATACCGGAGGTACTAAAGGTATTCGGTCAGTTGGATTTGTTGGTCAATAATGCTTCCGTTTTTGAAGGAGCATCGATTTTTGAAACCCACTTTGACTTTCTTGATCGGGTGATGATGATTAATTACCGAGCACCATTCATGCTCATTCGTGATCTGGCAAGGCATGTTGGTAAGGGGGTGGTTGTAAACTTTGTCGATACCCGAATAACCAGTAGTAAGTCGGATTATGCAGCCTACAGCTTATCGAAGAAAGCGTTATGGGAGCTTAGCAAGATGGCAGCATTGGAGTTTGCGCCGTATATCAGAGTCAATGCGATTGCTCCCGGAGCAACCTTGCCGCCCGAAGATAAAGATGAATCCTATTTGTGGTTGATCGCCAAGAAAACACCTATGCAGAAACCAAGCGGCATAGACCCGATCCTAAAAAGTCTGGATTATATTTTGGAAAATGATCACCTGACCGGGCAGCTTTTATTTTGCGATGGGGGAGAAAACCTGGGGCAAACATTCTAATTGGGGAAACAATTTGTACGGGCTCATGTTATGGATGAAAAGCTCAACAGAAGGCTGATATTAAAAAGGAAAAGATCCAAACGAGAACTATGGCAAAAATTAGAGTAAAAAATTTGCTGCTCAGGACCTACATCGGATTTAACCCGGATGAGTTAGTCAACAAGCAGGATGTAATCATTAATCTGGAAATTGAGGTTGAGGTGTCCGAGGAGGCATTGCAAGAAGATGAACCTGATGGTATTTACGATTATAAGGTGATTACTAAAAAGGTGATCGCGTTCGTTCAGGATGGTCATTTTAAATTGTTGGAAGTTCTAACGTCCAGTTTGTTGTCGATGATTTTAGAGGACGATCGGGTAA
Organism: Mangrovibacterium sp.; assembly: GCF_041596335.1. Classification (GTDB taxonomy): domain Bacteria; phylum Bacteroidota; class Bacteroidia; order Bacteroidales; family Prolixibacteraceae; genus Mangrovibacterium. The sequence goes on along the minus strand of NZ_JBFHIT010000019.1, from coordinate 56,037 downwards.
GCTACGCAAAAGTTGAAGTTGACAAACCCCACGCCTTGCGGTTTGCCGAATCGGTTTCATTTGAAATGGAGGCGCGGCGTTGAATCAGGTCTACGTTTCTATTGGTTCGAATATTCATCCACAGGAAAATATCCGGCAGTTGCTTGAAATACTGACACAGGATTTTGGGGAAATTCGAGTGTCGGAATTTGTGAAGACCAAACCAATTGGTATTGAAGATCAAGCGGATTTTGTGAATGGTGCTGTGGTATTCGAAACAGAGCTCGATCAGGTTCAACTACAGAAATATCTAAAATCGGTTGAGAACAAGTTGGGGCGCGATCGGTCACTGCCAAAGTTTGGCCCGCGAACGATGGATCTGGATCTGGTTGTCTGGAACGGAATAGTCGTCGACGACGATTTTTATACACGGGATTTTCTTCGAAAATCGATCGAAAGCATTGGCTTCAAGTGAGCTTTTTAACCGAGAGAAAGCCTTTCGGTGCATTAACAAACTTTTTTCTGCGAAATTTATTTGTCCCTCTTCTTTTTGGCGCTGCTGCGTGCCATCCGGCAGGCGTTCTGCCGTCCGGCCAAAAAACGTTTTTACTGGTTCCTGAGTCCTGATAATTAGACTGAAGTCTGACATATCACATTTCATTTGTTCGGGAATAGCCTTAATTTTCATTCAAATTTGTTTGTTATGAACCTCGAAACAAGAATTGACCTTGTAATTCACCCGTTTCTAAATATCAAACGTCGCGATTCCTTTTCAATCTAATCGGCCTGTCTTTTTGTGGCTCATTTTGAAGGTGACTACATGTGCGCCTGCTACAAAGCATTGGCAAGGTTAAGCTTTTTAGTTTAAATTGATTAGAACCTACTTAAAACGATTGGAAATGGAAATTCCTTTTGCAGAAAATTACCGAATAAAAATGGTCGAACCGATTTATCGGAGTACTCGTGTTGAACGTGAAAAATGGATCCGCGAGGCAGATTACAACTTGTTTAATCTACGCAGCGAGCAGGTGTACATTGATTTGTTGACTGACAGTGGCACCGGTGCGATGAGCGATCGTCAGTGGGCTGCAATAATGACCGGTGATGAAAGCTATGCTGGTTCGGCCTCATTTTACAAGCTCAGAGACCGTGTCCGGCAGTTGTTTGGGTTTGACTATTTTCTTCCTGTTCATCAAGGGCGAGCTGCTGAGAATGTGTTGTTTTCGGTGCTGGTTAAAGAGGGGCATATTGTTCCGGGGAATGCGCATTTCGATACCACAAAAGGGCATATCGAGTTTCGGAAGGCGATGGCTGTCGACTGCACAATTGCTGAAGCTTTTGATATTTCGGTCGACCATCCGTTTAAAGGAAATATTGACTTGGGAAAACTGCGGATGATTTTGGAGAGTCATCCTAAAGAACAGATTCCGATGATTGTTGTTACACTAACCTGCAATAGCACCGGAGGTCAACCGGTATCGATGGAAAATTTGCGTGAAGTGAAAAAGCTGGCTGATTCTTACGGTATTCCGGTTGTGTTTGATTCGGCCCGGTTCGCCGAAAATGCCTGGTTTATTCAGCAGCGCGAGGAAGGGTATGCGGAGACGACCATTAAGGAAATTGTCCGGGAGATGTACACCTATGCTGATGCGATGACGATGAGCAGCAAAAAAGATGGGATTGTCAATATTGGCGGATTGCTTGCTATGCGACGAAAAGATTGGTTCGAACAGGCGACTGTTTTCAATATCATGTACGAAGGTTTTATAACCTATGGCGGAATGGCAGGACGCGACATGAACGCTTTGGCTGTGGGCTTAGACGAGGCTACTGAAGCCAATTATCTGGAGACTCGGATAAAGCAGGTGGAATATCTTGGATCTCAATTAATTGATGCCGGGATTCCTATTCAGCAGCCCATTGGTGGCCATGCCGTGTTTGTTGATGCCCGACGCTTTTTGCCCTTTGTTCCAGTTGAGGAATATGTTGCACAAACGCTGGCTGTTGAACTGTATCTCGAAGCCGGAGTTCGGGGTGTTGAGGTTGGCACGTTGCTCGCCGATCGGGACCCGAAGACCCATGAAAACCGCTATCCTGAAAACGAGTTCCTACGATTGTCGGTACCACGCCGGACCTATACAAATAACCACATGGATGTCGTGGTTGCTGCGCTCATCAATATCTTCGAACGAAAAAACTTAATTCGGCGGGGCTTCCGGATTGAGAGGGAGACTTCAATTATGCGGCATTTCACCGTCAGGTTGAAACGATTGGGCGAACCACTATAAAAAGAAATCCCGGCCATTTTAGGTCGGGATTTCTTTTTATAATTTAAACTTCGAAAGCTTATTTTTTTGCATTGGAGAAGAAATCTCGTTGTGCTTTTATCAAGTTGATATAGTGCATAAGCAAGTTCTTCGTTTCAGAAACAATGTTGAAGAATAACACGGAATTTCGGGTGTTGACTTCTTTGTTCTTGATTCGCTTGATTTGAGCTTTCTCTAGTTCGGCCAGTTTAATGATCAAATCGTCGCGCTGCTTAATAATATTCGGAAGTTCATCGAATTGGTCCTCTTTTACAACCTGAAGTGTTAAATTCACAAAATTGGTCGTATCAGCAAGGAAATCACTCAATTCTTTTATTTGAGTCTCCGTAAATGGCTTATGGTTGTTCTGAAGATGCTCGTGTAGCGGATCCACCAGGTAGGTTACCGAGTGTGATACTTCTCGCATGTAATCAACAAGTTGTACGTAGAAGTGACCCAAGTCGAGAGAGTCGCTTTGTTGTAGCTTTTCGACAACATCAGACACCTTGTTTTTCATCTTTTTGGTTTTCTTGTCGAAACTGGACTTCATTTCAACAGCATCGCGAAGGCTTCCCCGATTTTCACTCAAGAAGTTTTCAATGGCAATCGAATAAATTTGATTAATTGTCAAAACAGCATTGATGACTTGCTTTTTTGTTTTGTCGATCACCTTGTCGGTTGCATCGGTTTCTACAATACTTTCTTCGTCTTCATTTTCCCGATTAGCAGTTCGCTTTCGAAGTACCGTGTGTGTCCGGATTACGGTGAACGCTGCCAGGCCAATGAAGAGGAAGATCATGAAGTTACCGCTCACCGAAATAATCAAGGCAATAACGCAGGCAACGGTGAAAGCAACCAAAGCGGTAAGGAACCAACCACCAACCACTGCAAATACTCCGGAAATACGATAGACAGCACTTTCGCGGCCCCAGGCACGGTCAGAAAGTGATGTGCCCATGGCGACCATAAAGGTAACGTAAGTGGTTGAAAGAGGTAGTTTCAATGATGTTCCGATAGAGATTAGGATACCGGAAACAATCAGGTTGATTGCTGCCCGGATTTTATCGAATGCCGCTTTTTCTTCTTTAGAAACAATTGGCTCATTTTTTGGGTGCTCGAAACGAGAATCAATAAAACGATTGACGCTATTGGGAAGTACTTTGCGTATATTGTTGTTGATTTGGATTGTTTTGCGAACCAAAACACGCGACAATAAAGACGAGCCGAAGCGTTCATTTCCTTCTCCCTGCCGAGATAAATCAACCGTTGTAGCTACAACATTTCGTGCTTTTTTGGATGTGATTAAGGTGACGATCATCACGAAACCTGAAACCAGCAACATGTACGAAGGGGTGGCCACTTTACCTTTCAACATCTCCATGGAGAACGAATCTGCCGGAACACCGCCGCCGGCGATCCAGGCTTTAAACGATTGAAAACCTGCCAGTGGAACACCGATGAAGTTCACCAGGTCGTTTCCGGCAAAAGCCATTGCTAAACCAAACGTACCGACCAGAACGATGATTTTAGGTATATCAATCTTAAAAATCCAAAATAGTAGTTGTAAGACGATGGTCCAACCTAAGAAGCTTACCAGAAGAATGTTAGACATGTTGTTGGTCATGTATTCCAGCATTTCGTCAGAGATGAAGGTCGCTCCTTTTGATCCTTTAATGATCATGAAATAGGTCATGGCAGCAATGGAGAGACCTCCGAAAATTGCTCCGTAATATTTTAGGGTGCGGTGTTGGCGGAATGAAAAAACCAGGCGGGCAATATACTGAATGATTGCTCCGACAAGGAATGCGACAATTACCGAAATCAAAATCCCGGAGATGATCGCCAATGCCTTTTCACTGTTGATGTATTCGGACAGTTGTCCGATACTTTCGCCGGCCCTTTGAACTTTCACAACCGCAACGGCAACAGCTGCTCCCAACAACTCGAATACAATTGAAACGGTTGTTGATGTGGGTAATCCGAAGGTGTTAAACATGTCCAGAAGAATCACATCGGTAATCATTACCGCCATAAAAATGATCATGATCTCTGAGAACATAAACATGTCAGGATGAAAGATTCCTTTTCGGGCAACTTCCATCATTCCACTCGAAAACACCGAACCGGCTAGAACACCTAAACTGGCAACGCCAAAAATAAGCCACTTTGGAGCTGCTTTCGAACCAATTGCAGAGTTTAGGAAGTTTACTGCATCGTTACTCACTCCAACCACCAAATCAGAAATGGCTAATGCAAATAACACTACCACCAGGATGAGATAAAAATTTTCCATTTTAGAATTTTCGTTATAGTCGCGGGCAAAAATAACCTCTACACCCGCAGCAGGGAGAAATAAAAAATTAAATAACCATTAACAAACCATTAAGAAATAGTCAAGTTCGAAGTAAGTGATTTTTATTCTAATTTTTAATACAATAGCGTATTTCTGCGAAATGTTTGAGGGCAACCTGCTTATGGTTTGGGTAAGATGATTTGTTGAATCTACTTAATTTGAAATTTCGGTCTTTTTGTTTAGCTTGAGCCCTTTTGTAAAATTAATATTACTGAAAATTTTGTGTGGTATGAAAACGTATCCAATTCGGCTATTGGCCTTCTATTTAGTGGTAATCATTGCGGTGTTGTGTTTTGTTGAAGGAGTTATTTTGGTTGGGGTTTCGCTACCTGTTTGGTTAAGCTTGTTGCTGGTTCTTTTGATGCTGGGAGGAGTTTATTTTTGGATTGTTTATTTGCTAACCCACTATATCAATCATAAAATCGAACCGATTTATAAGGTTATCCGCGAAATTCCAATTCATGGTTCAACTGTAAAACAGCCCCCTCACCATACCAACGAAATAGCCGATGTTCATAAAGAGGTTGAACAATGGGCAAAAAATCAAACGCAGGAGATTACCCGTTTGAAAGATCTTGAGCGTTATCGAAAGGAGTTTGTTGGCAATGTGTCGCACGAACTAAAGACTCCCATTTTCAATATTCAGGGATATATTTTGACTTTGTTGGAAGGTGGGCTGGATGATCCGAAGATCAATAAACTCTACCTCCGAAGAACAGAAAAGAGCATCGATCGAATGATCTCTATCGTCGAGGATCTTGAGTCAATTACCCGATTGGAGTCGGGTATTCTACGACTGAGACTGGAGAGTTTCGACATCGGCAAAATGGTGGAGGAAGTGTTCGATATGGAACAGATGATGGCGTACGAGCGCGAAATCCAATTCATTTTCGATCGCCCGGATAAGGACATCCTCGTGCGAGCCGATAAGAAGCGAATGATGGAGGTTCTCTCCAACCTAGTCGCCAACGGAATTAAGTACGGTAAGCGAAATGGTTTTGTGAAAATTACATTCTACGACCTGAAGGATCACTTAATGATCGAAGTGATGGACAATGGGATTGGAATTGATAAAAATGATCTGCCGCGTATTTTCGAACGTTTTTATCGGGTGGATAAATCCCGATCGCGTGAACAAGGTGGCACAGGTTTGGGTTTATCCATTGTGAAACATATTATTGAAGCACATAAACAAACGATCAATGTTAAATCAGAAGTAGACGAAGGAACAACTTTTACTTTCACACTTGAAAAAGCCAAATGATTTTGGTACTTTTCGTGCAGCTGATTCAGATAAAAAGCGAATTGGATTTTTGTTCTGATCACAATACATTCGTCCTTGATAACACAAACCTGATATGAGTGAAGAAAATTACACAATCCTACTGGTAGACGATGAAGTCGATATTTTGGAGTTCATTAGTTATAATCTTGAAAAAGAAGGTTTTAAAGTCTATACTGCTCAAAATGGTTTAGAAGCCATAAAAATTGCAGAGAAGAAAGTTCCCAACCTGATTATTTTGGATGTGATGATGCCTGAAATGGACGGTATCGCTGCTTGTGAAGAGTTGCGCAAAATCCCGGCTTTACAGTCGTGTATTATTGCCTTCTTAACTGCCCGCGGTGAGGATTATTCGCAAATAGCAGGTTTCGAGGCTGGGGCAGACGATTATATCACTAAGCCAATCCGACCGAAAGTATTGGTCAGTCGGGTGAAAGCTTTGCTGAAACGCACCGGTAGTGGTGGTTCTGCAACTGTTGCTGCGGTTGAAAACAGCAATACCGTAGCCATCGGAGATTTGGTCATCGATAAAGAGCGCTATCTGATTAAAATGAACGGCGAGGAAATGGTACTACCCAGAAAGGAATTTGAATTGTTGTCGCTTTTGGTTTCGAAGCCCGGAAAAGTATTCACTCGCGAAGAGATATACTACTCTGTTTGGGGAGACAATGTTGTTGTTGGTGATCGTACAATCGATGTTCACATCCGGAAGCTACGCGAAAAGATCGGCAACGACCACATAAAAACCTTGAAAGGTATTGGTTATAAATTTGTTGAATAAGACAATAGAAAGATATTAAAAGCATGACCTCATCAGTCGTGCTTTTTTTTGCTTTAGAAAACGCCATTCACAGTTTGGTGCTGAACGTGTGACGCGGCTTTAATCAGATAAAATTGATGAACAGGTAGTTGACGGCAAAACCTGTAAAAAAGCCGGCATAGATCTGCATGGGGGTGTGCTTCTCGAGTATTAGCCTGGAACTGCCGATTAAGCCCGCAACCAAGATCAAAGCGACCAAGAGGGTTGAGCCATTAAAATTTAATCGAAAGGAAAGCGCCATAAATGCACCAACCAATCCTCCGATTCCGGCTAAATGAGCGCTGATTTTCCATTTGAATGAAACCAGTAATAAAATGGCGATCGTCAGAGCGCTTGAGATCAGTACAACCCGGTAGATGGGGTAAATCGGCATTCGGCCCAGATAATAATAGGCGATGCAATAGAAGATGGTCGTCGTCAACATCGGTAAAATCCGATCCGAACTTTTATTCAAATCCAGTTTTAATCGCGAATTAATAACCATTAAACCAATACTGATTAGCGGAAGAACAAACGTGAAGGCAAACACTGTGAGCAGGATAAACTGTTTGGCTTCAAACGAAATAAGGGCGAAATAAAACCCCGTGTTCATTAGCAGCAGAAATCCAAAAGTAGGCATGAGTAGGGGATGGAAAATATAGGAAACTGCTTTCGCTAGTCTTTCTTGCATGGGGGGCATTTTTTAATTGGTTAAAGTTCTTTTCGCATCCGAGCTACCGGAATGCCCAGTTGTTCGCGATATTTGGCAACCGTTCGGCGAGCAATCGGATATGATTTTTCTTTTAGGATTTGGGCCAGTCGGTCGTCAGTCAGTGGTTTCCGTTTGTCTTCGGCCGATATGCAGTCTTCCAAAATCTTCTTAATTTCCCGGGTTGAAACTTCTTCGCCGGTGTCCTTCTGCATTCCTTCAGAGAAGAAATATTTTAAGGCAAAAATACCAAAGTTGGTTTGAATATACTTGCTGTTCGAAACGCGCGAAATAGTCGAGATATCCAATCCTGTGCGATCAGCTATGTCCTTTAAAATCATCGGCTTTAGCTTTGTTTCGTCGCCGTCCTGGAAGTATTCTTTCTGGAAATCGATAATCTCCGACATCGTTACCAACAGGGTTTGATGGCGCTGACGGATGGCGTCGATAAACCATTTGGCCGAGTCGAGTTTCTGTTTCACAAACAACATTGCGTCTTTCTGATCGCGCGAAATATTTTTACGGTTTTCGCTGTACCCTTTCAGCATTTCCATATAATGGGCATTCATTCGCAGATCGGGGACATTTCGCTGATTGAGCGACAGTTGTAGTTCGCCATCATGATTCTCTAGGATGAAATCGGGAACAATAACCTGGTTCGATTTGCTGAGCGGATTGCTGTACGAACCTCCCGGCTTTGGATTGAGCTTCAGAATCTCCGCGATAGCATCTTTCAATTCGTTTTCCGAAATTTCATACTTCCGAAGGATTTTATCGTAGTGCTTTTTGGTGAACTCTTCGAAGTTATCAGAAATTATTTTTTCAGCCAGCATCGTCGACGGATTGGCCTTTCTACGTTGAATCTGGAGCAATAGGCACTCGCGCAAATCGCGTGCTCCAACACCTGCCGGATCAAATTCCTGGATGATCTCCAATAGTTCCTCCAATTCCTGTTCGCTGACATTCATATTCATGTTGAAAGCCAGATCGTCGCTGATCGACAACAAATCGCGACGCAGGTAACCGTCGTCGTCAATGTTGCCAATAACATATTCAGCCAGTTTCCGCTTTTCGTCATCTAAATCGGTTAGACCAAGTTGCTCGTGCATCGACTCGTGAAAGCTGGTTCCTGCTGAATATGGAATGTCCATTTGTTTATCGTCCTTGGAGTAATTGTTTGCCGAGAGCTTGTAATCCGGAATATCATCCTCGTCCATGTAATCTTCCAGCGAAAACTCTTCGTTATCCTTATCGGTTGAGTTCTCGTCATCTCTCATATCGCCTTCTTCATCGGGCGTGTCGTTTTGCATCTCCAATACCGGATTTTCCTCCAGCTCTTTCTTTATACGTTGTTCCAACTGCACGGTAGGAATCTCCAAAAGCTTAATCACCTGTATTTGTTGTGGTGATAGCTTTTGCAGTAATTTTTGCTGTAAACTTAGTTTTTGAGATGGCATACCGCTAATATCGTAATGAAACTAAAATCAAGTATTAATTATTCAGAAGACCGGTTGTAAAATCGGCCAATGTTGCTCAGAAGGTACAAAATCTTCTCATCCCAAAATTAAAATATTTATGCGTACAAACTACGATGACGGTTAAAAAGCCCGTGAAGTCGGCTTTTCTTTTACATTTGGAGCAAAAATAAAGCCGGTTTTAGAACCCGGTTAGTTTATGCCTTTAAACAGTAGGCCATTCGGACGTACGCGTCGTTGTTTTTTCTTGCGGAAAAATGGGAGATAATCGACCTCTTCATATTTCAGTTTTGGGCCGAACAGGTTGAAATCGATCCCAACGTTGATGCTCGTGTAGTCGGAGAATTTGGGGGCGAAAAACGAAAGGAAGTTATCGGTTCCCAAAAAGAATTGAGCTGCCCGCCACTGGTAGGTCAAACCAAGCGGGATGTTTTTGAGAGTACTGTCATAGAATCCGATTCCACCAATTAGGGTCAGATTCTCCGACTTTCTGTAATTTGCTAATGCGGCAAAACTGTTGTACCCCATATTTTTAATCAGAAGCGTTCGGTTTACGACGCCAATACTCCATTCGGGCGAAAACTTGTAGTTCAGTCCGGCAAGCAAGGTGGTCGGGAGCTGCGTTTGGTGTGAAGTTTTGGTATTTGAAATGGTGTACAAAGCCGCGATATCGTCGATCAGATTTACTTCACTGGTTTCTTTTATCAGCTCATTTGTATTTGGATCAAGATGCACATTTTCAATTTGGTACAGACCGTCATCGAAATTCAGCTGGTACAGATATTTTTTCCACTTTATGCTACCCAAGTCTAAAATGCTGGCTGTAAATTCAACTTGAGGGTTTATTTTGTAAGTAATCCCCAAATCGAGGCCTACCCCTGTATTCCCGGTGTTCAGGACATAGTCCGCAATGGATTTCCCGTTCATGACATTGATTTCGCTGATTGTGCCATTCTGCGAATCATCGGTTGCTGGTACGGAGAGGAAGACATCGCCGTACGATTTTGCAAAGAAATTGCCCTCTTGCTCAATCATCATTCCGGAAGCGGACGACGATAGAAATGATTTGCCAAGGTATAATTTAGCGCGAACTCCAAAGGTTAGTTTATTCTTGACGAGTTCGCTGGCATAGCCAACCGAGTATTCTCTCAGGTGAGCTGCCTCAGTCGGAAAGCTTTGTTCCTGATTCAGCGCCAGGGTTTCCGACTGGACTGTATCGGCCAGAAAGCGGGAGAACTGGCTTCCATACCGCATGAATGCATAGGCTTTTTCTTTTACGTGGAAGTTGAACGATCCGTTAGGCGTATTAATTCCGAAATTGAGGAGATCAAATTCAACATGATTGTACGACAGATCTTTTTTTATAATGCTGCGGAATACTTCCTGCGTTTTGTCGGTGTATTTATCGGTAAACGTAATTTGTACTAGCTTGTCAATGGCATCCCGGTTGTTAAAACTGATTCCGGTTCCGGATAGCGGGAATACGTTTAGGGTGAAGTCTTTTTGGTGAACGAGTGCTGCCGGATTGTAGGCTGCGGCATTATAGAAATTTTCGGTGTGGTAAAATACGATATTCGATTGAGCAACGATTTGCCGGGTGGGGCAAAATTGAAGCATTAAGAGGAGGAATGAAATTCGAACCAGGGTGAATGACATTTCTCGATTCTTGGGCTTAGGTCTTTTTTTTATTTGCATGGTGGCTATCGTTGCAAAAAGATTAACCTCCCCGGATACTGTTAGCTACAGTAAAAACGAAGAGGTTAAACAAATATAATTAAAAAAAAGCTCAATCGATTTTAAGACAAGCTATTTATCGGACATTGGCTTTTTATAAACCGGAATCGATGTCTAGAATTCGGCGTTTTTAGGTGTTCTTGGAAATGCGATCACGTCGCGGATGTTGCCCATGCCGGTTGCAAAAAGGATGAATCGTTCAAAACCCAAACCAAATCCGGCATGCGGAACGGTTCCAAAACGGCGCGTATCCAGGTACCACCACATTTCCTCAGCCGGAATTCCCATTTCTTCCATGCGGGCAACCAGTTTATCGTAATCTTCTTCGCGCTGCGATCCGCCAATGATCTCTCCAATTTGTGGGAACAACACGTCCATCGCAGCTACGGTTTTGCCATCCGGATTTTGCTTCATATAGAAGGCTTTAATATCCTTCGGGTAGTCGATCAAAATCACCGGTTTTTGGAAATGTTTCTCCACCAGATAACGTTCGTGTTCGCTCTGCAGATCCACTCCCCATTCAACCGGGAACTGGAATTTCCCTTTTTTGTATGGTTTCGAGTTCTTCAATATGTCGATCGCTTCGGTGTAAGTACAGCGGATAAAATCGTTGGCCAGAACGAATTGTAGTTTTTCAATCAGCTCCATCGAACGTTGATCAGCCGGTTTGTCTTTTTCCTCTTGTTGCAGGCGGTTGCTCAAAAATTTGAGGTCGTCCATGCAATTGTCCAAAGCGTATTTGATGAGATATTTCAGGAATTCCTCAGCCAGATCCATGTTGTCTTTCAGTTCGTAGAAAGCCATTTCCGGTTCAATCATCCAAAACTCGGCCAAGTGGCGGGTTGTGTTTGAGTTTTCGGCGCGGAAAGTGGGCCCAAACGTATAAACTTCACCCAGCGCTGTAGCTCCGAGTTCGCCTTCCAGCTGTCCGGAAACGGTTAGGTTTGTCGGTCTTCCGAAGAAATCCTGTGCATAATCAATTTCACCTTCCGGGGTCATTGGTGGATTCACCGCAGGTAGGGTCGAAACCCGGAACATTTGTCCGGCTCCCTCCGCATCCGATGCGGTAACGATTGGTGTATGCAGATAAACAAATCCTTTGCTGTTGAAATAGTTATGAATGGCAAAAGCCATGGCGTGACGAATGCGGAATACTGCGCTAAACGTTGCCGTGCGGAAACGTAAGTGTGCATTTTCGCGCAAAAACTCGAGGCTGTGTTTTTTAGGTTGAATGGGGTATTTGTCCGGATCAGCTTTTCCGTAAATAATAATTTCGGTTGCATTCAGCTCAACGTTCTGTCCGCTTCCTTGCGATTCAACCAATTCGCCTGTAATTGCAAGCGAAGCACTGGTGTTGATATCTTTCAACAGTTCTTCGCCAAAACGTTCAACTTCGGCAACAACCTGCAAATTATTAATGGTAGAACCATCGTTCAGGGCAATAAAATTCACATTCTTACTTCCACGTTTGGTTCGAACCCATCCTTTCACCAACACTTGCTGGCCAATTTGTCCGCCAGTCAATACTTCTTTAATTTTCAGTCGTTTCATACGGTACTGTCTGTTTGCAGGTTATGCTTTGATTTTTTTAATGAAAAACAAAAGTACATTTTTCTGTTGAAAAACATTAAGAGACTTTGCTTAAATGTTTGATCTGCCGCAGTCAATTAACCTGACGTAAAAACTCGAACGAATTTCCAGGAGGCTTAAGCTCGAACTAGTCCGGACGCGCGCTAAATTTTGCAGGATTTTAAGTTGAACGTAGTGGTGTGACGCTACAGAACTTTTTTCGTTTTTAGTCGGAGCGAAAGTCATTCGGAGTTGAAAAAGATTTTACGAAGCCATCGGAAGTTGTAAGCTTTTGAAAAATAGTAGGTTCTCAAAATTTGTTTTCGAGATAAGATAAAAAGATTATTAAATCGTATTTGATCGAATAACTTTTTCGGTTCAAATTTGTTGGAGTTTGCTGTTGTGCCGGAAAAAATATTGAATGACGTAAATCGAACGGACTTAAAGGTCCAAATCACAAAACCTATTGGACTAAACCAAGACTGAGGCGGCTGGCTTGCCTGAGTCGGATTCTGATTGACTGATGGATCGAAATACTGATCCGGTGGAGGATCCTTTAGTGTTTTTTGAGTGACCGATGAAATACGGAAATCCGGCAGCGACGAAGGAAATAACCGAATTCGAATATGAATAATTTCAATTTTATGAATTTGTTAGACAAGAAAAAAGGGATGAAGATTTTGAAGCCGGTAGGACTGTTTCTGGCGACAATTGCTTTGGGTGGCTGCGAAAAGATGGTCGTTCTTGAATCGAAAGGGACAGTTGGTGCCGAGCAGGCTTTTCTGATTAAGCTGGCTTTTGTGCTGATGTTGATCGTCGTTTTGCCGGTTTTTGTGATGGTGATCTGGTTTTCGATTCGCTATCGGGCATCGAATACCAAAGCAACGTACAAACCCAAGTGGACCCACTCCAATGCGATTGAAGCTGTTGTTTGGGGTGTTCCGGTAGCCATTATCGCAGTGTTGGGCTACGTAACCTGGAAAAGTACGCACGAGCTAAATCCTTACAAACCGTTGGAAGCAGATGTGGAACCTCTGAAAATAGATGTCATTTCGACGGATAGCGACTGGCTTTTTGTGTATCCCGAATTGGGGGTCGCATCGATCAATCAGTTCGTGTTTCCGGTAAATACGCCGTTGAATTTTCGCTTGACTTCGGGCTCGGTGATGACTTCGTTTTTTATTCCGGCACTAGGGAGCCAGATGTACGCGATGGCTGGCATGCAAACCAAGTTGCATTTAATGGCAACCGAAGTTGGTGTGTTTCGGGGGCAAAACATGGAGTATAGCGGGAATGGTTATGCTGGAATGCACTTTAAAGCAATTTCAACAACCGCTGACGGGTTTGAAAACTGGATGAAAGGCCTGAAGGAATCACCCGACAGCCTGAGCATCGATCGATTTAAAATGATCAACCTGATGATCAATCAAAACCATCCGGTGAGCAGCTTTTCCTTTGTCGAACCCGATCTCTTCGATAAAATTATGATGGAGAATATGCACTGGATGGGATCTCCGGAGAACCACCGAAATATGGAGGAATACGATGAGCCAGGCGGTCGTATGCACATGCACGGAAGAGGTACAATGCACTAAAAATAACACCGATAAAATTGGAGGAATAAATATATGTTTGGAAAATTAACCTTGTCGGATATACCATTTCACGATCCTATTATTATGGGTGCCATCGGTAGCTCAACAATCGGAGCAATGGTGATCCTGGGCTTATTAACTTATTACAAAAAATGGGGCTACTTGTGGTCTGAGTGGCTGACAAGTGTCGATCATAAAAAGATTGGCATCATGTATATTATTTTAGCTGGTGTTATGATGCTTCGCGGATTTGCCGACGCGGTAATGATGCGGGCGCAACAGGCCATAGCTGCCGGCGCGAATGAGGGGTATCTGACCTCTCATCACTACGATCAGATCTTTGGCGCACACGGTACGATCATGATTATTTTTGTGGCAATGCCGTTCATTGTGGGGCTAATGAATATTATTTTGCCTCTTCAGATCGGAGCCCGCGATGTAGCCTTTCCGCTGATGAACTCCGTGAGCTTTTGGCTAACCGTTGCCGGTGCCGGGTTGATGATGATTTCGTTGGGAGTAGGTGAATTTGCCAATACCGGATGGACTGGACTGGCGCCTTTGTTCGAAAAAGAATTTAATCCGGGCGTTGGTGTCGATTACTGGGTTTGGGCCTTTCAGATTGCCGGCCTTGGGACGCTTCTGGGTGGAATCAACTTTGTGGTAACCATCCTGAAAATGCGTGCTCCGGGAATGAGTCTGATGAAAATGCCACTGTTCACCTGGACTTCACTGACGGCTTGTGTGCTGATTATCTTTTCTTTTCCGGTGATTACCGGCGCGTTAACAATGCTGACGCTCGATCGTTACCTGGATATGCACTTCTTTACAAATGATATGGGTGGAAACATGATGATGTGGAACAACCTGTTTTGGATGTGGGGACACCCCGAAGTCTACATTGTCATTTTACCGGCTTTTGGTATTTTCTCCGAAATCGTTTCAACCTTCTCCAGTAAACGACTTTTTGGCTACAGCTCGCTGGTGTATGCTACGGCGGTGATCATGATTTTGTCCTTCACCGTTTGGCTTCACCACTTTTTCACAATGGGAAATACAGTGAATGTGAACGCGTTCTTCGGAATTACAACCATGTTGATTGCCATCCCTACGGGGGTGAAGGTTTACGACTGGCTGTTTACCATGTACCGGGGACGAATTCGATTTACAACACCAATGTATTGGACGCTGGGTTTCTTAACATCGTTTGTAATTGGCGGAATGACCGGAGTGCTGATGGCGATTCCCGGTGCTGACTATGTGGTTCATAATTCGGCTTTTCTGGTAGCTCACTATCATAACATGTTGATACCGGGCGCGTTGTTTGGCTACTTTGCCGGTTTTAGCTACTGGTTCCCGAAAATGTTTGGTTTCAAACTCGATGAAAAATGGGGTAAACGTGGCTTCTGGGGCTGGATGATTGGTTTCCTTGTGGCGTTTATGCCGCTGTATGTGGTCGGATTTATGGGAATGCCCCGACGGGTGGCACACTACGATAACCTGGAGTGGCAACCTTATATGATTACTGCTGCTGTTGGTACTTTAATCGTAGGCTATGGTATTGCCTGCCAGATCATTCAAATTGTGGTGAGTATTCGCAAGCGTGAAGAGCTGAAAGATACAACAGGCGATGCCTGGGAAGGTCGTACGCTGGAGTGGTCAACCGCTTCGCCTCCGCCTGATTATAACTTTGCGGTGGTGCCGGTTGTTGCCGATCTCGACGCTTTCTGGGATATGAAAGAAAAAGGAAAAGCCTTCAGGCATTATGATGTTTACACTGATATTCACATGCCTAAAAACCAACCTCACGGAGTGATAATTGGAGGGTTGACCCTGGCTTTTGGTTTTGCCATGATTTGGTATATCTGGTGGTTGGCTATTGGCAGTCTGTTCGGAATTATCGCGACCATTGTCATTGCCGGATCAAGCGATGACGACGGCTATATTATTCCGGCATCGGAAGTGAAAAAGACTGAGGATGATCGGTACCGGATGATGTTCCCTGAGAAATTTGTAGACGAAGAAGAAAACGAAAATCAACAAAACAGTAAAAAGAAAAAAGGATATGAGTACGAGCGTAATTAGTAATGATATTGGACATGCACACGAGCATGATCATGGCGACCACGCCGAGTTAAAGACCTTCGGCTTTTGGGTTTACCTGATGACCGACTTGATTCTGTTTTCGACCATCTTCGCGACTTTTGCCGTGCTGAGTCGAAATTATGCCGGCGGACCGGGTGCTGCCGATTTGTTCGAGGTTCCTTTTCTGTTTATTGAAACCATGCTTTTGCTGGTGAGCAGTGTCACCTTCGGCTTTGCAATGATTGCGATGAATAAAGGCAACAAAAAGCAAATGCTTTGGAGTATGGCTGTAACATTGGTACTGGGTTTGAGTTTTTTGGGAATGGAAATTTATGAGTTTGCTCATATGATTGGCATAGGTGCCGGTCCGGATCGCAGTGGCTTTTTGTCGGCCTTTTTTACTTTGGTAGGCTTTCACGGGTTACACGTGGCTTCGGGAGCAATTTGGCTGATCATTATGATGGTGCAAGTGGCGCAAATGGGATTTACAGCCGGTGTTAAATCGCGACTGATGCGCTTGAGTTTGTTCTGGCACTTTTTAGATATTGTGTGGGTGGGAGTTTTCTCATTCGTATACCTGCTTCAAATTCTTTAGTCGCAAAAAAAGATTGTCTGTTTTTAATTTTTAAGTTGAAAGATATGTCGTCAAATCATACACCTAACGAACAAATGGGCTCAGCCCATTCCGGTTATAGATCATACCTTGTCGGGTTCGCCTTAGCCGTCTTTTTCACACTCATCTCCTTTTCAATGGTGATTTTGGAGGCGGTTCCAAAAGGGGTTGCTGTAGTTGGTTTATCTGTTGCCGCGCTGCTGCAAATGCTTGTACATTTGCGTTACTTTTTGCATCTCGATACCTCATCGGCACAGCGATGGAACTTGGTGTTGCTGGCTTTTACAGCCCTGCTGGTCTTCATTTTTATTGGGGGAACCATGTGGGTGATGTACACGCTGAATTCGCGTATGATGTAAGTAAAACGAGAATACGAACAAGCAGAGGAAGGTCTGTTTGGGGCTCCCGCTGCTTGTTGTTTAAATGAAGTCTTCAATTTATATTTTAGTGCTTGGCTAACCGCGACCCGGTGAAAAACAGGTAGGCCAAAACCGTGCACGATCCCATAATCGTTCCGATCGGGACGATGTTTCCGGTGTGAAACAAAGCTAAAAGTGAACCAACTGCTCCACTGAAGGCAAATCGGATAACTCCAATTACGGCATTTGCCGAACCGGAAATCTCGGGGAACTGGTTCAGAATTAAAGCCACAATATTGGAGAAAATTAATCCCAAGCTTCCGATAAAGAGTACGATCATGCTGAACACGATCCATAAACTTGGTTCGGTTTGGCTAACCGCGAACCATAACACGACACCTGAAATAAGCTGAATAATCAGGCCCACATGTAAAATTTTGGCCGGCTCAATGTGTTTTACCAGCCGGTAGTTCAGAAAGGTTAGCGCTACGTTCATCGCTACGTTGGCTCCAAAGTAGAACGGGAACAAACCTACGTCGATCTTAAAATATTCGATATACAGAAACGAAGAG
Organism: Mangrovibacterium sp.; assembly: GCF_041596335.1. Lineage (GTDB taxonomy): Bacteria > Bacteroidota > Bacteroidia > Bacteroidales > Prolixibacteraceae > Mangrovibacterium. Next base: position 38,610 of record NZ_JBFHIT010000019.1, on the reverse strand, counting down.
CCGGTTAAAAAAGTAAACATTCCGGCAACAGCAAAACTATTGGCCAGCACCAGAAAAACGGCTTTGCGCGAGCTGAATATTTTCCGGTAGGCACCAACTAGTTGTTTGCCCGTTAGCTTGCGGGTAATGTGTTGCGGATGTCTCGACTCGGGCATGATAAAGGTGAACAGAATAAATGTGAGGGCAGCAACCGACGACATGAACACGAAAATCGATTTCCACCCCAGAGCGATGAGCAAAAATGACCCAATGACAGGAGCAACCAGCGGTGCCAGCATCATAATCATTCCAATCAACGACGAAATTCGGGCCACATCTTTCCCCTCAAACCAATCGCGTACAAAGGCCATGTTTACCACCGAAGCTCCTCCTCCGCCAACAGCCTGGAAAAAACGCAACACCCAGAGTATGTGTACATCGCTGATGAATATTGCCATAAAACTACTCACTGAAAACAGGAATACACCCGATAGCGCGATTGTTTTCCGGCCAAACGAGTCAGAAAGAGGTCCGCCAAAAAACTGACCAACAGCAACCCCGATGAAATACACCGTTAGTGAAATCTCGATCATATTAATCGGCTCACCGAAAAACTTGGCCATGGTTGGCAAAGCTGGTATATAGGTATCGGTTGCAAAGGGCGAAAGCGAACTTAGTAAGGCTAACAGAAAGGTTATTTGAGCAATGAAAAAGCGGTTTTCCCGCGAAATCAGGAATTTTTTCGTCATAAAATAAACTGGTAAAGGCTGCAAATGTAACGAATATGACCAGTCTCAGTCTTAGCTAAATGTTATTTTTACATTTGCCTTTATTCATGGGCTTTTTCTCAGTTTCACATGCGAACTGAAAATAGTAACAAACCGCTAAAATGGTGCACGTTTTTTATTTTCACGGAGATGGAATATTTGATACCAATTGCGCAATTCGAGTGATGGTTCTATAGCCAACGGTTATTAAAGGGCAGTTTTCATCCACAAGAAATATCCGGCAAATGCAGTTAAAATGACAATGCCAAACCAGGAAAACAGACGAAGAAATTTACTCGGTTTAAATTCGTCGGGAACATGAGGTGAGGTCACCGCTTTCAGGTTTAAAACGGCTAAAACCGGAGCCGTAATAAACGATAGTGTTGTGGCAATGTCGACCAGTAATTTCATTTGCTCCGCAAAAAATGAGATCAGCGCCACCGCGCCTGAAATTAAAATAGCAATCCAGAGCAACTGTAGTCGCTGTTGGTTCTTTTGTCCTTCAACTTTATGGGTGAAAACTTCAAAAACGGGAGTCAGCACCCGTGGATAGGCATCCAGTACCGTCAGGGTCGTGCTGAACATGGTTGCTATGGCTGCTATGGCCAAAATTGGGTACGACCACTCGCCAATAGATCGGGTGTACAGCGAAAGCAACTGGTTCGAAAATTGTACTCCGCCATTCGCAAAGCTTTCACCCGAATGAAACATTACCAGAGCTCCCAGGCCCAAAAAAGCCAGCGAAAGCAAGGTAGTGCCAATGTATCCAATGTTGAAATCCATCAGCGACTCTTTTAGGCTTGGCCGGTAGCCACTCGCTTTTATTTTGGCCAGGGTCCAAAGCGAACTCCAAACGGAAATATCGATGGCGCTGGGCATCCATCCAACGAGCGCGATTAAAAAAGCCACATTGCCCACCGAAAATTCAAATGGAACCTGGTTGTGGGTAATCGTTTGAATATCAGTTTTTGAGAATGCTGCCACTAATGCTGTGAGGGTTGATAGCGAGAGAATAACAACGACGATTTTGATAACCCGATCGAGTGTCTTGAAATGACCGATTAAAACAATCACGCCACAAATAACCAACAGCAGAACGGTTGTTTGAATATAGCTGAGCGAAGGTTGCAAAACAGAACTAAGCAGCCCAACTGTAACCGATGTTACTGCCGCCTGAATTGTGAACATTGTGCCCACTGTTAACAGAAGAAAAAGAGCAACCACCCATTTGCCCATACGCCGGTAGCCGTCAATTAAGCTTTCGCCCGTAGCAATGGCATAACGCGAACCATACTGAAAAAAAGGGTATTTCAGGAAATTAGCAAGAATGACAACCCCAACCAATTGAAACCCGTAATCGGCACCGGCACGGGTGCTCTGTACAAGGTGCGACACGCCAATGGCTGCAGCTGCCCATATAATACCAGGGCCCAAGGCTTTCCAAAAGTTCTTTTGCATAAGTCGAATTCGATTTCGGGTGCCCGCAAAATTACTAAAAGTTATCCAACTGAAACTTTCCCTTCCGATCCTGTTTCATTCCTGATGATCTTTGTACATTTGGCTTTGCAGATCCGGTTCCAAATTTTTGGAATAGGTAAAAAAAATGATTGACATGAGTTTGAATGATGTGAAAGTGATCGCATTTGATGCCGATGATACCTTGTGGGAAAATGAAAACTTTTTTCGGGATGCGGAACGCGAGTTTTGCAGGGTGATGAGCGAATACGAGAGCTATGATAATCTGATGATGGAGCTGTTCAAAGTCGAAATCCAGAATCTGGAATTGTACGGTTACGGAGTGAAAGCCTTCATTTTGTCGCTCATCGAAACAGCACTGAAGGTATCGGATCGGAAAGTTAGACCGGAGCAAATTGAAGCCATTGTGGCGATCGGGAAAGAAATGCTGGAGGAAGATGTCGTTTTGCTCGATAGTATTGTCGATCTGCTAGATAAGCTCTACGGAAAGTACCGGTTGGTGGTGGCAACCAAAGGTGATTTGCTCGATCAGGAGCGGAAACTAAAAAAGTCGGGTTTGTTGAAGTATTTCCACCATATTGAAATAATGACCCATAAAAAACAGGAGAATTACCTGGAGTTGCTGAACCATCTGGATATACCGGCCGAGCAATTGTTGATGGTTGGCAACTCATTGAAATCGGATGTGTTGCCGGTAATCGAGCTGGGGGGATATGCAGCTCATATTCCGTATCACACAACTTGGCTGTTCGAGCAAATGAATCCGGAAGACATCAAAAGCGATCGATTTTTTGAACTGAAACAAATTCATGATGTTCTGGACTTATTTAGTTGACCCGGCAATCCGGTAATGAAACCTTTCTAGCTTGGTCCCGAAATCTTTTTCTAGTTGTCTTTTTTTACTTAATAAATACATGGAATACCAGGGAAATATTTTAAAAATGCGCTCCGAACTGGCCGATACCGTCCAGTATTATTTTCGAATTGGCGATCAGGAAGTGCCAATGAATGAATTGATTGGGATGCAAATTCGTATGCAGTTCGACGGACAGATTAACTGTATCAGCTGTGGCAAGCGCACAAAGACCTCCTTTAGCCAGGGGTTTTGTTACTCCTGCCTTCAAACAGCTCCCGAGGCGAGTGAAACAGTCATGCGTCCGGAATTGTCGAAATCGCATTTGGGGATCGCCCGCGATATGGAATGGGCCAAAGAACACGACCTGATTGACCATATCGTGTATTTGGCAGTTTCGAGTGAATTGAAAGTTGGGGTTACGCGCCACCACCAAGTACCAACCCGTTGGATTGATCAAGGAGCTTCGTTCGCTATTCGGGTGGCACAAACGCCCAATCGTCACATCGCCGGAGTGATGGAGGTTTTCCTGAAGAAATATTTCACCGATAAAACCAACTGGCGCGATATGTTGAAGAATAACGTAGCCGAACATTTCAACCTTCCGGAGGAAAAAGAAAAGCTGCTTTCGCTTTTGCCATCCGAGTTACGGCAGTACCGTTCTGCGAACAATGATGTTGTTAGCCTAAACTATCCTGTTTTGGAGTATCCGATGAAGTTAAATAGTCTTTCTTTTGATAAACAGTCGGTTATTGAGGGTGAATTGAAAGGGATAAAAGGGCAATATTTAATTCTGGATCAGGATCGCGTATTGAACATTCGAAAACATAACGGCTACTTTTTACGTCTGACAACTCACTCGTAACAGTACATTTTTGGCGGGATTTAATTGAGGAGAGCGGGTGTGAGTTTTGTAAATGCTTGTTTCTGAATCTGTTTGTAGAACATTAAAATTTCCCCGGAATAACAGCATACGTCTTTTATTCTCCGCGTTTTTTTTCGTTAATTTGACCTTTGAATAAGGCTGTCTAATTTGATTTTAACTATGGAAAATCTTGACTGGAAAAATATAGGTTTTGGCTACCGAAAAACCAATTATAATATCCGTTGCTGGTATAAAAACGGTCAATGGGGTCCTTTGGAAGTTAGTGACTCGGAATACCTGAATTTGCACATGGCGTCTACTTGTCTGCATTACGGGCAAGAGGCTTTTGAAGGACTGAAGGCTTTCACCGGTAACGACGGTAAAGTTCGGATTTTCCGGATGGAAGACAATGCCCGTCGGATGCAATCGTCAAGCGATGGTATTTTGATGGCTCATGTGCCTGTCGATTTATTTTGCGAGGCGGTTAAGCTGGCGGTTAAAAAGAACCTTGAATTTGTGCCTCCCTATGGGTCGGGAGCTGCACTCTATATTCGTCCGTTGCTGATTGGCACCGGAGCTGAAATTGGTGTGAAACCTTCTGCTGAATACCTTTTCCTGATATTTGTAATGCCTGTTGGACCCTATTTCCCCGAAGGGTTTAAACCAACCGAGCTGGTTATTATGCGTAAGTACGATCGCGCCGCGCCGCAGGGAACCGGTAAGTACAAAGTGGGGGGTAATTATGCCGCCAGTTTAGTTGCAGGGAAAAAAGCCAAAGAAGGGCACTATTCAGCAGTGCTGTATCTCGATTCGCGCGAGAAAAAGTACATCGATGAATGTGGACCGGCCAACTTCTTCGCGATAAAAAACAACACCTATGTGACACCACTTTCCGATTCAGTTCTACCGTCCATCACTAATATGAGTTTGATGCAGCTGGCTGAAGATATCGGATTAAAAGTGGAGCGCCGTAAAGTTCCGGTTGAAGAGCTCGAGGAGTTTGAGGAGGTGGGTGCCTGCGGAACAGCCGCCGTTATTTCGCCAATCAAACGGATTTACGATGAAGACCTGGACAAAGAGTACCTGTACGGATTTGATCCGGGGCCATGGAGTACAAAATTGTTTCAAAAGTTGCAGGGAATTCAATACGGCGACGAGCCCGATCACCATGGCTGGACAACCATTGTAGAATAATTTAAAAAAATAACCATACTGAAACCTCATCTCTTGCCGGATGAGGTTTTTTTGTACTTCCATTCCCGGAGATTCGGGCAATTTCTTTGGTTAGCGAACCTGTTTTTTGGTTTGAAGGTGAAAATGGCTGCTAAAGAACAGGTAGCTCTGTGAACATAACTAATTCATTTAGTGCTTTAAAACAAATAAATTAGGAAGTAATTACAGACTTTAAACCCATGTACTATGAAACCAAAACATCCTGATCGTGAGATTTTACCAATCGAGGTTTTTGCCGGTACCAACCTACAGGCTTCCATGTTAAAAAGTATGTTGGATGATGCCGGAGTTTATTCTTTCCTGAAAGACCCAATAACTGGGACGTTAACCCCATGGCAGACAGATTCCGGAGGTGTTGGTGCTGTAAAGGTTATCGTAGCCAACAGAGACTTGGATGATGCACGTGAAGTTGTAGATAAGTTCGTTAAAAACATGCAAGCGAACTGAATGGTTGAAGTGAGATAGTCAAGTATTCATACAAGAACAATAGTAAGAGCCGGGTTTCCGGCTCTTTTTTTTGCAGTCGTTGCCTGCTTTGTCGTGGTGAAATTGGTGGTTGCCGGACCGTTTGCAGGAAAAGCTATTTTTTGTAAGTCAACGTCCATTGAATCATCGAACTGGAATTTGCCCGGCGAATTCTAGTTCCAGGGAGAGGGGTTCTTGTTGGGTGATGAGGTGTTGAACGGATTTTAGATTTGTAGAGATCATAAATCTCTATTTGCTTACCCGACTGTTTCAAAACAGGTAAATTGCCAATCTATGAAACAATATTTATGTACTAATAATTGGTATATTGAGAGCCATATTATAGACTTAAGATGGAGGATATTATGAAACCAACAAATTCTGTTCAAACCATTATTCCTGTCGAAGTATTTACAGGTACGAGTCTTCAGGCATCCATGTTGAAAATTATGCTGGATAATGCCCGGATTTATTCCTTCTTGAAAAATGATACGGTGGAAAACAAAGATCTATGGTGGAGCGGGCATGAAGCCAGTGGGGCCGTAAAAGTGATCGTTTCCAGTTCAAATGTAGAAGAAGCGCATGAGATTGTTAAAAAGTTTGTTAATCAGCGTGTAGACGAACTAAATGTTTGAAGGTTGATTTCAAAGATTTGTAAAAAGAGATGATACAGGGCCGGTTTTCCGGCCCTTACTTTTTAACTTTAGCCAAAAATGAATCGTAAATGAAAAAATTAGTCGTTTTATCGGGCGCCGGAATGAGTCAGGAGAGTGGCTTGCGTACTTTTCGCGATATGGGTGGATTGTGGGAAGAGTATGATGTGATGGATGTGGCAACTCCCGAAGCATGGCAACGGAATCCGGAATTGGTGAATCGATTCTATAACGATCGTCGAAAGCAGTTGCTGGACTGTGAACCGAATTTGGGGCATCAGCTTTTAGCTGGTCTACAGGAGGATTTTGATGTGCAGATCATCACTCAGAATGTCGATGATTTGCATGAACGTGCCGGAAGTCGGAAGGTGATTCATTTGCACGGAGAGTTGAAGAAAGTCCGCAGTTCAATTGATCCCGAGCTGATTTTTGATTTAGATGGATGGGAATTGAAATTAGGTGCGAAATGCCCTAAAGGGAGTCAGCTGCGTCCGCATATTGTTTGGTTTGGCGAGGCTGTTCCGGCGATGGATGAAGCTGTTGAAATTACTTCGCAGGCCGATATTTTTGTCGTCATTGGTACCTCGCTTAATGTATACCCCGCAGCAGGGCTGGTTCACTATACACCATCCAATTGCCCGGTCTTTATCATCGATCCCGAACGACCGGCCTTGAAAGTCAAAGGGGTCACATTTATTGAAGAAAAGGCTGGAGCCGGAATGCAAAAGTTGATCGATCTGTTGGCAAATTTATAACGGCCAGACCTGCTGCCAGATTATTAAATCATATATGTCGCTAATGGTCAGGCAATCGCCAGTGTCAACACACTTATCCTGGCTTTGCATTGCCCGTGAATAGTGGTCGCGCAGGCTTCAAGAGTGGCGCCGGTTGTCACTACATCGTCAACCAAAATCAGATGTTTGTCAGCGAATTTTGTCGGATCTCTCAGACAGAAAATTCCATCGACATTTTGCCAGCGCTCCCAGCGCGATTTGCGCGTTTGGGTGGAGGTGTGGGTGGCTCGGATCAGGTTGGTATTGTCGAGCGGAATGCCGAGTGATTCAGATAGGCCCAGGGCAATGTGGAAACTCTGATTGTAGCCCCGTTTTCGTTCCTTTTTAGGGTGCAGCGGCACGGGGCAGATATAATCTGCCGACTGAAGGTCGTTGTCTTTTTTTAGGCTCATTCCAAAGCGCTTACCCATATAACTGCCCAGTTCTTTTTGTCCCCGGTACTTTAGTTCATGTAGAATATTTTGGTATTCGCTGCCCTTTTTAAATTCGAAAAAGGCACATGCGCGATCAACCGAAACACGCCCATAGAAGAGTTGTTCCATCGGGTTTTCGCGAACAGCATGGTGATTGGTTCTCGGGAGGTGCAAAAGGCATTGTAGACAAAGGAATTCTTCGTGTTGAATGAGCTTTTGTCCGCAAACGACACAATTTCGCGGAAAAATGAGTTCAACGAATTGCTGGAAGCTATGAGTTATCGCATTCATGGGGTCGAATTTTAACCATAAGTTACGAAAAATGACATTTAGCCGATTCAGTGTTAAGAATGAACTAAGATAGCCAACAATAAATTTAACAAAAGGTTGATTGTCTGATAAACAAGAGATAAGGTTTGGTGTGATGAAACATCTTACTTTTAAGCCATCAACAAGTTGCTAAAGAGAACGGCATTGGAGGATTATTTTTCGAATGTTCAGTTGCCTTTATCACTTTTGTTGACCTGTCGTGAAATCACGCTGCACAGTGTCGTGTTTTCACAAATTATTCTTCCCCTTCCCAAGCTTTATTATTCCCAAAGGTTGCTTATTTCGGCAACCTTTTTATTTAAGAGGCACATTGAGAGGTTGTTGGTGTGGTTTTCCCGATGCAGATTTCCCCTGCGTTAAATGCGTTCATCGATTGATCGATTGGGGTTACGATAGTTAAAAAATTCCTATATTTGTGGGATTTTTAAAATAGGTAAAAATAGGATTCTAATGAGCGATAAATTCCGCGAATACAAGCATTTAGATCTCTCTCAGATCAATAAAGATGTACTGAACAGCTGGGAGGAAGATGATACCTTTCATAAAAGTATTTCAACCCGGGAAGGGAACCCGACATTCGTTTTTTACGAAGGGCCGCCATCGGCTAACGGAATGCCGGGAATTCACCATGTGATGGCCCGCGCCATTAAGGACACATTTTGCCGCTACAAAACCATGAAAGGCTTTCGGGTTCACCGGAAAGCAGGCTGGGATACCCACGGCTTACCTGTTGAGCTGAGCGTCGAAAAATCGCTTGGCATTACCAAAGAGGATATCGGAACTAAAATTACCGTTGAAGAATACAATGCAGCTTGTCGCCGCGAGGTGATGAAATATACCAAAGAATGGGAGCAACTAACACGTCAAATGGGCTATTGGGTGAATATGGACGATCCGTATATCACTTACGATAATCGCTACATTGAGTCGGTTTGGTGGTTGTTGAAACAACTGTTCGACAAGAATTTGCTCTACAAAGGCTATACCATTCAACCTTATTCGCCTGCTGCCGGAACGGGTTTGAGCTCTCACGAGCTAAATCAACCGGGTTGCTACCGCGATGTGAAGGATACAACCGCTGTTGCTCAGTTTTCAGTGATCCGTGATGCTAAATCCGAATTCCTGTACGATGGAGTGGAGTCGCCTCTTTATTTCATGGCCTGGACAACTACCCCATGGACATTGCCTTCCAATACCGCTCTTTGTGTTGGGCCCCGGATAACCTATGTGAAGGTGAAATCCTTCAACCCGTATACCGGAGAACCAATGACGGTAATTCTGGCCAAAGATCTGCTGTATAGTCATTTCGATCCGAAGAATACCGACATCGATTTTGAAGACTACAAGCCTGGCGACAAGAAAATTCCTTACGAAGTAATGGGCGAGTACACCGGTGAAGAATTGGCTGGCGTAAATTATGAGCAGCTGATTAACTGGGTGAAACCGAATGGCGATGCCTTTCGGGTAATTACCGGCGATTTTGTGACCACTGAAGATGGTACCGGTATCGTACATATTGCGCCAACGTTTGGTGCCGATGACGACCGGGTGGCCAAACAAAACGGCATTGCCCCGTTGTTGGTGATTGATAAGGATGGAAAAAATCAGCCGCTGGTGGATAGAACCGGACGTTTCTTCCGCATTGAAAAGATGGACGAGACCTTTGTGGCGAGTCAGGTAAATACCGCAAGCTATGCGGAATTCAGCGGCCGTTATGTGAAGAATGAATACGACGATTCACTCGACGAAAGCTACTCAACCGTTGACGTTGACATCTCGGTGATGCTAAAAAAAGAAAGCAAAGCGTTCAAAGTTGAAAAACACGAGCACAGCTATCCGCATTGCTGGCGAACCGATAAACCGGTGCTCTATTATCCGCTCGATAGCTGGTTTGTGCGCACAACGGCGGTGAAAGATAAACTGATCGCTTTGAATAACACCATCAACTGGAAGCCACAATCGACCGGAACAGGACGTTTTGGGAACTGGCTTGAGAATTTGGTCGACTGGAATCTGAGTCGTTCTCGATTCTGGGGAACTCCACTTCCGATTTGGCGAACAGAAGATGGTGAGCAAACCAAGTGTTTTGGCTCCGTTGAGGATTTATATGCTGAAATTGAAAAAGCAGTCGCAGCCGGAGTGATGACCAAAAATCCGTACGAAGGATTTGTTCCCGGTGATTTTGAGAATTCAAATTATGACAAAATAGACCTGCATCGTCCTTATGTCGACGATATTGTGCTGGTTGCCGATAATGGTGAGAAGATGTTTCGCGAGCCAGATTTGATTGATGTTTGGTTCGATTCGGGTGCAATGCCTTATGCGCAAAACCATTATCCGTTCGAAAACAAAGAAAAATACCAACCGTCAGAAGGGCGTGGAGTGTTCCCGGCCGATTTTATCGCCGAGGGAGTTGACCAAACTCGTGGTTGGTTCTTTACCCTGCATGCCATCGCTACCATGATTGATGAATCGGTTGCTTTCCGAAACATCATCTCAAATGGGTTGGTGCTCGATAAAAACGGGAATAAAATGTCGAAACGCCTGGGTAATGCTGTCGATCCGTTTGAGACCATTGAGAAATATGGTTCCGATCCGTTGCGCTGGTATATGCTCACCAATTCGCAGCCTTGGGATAACCTTAAGTTTGATGTTGGCGGAGTAGATGAAGTCCGACGTAAATTCTTCGGAACGCTTTACAATACTTATAACTTCTTTGCCCTGTACGCAAATATCGATGGTTTCCGTTTCCAGGAAGATGAGCTTCCGGTGGCGGAACGTCCGGAATTAGACCGATGGGTTATTTCGTTGTTGAACACGCTTGTGAAGGAAGTGGGCGAAAGTCTCGAAAACTATGAGCCAACCCGCGCCGGACGTGCAATTTCTGAATTTGTGAACGAGAACCTTAGCAATTGGTTTGTGCGCTTGAGCCGTAAACGTTATTGGGGTGGAGAATATGACAAGGATAAAATTTCGGCCTACCAAACCCTGTACACTTGTTTGGTAACAGTAGCTAAACTGTCGGCTCCGCTGGCTCCTTTCTATTCCGATTTGTTGTATACCGATCTCAATAAGCTGACAGGCAGAGAAACTGACCAAAGTGTACACCTGACTGAATTCCCGACTGCAAATGAGGCGTTGATCGACAAAGATCTGGAGCAGAAAATGGATATCGCGCAACGGGCCTCATCCATGATCCTGGGATTGCGTCGCAAGGAAAAACTGAAAGTGCGTCAGCCGCTGGCAAAAATTATGGTTCCAGTGCTGAATGCCCGGTTTAAAGAGCAGTTTGAAGCAGTTGAAGATATTATTCTTTCCGAAGTGAACGTGAAGGAAGTAGAATATCTGACCGATACCGCCGGGGTCATAAAAAAGAAGATAAAGCCGAACTTTAAAACTCTTGGGCCCAAGTATGGCAAAATTATGAAGCAAATTGCTGCTTCGGTCGCACAATTCAACCAAGATGACATTTCAAGTTTGGAGAAAACCGGTCATTTCAATCTAAATATTGGTGGGCAGGATGTTGTTTTGTCACCCGAAGATGTTGATATTACAACCGAGGATATCGAAGGATGGACGGTTTCCAGCGAAGGTGAGCTAACTATCGCCTTAGATATTCATATCAACGAGGAACTAAAACAAGAGGGGATTGCCCGCGAGTTTATTAACAAAATTCAAAATATCCGTAAGGACAGCAATTTTGAGGTAACCGATCGCATCTCTCTGAAGATCCTGAAACATGATTATTACACTGAAGCCCTGATGAACTATAAAGAGTACATCAGTACGCAAACTTTATCAGCAGAGCTTTTATTGGTCGATGAGATGGAAAATGGTCAAGGCCAGTTGGTTGAAATTGATCAGGATGTTGAGGCTCGTATTTTTGTTAAAAAAAAGGCATAATTTGACCGTCTGGCAAGCAAAACCGGAGGTCGGATGTCAAATATATTTTTTAATTTAGAGACCGAATGAAAGATCATTCGGTGGAACTAACGAACTAAAAAATTTTTGGTATGGCAGAAAAGACCAGATATTCGGATGCTGAACTTGCAGAATTCAAAGAGCTCATTTTAGGTAAGCTTGCGAAAGCTCAAAAAGACTATGAGTTGTATAAGAATTCGATTACGCTCAGCGATGGGAATGACACCCAGGATACTTCACCAACGTTTAAAGTTTTGGAAGAAGGAGCTGCTACATTGTCAAAAGAAGAAGCCGGGAAACTGGCACAGCGTCAATTGAAATTTATTCAACATTTGCAAGCCGCACTGATTCGCATTGAGAATAAAACATTTGGAATTTGCCGCGAAACCGGCAAGCTGATTTCAAAAGAACGGTTACGCGCCGTGCCTCATGCAACCCTAAGTATCGAAGCTAAAAACAGTCAGAAGTAGATCGAAAGCAATAGCAAGATATGATTGGGAGATTCATTCTTCCAATCTTTTTTTTATGAATTCAAATGAACATGTCAAAACTACAAAAGTCAGTTCTGATCATCGTCGCGGTGCTTTTAATTGACCAAATTTTAAAATTCTGGATCAAGACCAATATGTTTCTGGGGCAAGAGTTTTCAGTCTTCGGAAATTGGTTCATCATTCATTTTGTTGAAAACAACGGAATGGCTTTTGGCTTTGAGTTTGCCGGAGAATACGGGAAAATATTCCTTAGTTTATTTCGCATTGTTGCCGTTGTTGGAATCGCCTGGTATATGCTGAAATTGGTAAAGCGAGACGACATACCGATGGGATTCATTGCCTGTGTTGCGCTAATATTTTCCGGAGCGGTTGGTAATATTATCGATAGTATCTTCTATGGAATGATTTTTAGCGATAGTTACGGACAAGTAGCAAGTCTTTTTCCCGATGGCGGTGGCTATGCCAGTTTTCTGCATGGCAAGGTTGTTGATATGTTCTATTTCCCACTGTTTTCCGGACACTACCCTTCGTGGGTTCCGGGTATTGGCGGGCAGGAGTTTTTATTTTTCCGACCTGTTTTCAATGTTGCCGATTCAGCCATTACCGTTGGTATCTTTTCCGTTATTCTCTTCTATTGGCGTCTTTTTAGCCGGTTAGACCAGGAGAATGAAGAAGGCGCACCTGAATCGTCAGGTACATCGGAAACGAATGACTAGTAAGCTTTGGGCCGGGAAACTGAATTTTGAAATTTTGCTTGTGTTTTTAGTTCGAATGTCGTAAACTTGCAGACCGAAATTCAGAGGCCGGAAGTATGCGTGTCTCGATTGAAGGGATGACTCAGTTCAGAGAGTCGAAAATAAAATTGAAATTAGCAGAAAATATTTTTCTTAAATATTTAGGGCCTATAGCTCAGTTGGTTAGAGCACCTGACTCATAATCAGGTGGTCCCTGGTTCAAGCCCAGGTGGGCCCACTTAATTATCGAGCAGTTACAAATTAGTTTTTGTAGCTGCTTTTTGTTTTCACGCCTACTGAACACAGAATTCGGCAAATTGGGGGCGACGAAAGAAAGATTAGGAATTGAAAACCCTGAATTCTCAGGAACGGAAGCAATCCGGCAGACATAAGTGGGATGGATGATTTGGATTTTTTACTGGCGTTAAGAGATTGACCATACCAAATCATTGTTGAGAGCATTGAAAACGAGACGCTATAGACGCTGGACAACAGCTGCATGGGATAGAAATTTCAAAAAGGTACAACCGGCAATAATTCGGTTTCAACCCGTGGCCATTTTGGGCGATAAATGTTTGGAAATGAGTTGAAATAACTCCGTACTTTTTATTGGTTTTGAAATGTAATCAATACAACCGCATTCCAGGGCTTTTTCCTTGTCACCGGAAAAGGCATATGCTGTTTGAGCGATAATTGGCAGATCGTGGCGGAATTCCATAATTTTCTTTGTTGCCTCAATTCCATCCATTACTGGCATTTTCATATCCATTAATACCAGGTCAATCGCTGTTTTGGTTCTGCATATATTTACCGCTTCTTCTCCATTTATGGCTCTGATAACATTAATTTTCTCCTTCTTCAAAACATAGTCTATCAGTTTAAAGTTTGTGTCTATGTCTTCAGCCACAAGAATAGTAAGGCCGGCAAAATTTTTGTCGTGGCAACTAAATCCATTCTTAACTACTAAAGGCTCCTGATTTATCGGTTTATAAGGTATTGTAAAGAAGAAAGTTGATCCTTCATTGGGGTTGGATTCCACCCACATCGTTCCGCCCAAAAGCTCCACGTAGGCTTTCGAAATAGCTAAGCCGAGACCGGTGCCGCCTTTTTCTCTGTTCAATTTGGTGTCCACTTGCCGGAATCGCTCGAAGATGAGTTCGTGAAACTCTTTTGGTATGCCAATACCGGTATCGCGCACATAAAACAAGATGTCGGTGTTTTTTCTCAATGAATATCCGAGTTCAATAGTACCGGATGGCGTATTTTTAATGGCATTAGTGATCAGGTTGGTTAATATCTGATTTAACTTTACTTCGTCCGTGATACAAGTTAACTCCTTGTCGAATCCAGTTTTAATAAATTTAAGATCGTTTTTGTTGGCCATATTTCGCAGGAAGATCGCGTGCAGATTTGCCTGCAATTTATGAATCATACAGCCTGATAATACCGGTTTAATTTGCTTGGAGTCTAATTTCGATATTTCAACAATATCGGTGATAATATTCATCAGTTGGAAGCTGCATTTTTCAATGATTTCCATTGCTTCCGCTTTCAATGATTCGTCTGTGTCGGGTGCTTTTAAGAGTTCTACAAAACCGATAATTCCATTCATTGGAGTTCTGATTTCGTGTGAGATATTGGCCATAAAAGCTGATTTAAGTTGGTCGCTTTCTTCGGCCTTTTGCTTTGCGATATTCAATTCATGGGTTCTGATTTCGATGAGCTTCTCCAGATTATTCCGGTGATTTTCAAGTTCTTCATTTTTTAGGCTTATCTCTTGTTGATTTTCAAGAAGCAATAAATTCATGTTTTGCAGTTCCTGGGTTCGCTGTTCAACTTTTTTCTCCAGTGATTGGCTCAATTCGCGCAATTCTTTGTTTTGGCGTTGCAGCGTAAGTTCCTGATCATAACTTTTAATCGCTTGCTCAATCGTGAGTGTCAGGTCGTGGTTTTCCCAAGGTTTCGGAATGTACCTGAAAAGGTTTGCATTGTTGATAGAGTTTGTGACTCCTTCGATCGTAGCCTGTCCGGTTAATAGGATGTTTAGTATTTGTGGGTTCTTTTTATGACTTAGTTCTAAGAATTCATCTCCTTTTATCCCAGGCATAGCATAGTCCGAAATGATTATCGGAATCTCATAACCAGATGCCAATAGCTCATCGATTGTTTCCAGTGCTTCAGCTGCATGTTCCGCTGTTTCGATAATATATTGATCACCAAAAGAGTTTTTCAACTCAGATTTAAGCGCATTTAAGACAATTTTCTCGTCGTCGACACAAAAAATTATTCTTTTTTTCATAGTAAACACATTTTAAGTATGCACCAAACAAGAATCGATGGTCGAGATCAATTCACTTTCAATCCAGGGTTTTCTAATGCACCGAAACAAATTGCCTTCTTTTTTTGATCGTTTAACAGATTCCGGATCTGCATGACCCGTCAACATGATGTTTAACGTCAGCGGATATTTTTGATGCACCAGGTACAAAAATTCATCCCCTTTTATAACAGGCATAAACCAGTCTGTAATGATGACTAATTTAATGTCCTTATCCACCATTATTTCATCAATAATTTCCAGCGCTTCAGCTGCACTTTCGGCTGTTTCATATAAAAATGAATTTCCGTAGTATTCCTTCAGCTGAGCCTTGATGGAGTCCAGAATTATTTTTTCATCATCCACGCAAAGAATTACATTTTTACTCATGACGCGCTATTTAATTGGGTTTGAGCATTCACTTCAATTGGGAGGTATACCAGGAATGTAGTTTCCCCCGGTTTACTTTCCACTTCAATATTTCCATTATGTTTCTCGATAATTCGTTTTACAATATCCAGCCCCATGCCGCTTCCCTCACCTGAAGGCTTGGTGCTAAAGAATGGTTTGAAAATTTGATCCTTTATCTCCGGAGGGATTCCTTTTCCACTGTCGGTAATAGAAACAACAATATCCTTTTCTTTGGTATATACTCTGATATCCATTTTTCCCTGAAGCTCCATCGCATAAATTGAATTGTGAATAATGTTGGTCCAAACCTGATGGAGTTCTTCCGGGTAGCAAAGTATTTCAGGAATATCGTCGAAGGTTTTTGTAACTTCAACACCTTGTTTAATTTGGTTGTAATAAAGGGTCAGAACCGTTTCTATCCCATCAATTACATTGGCATATATCTTTTCATCAGAGTGCCCAATTCGGGCAAAATTTTTGAGTGCAAATACAACTTTCGAAGCTTTGGCAGCTGCAAACTCGATGTTTCCTCTGCTTCGCTGAAGCCCTGAAAGTTTGTAAGCCATATCAACAATTTCGTCACTTTGTTCAGCTGTTAGCAGGTCGAGATAGTTTTCCACATTGGTGTAAATTAACATGTCAACCAATGAGTCGGCAACGGAATAGGCGTTTTTAACCTGGTGTTCCTCGAGTGTTTTTATAATGGCTTTTTTATAGGTTCGCTCTTCTTTTGAAGTCAGCATGACCTGATTATTCAGCGAGTCCCTTGTAAGGTTAAAAAACGATTCCTTAAGAGGGGCAGGTAAGCGCGAAATAAATTCAGGATAATCCCTTAACAGGAAATTTAGGGAACTTTTGATGTTTTCGACTGACGAACGGATGGCGCCCAGAGGTGTGTTTATTTCATGTGCAATACCAGCGACCAACTGGCCAAGCGCTGCCATTTTTTCAGCATCGATCAGTTTTCGCTGTGTATTGGTCAGGTCATCGAGCGCATTCGAAAGTTCAGTAGTCCTAAGTTTTAGCGATTCCTCCCGGATGTAGATTTGTTCGAGCATGTTGTTGTATTCATCCACTAATATCCCGATTTCATCGTTCCCATACTTCTCAACGCGAAGCTGGTAGTCGCCTTCCGCAGTGATTTTTTTGGTTGCATTGGTTAGTTTCAGGATCGGGTCAGACAGAATTCGCTGGAGCGCCAAAGCAAGGATGTAATTAACCAATAGCAGTCCGGCAAGCAAATACAGCATGGTGTACAGGTAGCTCGTTATTTTAGCGCCTAGCTCCTCGGTGGATACCTGGAGATAAATGGTTCCGGCAAATTCATTGTCGTATTTGATGGTTTGAAAAATGTGCAGATAATTGTCTTTAAAATAGCTTCCGGAATTCTTGATGTCACTGGGATGAATGTCGATTTTGTTCTCTTGAGGATTGAATTCCGCGAAGATTTCGTTTTTGTTATTGTACACGATTCCAACTTCAATCGACGGAATGCTTTTTAGTTTTTCCAACGTTTCATTCGCGTTTTCAGAGACATCGAATGCCAGCGGAACTGCGCTAAACTCACCAATCAGGTTGGCATTGATGTTGGCATTGCTTATCATGTCTTGCTTGTAATCCGAAATATTCCGCACAATCATATACGAAAAACCAATCAATAGCGACAGCAATGAAACCAATTGGATAATCAGGATCATTTTCAGTTTTATCGACAGGTTTTTGAATAAGTTCATAATTTCTGTATCAGTGAGTTAGCTCTGTTGTTTTTCCTTTGCGATTGGTCTGGCCAAACGGTTATTTTGCTTCAAAATTTAGAGTGACTGTATAATTTACCCCGTCATAGGTAGAGGGGATTGACATAACCATATTGTCGGCTGTGATTGAAACGATTGTGGCTTGGGTCAGACTAATATCACCAACGATTGGGTAATTAAACACGATGCCGGGGTTATGCGTCAGAATTGTTTCGTCTGTATTAAACGACCAGGTAGTTTGAAAAATCTCCTGATTCGAACTGTCATATTGGATCATTGTGCCATCTTCATTGTATTTGTAGGTGTAATTCCTGACTTCTTCAGAATCAAGGATCGAGATATCACTAATCGTTGTTCCCATTAACGAAACAGCAGGTGTGATTGGTTTACTTGTTACGATCCAGGTTTCACCGGTTAAAAGTGCTTTTCTTGAATTATCATCATCATCGTCTTTTTCACAAGAAAGCACCAAAACACCTAAAACGATCAGCGTTGAAAAGAATAGCCATTTTTTCATGGGGTTGGTTTTTGTAATTAATTGTGTCATGTTTTTTGGTTTAGTAGTTCCATTGAAATCCAACAAGAATTGAACTTCCAATATTGTCGGTAAATCCAAATTCGCGGTGTTTGCCCAGCATGTTTTTCAGCGAGACATACAATTTCGTATTTTTATTCATCGAATAGGAAGCTTTAGCATTGACAATTGCATACGGGTTAATGGTCATGTAATTGTCGTAGAATTCGCCGGTGTAGTCCGAAATGATGTTGTAGAAAGGAACCCCCGCGAATGTTTGTTTGCTGTACAGGTAGCTGTTTAGGTTGATGTTAAAACGACGGATCGGCGTGTAGTTTAGCACAAACCCTCCATAAAAAGCAGGAGTGAGGTTTTCGCTCCAAAGTGTCAGGTTGGTATTCGAATACGTAATCACATTCATGGTATTCAGTTCTTCGTTTATCTCTATCTGTGTATCAGTTGTGTTGAACCTGACATCGGTAATACCGGTAAGTACTGTTTTTTGAAGTGTTCCGTAAAACTTCATGTTTAACTTCGGATTCGGTGTTAGTTGAAGCATAAAACTCATTCCATACTGATTTGCTCCAATGTCAAAATTCTCGAAGTAGACCTCCATAGATCCTGATCCCGAGATAAGCGAATCAATCTGATTGTCCGGTGTAAGTTGATATAACGTTTGTAGTTCGCGGTAGAAATTCGATATTTCGAGGTTATATATTCTCTGAGCGAATAGCTCAACATCGAAACTAACCTTATCACTGATGTTGTTTCGCCAGCTCAGTTCAACACTATTTATGGTCGGGTATTTTTGGTCTTTTCTGGCCAGAAATTTTTGCTCGACTGGCATATTTACAGTCGCTTCGTTGGTCTCAACCTGATATTGGTAATTCATATTCATTGTGGCGTTCAAATAGGTGTCAAATATGAACGGCGAGCGGGAAGCATGCGAAAGTACGCCACGAATCAGATTGCTTTTATTTAACCGATAGGTTGCACCGATCTCATAATTAGTGAAATAATTGCTATTGATATTAAATTTGTCAATTCGGCCACCGCCTATGATTCTTAATTTGGGAAACGGCTTCCAGTCGGCAAGAATGGATGTAGCCACCGAATTCATAATTCGTGGTTCGTCTTTGAACTGGTAGTTTAAAAGTGCAAAATCAAATGGTTCATCGTAAGTGATTGGACTATTGTATTCGCAATGTTTAAAACTAACTCCGGGTCTCAGGCTGAATTTTGACCACTGAAGCAGGTATTCAAAGTTCGCGTCGGTATTGAGGTATTTATATGAATTGGCTCGCTGGCTATTTAAATCTTTTCCTGCCGAAAAATTGAAATGGCCGAAAATATTCCGAACCCTAAGTTTACTGTCGAAGTAATAGCTGGTTGAATTATTTTGTGAAATCGGTGTCGCAAAATTCAGAAACCCGGGTTTTTGGCATTGTGATTTTTGTACTCCAAAGGCCAGATTAAGATTGGATTGTTCGTTAAACTGATGGTCGAAGAACACATTCGCGCCCATTTTTTGCAAGCTCAGATTAACATCGTAGTCCGTTTGCAACGAATCGCTGAAGTCCTGATAATTCCAGTGTTCGTGCGTCGTTTTATCTTTTTCAAGATCCATCATCATACTCATACTGTCCAAAGTTGTGTATTCTTTGGTGTGCCAATTGTAGTATTCGTCATCGATACGTTGACGTTCTGAAAAATTGGCGGAGAAACTAAGTTTGGTCTTATTGTTCCAGTTATACCCGAAATTAGTATTTACTATTTTTGTTTTATCCGCTCCAATTGTCCCCGAGGCGAATGCGTTCACCCCTTTTTCATCCGAATGCGAGGTTATAATGTTAATAACGCCAGTTGCCGCGTTTGGTCCGTAAAGGGCTGATGCGGGCCCCCGAACTACTTCAATTCGTTCTATATCATTGAGGTCAATGGGTAAAGTTTCCCAGAACGTTCCACCTGAAAAATAGCTGTAAACGATCCGGTTGTCAATCATTACCAAAATGGTTGTATTGTAGGGCAGAATGATGTACGAATTTTTGGTCATATCGTCGAATCCACGAATCTGAACATCGAAGTTGCCGGGAGTAACTTCCCGTACAATTAAACCGGGTGATAACCTCAAAGCTTCCATGATGCTTGTGGCACCCGAGCGGTAGATGTCTTCCTTTTTGATAATGGTAACCGACAGTGGTGTTTCAAACAAATCTTCAGGCTGCTTGGAGGCTGTAACAACAACATCGACATTCAGAATCTCATCCAACGACATATTTTCATACACACTGTTAACCTGTCCAGTTGAAACTGATGGAATCAGTCCCAAAATGGCGAAGAATAGTCGTATTTTAAATTTGTTCGTCATGCGATCTTGTGTTTCCTGTCGTTTATTATCCGGCTTGTTGCATCATATTCGTGCCCTATAGCCCCCATTGAATTCCGATTAGAACCAATGAACCTAGTTGATCGGCAAAACCATATTCATAATGTTTTCCTAATGTGTTTCTTAGTGTGATGTACGAGCTTAAATTGCTGCTGATTTTATAGCTTGCTTTAGCGTTCAATATAATATTGGTATTGATGTTGGCTTGGACTTTTGCATTTTCAATACTGGATTCATTTCCTAGTTTGTAATAATTGTAGTAGGTGAATTTTTGGTCCGAATAGAAGTAGCCATCGGTACTCAGATTCCAGTTTTTTCCGGGTCTGTAATTCAGTAAAAATCCACCGTAAAAAGAAGGGGTTAGTGCTTCGTTCCATTGTGTTGGATTCATGGTTGTATTTACCTTTACCTTCAGGATATTATCACTAGTGACCGGACTCAATTGAATACCGGTAGTAACAAAGTCAATGTCTTTTCTCCCCGATATTTTGGTTGTTTGATAAGTGCCATACAGTTTTGCATTTAACTTATTGCTGAAATCATAGTTGAAGGTGAATCCGACACCAAATTGGTTCGCTGTCAAGTCGTAATTTTCGAATAGTACCTGTCCGTCAACATCAATCGAGATCAGAGAGTCCGTGCCACTTTCCGGGTTCAACTGTTGAATGACTTCATATTGCCGGTATAGATTTGCATTGACAAAATTTCTGACTTTCGAATAGAACAGCTCTAGATCAAGACTTGTATTTGAGTTAAACTTAGTTCTCCAGCAGAGCTCATGATTGCTGATGGTAGGGTACTTAAGGTCTTCCTGCCCCTGAATGGAGATGTATGCCGGAATTGGAGCTATTGTGTTCGTGTTTTCATCATAATAGTTAATTGTTGTCTCCATGTCGGTATTCAGATAGGTATCTAAAAAGAACGGCGATTTGTTAGCGACCGAATAGACATAGCGCAATAAATTGTTTTTATTCAAACGAAAAGTCGACGCAATCTCATAATTAACGAAATAGTTTTTATTGATGTCGAATTTATCCATGCGGATTGCACCGATAAATCTCAGTTTCGCCGTTGGACGCCATTCCGAAAGCAAATAGGCTGAGTAAGTGCTGGCTTTTCTTGGTTCACCTTTAAACTGATATTCAAATGTGTTCATGTTCATTGATTCGTCGTAGGTGAGCGGACTGTTGTACGATAAATGCTTGTAGTTCAAACCTGGCCTGACTCGTACTTTGCCAAACTGCTTGTGGTACTCCAGGCTTGCTTCGGTATTGGTGAATTTATAGGAATTGAAGCTGTAGTTGCTATAATCATGACCCGAATTGATGTTGAACTGGCCATTGAAGTTTTTATACTTTAAACGTGTATCAAAATAAAAACTCTTTGATTCATTTTGTGAAATGGGTGTTACCATATTAATGAAACCAATTTTCTGACTCTGTGATTTCTGCGCTCCAAGAGCAATATCAATGCTTGTTTGTTCCGAAAAATTGTGGTTCAGGAATAGATTCCCTCCGATTTTTCTTAAGCTAAGGTCCGAATCATAGTAGGCGCCTACTTCTTCCTGATAGTCTTCGAAGCTCCAGGGATCTTTAGTTGTTTCATCTTTAATTGGGTTTATAAACATTTCAAGCTGATCGATCGGGAAATAGCCTTTTTTGTTAAAATCGAAGTATAGTTCATTGTAGCGGTAACGTTCGGTGAAGTTGCCTGAGAACGAAATTTTTGTCCGGTCGTTCCAGTTATAGCCGATGTTTGCGGTGGCATTTTTTGCATTTTGTGTTCCAGCTGTGCCATTGACCGAAGCGTTTAGTCCCTTATTATTGGAATGTGACGTGATGATGTTTATTACCCCTGAAACAGCATTCGGGCCATATAGCGCTGAAGCCGGGCCTCTTACAACTTCAATTCGTTCGATATCGTTGATGTCAATCGGAAACGATTCCCAAAATGTTCCACCACTGAAGTAGCTGTAAACAATACGGTTGTCGATCATCACCAAAGTTGTGGTGTTATATGGCAGCGGGATGTATATGTTCTTGGTAATGTCATCATACCCTCTGATCTGTACGTCGTAATTACCCGGTGTAATTTCACGCACAATTAGTCCCGGCGACAGCCTTAAAGCTTCCGGAATACTTGTTGCTCCCGATTTATTAATTTCATCCTTATTGATAATGGTAACCGAGAGTGGCGCTTCAAATAAATCCTCCGGTTGTTTGGAGGCCGTAACAACAACCTCGATATTTAAAAGTTCGTCCAGCGACATATTGCTATATACCTTATTCTCCTGACCGGCAACCTGAGTGTTCAGGAAGAATCCGGGCAGAAACGAGAATAATATTTTAAGTATATTTTTCATATGTCTCAATTGTAGACTTTTGCTATTCGTAAAATTTCCGACGACAGCGATTGTCCTTCTTTCGCCAGACTGGTCAGGTTGATGAAAATTTTTGGTTTGTTGTTCTGTAGTCCGAATGCGATCGAAATCTGGCCATCTTCAACATATTGCGAGATTCCTGAAACAGACAGTATTTTGTGAATTTTACACAGCGATGCCATGTCGTCCACTCCCGGCATAAAATAAACCAGGTCGTATTTAGTTATGTTAGCCGCGAGCTCTCCAGACTGGACTGCTTTTACTTCCATGGCCGAACCTAGTCCACGAATTAAGTCATCTTTACTGGTCGCCGAATTATTGTTGTATACAATCAGCATTCGCAGTTTGGAGTTCTGAGGTAGGGTTGTGCTGAATTTTAAGACTTTTGGAAGAAGGGCTGCCTGAATATTTTCAGGAACAGGCATATTTTGGGAATAACAGAAATTTGTTGCAGTTATGGAGATGAAAAGGAATACAAGTATCCTGATCGCAATTTTCGGTATGTTCTGAATGCGAAATAAACGTCTTACCATCTAAACCAGTTATTAGTATATCTCTCTTAGATATTGAACATTCACTCTTATTCCACTCTGTAATTTATGAAAAAAAATGTTTACAAAAGTTAATACAGATCTGAAAATTTGCGGTCGCGTATTTCCTTAAGCGGCAATTATCTGGACTTGTTTCCGGAGGCTAACAGCCTGAAATTAAGTTTAAAAGGAAAATCGTGGGTTTTTATCTAGTTGAAAGTCAGCACGTAAGGTGTTTGGCCATCTCAATTGGTAGAATGCCATCCACTTAGTGCTTTTGGAAATTGGTGAAGGAAAGAAAAATTCAAATCAGCACAGTTTAGATTGATTCTATCCATCTGCGACCGGTTTTTGAACAATTCCAATGGCTACGGACTTCTTTTTCAGGTAGTTTTAGCGTCTATCAGCCTGGTTTGTTGTTGGCGGTTGGTTCTAAGCTCCCTATCGGGTAGTGAAACTTTAGTGCAGGTGTAGGCAAAGAAGGGCGGAAGCGGAGTTTTAGGGGCACTGAGGTTGCAAATAGCGTTTTGCCTGGATTGCTTTGTCGTAAAAGTAGTTGAATTTGAGCAGTTTTGCGATTGATATCACTTCATCCAGCTTTTTGATCGCTTTCCCGGTTTTTCCAAAAACAACCCTGAATTCCGATTGAATGAGTAGGATTCTGATTTTCATATAGCGCTTCAGGTGTTCAGGAAAAACGGTTTGGTTTACCTTTACCTCCCGATAGATTTCTTTCGCTTTTTCCGTTTGATTGCTGTGCAGGAGTGCTTTCGCGTAAATCAACATAAAGAACTGGTAGAAGCCTGTCGGTCTCAAATGCGACAACTCGTAGTTTTCAAAAATGAATTCGGATAGTTCGATAATTTCCTGATCGTATTGGCTATAGTTCAAGGCAAAAATGATAGCGAATTCAAATTGTGGACTTTCAATTTCGCCCAACTTTGCTTTGGTTGCAAATTCAGACGAGATCCGGCGAATTTCCGCAAAGAAGGAGTTGTCAAGGCGGTCATTAAATACAGATTGGTAGATGACCCTGGGAATATAGTAGAACGCCAAATTTAACGGATTGTCCACCGATGGAGCCTGGAGGTTTTTATTGTGTTGGTATTGTTCGGTGCACTTTTCCTCGTCTGATGCCAGAAAATACTGCATAAACTTCATGAAGCAGACATAGCTTCTGGCTTCATCCGATTGGTTGTATTTCAGGTAATAATCGAGGTTGTTGCCCGAAAAAAGTACAAGGCTATCCATGTCAAAAAAGTTTTCAAAGAATAGCTTTCGCGCCGTTTCCGATTGGGCAAAATGGGGGATAAGTGTTTCTCTTAGTTTTGTGTTGGTTCGGATTTCTGAAGCCAGCGTATTGGTTAGCATGCATTGGCTTAAATTGTTAGGTGTGGTATCATCCGTGGTGTTTGTTTCAGAAATAATTGAGAAGATGTCCTTCAAAATCGTTATCTGATTTTCTTTGACCAGAATTTTAATCGCATATTTCAGCAACGAGCACCGCAGTTGCGGTAAATTCCGGTACTGAGTGTTAATTTCTTTTAGAAGTTCGATGCTGAGGCCGTTTTCTCTAATTAGGGTGTTGAGAAGGTAGTACACAAACACGACGTTCTGCTTGAACCGAACAAAGGTGTTTAATGACAAATAGCTGTCCTGAATGGAGTATTCGTAGAAAATTTCGCTATTGCTTATTTCGTTGTATGCCAGCAGTCTGGATGATGAAAGCTGGAGGTCTTCCTTTTTCACTTCCTGCCCTTTCTTTCCCATGTCGCACAGTTCAAAAAACGATTTAATTAGTTGGAATTTGTCATATGAAAAAGGTTCCGACAAGATGGTATTGCTGATGTATTGATTGAGCAGGTCTATTTCATAGATTTCCCCCTTGTCCTTATACGCCTTTATAAAAAGGTGTAATTGGTATGGATTTGCGATGCACTCCAGAATATCGGGGTGGTTAAACCGCAGTTGATTAAGGGCTACCTTAAACTCGTTATTTCTAAGGGTCGACTTGATTTCGCTTGCGGTTAGTTTTGGTATGTTGACGAATTCGTAGTCAGCACCGTGGAACGTTTCATCGAACCAGAGCGATTTTAGTGTCAGGTTGCCTTGCATTCTGTTAACAAAAAATCGCCAGGTGATCGGTCGGCAGGTAATAATCAGCTTAAACCAGGGGATATGGGCATAAAACGATACAATGTTTGTCAGGCTTTGGACGAACTCATCGGTTTTGTTGTAATCGGGGAAGATATCGTCGATACCGTCAATAATCAATACGAACCTACCTTTTACGAGATCCGGTCTTTCATTGAAGACTTGGCTGAAGCTTTTATGCGGATCAAATTCAATGAGATTATTAAGGCGATTGATTTTTTTGTGTACAGACAGCAGGTTGTAGAAAATGCACCCGTCGATCAGGCATACAATATCGTTCGGATATTTGGCCGTCTCTCCCGAGAAAAAGAATTCGGTGCTTCGAAGTGCGATGCTCGATTTGCCGGCACCATTCGAGCCAATGAATGCAGTTGCAACAGCGGAGGACTCAAGGAATCGGTTGATTTTTTTTCGGGCAAATTTGCGAAGTGGTTGAATTGTGAGTTCATTTCCTATTTTCCGATGAATGGATTGGATGCTTTTTTCGGTAACAAGCTTGCTTCGTTCTTTCAGGCTATCCCATGAATCCTGCCCGGCATAAGGATGCTCTTCTTTTTCGAAGCGGTTTAAGAAATCGAGCCAATCGGTAAACTGGAGAAATTGGGCTAGCGTGTCAAGCGTGTATTTCGACGGACGATTGGGTGACTTGACGAGTCCAAAAAAGCGTTTTAAGGTAGAAACGCTGATTTTACGTTTTGTTTTGACAAGCAAAAGTTCAGATAGTCGCTGGCAATCGGCATCGTATAAAATATCCGTTCCAAACCTGTTTTGGATTTCCTGTTTTAGTTGAATCAATAAAAAGTCAGGCTCTTTACTCATAGGCGCACAATTTCTAATAAAAGCATTCAGAAAATAAAATTAATGCAATTCAGGGATATTGGCGAGAAAAACATCGATGAATAAGGTAAAAAACGGGATGAACAAAATGAACAGGAAATGAACAGATGATTTCAATTAATTGAATTTAAATCTGTGTAGCTTGCAAAAATCGTTAATACCAGGCAATCTGAATTTGTAATTTATAACCTAAACGGGCAAATGAGTATGAATATGAAAGCTGCAAAACACTCCAACAAGAAACGTACATTCGGACGGCGCGAGATCGAAGTTGTTGACTCCAACAAGTCTGTTTTACCTGTTTCATCTCCAAAACGACCCCTGTCTGGTGGATTTAATACCGGGAGTTCATTTGTTGTTGATTGGCAAATTCACGATTCGGACCATCAGATAAATCCAACTGGCAATAGCAAACCCCGGCCAGCCTACCATACTAAGCGACGATTTTGATTTAGACCCCTTGTTCGATCAATTCGTAGGATGCTGTCATGTTCTGTCATCATGGATGACCCGATTTGCTGTGGCTAAATTCCAGGTTAGTATAGCTGAAAATAAACTCAAAAATAGATAGAAAATGAAATCGATTTGTTTGCTTTTTAATGTCCATCAGCCTGTTAGGTTGCGCCGCATGAGGTTTTATGATATCGGTAATTCGGACTATTATTACGACGATTATCATAATGAAACGGAGGCTAAACGGCTGGCTGATAGTTGCTATTTGCGAGCGAACGACTTGATTTATCAACTCATTCAGAAGTATCCGAATAGGTTTAAGGTAGCCTTTTCAATCTCTGGTACTGCAATCGATTTGTTTAAGCGATACACGCCTGAAGTCCTTACGAGTTTTCAAAAACTTGCGGCCACCGGCTGTGTCGAATTTGTGGCGCAACCTTATGCGCACTCGTACGCATCGGTGATGGATGGTGGTGAATTTATAAGGCAGGTAGCCAAACATGCCGATGAGCTGGAGAGCTCGTTTGGAAAGCGGCCGACAGTATTTGCAAACACGAAACTAATTTATACCGATGAGGTTGGGCGTATGGTTGCTGGCATGGGGTACAAGGCGGCCCTGATAAATTCGTATTCAGTCGATCAAAAGAATCCGAATTGTGTGTTCCAAAGTAGCGATCGGGGCCCGTTGAGCTTGTTGCCTGCAAATACTGCTATGAGCGACGATATTGCCCGTTGGTTTACCGGACCGCAAGCGTGTGGTGTTCCGTTAATCGCAAGTGACTTTGTAGCTGGTCTGAAAGCGCTTCCCGCAGGCGATGGGAATGTTAACCTGATCCTGGATTATGAGAATTTTGGAGGTCGAAAGAACAAGAACAACGGTATTTTCGACTTTCTAAAGAGATTGCCTTCCCTAATTTTTAAGAGCACCGACTTTAAATTTCTCATGCCTTCAGAAGTTGTGGAGAGTCATCAACCTGTTTCCGAATTAAAAGTGCCTGAAACAATACGACTGGATGGTGCAAAAACCGATTTATCGGCATGGCTGGGGAATGACCTGCAGCGTGAAGCGGTTGAAATACTGTATGCGTTAACTGCCATGGTCAATCAAACGGATGATGCTGACCTTAAGAAAGATTGGGCGTATTTACAGACCAGTGATCATTTTTCGTTCATGTGTACCCGCATGTTGTCCGAATATCCGGATCGCTGCAGTTGTGGTTCGTTCGATAGTCCCTTTGACGCATTCGTCAATTATATGAATATTCTAAGTGACTTTAATATCCGCCTGCAACACGTGTTAACAACAAATGGCAAAAGGCGGAAACAATTACACGACAACCGAATCGCATAAAAACCCACGCCAACGAATAGCGTTTCTCATCCGTCGTCCTGTTGGAGACGTTCACGCAGCTTTCGTTTACAATGTTTTAGTCTCTTCCTCTTTCTATTTCACAAGAAGTTTGCAAATACCTGCAAGCTTCTTTTTCTTATCTCTCATAATGTTATACAACTTAATTTATTATAAACATATGATCTGATAAGAGCTAAGTAAGAGACTTATATTTAGAATAATGTAATCGTTTTGGTCTCAGGTTTGTCTGGAAGCCGGTTGTTTGGTTACTGAATTTATTGAACGAATTCGTGCAACAAAATTGGTTTTGTCCGAATACAATGTAAATTCTAATCGGTATGCTAATTATCATCAACGATGTTGTGTAAATAAATTGTTACTGTGGTATCGACAAAAAGCACATAAATATCGATGTAATGGCGTTTGAGTGAGATGAAGCAGTTAAAAATGATATTTTTGCCTCGGAATTTGTTCGTGTGATTCTCATTTTTTTAGAACTATGAATTCAAAACATTTGCTTGATAAGTCTCCGATTTGTTTCGCCCTGGTAGAAAGTAGTCGAGAAATCGTCTATGCCAATCCGGCCCTTTGTGATTTTCTGGGCTATTCTAGCGCGGAAATTAAGTCGAAGCAATTTACCGAAATCACCCATCCTGACGATATTGAGAAGGATGTATGTCAGTTTCAGCGTCTGGTGACTGGCGAAATTGGCGAATATCGTATGCAGAAACGCTATTTGCATCAGTCGGGAAAGGTGCTTTGGGGCGATCTGTTTGTTAGCCTTGTTCCCGATGAGCTCCGAAGCGATAAATATACCATATTGGCCTCGGTGGTCGATATTAATGAGTTAAAAAAGAAGGAATTGCGATTGGGAGAAGAGCGGTCGAATTTCAAGGCGATGTTTGATTTCAATCCCCAGGCGATGGGGATTTATGCGATTGATGACATGTCGATTCTGGAGGTGAATCAGGCAGCCAGTAATCTATATGGCTACAGTCGCGAGGAGCTTTTAAAGATGAAAGGAACCGATTTGGTGGCCTTAGAGCGTCATGAGCAGTTTCTGGAGTTTGTCTCGAAAAATGAATCAACCTTAAGCGAAGGGAAGCTTTGGGAAATAATTACTAAAGCCGGAGAGCGTCGAATTATTGAGTCTGCCTCGCATGTAATCGATTATAAGGGCCGGGCAGCGCGCCACGCATTGTTGATCGATGTCACTGAGAAGGAAAAAACGACCCGGGCTTTGCGCGAAAATGAGGCTTTTATTAGCCAGGCGGAGGAAATTGCCAACATGGGAAGTTGGGAGTGGGACTTTGTAAACAAGCGCGGCAAATGGTCCGATAACTTATATCGTCTGTTGCATTACGAGCCGGGATCTGTTGAACCGCTGTTTGCCAATTTTATTGCAAGAGTGCATCCCGATGATCGGGAAGGGATGAATAGGCGTTATGTGAACATGTTGGAAACAAAACGGAAGATCGAGTTCGAGCTTCGCTTCTTGTTTGTTGGGAAAGAGGATCGTTGGTTTCAAAATTATATTGAGCCTGAAACTGATGCCAATGGTGAATTGGTTAAATTAAAAGGAGTAAGTATTGATATTACCAGGCAAAAAAAGGTTGAATTAACCTTGCTGGAAAACAGAACATTCAACAGGCTGGCTCAGCGAATTGCCAACATGGGAAGTTGGGAGTATGATATCCAACGAAAAACGACCAGATGGTCCTCGAACTTCTTCCGAATACTTCAAGTTAATAAAGGCGAGGTGGAGCCATCGTTTGAACAGTTCAGACAAAAAGTGTATGCGGAGGATCAAACGATCCTTGATCAAGCTATTGAAACCATGTTTCGTGAGCCCCAGGTGTTGGAGTTTGAGTTGCGGCTAAATATCGGACTCGATATTGCCTGGGTGAAAAGTACGGTCGAGCCTGTTTTCGACAACGATCGTTTGGCTAAGTTACGAGGCATCTGTATCGATATCACGCAGCGGAAAATTCAGGAGCTTGCCATTGAGAAAAGCAGTGATTCCATCCACCAGGCACAGGTGATTGCCAACATGGGAAGCTGGGAGTTTGATCCGGTTTCGAATATCGGAAAATGGTCACAAAACTTGTATCAATTGTTGAAGGTTGATGTCACTCAAACAGATTTGCCGTTTGATTTCTATAAAAGTTTGGTTCACCCGGATGACCTCCATTTCTTTGAAGACAATAGAGTTGGTTTTACCGAAAGTCGGTCACCGCTGGCTCTCGAGTTCAGGATGGTTTTGCCCGACGAACAAGTTATTTGGGTTGAAGAACATGTTGAGCCGGTTTTTGAAGATGGCGAATTAGTATTGGTACGCGGAGTAATAATCGATATTTCGGAGCGCAAGCGGACAGAGAAAATCCGCGAAATTTTAGTCGATATTTCGAACGCGGTTCTTCAGACTGACGACCTGGAAACGTTCTTTAATATGGTATTCTCGGCTCTTGCCGAACTTACTACAACTCCAAATTTCTTTGTCGCGTTGTACGATGAAAAAAGGCAGCGCGCTACGGTTCCGTTCATTACCGACGAACGGGAGAAAGAACTTCAGGAATTCTCCGTCGACAAAACTCTGACGGGATTGGTTGTTCGCGGCAAAAAGCCATTGTTTGTGGATGTTGAATGTTTCGACAATATGGTGAAACGTGGCGAAGTAGAGCGAGTGGGTCCTCCATCATTGGCCTGGATTGGTGTTCCGTTGTTCGCCGACGAAAAAGTGCTTGGCGTACTGGTGCTTCAATCGTATGAAGGCGAACCGATGCTGAACGCCGACGATCTCAAGTTGCTGGAGTATGTTGCTCCGCAAATCAGTCTGGCGTTTGAGCGGAAAACGCATGTTGAGGAACTAAAGAAGGCGCTGGAGAAATCGAAGGAATCCGACCGGTTGAAGTCTTCTTTTCTGGCAACCATGTCGCATGAGTTGAGGACACCGCTCAATCCAATCATCGGTTTCAGCAGCCTGTTGCTTGAGGAAAGCGAAGATGCTATGGTGCAGGAATTTTCTCAGCTTATCAATCATGCGGGGAAAGAAATGCTAAGTCTTGTCGAAGATTTATTTGATCTCTCCTTCCACAAAGGTCAAAATATTAAAAACAATCCACAACCTGTGCTTTTGGTCGATTTGTACAGCCTGGCGCGTGCTTATCTGGAAGAAGCGCTGGAGAATGTTGGAAAGACCGACCGTATTGAGATTGTTTTCGACGATCTCACGTTGAACCTTTGTTACGAGCTTCGACTCGATCAGGGCAAAGTTCTTCAAATACTCGCGATTCTGTTTAATAACGCGGTTAAATATACTGAGCACGGACGAATTGAATTTAAGATCGAAGTACTGCAAAATCCGGAAGGCGTTCGGTTTGCTGTCAGCGATACAGGTATTGGAATGAAGGAAGAACTGATCGCTGTTATTTTCGACGAATTCAGGCAGCTCGACGATAGCCATACCCGCGAATACGGAGGTTTAGGAATTGGGTTGGCGATTGCAAAAACACTGAGCGAAATTATGGATGGCGATATTGCTGTTGAATCGCAGGAGGGCGTTGGAACAACCATCTGTCTTGAACTACCGGCAGCGATTAATATTCGCGAAGAAGCTGGTTTTGAGCACTGCCTGTGTGGGGATGAAGAATTTTCGATTATAAACGGTAAAACCATTCTCATTGTTGATGACAACCATTTTATCTATGAATTGATCCGAAAGATGTTATCTAAATTTGACATCAATTTGATTTACGGTCGAAATGGAAAAGAAGCGGTTGATCTGGTTAAAGAGCGAGTGCCCGATTTCATCCTAATGGATCTTGTGATGCCGGTCATGAATGGGATTGAGGCAACCTTGCATATTCGTTCTATCTGCCCCAAAGTCCCGATTGCGGTGCTCACGGCTCATTCAATGAGCAAAGATCGTCAACGGGCTTTTGAAGCCGGTTGCGACACGATTATCACCAACCCGGTACATCGGGATATTTTGGTGAAAATACTTAAAAGTCAGCTGGAGAAAGCGGAAGTTGCTGTTATTAAACAATTATAAAAATACGAATCATAAGTAAATTGGTCGGGAAGCCAGGGTGGTTCCCCGATCAGTAAAACAGGTCGACGCGATTTCATTCTATCTCTGTGTCGGTTGCGCATAAAATTTATTCGAATGATGTATCTAAAACAGGCTAATCTTGCAGAAAACCAAAGAAGAGAGAGCGTTCGGGGAAGTGGGTTCATGACAAGTTTAATTTTTTCGATCTGGTTATTTTCAAGTGTTTTTAATTTGGGGTATGCAGCCGAAGCGCCGCCTAAAATCGGTGAGAGTGGAGCGCTTCTTCGGGTGGGCATATACGACAATCCGCCGCTGAATTTCTTTGATTCAGCGAATGAACCAAAAGGCATTTTTATCGATGTGCTGAAGTGTATTGCAGATCACGAAGATCTCCAAATTGAATATGTCAGCGATGACTGGCCCGTACTTTTGGAAAAGCTGAAAACCGGGGAAATTGATGTGTTGCCCGATATTGCTTACACGGTTGTCCGCGATTCAATCTATACCCTTAGCGAAATGCCCTTGCTTACCTCCTGGATTGAAATCTATTCGCATATCGGCAGTTCCATTCAAACGTTGGACGATTTGAACCATCGCCGGTTGGCGGTGATGAAAAATTCCATTGAGCATCAGCACTTAAACGGCTATCTGTTGCATCAGGAAGATCTGGCCATTGAGATTCTCGAGTTTCCGGATGTAAGCAGCATGTATGGCGCTTTAAACAGCGGAAGGGTTGACGCGTTTCTGGCCGACCGTTTCTTTCGTTATTCGAAAATATTCGAGGAAAGTAAAATCTCAGGCGCTGGTACTTTTCTGCCTTTTAATCTGCACTTTGCGTTTCCCAAAGGCCAGCATGGTGAGCAGCTCGGCTTTCGATTTGATAAGCAAATTTCGACTCTCCGGAATACGCCCGGCTCTGTGTACTTTAAATCGCTCGACCGCTGGCTGCGGAATTATTTTGAACCCTACATCCCGGCCTATCTGAAGAATCTGATCATTATTCTGGTTCTGCTGTTGATTGTTGTGCTGATCACATTAGCAGTGGCCAGATATCAGGTAAACATGAAAACCAAGTCGCTTCGGCTGAGCAATCAGGCATTATTGATTTCGAAAGAAAAGGCCGAGGAAGGTGACCGGTTGAAGACAGCGTTTCTCCAAAATATCTCTCACGAGATTCGAACACCGATGAATGGGATCCTTGGTTTTATTCAATTGCTTCAGGAATCGGACCTGGAGGGTGAAACACGGGACGAATTTATCCGGATTATCACCCAAAGTGGTGAAAGGCTCATGAAAACGGTGAATGACATTATTGAGATATCGAGGATTGAGACCGGTAGTCAGGAAGTTAAATATTCAGTTGTAAACACCCAGGAGGTTCTAACTTATTACGAGAGCTTCTTTCAACCGCAGGCAAGTAAAAAAGGAATTGAGCTGAGTCTGGATGACAGGCATGTTCGCGGGCAGCAGGCAGTCATTCAAACCGATCGGATCAAACTGGATGGTATTCTTTTAAATTTCATTAATAATGCGGTTAAATACACCGATAAAGGGGAGATTGCGCTCGGAAATTATATTGAAGGCGACCGGCTTGTTTTTTATGTTCGCGATACCGGAATTGGAATAGCGCGAGAACACTTTGAGGCGATTTTCGACCGATTCAGGCAAGCAGAAGATCAACTGATCCGTAATTATGAAGGAGCCGGTTTAGGTTTAAGCATTGCCAAAGCGTATGTGGAGGCCCTGAATGGTGAGATCTGGGTCGAGTCGGAGAAACGTAAAGGGAGTACCTTCTATTTTGCCATTCCCTATCGTCCGGTAAAAAAAGAACAGCCGCGGGAAATCGTGAAACATTGGGATGGCAATGGCATTCAAATATTACTGGCTGAAGATGACGAAGCCAATTTCTTATACTACAAGTTTTTGTTGATGAAAGAGGGCTATCAGATTGTGCGCGCTTCCGACGGCGAACAAGCTGTTCGGATTATGAAAGAGAATCCCGGCATTGCGCTGATATTGATGGATATAAAAATGCCGGTTCTCGATGGTTTTGAAGCAACGCGACAAATCAGGCAGTTCAACTCTACCATTCCAATCATTGCTCAAACAGCCTACGGGTTTGTGCGGGATAAAAAGAAAGCGATCGAAGCCGGATGCAACGATTATCTTTCCAAGCCAGTTGATCACCATGTGTTGCTCCGTTTGCTGGAGGAGCATTTGGTTAAAAAAGGATCGAAACAAATACAATAGACTTCCTTGAGCTTAATTTTTCTTCAAAATTAGGAGCAGGACAGTTGATACGAGGTGATATTCGTTGGGAGGTTGATTGGTGACGATGAATGGTAATCAACCTAAGATAATAGGTTATTCAGTCTAATGCAGGCCGGGGCGGTTGCTTCGCCAAGGGTAATAATCGTTGGTGCAAATGGTGGAAACCGCTATGCTACCTGCATGTAAATAACCATCGCGATAAGGAGATAGACAAAGAAGTTGGCCCAGAATTTCGAGCGCATAAAAATGAGGTAGTTTGAGATCAGGAAAGTCAGCGGGAGCGCAATAATGATCAGAATTTCCTGCGAAACAGAAGGAACCAACAGCAGCAGCACGATCGATATTACGAAAATCACAAAGAACATTTGGAAGTATTTCCGGGAACTGATTTTCTTTTCATCCAACTGAGAAATCAGGAAAAAGCTGCCGAGCAGGGATAAAAGTACCAATAGGCCCAGGTAGATCTGAAAGTTGATATTTCCCTGAAGGAAGTGATTTGGGGTGAGGAAATTTTGCCGGATGGTTTGGCCGAGTACCGGCAGTGAGTCGGTGAAAAAATAATAGGAAAACGCGTACAGCCAAGGTATGGAAAGCCCCACAATAGGGAGAAGGAAATTTCGCCAGTTTGGGTTTTTACGAATCAGGATAAAACCGATCCATACAATGGGAAAATAGAAGATCAGGTTGAAATAAAACAGGGAGCCAATCCCGATCAGAAATCCGGCGTCGAAGGCGTTGGAATTTACGGCTTTAAGGGCGTAGGCTCCAAATATACGGTTGACAGCGAGCAGTAAAAACGCGGCGGCAAAATACACCGGGTGCAAATTGTGCAGGCTGATCGAAGCACTCACAATGAGTACGAAAATATTCGTGGGCAGAAAGGTTCGGATACGAATAAAAGAATAGGCCGAATTTAGGCGCAGAATGATTAGTGCCAGGATCAGCA
Organism: Mangrovibacterium sp.; assembly: GCF_041596335.1. Taxonomy (GTDB): domain Bacteria; phylum Bacteroidota; class Bacteroidia; order Bacteroidales; family Prolixibacteraceae; genus Mangrovibacterium. The sequence continues at coordinate 3,281 of NZ_JBFHIT010000019.1, read as the reverse complement.
CCAAGGCAATGGTCAACAAGTTGCCGGCCAGCGCCGAGTAGCTGCTCAGCGCTGCAAACGGGCGGTACAGTAACATCTGATCTTCGCCGATAAAAAACGGAAAGATTTCGGGTTTTAGATAAGCCCGAAACCACAAGATCAAAACGACCAGAGGGATCGTGATGAAATGATGAGCCTGATTGGTTTTTATGTACCGTAAAATCATTCTTAAATCTGCTAAAGTTCCCCCGGAAGGGGAAGAAGTGGGTTCTTACAAATCGAACCCTAAATCTTTCCGGTAATATTTTCCTTCAAATTGAATTTTCTCCGCATTGGCATACGATTGAGCCAGCGCTTCGTTCATTGTGGCGCCATAGGAGCTGATTGCCAGCACCCGACCACCGTCAGTCACCACATCGGCTCCTTTTTGTTTGGTTCCGGCATGAAACAGGAGGCTGTTGGTGGTATCGGCAAATCCGCTCATCGGAATGCCTTTGGTGTAATCGCCCGGGTAGCCACCCGAAACCAGCATTACTGCAGCCGCGGCACGTTCATCGATCTCAATTTGTTGTTGAGCCATTGTTCCTTCGGCGGCAGCCACCAGTAAATCCACAAAGTCAGATTTAATGCGCAACATCACCGCTTCGGTTTCCGGGTCTCCCATCCGAACGTTGTATTCAATAACCATCGGTTCTCCGTCAACATTAATCAAGCCGAAGAAGATGAATCCGTTGTAAGGAATGTTGTCTTTCTTCAGCCCTTCAACAGTTGGTTTCACGATACGCTCTTCAATTTTTTGCATAAACGCTTTGTCGGCAAACGGAACCGGACTGATGGCTCCCATGCCACCGGTGTTCAGGCCAGTGTCGCCTTCGCCAATTCGTTTGTAGTCCTTCGCTTCGGGTAGTATTTGGTAGTCTTTCCCATCGGTAATGGCAAATACCGACAATTCAACTCCGGCCAAAAACTCTTCAATCACCACTTTACTGCTGGCAGCGCCAAACTGACCATCGAGCATCTCTTTCAGCGAGGCTTGCGCTTCGGCTAAATCAGCAATAATCAGCACCCCTTTTCCGGCAGCCAATCCATCGGCTTTCAATACGTAAGGCGCTTTCATGGTTTCCAAAAAGGCAATTCCTTCGGGTAGGTTGTTGGCAGTTACGGTTAGGTATTTGGCGGTTGGAATGGCATGCCGTTGCATAAACGCTTTGGCGTAGTCTTTACTACCTTCAAGCTTGGCGCCTTCTTGTTGCGGACCAACAACCTTTACTTGTTTCAGTTCCGGATCGGCCAGAATGAAATCGTGCAAACCTTCAACCAGCGGCACTTCCGGGCCAATCACAACCAGGTCGATCTTTTTCTCGAGAATGACTTTTTTCAGTCCTCCGAAGTCGCTCACGCCAACCGGGATGTTTTCGCCCAATTCGGCAGTTCCGGCATTGCCGGGAGCAATGAATAACTGGTTTACTTTCTCCGACTGTTTGATTTTCCAGCTCATGGCGTGTTCTCTTCCGCCTGAACCCACAACAAGAATATTCAACATGATATCAATCGTTTTTGCTAGTTCAACTTTTAATGTTTCAAATGGTTCTGCAACAAGGCCTTTGGATCGCCAAAGCTAAAACCCCGTTTACGTAGTTCGCGAATAACGAGGGGCAAAGCCAGTGTCATATTTTCACGAGCCTTAATGGAGTCGTGAAAAATAATGACTGAACCCTCCCGGGCATGTTTCAGAACGTTTTGGCTAACCTGTTCAGGGCTCAACCGCTTGTCGAAATCGCGGCTGATGATATCCCACATAATAACCCGGTAAGCCGTTTTCAGCTTTTTAAATTGCCGAATCCGAAGCAGCCCGTGGGGTGGACGAAACAGGGTCCCCGGGATTAGAGCTGCTGCTTTTTCAATATTTTCGTAATATGCGCTGTCTTCGTTTTTCAGTCCCTGCATGTGGTTGAAGGTGTGGTTGCCCACCTGATGTCCTTCAGCCAAAATCCGTTGAAATAATTCCGGATGGCGTTGTACATTTTCGCCAACACAAAAGAAGGCGGCTTTCAGTCCTTCCGACTTCAAATAATCGAGCACCCAAGGCGTAACTTCCGGAACCGGCCCATCGTCGAAAGTCAGAAAAACTTCCTTCCGATTGGTTGCAACCCTGAAAACCGCACCCGGAAACAACAGGGTGAGCAAATAGGGAAGCCGGATCTGTGGATTCACGAATGGCATTAGCGTTGGCTACCGTATTGGGTCAGATAATTATTAAATGAAACGGTTATTTCTTCGGCCAATTCCGTTTGTTGGTGTTTGGCAGCAATCATTCCCATTTCGCGCATAAAATATAAAATGCGCTGCATTTCCTCATCAACCATGATTTGTTTGTCAGAGTCGAGGCTCAGGAAATAATCCATCTCGGTGCTATACGTATCCACAATGTTCCGCAGCAAGCTTAAGCCCTTTTCGGTGGCTCCGGCAGCTAAATAAATGTCGGCCGTTTGTTGCGAGAAATAGTTATAAGGTACAATGGTATTCGGAATCAATTCCAGTTGTTTGTCCAGAACCTGAATGGCCGAGTCTTTCTTGCCTTCGTTTACAAGGCTTTCGGCCAGGCGGTTAAAGTTGTTCCGGATGTTAATCATCATTCGCTGGTTGTTCTCGTCAATATAAACCTTTGGATCGTTCATATTGCCCCACTTAAATTTCTGCATCATTTTCTGATACATTTCGTCGGTGTTTACGGTTCCGAGCTGCATGCCTTCCGAGTTGGTTTTTACCGGTGTAAACCGGTAGGCAAAACCTTCGAGCTGGAAATAATCCTGAAGTCCCATGTACTTGTCGCGGCCAACCGTGATGGCGAAATACAGCGGGCGTTCCCAGTTCGAGTTGGCCAGCATGTCGAGCACCATCAACTCATCTTTTACAATGTAGTTTTTGCTGCCGAAGTCGATGAAAATGGTATCTACAATTTGGTCGTACAATGATGGTGGAACCACTTTGTTGCGGATCACGGCTTCTTTGTCGACTTTTATAAACAGCTTTTTCGATGGAATATACGAGGCGTTGTCGGCCTGAGCCAGTTTCGTTCTTGGATCTTCGTCGCGCACAAAGTCGAGTGCTTTCGAAAGTTCAACCGGCCCTTTAATGCGCGGATCGCTCATCAGATAAATCACATCGCGGGTTCCCTGTACATATTGGTCGTGGGTGAATTTAATTGGCAATGGTTCCGAGTCGTAAGCCTGACGTTTCATTTGGTCAACATACCAGTCGGTTTGCAGGTAGCTGAGGTTACAAACACGCATATCGGTGCG
>NZ_JBFHIT010000018.1:0-74991 GCF_041596335.1 Mangrovibacterium sp. | reverse complement strand
GCAAAAAAAAAGAGTAGATCTCTATCTACCCTTTTCAAACCTAACTAAACCAATAAAACTAATCAAACCTAAACTTATGAAATAAAATCTACGACAAAGATATGCTGAAAAGCACAAACAAATGTTACCTCAATGTTAAAAAATGTGCTGGACAGCATATTTGTTAATTTTCATATTTAATAAAAAAGCCCTACCTGAAAATCGATAGGGCTCTAGCTAGTTTTAAATCAGTTTAATCTTTATGAAAGGGGACTCCAAAGTCGTGAATTATTCTTTCGATTTATTCTGGCCTTCTCCTGCTATTGACGAACGCATTTGTGTGTCAGCGTCAATGTTGCGGTACTTCATGTAGTCCATAATTCCCAGGTTGCCATTGCGGAATGCTTCTGAAATGGCCAGAGGAATCTGTGCTTCGGCTTCAATAACTTTTGCCCGGGCTTCCTGTGCTTTCGCACGCATTTCCTGTTCGAGTGCCACTGCCATTGCACGGCGTTCTTCCGCTTTAGCTTGTGCAATGTTTTTATCGGCGTCAGCCTGGTCAATTTGTAAGCCTGCCCCGATGTTTTTACCGATGTCGATATCGGCAATATCAATTGATAGAATCTCGAAGGCTGTTCCCGCATCCAGTCCTTTTCCTAAAACGACTTTAGAAATTGAATCCGGATTTTCCAAAACGGCCTTGTGCGTGTGCGACGATCCGATTGTAGATACGATACCTTCGCCAACCCGTGCGAGGATGGTATCCTCGCCAGCGCCCCCGACTAGTTGCTTTATGTTTGCACGGACGGTCACCCGTGCTTTTGCAATTAGCTGAATTCCGTCCTTAGCAACGGCGGCAACAGGAGGCGTGTCAATTACTTTCGGATTTACCGACATCTGAACTGCTTCAAATACATCGCGCCCGGCAAGATCAATCGCTGTAGCCATGTTAAATCCAAGGTCGATATTTGCTTTCTCTGCAGACACCAGAGCGTGTACAACCATGTCGATTTTTCCGCCGGCCAAATAGTGAGCTTCCAACTTGTCGCGATCCAGTTTGATGCCGGCTTTGGTTCCTTCAATTAATGCACGCACAATAACTGATGGCGGAACTTTACGGAATCGCATCAGGAATAGTTGCAGTAACGAAATGCGAACCCCGGAGACCAACGCGGAAAACCAGAGCCCTACAGGAATGAAATATAAGATGATAATTAGCAGGACGAATATGCCCGCTACGAGACCAAAAGTTCCAAAATAGTCCATTTTTGATTAATTTATAGGTTCTACAATAACTTGTGTTTTTAAAACTTCGATAACCCGAACAGGTTTCTCCTGGTCGATAAACCCGGTGATCGCTTTGCCTTCCATGGTTTGTTGGTTGATTCTGACTTTCCCGGTTGGAGCTAATCTGCCGATTGTGATTCCTTCATCTCCAATGTGGATAGTTTCACCACTGATCTCGTCGACCCGACCGGTGATTTCCGAATCCAATACCATTTTTTTACCGGCTCTGCTTTTAAAGAATTTTAGCACCAATAGTGGTGTAACAATAATAACAAATGCAGTTGTGATAATTCCAAAAAGTACACCGTAGGTGTCAAAGGCCAGGTATATACTCGCTCCAAGTAAAAGTACTCCGCCAATTCCGGCAATCGTTACACCTGGAATAACGGCAAACTCGAGTAAAAGCAACAGGATGCCAAGAAAAATGAGGAACAGGATGATTAGAATAGTCATATTCAGCTTAGGTTAATCGATGGTCGCTTTTAAATCTTTGGCGATAAGGGCTTGCTTCATTGGTCTAAGGTAATTAAAACTTCCTTTTTTAACATCACATTTTCCTTTATAATGTGTTAATAAAGTGCATTGCACAGCTTGCTCCTGTTCATGCTCACAAACAAGCATCAGGGCTTCAATCACATAATCAAACGAATGGTAGTCATCGTTGTGCAGGATGAGAAATCGTTCCTTCTTCGATTGGGTATTTTCGTTCTCGTCGGATTGTTTCTGTAGCTTTTTTTGTGAGTCCATTATTCTGCAGTTTTTCGGGCTTCGTTCAACGAAATACGTTCCTTGTTTTTGTAGGCAGCAATGATGGCATTACTTACGCCCTCTAATTTAATCTGTTTTAGCATTTGTTGTGCATCTTCATAGTTTTTTATTTCGCCTACAGTGTACACTGTAACTCCATTGTCATCCTTGTATTGATCGATTCGACGCAAGACCGACAGTTTTTTGAATAGCCGCTGAGCCCATTCGGGAGGGGTATCTCTATAGGCGCCAATCTGAATTCGATAGGTAATTTCATCAACCGGAAGACTTTCGGTTTGCAGGCTATCCATCGCCAACGAATCAGTCGCTTCAACGATAATTAGTTGAGCCTGCTGTTCGGCTTCCACCTGCGCCTGTTTCGATGCGTTGGCCAGGCTGTCTTTCTGGTGGCGGACGGTTGCTTTAAATTCACTTATTTCCTTTAAATCAGCTGCTTGCCAGTAGTTCGCTTCAGTTTCGTGGGCGGCCTGATCTTTTTGGGTTATTTCTCGGCTTAAGTTGTACGTTTGCTGTTCCAAATTCAAAATTGATTCGGCAAGCCGGGCTTTTTCCAAATCATCGGCTTCGTCATATTTCTCACGTAGTTGTTTGCTGTTTTGTAATTGCGTTTTCAATGTGCTTTCCAGCAGTCGCGCGTCGATAAAGTTTTGCCGGGCTTCGGCCGATTTAAACTGGCTAACCTTCCAGTACGTAATTTCTGCATTAACAGGAAACGAGATCAAACTGTCAGAGTAGCTGGGGCCGGAGGGAGGTAGCGGAGCGCTTTCTATCAAATTGGTTGATTCAATACTTGTTATCTGTTCCGGCATTTCAATCTGGGGGGCAGAGAGCGTTTCGTTTTCATCTGATGCCAACCCGTAGGGATTTACCTCTTGTGAGCAAAGTTCCATCATTTCTTCAAGCGAAACGTCCTGTATGTCCTCTTGAGAGCCGTTATCTTTGAATTCCTGATAGGACTCCATCGCTTTTTCCCATTGGTTGGTGGCGTGATAATATTGAGCCAGATACCAGTTCGATTTTTTCGTGCCATCTGCATGTTCTAATGCTTGATGGGCGGCCGAACTAAACTGTCCGGTTTCAATTAAACAGGCGCCTAAATAGTAGTTTAACTCCGGATCATCGGGATAAAGGCGAACTAAATCTTGAAATACAGGTAGCGCCTTTGTAAATTGGCCATTCGAAAAATTCTGTTTGGCAATCATCTCCGGGTCAGATTGAGCGATGAGGTTTATGCTGAACAACAGACAGATACTACTTGTCAGAAAATTGCGAAACAGTTTGAGGCGAAGGTGTTTGATTCTTGGGTACATAAAATGTTCGTTTACCGACCTAAAATTACAAAAAATGTTCCAAGAGATCAGGCGAACAAGCCGATGGATCGGGAATTAATTTCAGTTTGTCATTATTTCTGTTGGAAGGAAACTAAAATTGCAAAACGTTGTTTTGAGGATGTGATTTGACTAATCGCCTCAGGCTCAAAAAAAGGAGCGTTTCTGGTCGGATTAATGACGATTAATTGCGGACACATATCCAGCTATTCGAATTTATTAAAGTATATTTGTGTAATTAAACAATAAAGAGTTATGGCTTTATTAAACAAGGGAGATCAGGCTCCTGACTTCAATGGACTTAATCAAAACGGAGAGACAATTTCTCTTCAGTATTTCAAAGGGAAAAAAGTAATTATATACTTTTATCCAAAAGACAATACTCCCGGATGTACTGCTGAATCGTGCAATTTAAATGATAGCTATGACTATTGGCTCTCGCAGGGATTCGAGGTCGTTGGAGTTAGTCCGGATGGCGTGGAATCCCATAAAAAGTTCGCCGATAAATATGGTTTCAAATTTAACCTGATCGCCGACACAGAGCACAAAATATTGGACGCTTATGGTGTTTGGGGTGAAAAAAACATGTACGGCAAGAAATACATGGGCGTTTTGCGCACAACTTATGTGATTGACGAGAACGGAACGATTGCTGAAGTTTTTGGAAAAGTGAAAACCAAAGAACATACAAATCAATTAATGACAGCTTTAGAATTAAAATAGAATATGGCAAAAGAAGAACAAAATAATGTGAACAAGGAAAAGCTGAAGGCTCTTCAGCTAACCATGGACAAAATTGAAAAGAGTTACGGAAAAGGTGCCATCATGAAGATGGGCGATAAAGTAGCCGAGGAAGTTCCTTCCATTTCAACCGGTTCAATCGGGTTGGACATTGCGTTGGGCGTTGGTGGATTCCCCAAAGGCCGGATCATTGAGATTTATGGGCCGGAATCGTCGGGTAAAACCACGTTGGCGATTCATGCGATTGCCGAAGCTCAAAAGGCGGGAGGTATAGCAGCAATTATTGATGCAGAGCATGCCTTCGATCCGTTTTATGCCCGGAAATTAGGGGTTGATACCGATGAGTTGCTAATTTCGCAACCGGATAACGGAGAACAGGCACTTGAGATTGCCGATAACCTGATTCGTTCCGGAGCAATCGATATTGTTGTTATTGACTCGGTTGCTGCCTTGACCCCTAAAGCTGAGATTGAAGGGGATATGGGGGATTCGAAGATGGGTTTGCAGGCTCGTTTGATGTCGCAGGCATTGCGGAAGCTCACAGCCAATATCAACAAAACAAGAACCTGCTGTATCTTCATTAACCAATTACGTGAAAAAATTGGTGTGATGTTCGGAAACCCGGAAACAACAACCGGAGGTAACGCGCTGAAATTCTATGCTTCGGTTCGTTTGGATATTCGTCGCATCGGACAAATCAAAGATGGTGATGAAGTGCTAGGAAACAATACCCGCGTAAAAGTGGTGAAAAACAAAGTGGCTCCACCATTCCGAAAAGCAGAGTTTGATATCATGTATGGCGAAGGGATTTCTAAAACCGGGGAAATCATCGACTTGGGTGTGACCTATAATGTCATTAAGAAAAGTGGCTCTTGGTTTAGCTACGGCGAAACAAAATTGGGTCAGGGACGCGAGTCGGTTCGTACCATCCTAAAGGATAATCAGGAGTTGGCACACGAACTGGAAAGTAAAATTTTTGAAGCGGTAACTGCAGGCACGACGGCTGTGGTGTAACAATATTTTTATGCAGATTAATCCGGGTGGAGCGCTGCTTCATCCGGATTTTTTTTTGCTCCTGTTTTCGAACTTGCTTGTCTTTCAATTTGAAGTTAAGCGAAGCTTTTAACGGCTAATTTTGTTAGTAAATATTAGAAAGTAATAATAAATAAGCATATTTTTGGGGCTTATTGTAATATCTGGTTGAATGCAGGTGTGGCGCTGAAGTAATGCGTGTGATGAATCGGAATCTGAAATGTGTTTTGATTCCCTGAATCCTATGGATGGCATGCGGCGAATCGCATCAAAAACGCATGAAATAGCGATATAAGCCAGTCAGAAAAAGGCCGGGATTTTAGTCTGTGTATGATTAAGTTCAGGAGCTTTTTGAAAAATCTAATTAATTGATTCATATAATGAAAGTGTTGAAATTTGGAGGTACCTCTGTTGGAAGTGCCGAAAATATCCGAAAGGTAAAAGAGATCGTTAAGAGTCAGAACGATAATGTTGTCGTGGTGGTTTCTGCTTTAGGTGGAATTACCGATAAAATCTTGAACGCCGCTAAAATGGCGATCCTCGGAACGGATTATTTCAACACGGAAATAACGGCGATTCGCGAACGCCACGAATCGTTGGTCGATCAGCTATTTGAGGGCGAACAAAAAGAGGAAGTTAAAGAACGTGTCAGTCAGCTATTGGATGAGCTTGAGCGTGTGATTGTTGGTGTAAGTATGATTGGCGAGCTGACTGATAAAACACTCGATAAAATCGGTGGGTTTGGCGAACGATTGTCATCATTGATTATAAGCGAATTTATTGATGATGCCAGTTGGATTGATTCGTCGAAATTGATTAAAACTGATAGCGCGTTTGGAAAAGCGCAAGTTAATTTTAGCTTGACCAATACATTGATTAAAGCCGCTTTGGGCGAGTTTAAAGGCATTTGCATTGCTCCGGGATTTGTTTCCTCCAATTCAGATGGTGACTACACGACATTGGGGCGGGGAGGTTCCGATTATACTGCTGCAATTTATGCTGCCGCTTTAGATGCTTCGGTGTTGGAAATCTGGACCGATGTTGATGGTTTTATGACGGCTGATCCACGGGTGATTAGTAAAGCCTATGTGATTGAAGAGTTGAGCTACGCGGAAGCGATGGAACTGTCTCATTTTGGTGCAAAAGTGATTTACCCGCCAACAATTTTGCCGGTTTACAAAAAAGGTATTCCAACTTTTATTAAAAATACGTTGAATCCGCAGGCGTCCGGATCGTTGATCACAAGCCGCCGGATGAATGGGAAAGACCGTCCGATTAAAGGAATCTCGTCCATTTCAAATATCAGCCTGATTACTGTTCAGGGATTGGGGATGGTTGGTGTTACCGGTATATCAATGCGTTTGTTCAGTGCGCTGGCTGTAAATAATATCAACGTCATATTGATTTCGCAGGCGTCATCTGAGAATTCTATTTCTATTGCTGTTGATACACCCAAGGCTGTTTCTGCCGAGACTGCGATTCGTGCTGAATTTGAGCGGGAAATCATGTCCCATAAAATCAATAAAGTTGAGGTGGAGAATGACTTGTCTATTGTTGCCATCGTTGGTGAAAATATGAAGCATTCAACCGGTATTGCCGGCAAGTTATTTAATACAATCGGTAAAAATGGGATCAACATAATTGCCATTGCTCAAGGGGCATCCGAATTGAATATTTCGTGGGTTGTAAAAAACAGCGACCTGCGAAAAACATTGAATGTGGTACACGAGTCATTTTTTCTCTCTGAAAATGTGGAGTTGAATGTTTTTTTGTTGGGTATGGGTCTGGTTGGCGGCAATTTGCTCAAGCAAATTCAACAGCAGCAAGAAAAATTGCTGAAAGAAAAGCATTTGAAAATTAAGCTGGTCGGCGTTGCCAATTCGAAAAAAATGATGCTCGACCGGGATGGCATTGATATCAATGGTTTCCGCGATCGTCTCGAGATAGATGGGGTAGAATCAGGCCTGGCCGCTTATAAAGCGGCGATTATCGATCTGAATATTTACAACTCAGTGTTTGTGGATTGTACCGCCTCCAACAACTCGGCTGACTTGTATGCCGATTTACTGAATGCGAACGTTTCCATCGTTACAGCCAACAAAGTTGCTGCTTCGTCGGATTACAACAATTATAAAAAGCTGAAAAGTATTGCCAAGAACAAGGGAGTTAAGTTCCTTTTCGAAACCAACGTTGGAGCCGGATTGCCGATTATCAATACCTTGAATGATTTGGTGAATGCCGGTGATAAAATTTTGAAGATTGAGGCGGTTCTTTCCGGAACGTTGAACTTTATTTTCAATACCATTTCCGCAGATGTGCCATTGAGTAAAACCATTCAGTTGGCTAAAGAAGAAGGCTACTCGGAACCAGATCCGCGGATCGATCTGAGCGGAATTGATGTTGTGCGTAAGCTTCTGATTTTGGTACGTGAATCGGGTTATAAGATTGAAAAAGACGACGTGCAGATCAACACCTTCATTCCGGATAATTATTTTGAAGGAACGATCGATGACTTCTGGGCCAATATTTCCAAGGTCGACACTGATTTTGAAGAGCGTCGTCAGAAACTTGATGCAGAAAATAAATGCTGGCGTTTTGTAGCCAAATACGAAGACGGACATGCTGAAGTTGGGTTGCAGGAAGTCGCTCAGGGACATCCGTTTTTCGACCTTCAGGGAAGCAATAACCTGGTGATGTTTACCAGCGAACGGTACAACGAGTTTCCGATGATTATTAAGGGATATGGTGCCGGAGCAGCAGTGACGGCAGCCGGAGTTTTTGCCGACATTATCCGGGTGTCGAATATCTAAACGAAGCCAATCGGAATTAGATAGAACTCAAAAAAATGGAGGCGGATTGAACTTTAACGAGTGTCATTTGCTTTCGTTGGAAGAGATTTGGATTTTGGAATTTTTAACTTGTATTTTTTGAGATGAAATATATTATCGTTTTAGGAGACGGCATGGCTGATGAGCCATTGGAAAATTACGGAGGAAAAACACCGCTTCAAATGGCGAACATACCTGAGATTGACCGTTTGGCAAAATTGGGACGCTGCGGTCAATTGGTAACTGTTCCGGAAGGAATGCATCCTGGTAGCGAGATCGCGAATATGTCGGTGCTTGGCTACGATGTGCCCAAGGTGTTCGAAGGTCGCGGTACGCTGGAAGCAGCGAGTATGGGGGTGATTTTGCACCCCGGCGATTTAGCGCTTCGGTGTAACCTAATTTGTTTGGCCGGTGAGAATATTAAAAACCATTCAGCAGGGCATATTTCCAATGAGGAAGCCCACGACCTGATTGATTTCCTGAATGAAAAACTGGGCAACGATCGTGTGATTTTTCACAAAGGTGTTTCTTACCGTCATTTATTAGTCATTAAAGGAGGTAAAAAACAACTGGGCTGTACACCTCCGCACGATGTCCCCGGAAAACCATGGAAAGACTATCTGCCTAAAGCAGAAGCAGCTGAATCAGCCGAGACCGCTATTCTGTTGAATGATTTGATTTTAAAATCGATTGACATTTTAGCCGAACATCCGGTAAACCAGAAGCGTAAAGCTGCCGGAAAAGATGTTGCCAATAGTATATGGCCGTGGTCTCCCGGTTATAAACCAGAAATGCCTACATTGAAAGAAATGTATGGGGTTGAAAAGTCGGCTGTTATATCTGCTGTCGACCTGATTCAGGGAATTGGCGTGTACGCCGGAATGAAAGTAATTCAAGTTGAAGGTGCTACCGGTTTATATGACACCAATTACGAAGGAAAAGCACAGGCGACAATCGAAGCACTAAAGGAATGTGACCTGGTTTATTTGCATATTGAAGCAAGTGATGAGGCCGGACACGAAGGCGATGTGGAGCTGAAAACGAAAACCATTGAATACCTGGATCAACGAGTGGTGAAATATTTGGTCGAAGAAACAGCAAAAATGGACGAACCTGTCACGATTGCCGTTTTGCCCGATCACCCTACACCATGCGCTACAACTGTGCATACAAAAGATCCGGTTCCATTCATTATATACAAACCAGGTAAGGCAGCCGATGGGGTGCAAGCCTATGATGAATTTACCGTCACCAAAGGAAGTTATGGTCTAATCCATGGGCGCGACTTTATGGAAGCGCTTTTAAGCGAATAGGTAGAATTGATGAGTAGCGCCATCGGATCGGGCGTAAAGGTTGGAATTTGAAATCAGGAATTAGAAATTAACCATGTTATATTACAGCACTAACAAAACCGTGTCGAAAGTATCGCTAAAACAAGCGGTAACCAAAGGCTTAGCCGATGATAAAGGCCTATTTATGCCGGAACGTATCAATCCATTGCCGGCTTCTTTTTTTGAGAATATTCATCAGATGACTTTTCAGGAAATCTCGTTTGAGGTTGCAAAGGCTTTCTTTGGTGAAGATATCCCGGAAGCTGATCTTAAAGAGCTGGTTTACGACACCTTACAGTTTGATTGTCCGGTGGTGCCTGTTCACGACTCCATATATTCACTTGAGCTTTTTCATGGGCCGACATTGGCTTTTAAAGATGTTGGCGGAAGGTTTATGGCGCGTTTGCTGGCCTACTTCCTGAAAGGAAATAAAGAGCATGTGAATGTGCTGGTGGCAACATCGGGCGACACGGGGAGTGCTGTGGCAAATGGGTTCCTGGCAGTTCCGGGAATCGATGTTTATGTGCTCTATCCAAAAGGTTTGGTGAGTGAGATTCAGGAAAAGCAGTTTACAACGCTTGGCCAGAACATCACATCAATTGAGGTCGCCGGAACATTCGACGATTGCCAGCGCCTGGTGAAAACGGCTTTTCTTGATGAAACACTCAAAGGAGCGTTGACACTGACTTCTGCTAACTCCATTAATGTGGCTCGTTTCCTTCCGCAAGCGTTTTATTATTTCAACGCTTATGCCCGGTTGAAAGAGCAAGGAATGGAGAATGAGTTGGTGATTGCCGTGCCCAGTGGTAATTTCGGAAATCTTACTGCAGGGTTGTTTGCGCAGAAAATGGGCTTGCCAATCAAACGATTCATTGCGGCTAATAACGAAAATGACATTGTATACAAATACCTTCAAAATGGAAAATACGAACCGCGTTCATCTGTGGCTACCATAGCCAATGCGATGGATGTGGGCGACCCAAGTAACTTTGCCCGAATACTGGATCTTTTCGGAGAATCACACGAACAAATTAAACAGGTGATGAAGGGTTTTCGTTATTCTGATAACGAGATTAAAGCGACCTTGTTGAACGTCTACCAGCAACATAACTATCTGCTCGATCCGCATGGAGCCTGCGCCTATAAAGCTTTAAGCGAGGATTTAGCGCCCGGTGAAACAGGGGTCTTTCTGGAAACGGCGCATCCGGCCAAGTTTACCGAAACGGTTGAAGGTATTATCGGAACCGGGAATGTACCCTTGCCGGAGAAGTTAGCTGAATTTATGAAGGGCGAAAAGCTCTCGGTTGAACTCAGCACTTCGTTTGAGGATTTCCGTGAATTTCTGTTAAAAACGGCGAAGTAACACCATAGCATATGTAGGTATAATCTCGATAGATATTTGAAACACAATGAAAGACGAAGTGAATTTGTTGTGTTTCAAATACTCGTCGGTATAAGTACTTTGCCCGCTTCAGCTAGAATATAGGATGAACACGAAAAAAGGTTAACCAGAGGGTGCCAAGCAAAAGCGCCGTGAAATAAATTCCTGTATGCCCAATTAGCGGCAGTGGTTTGTTCAGCCGGTGGGCATAGCGGGCGTAGGTCATAATTCCCGATAAGCTTCCCGCCAGGCTAAAGGCCAGCAACGACCAGTGAAATTCGTGCTGATTGGGCCAGAAGATAACTCCAAAAGCGAGGGCATTCGCAATTGCCAGTAGTAGTAATAAAGTTTTCTTATAGGTTGTTAATCGGTGATAAAGTAGCATAAATCCGACTAGAAACCCGATTTGAAGCAGGATGTTTGTCCAGACCGGCAGGTTTGGCAAGAGTTGAAAAGCCCCTTCGTGAAACCGAAAAACCACCAGAATGGCAGCCAATAATTTCACCGAAAAACGGAAGTAACGTACGGCCAAACTGGTATCTATAATAAAGCCTGAAAAAAGCAGGACAATCAAAGCCGCGATTACAGCGTGCATACTCAAAAAACCAACTCTGGTGCAAAGTAGTGAGACGGACAGGTTGATGCCGATAAACATGGACACCCCTCCCAGACTTAGAAGCGGGATGCCTGCAAATCGCTCTTCGGGTTCTGCAATAAAGTTTTTGGCTAACGCGACCTTGGCTACAGACGGTTGAACAATGTAGACCGTAATTAAAGGAACTAAATAAGCCAGTAAGACAATTATTGTAGTAGACATAAAGTCAAAAATAATAAAACTATCGGAATTTAGCCTGTTTCCCAGGCCTGTATATTCTAATTTTAAGGGTGAGGGTAAATAGCTTGTTGGTTGAATTTTTCGAAACTAAACGTTTTTACGGATTGAAAAGGAGGTTGATTCTTGTCCTTTTCTGACAATTGAATTTCGTTTTCTGCTATAATCCAGTCAATGTCAAGGTCTGGGTCATTCCACAAAATGCCTCCATCGTGCTCCGGAGAATAATAGTTGTCGCATTTGTACGCAAAAGTGGCCGTTTCACTCAGAACAATAAACCCATGTGCAAATCCTTGCGGAACCCACAATTGACGGTGATTTTCCGCTGAAAGCCTCACGGCCACATGTTGTCCGTAGTTTGGCGATCCGGTTCGGATATCTACGGCAACGTCCAAAACTTCTCCTTCGATACAGCGAACTAATTTAGACTGGGTGAACGGAGGTAGCTGAAAATGCAACCCCCGCAATACACCATACGAAGATTTCGATTGGTTGTCCTGCACGAAGTGGATTTTCCCAACGGCCTTTTCAAATACATCCTGGCGGAATGATTCGAAGAAATAGCCACGGGAATCGCCAAAAACCTTTGGCTCAAAGATCAGTACGTCGGGAATCGCGGTTTTTATGATGTTCATAGGGATGTTGAATTGAGTCAAATTGAAATCGTCATCCTGAAATTCTCTTAATATCAGCTTGATGCTACAATGAGGTTGCGAAATCAATTCCAGATAAAAAATTTGTGTTGGCAGGTTATTTTACCAATTTCAGCAAATACTGCCCGTAATCATTTTTCTTGAGTGGTTCAGCTAGTTTTAGGAGCTGTTCTCTATTGATATAGCCCATTTTATAAGCAATTTCTTCGATGCAGGCAATTTTTAGTCCTTGCCGTGTTTCCACGGTTTCAATAAAGGTGCTGGCATCCAGAAACGACTTGTGGGTGCCGGTATCGAGCCATGCATAACCCCGTCCCATCAACTCAACTTTCAGGCGTCCTTCATCCAAATAGTGTTGATTGACAGTTGTGATTTCGTACTCGCCGCGGGCTGAAGGTTGAATTTCAGATGCCACTTTTACCACATCGTTGGTGTAGAAATATAAGCCAACAACGGCATAATTAGAGGCTGGAATGGCTGGCTTTTCTTCAATGGATGTCACATTTCCGGCTGTGTCGAATGTGGCGACCCCATAACGTTCCGGGTCATTCACATAGTAGCCGAATACAGTTGGCTTGTTTTCTGTTTCAACGTTTTTTCGTGCTTCCTTCAGTAAAGCGGTAAATCCGTGTCCATAAAAGATATTGTCGCCCAGAACCATGCAGACATTGTCGTCGCCAATAAATTCAGCACCTAGTGTAAACGCTTGAGCGAGGCCATCAGGACTGGGCTGTATTTTATAACTGAAGCTCAATCCAAGTTCTTCGCCACTTCCCAATAGCTTTTCGAAGTTGGGCAGATCTTCCGACGTCGAAATAATCAGAATCTCTCGGATTCCGGCTAACATTAAAACCGACAAGGGATAATAAATCATCGGTTTGTCGTAGATCGGCAACAGCTGCTTGGAGATGCCTTTGGTAATCGGGTAGAGCCGGGTGCCGGATCCGCCGGCTAGTATGATTCCTTTCATAATGTGGATATTTTGGGTTGCGCGTTTTTAGTTATCGGGTTTTTGTATGTATTGGTGGGCTCACTCCAAGTGAGACCGCCATAAATTACCGTTTCTGATATTGGTCTTCGTAGTATTTTTGATAGTCACCGCTGGTGACGTTATTCATCCATTCTTCGTTTTCGAGATACCAGTCGATGGTTTTTTCCAATCCTTCTTCAAACTGAAGACTAGGCACCCAACCCAACTCGTTTTGCAATTTAGTTGAATCGATCGCGTAACGCAAGTCATGGCCGGCACGGTCTTTCACATAAGTAATTAGTTTTTCCGACTCACCTGCTTCACGGCCCAGCTTGCGGTCCAAAATGGCGCACATCAGTTTAATCAGGTTGATATTGGTCCACTCGTTATGGCCTCCAATATTGTAGGTCTCGCCAACTTTACCCCGATGGAAAATGACATCAATCGCCCGGGCATGATCTTCAACCCAAAGCCAGTCGCGAATATTTTCGCCTTTGCCATATACCGGCAGTGACTTGTTGTTGCGGATATTGTGAATAAACAGCGGAATTAGCTTCTCCGGAAACTGGAATGAACCATAATTGTTCGAGCAATTCGAAACCAACGCAGGAAGCCCGAACGTGTCGCAATAGGCTCGCACAAAGTGGTCGGAACTGGCTTTCGATGCCGAGTAGGGGCTGTGCGGATCGTATTTGGTGGTTTCGGTGAACATTCCTTCAACACCCAACGAACCATACACTTCGTCGGTTGAAATATGGTAAAATAGCTTGCCTTCAGCATTGTTTTTCCAAACTTCGCGTGCAGCGTTCAGCAAATTTACGGTTCCAATCACGTTCGTAAACACAAATTCAGTAGGGTTGGCAATTGAGCGATCAACATGCGACTCGGCAGCCAGATGAATCACTCCCTCAAACTGATATTCACGGAAAACTTTTAGCATAGCCGCAGCATCCACAATGTCAGCTTTTACAAACTCGTAATTCGGTTTGTCTTCAATATCCTTCAGGTTAGCCAGATTTCCCGCGTAAGTCAGCTTGTCGAGATTGACAATTTTATAGTCGGGATACTTGTTAACGAAAAGACGAACCACGTGGGACCCGATGAATCCGGCACCTCCGGTGATGAGGATTGTTTTCATTTATGTTGTTTTTGGATGAGATCACAAATATAAGCAGTTGTGTTGAAAGGTTGCGAAATGTTGAACTGTTTAACAGGTTGAAATGTCAATTATAATCGGCCTGTCTTTGTTTGTAAGCATCGAAAACTATGCTTGGTTAAGTGCATCATCCGATCCAGACGCTTTGGGAGACCATTAAAACCTGTCATAGCTATATTTCGTTTTTTTCAACTTTGACACTTTCAACTACCGAACTTTTGGGATCCAACAATTCAACATCCTCTCAAGCTTTTGTTAAAAACTGCGGCAGCTTTGAGAGGTTTTTACATAGCAGCGTCCAGGCAGGGAAGGGCAGGCCGTTTTTTCGCATGGCCCGGTAATCTTCAGTTGATTTTCGGAGAATATTTTTAAGGCTTTTATTGCTAGCTCCACCAACCCGCATTCGGGTAATCACCTCAGGTAAGTATACTTTTTTTAGGCTATCGTCTTTGAAGATTCGTAGCATCATATCGTAGTCGGCAGCAATCTGGAACGACAAATCGAACAGACCGTGTTTCTCGTACACTTCGCGTTTGGCAAAGACAGTGGGATGGGCGGGCATCCAACCACGTTTCAACAATTCCGGTTTAAAGGCTTGGCTTTTCCAATAGCGAATGACTTTGTTGGTATCTTCCTTGTCCACATAAACCAAGTCGCCATAAACCACATCGGCGCCTGTTTCGGTAAAGATACGGGCAATGGTTTCCAACGTGGTATCCGATGTCAGCAGATCGTCCGAATGTAATACACCAATGATGACACCATTAGCCATCTGAATCCCTTTGTTTAGCGCATCATAAATACCCTTGTCCGGCTCCGATATATATTTTGACACGGACTTACTGGTTTTAATCGTGCCCAAGGTGAGGTCTTTACTACCTCCGTCTATGATCAGATGTTCCGGCTTTATCGTTTGTTGGGCAATGCTATTGATACAGTCTTTAATGGCTGGGTAGCTGTCGTAAGTAGCAGTTATGAGGGAGATTTTCATCGATTTTCTTTAAGCCAATTTAAAGTTTGTTTAATTCCTTCAGTTTTGTTGAATGGTAAGTTGGGAGCAATTTTTTGAGTATTACTTAGATCAACAATATTATCAGTTGTCATGTTTTTTAGTCTGAATGACGACATTGGAAATGCAATACCAATCCGTTTAAAAAAATCTCCGGCAAACGCAGCGCACTTTATTATTGGGTAAGGAATCGTTTTAATTTTATAATGAAGTTGCTTTGCGATTTCATCCGCCCAGATTTTTATATTCGTTGGTTCATAATCGCCTAAATAAAATACCTGCTCGTTAATTTCCTCAGTAGGTGCATTTAAGATCGAGTCAACTTGGTACATTAGGTTGCCGATATACCCATATGTTTTAGTGCCTGCTTTATCCCCAATGTGGAAATAGGAGTGGTTGATAACCATGTCGAAGAAATTCCGGTAAGGGACACCAAACCCAGGCCCCCAGATGGAAGTTGGGCGAACGATCGCCCATGAATAATGATGCGTATATCTACGGATTATTTTTTCCATCTCGACTTTGCTTTCTCCATAGACGGTAGTTGGGGCATATTCTAAAGGATGCGTTGGAATGTGGCCCGGACCACAGACTAGCATGGAAGAGGTAAAAATAACACGCTTCAAATTTTTAACTCCTTGTGCTGCCTTTATCAGATTTTCAGTTCCAAGAGTATTCGCGTTATAATCTTCTGCAGTATTTCCGTCAAGATCTGTTCTCGCTGCAAAATGGAGAATGTAGTCGGGTTGAAATTCTGATATGACTCTGCTGAGCTTATTTAGATCTGTTAGATCCACTTTTTTCCAATGTTTTATGCTACCTGAAGAAATAGGTTCTTTCGAATCGAGATTAAGTAACTCGGCACCTTGCGTGATATAGTAGTTACTTAAATTTGACCCGATAAATCCAGAGGAGCCAGTAATTAATATTTTTTTCAGATTCATAAATATTGTTTCTATTGAGGAATACTTGCATTACTACTTATGCAAATCTAAGAGCATGAACTCCATAAATAAATTTTTAATCAGCTTTTTGAAAGCCTCTGGAGAATATGTGTTTTTGGCATGATCCATATTATGGCGTTGTAAATCTTTCATTTTATTCGGGTTTTCGATTAGATATTTCATACCCATGTATGTGTCTTCGATATTATTGGGTTCCACCAATATTCCTTCATTTTTCGTGACTATGTCGGGTAAAAAGTTATGGTTCGTTGTTATGACAGCATTTCCCGTTCTCATCGCCTCAATATTGACCAAACCAAAAGATTCCGTTTTAAAGAAGGTCGGGAATAAGAAGATATCGCATTTCGTAAAGAGGTCTATCTTTTCATCATCTTTTACGACCCCATGATAAACGAATCTCCCTGGATATTCGGAATCCAGACGTCTGAAATGTTTCCCAAATAATTCTTTTACTTCCGATTCAGGCATCAGATAATCACCAAGAGGTTGACCTGCTATGTGAAAAAAAACATTTTCGTATTCTTTGGCAATTCGTTCAAAGACTTCCAAGGCCACGAATATCCCTTTGCTTTTCATGATGAAAGAGACAAACAGAACATGAATGTCACGAGATTCATCTGATATGATTCGATTGACTTTTTCCAGAATCGGGTCAAAACAATTGGGAATAACAATTTTTCGCATCTTATTTAAAGAGGGTGGCATCAATTCTTTTTGTCTTTCGGTTACAAATATGGTTGTATCAATTTGCTTGTATGCCCATAATATGAGTTTTGAGAATGAACCACCAGTAAATAGATCCATTATTTCATTGCCATGTAAATGGTTAATTACTTTTATTTTCCTCAGTTTACACAGTGTCAAAAGAACAATGTCCTTTATAGCTCCGACTTTACTTCTTGTACAAGTAAAATAGACTAAGTCTATTCTGTGGATCAATAAATACCAAAATGTTTGTGCGATACAAATGAAGGTTCCAAGGTATTTACTTTTCATATTTGTGTTGATCAGAAAATCAGGTTGTATGACCTTGTAGACGATTTCTGACATTAAGGCTTGTCCTCCGATCGGCGGCGGGAGTGGACAAAAGAATAGTATTTTGTTTCCTTTTCTCATAGCTTTAGTTTGATAATATTAACCCCATGCGGTAATTTACTATTATCAATATGTCGGTTGACTTTCTTTGAACTGGATTACTTTGAACATTTGTAGATAATTCAGACCTCATACATTCTATTTAACTTTGCTGAATGACGTAGCTAAATTAGTTGAGATCTTAGTCTTTGCGAGATGTTTTCAAGAGATAAATCTTTTTTTGCTTGTTTTATATTCTGAAGCTGTAAATTATATCTCTCAAGGTTTATGTTGCTCAAATAATAACTCATCTCCTCGAGGCTATCACATAGATAGCCAATTTCGCCATATCGATTAAAATAATGTTCGAAAAAGCTATTTCGAAGTGCAATTATAGGTTTTTCGAACGAGATCGCATCAAAAAAAGCTCCACTCGCGATATACTGATACATTGAATTCGGATAAAAGAATAAGATATAATGCAAGGACGATATTTCTTTTTCGTACTCGGTCCGTGGGAGAAAATCGTTTCTCGATGGAGTCTCGACCAATTTATTTTGGTATTTCAAGATACAGTTTGAAATATGACCAATGATCTTGAATTTCATTTTGCCATTTGAAATCTCGGAATCATTTAATTCAGCTAGTTCAAAAATTTTATGTGATCCTTTTACTTCAGCAGAATGCCCTACAATACCCAAGTTTAGCGGAACGAATGATTCACTTTTTTGAAGTCCCGTCTTAAAAAAGTAGGGATGGTCAATTGTAATAAAATTTGAGTTAGGGAAATTGGAAGGCTTCAGCGATTTTAAATTAGAACGAATACTTTCACCCAGCAAAATATAGGAGAAGTTTCGAGTCAGGAATTTCCAGAAAATTAACCTGTACCATTGCCGCAGCAAACGAGTTTGTAACTTGAGTGATTTGTCGTTCCCTTTATTTAAATATTCTAACTCTCCATGCAGAACCACATAAACTCTTTTTCGAAGCAAGAGATTGACTAACTTGATAAAAAAGAGAGCTAATGGATTTGCTGTTGTATAAAAAAATAGTTTTGAATTGGACTTAAAAAGTACCTTCGTATCTTGGAATGTACATATTAAGTAGGATAGAAATAAGCTCAATGTGCCATTCTTACTGTCGATTCCTTTTAATATTTCGAAAGTCCGATCCGAATCCGGCCCACTATTTTGATTGAGAATATCATATATTATTTTCCAGTGTTCTTTTTGGATATAAATTTCGGTCTTCTCATCTGGAAAACATTTGTTTACGATGTCTATAAAAGCTGCATTGAAAGGGGCATGTTCCTCGCCAAAACGAAAAGAGTCAATTATCGCTATCATTTTGTTTGTTTTAAAGGTATTGGTTTGTCAACAACAAATTTCATTTCATAATGCGTATTTGTTCCTGAAAAGTCAGTTTTATTTGGCCACCATCGTTTGCCAAATGAAAGTGCAGCAAAGAAAATATATAGATAGAATAAAATTGCCTTGAGACGAAATGGTTTTTCCATAAAGTACACGAAAAAAATTTGTGCCATTATGATTATTTCAAATATCATGAAATAGTATGACAAACGCCTAAAAGGTGCATAAATGTATAGGCTAGTATATATTAGGATGCCTAAAAACATTAAATTAAATGATGCTCTATTGCTTAGATTGTTCTCATAATCAAGGGCTTTTTTCGAGAAAATCAGGCATAATAGAATTACTATTCTGACAATTCGGTCTATACCTGAGTTTGCTTCGAGCTCAAAACCTGAAAGATAAGTTGAATATCTTTCCATGATTTCAATCTGTGGAATAGCAAATGTGAGCAACGTGTGGAAGAAAAATGAAGCTATCGTGACCACAATGAGTAAAAGATTTGAGAATTTCTTATTAATAAAGAAATACGTTGGGATTGCAATTATTGCGGAATAATGAAATGAAAATCCAATGATGTTTAAAAGTATGAACTTTTTGAAGTTTCTTTCAAGAATATACTTGTAGCTAGACAAGAAAATAGCAACAGCTATGTATTGTCTTAAAACGGAGAGTGATTCTGCAAAATAATATTGAAAGCAGATGAAAATATAGATTGATAATAAAGGTAACGGCGAATTTTTGTATACAAATCTGAATATTAGAGGATATATAAATATGGAGCTTATCAAAAATAGTATTTGTGCATTCCCTGTTACAATGTTAATTATTAGAATCAGATAATGCCATGTCGGTTCGACGAGATCTAATTCATTGGTTTTGAAAAACATTCTGGTATATGAGTCATAATCATATCCAATTCTATATCTAAATCCAGTGAATACTACAATGAAAAGAAGATAATACCATTTTGAGTATCTTTTTGTGAACTTATCCTTAGAAAAGAGTACAAAAAAAATGAATGCAAATATGAAGACTAACCACCCAACCATTACTTAACTTTTCTTTTAAAAAATTGGATAACGGGTAAATAGAAAAGCAAGAAGAAATTTAGGGCAAGTCTAGAAAAATAAATTAGGTAGGTGGGGGCATTCCTATACGTTTTATAATAGTACAACTCGCTATCCATCATCATTTTCAATTGTTTCTTGAAACTATGAAACGAGCCAATTGTTTGGCTGTGAAAATGAATTATTTCAAATTCAGGAGCATAGTAGCTGTTAAAGTTTACGCTTCTCATTTTCTCAGCTAAAATTAGTTCCTCTGCAAAAAGAAAAGTATTAGGATCAAACATCCCTGCCTTAAAAAATGCTTCTGATCGAACAACCAAAAAGCAACCCATTAGGCGATGATAGACTCCTTCATCGGCATTTGGAACTATAGTCGTTATTTTTCTTAATACGGGATAAAATATATATCTCAATATGTGCAGGTTGATCAAAGGCATATCTTTCATTGGTGTCTGTGCGACTCCGTTCATCCCGGTTATTTTCGGGTTGATCGCACCAATTTCAGATTCGGTTTCTAATTTCTCAATCAAATATTTTAATAGGTTAGGAGATTTAATCTGTATATCCGAATTTGAAAATAAAATATACTTGCATTCAAAATTATCATACAAAAATTGAGCTCCGAGATTATTTCCTTTTGCATATCCCAGGTTTCCTTTTGCATCGATAAGAAATAGTTTTTCATCTTTATTTATACCGCGGCTAATCTCGTTTAGGGCAAGAGCAGATTCAAGTTTTTGAATGCTTTGTTCGTTGCAACTGTTATCAACAATTACCGTTATATGAGGTTCCGAAATCTTGACAAGTTCATTTTCAATATAATGAACAATTTCCTCTTCGTTTTTATAATTGATCAATACTATTCCAAGCATGGCAGACTTTATTTGTTTTGCACTCAATATTAGGCGGTTATTTGTTCTTTTTGCACAGTAAATATAGTTGATTCAGTTTTAAAACGTTTGTTATATGCAGTGCCAATACAAATCCGCAGAACCAGATGGTGCTTTTTATTAGAATTTGGATGTAAAGGTTTGTCAGATCAATTCTTAACATCCAAACAATAATCAAGACTGCAAACCCAATACCCGTAGGGAAAATAAACGATTTAAACACTTTTAACGAATCGAGCTCCAAAATTTTTTGGTTAAAATAGAGGTAGTAGAATGCCATTTGGATGATGATGTAAACGAGATATCCAATAACAGCCGATCCAACTCCATAATAAGAACATAAAATAGCATTTAAAGCGATTGAAACAATGCAGGCAATCGCTGAGCTATATACCAACATGCGCGTTTTACCTGTGGCTAAAACTAAACTTGCAGTAGGACTACCATGTAGAAAAAGTGTTATCGTTGCCACCCAGACTGACAACCAAATTGATAAATGAGCATATGAGTCTCCAACATATAGACTAAGAATTTCTTTGGCACTCAGAATTATTGGCAAACAAAGTAGTATGACAATAATGCTAGTGTATTTCGTTCCTTCATAAGCAATCTGTTCAATACTCTTTCTGTTCTTCTGTTGGATCGCTTTTGAAGTTTTGGGAAGAAGAATCGATATTAGCATTCCTCCAATGGAGATGATGAAAATCGGGAATACTTCGATGATCCGGTATTCCGCTAAAATAGAAAGACCCTCATTGGAAAATATGCCTAGAACTAGTGGTCTCGATTGTGTCGCAGTAAACTGGAACAAGCTCATCGCAAAAATAGCCATGCTGTATTTGAATATAACGGAGAAATCCTTCCAAAAAAAACCAGGAATTAAAGATCGGATAAGGTTGTTTTTCTTACAAGTAATGAAATAGGGAACAAACAATACTATGTTAATTGTAGAGAATAAAATGAAATATTGGATCAATGAAAGTTCAAAGTGCAATGTCAGTAGGACGATCACCAAATTAGCGATAGCTTTAATTGACAACCATTTTTGGGTATAGGCGATTTTTTCATCGGCTATCAGGAGTTGATTAAATACAAAGGTGATCCAATTGAGTATGCTATATAATGCCATTATAAAGAGCAATTTTCGGAACACGAAGAATTGTTCTAAAGACATTTTAAATATGTCATTTCCAACAAATGCTAATAGAATAAGGACAGAGCTGTTAATTAATCCGATTGTCAAATAAAATGTGTAGTTGGTTCTGGCAACTCTGTCAATTAGGTCGAATTGTTTATTTGCAATCCATTGTGAGAAAAATTTCACCGCTCCAGTGTTCATTCCTAAATCCAATAATTGGATGTAAGCATTGGTTGCAATCGCTAAGGTTAAGAGCCCATAATTGTCACTACCCAGGTAGTTTAGCAATAAGGGGATCGTTATAAACTTAATTAATGCATCTAGAACTTTAGCGAGGACACCCCAAATAAATGAACTGGCAAAATAGCTGATATGACTATTTTTCATTGATAATGCTTTCAATGGCTTCTTTATTTTTTATCAATTCATCTTTTTTCCAATCCCACCATTTTGAGGCTTCAAGTTCTTTGATTTGTCTTTCGGAAAATCTCATTTTTATTATTCTTGCGGGATTGCCTGCAACAACAGAATATGGAGGAACGTCCTTTGTAACAACACTACCTGCGCCAATAACAGCACCATTTCCAATTGTCATAACCGAAGGTAGGATTATTGCCGATGAACCGATCCATACATCGTGCCCTATATAAAGTTCAGGCCTATGTAGTTGATCGTCTTTTACATATCCGAAAATGGGGTTGTAAAACAATGGATGTAGTGTAAAATGACTCAAAGGATGGTTTGCTCTAAAAACTTTAACATCTTGTGCAATCGAACAATAATTTCCAAAGAATGTGCCGGAAGCAATGTTTGTACTATTGAAGCATCCTCCATAAGATCCGTACCCAACGTGAATATTGTGCCTGGAGCTATAAAATTCTCGCAGAGTCTTTGAAAAGGCTTCGCCTCCTTCTCTTTTAACTATATGATTTAAGATGAAAGTTTTCAATTTTCTTATGACTGCAATCATGCTGTTTTATTTAATATCATTCTTTTGGCTGTACCAATCATATTTTTGAAGCCTGTTAAGATATTGGCTTTGATAGCAAGTTGATATACCCCAAGGTTTTTAAATGATAATAATTTACCTGTTAATAGTTGGATGGCGAAGATTCGGTATCCAGCCAATAATCTCCTTTGATACTGATAATTTTGTATGTCTGCAATTTTAGAGACATCAAGATTCGTTGCCTCTATTCTAGCTTGGTTTAAAGCATTGTTAAATAAATTTGCGCCTTTCTCGTTTCTGATTAAAACAAAGCTTCTTCCATCACTTTCTTCAAAATCCGGATATCCATCTTTTGTATTCCATGAATCACCTGCTACGATATCAGCCAATAGGCCAATGCCATCGGGGCAAATTTTACATCTCATACCTAAGTGTTTCCCTAATACATTGCCCCAACTATCATTATAGGAAACTTTAAATGTTGACTGGTCTTTAAATTTTGCTTCAAAATAACCAGGCCAACCATCTCCTCTATATTTTAAGTCAATCGGTTTGTCTGGGTTGCCTGAAGATTTAATTAGTTTTTCAGTTCCATTGTAACTAGGCATTCCGGCACAAAAAATAGATAAATGATAGATAATTCGATCTTCGTATTTAGGGAATTGGGCTACAAAATTTTTTATTCCGGCTATGTCACAAGGTTTACCAACGAAAGCATATTTGTCGCTACTTTCGTCTAGAATGCTCTTTAGTCGGTCGAAAACAAGAGCTGGCGCGTACCGTGAAGATGCATTCCTTATTACCTCTTCTCTTGTTCGAGAAATTTTTAAATGGTTATAGAGGTAATGATTATCACTCTTTCCAACCTGAAGTATACCATCAACCAATTTACTCTGCAACAGAAAGATCGCCAGAGAACTAATAATGCCTCCTGATGATCCTTTTTTTCGAATTGTCGGATCAGTCGACCAAGCTTCGTTTATTTGCAGAACTTCGCCCCAAACACCACTGTTCTTTTTATCATTTTTAATTCTTATCCCAGGGCAACAATGAAGGATTGAATCTATGGTTTCTGCTGGTATCTCTTTTTTGAAGTCAGGTCTGTAGAATCCATTTGGTTCAAGTACCATCGAACAATTGGACGAAGTACTTATGCTTTCGCAGAGGCCACACCCGAGACACAAATCTGCTTTAATGATTTTTTCTATTTTATTCATCGATTGTTGTCGGGAAAATTGTTATGAAAGAAAATCAGACAATTTTTGTTTTAGAATGTTGCCTCTTTCAACAACAATTGTGTTCATCCGATCCCGAATAATGCTTTTTAACTCTTTACGAGACTCAAATGCGTCAGAGATACCATTTAAAATTTCTTCATCATTCATGTGTAACATATCTCCTCCAGAGCTGTAATTCAACGTTTCTAAAAACAAGCCATTGAACTTTCTACTATACGCCATTGGATATACTGGTACAGAAGATGAAAAGGCTGCTATACAGGCATGCATTCTTGCACCAGTGAAAAAATCTAACCCACTTATGTAGCTTTTAGCTTCAATTGGAGAATTAAACTTTGGAGACACAATAACGTTCGGAAAGAGATTGTTTTTTATTTCCAAAGACACGGCATGGTCATCTTCTATCGGATTGTCATCAGGAACGACATGGGATACAAGATGGATCTGTACATTGTCTTGTGACTCAAAATAGGCTAGAATTGACTTGATTAAGTCTTTATAATTAACTTTTAGATTAAATTGATTGGATTTTGTATAGCCACCATTCCACAAAAGTCCCGAAATATTAATGCCTACATTTATTTTGTTTTTGGTATGTTTTTGTGGCGTATAAGGAAGGAAAAAGGCAACATCAATTAGTTCAAACACTTTATCTCTATCGAGATGTTTTACTGTATATTCATAGCTGGTTCTGTCTCTGCAAAAAACATAGTTTAGCTTTCGCATTGCTCGGAAGGCCTTATTCTCGTGGGTTTTATCAGAAAATGGGCCAATTGTTTGGGGTAACAACAATTGCTTCTTCCCTAATAACGAGAAAAATAGTTTTGTGCTAAGTATTCGATTAAATCTCTCGTTTCCATAAATATCTGCAAAACTGTCACCTTCACCAATGTCAATTATATAATCGAGTGTAAGCAATTTCTTGAGCTTAAATTTTTTCGGATATAACAGGAATTTAATGGGTGCCTTCCAGTCAAGCATGTTCATCCGAAACGAATTCGTGAATTGAATCTCAATACCATTAATTGACGTATGGTCATCTATCCATTTTGAACTTCCAACGAAAACTAATTCAAACGGTTGGTTCTGAGAGTTAAGTATTTCAGTAACCAATGTAGTTGCAGAATAGGAGAGTGCTGCTACTCCCAAGTTCTTATTATAAGGGTCGGCCCAAACAATTCCGATTTTAATCTTTTTCCTCATTTAAACTATTCGATAGGTATTATTTGAATTACCAAAGAAACCATTTTTTAACAATAAAGGTTTCTGTTTTTTGCAGGGTTTCAAGTGCTCCCGCAAATTTACACTTTTAAGTTTAGTAGCTGGATGTTTAGGGCGAAGTTTAAGGAAAGTTTTAAGTACAGTGAAAAGATTTCACCGAATGGTGACTTCTGAATCTACTACAATAGTCGCTTTTACCAGGAGCGCTCCTTTATAAATTTGTAGGTTGACCCGATATTCTGCATGAGCAGTTCAGCATACTCAAGAACCTCAGGCACCAGACCGGTAATAGCTTCCGGAATATATTCATGGGTAATTTGGTTACGCAGGTCGCGAATGTCAATCATTTGATCGGCAGAACCGATTAAACCCATTTTTTCGGCTTTATTTAACAGATCGATAAATGGCACAAAGGGTTCATGAAGCAGCATCCATACAGTCCGTAATATCTTTTGTGTATAAAGGTCTGAAGTCCTTCCGAATTTCGAAGTCAATGAATCAAATGATTCCATTTCTTCAAAGGTAAATTGCTCTTTTCGCGGTATTTGGCTGCATTTTACCACCGACAGTTTCAGTGTTTCAACCGAACGTTCGAGCAGGCTTATTTCTTCATGCAGTAAACAGACTAATGTATCCTGATTGGTTTTGTTCATAACAACCGGGCTTCTTTTAAAATGAGTTGTTTGAAAACGGATTGATCGTGCCGGGAGAATTGAACGAGGTCAATTTTTTGCCAGCCGAATTTCTTATAAAATTCACGTCTGAACAATCGAAACTGTTTTTTATCTATTAAATGATCCGACAATAAGAGAATGTCAATATCACCACCATTTTGTTCGTCATGTACCCTTGAGCCAAAAAGGTAAACATCGGCTCCGGGGAACATGCAGGCAGACTGCTGTTTGATAAATGTTTTTATTTCCTGCTTCAGACGCATGAGACAAAGATAATACTCTTTTTGAGATGAAAGAAGCTATCCAGGTTAGACGAAGAATTGGACGATGGGGCGAATGGCACGACAATGCTCAAGATTGAGTTTTCAATTTTCAAGATCGAAAAAATAGCTGGTAAACTCAGTTTACTTTCGAGGTTAAGAGAGTTGACTGATGTAGAATCGATGGCGCTTTTTATCGCAGAGGCATCGGAGGGAGTCCGAACGTGCGGAGGTTTATGTCTATAGTGGCCAAATAAAAAGAGCCTGCTTTCGTGTTGAAAACAAGCTCTTCTTTTTATTGTCAAAAGTCGATTTTCTTATCGATTGGCTATCCTTTTCCGATTGATTTCAATTCAAAGCCGATAGCTTTGAGTGCTTCAGTATTTAGAATGTTCCGCCCATCGAATAAGAAGGCCGGTTTAAGCATTTGGTTATAAATCGCTTGCCAGTCGTAGGCTTTAAATTCGTCCCACTCGGTCAGTACGGCAATGGCATGCGCATCGGCCATGGCAGTGTAAGGGTCGGTGTGTACTTTCACCAGACTTCTGATCTCAGCGGTCGATATTGTTTCGAATTGTGCGGAACTGCACGAGTTGCTTCTGCGGTGAGCTTGCAGGTATTCCAGATCGGAATAAACCTGTTCGGCGCTAACCTGAGGGTCGAAGACGTGAATTTCGGCCCGGTCTTGCAACAACTCATCGGCAACATATATGGCGGCACTTTCGCGGGTATCGTTGGTGTCCTTTTTAAAGGCCCAGCCCAGAAAAGCGATTTTTTTACCTGATACGGTATTGAATAAGTTGTCGATAATACGTTTGGCGAATCGGTGTTTTTGGTAATCGTTCAGAATAACCACCTGTTCCCAGTAATTGGCAACTTCAGGCAAATTAAAATGATGGCAAAGATAAACCAGGTTCAGGATGTCTTTCTGGAAGCACGATCCGCCGAAACCAACCGATGATTTCAGGAATTTTGGGCCAATGCGCGTATCCATCCCAATGGCACGGGCAACCTCGTCGACATCGGCACCGGTTTGTTCGCACAAGGCAGAGATGGAGTTGATACTGGAAATTCGTTGCGCTAAAAAGGCATTCGCGGTCAACTTCGAAAGCTCGGATGACCACAAACGGGTGGTAATAATTTTTTCGCGGGGAATCCAGTTCGCATACACATCAACCAGCGCATTGATGGCAGTTTGGCCACCTTCATCTTCGTCGCCGCCAATCAATACGCGATCCGATTTATAGAGGTCTTCAATGGCGGTTCCTTCGGCCAGGAATTCAGGGTTGGAGAGCACCTTAAAGGTGATGCCGTTTCCTTCTGACTCGAGGATGGTTTTGATCGACTCAGCCGTCCGAACAGGCAGTGTCGATTTTTCAACGATAATTTTATCTTCTTTCGATACCCGGGCAATCTGGCGCGCACAAAGTTCAACGTATTTCAGATCGGCCGCCATACCTTTCCCAACACCGAAAGTTTTGGTTGGCGTGTTCACCGCCATAAAAATCATTTGTGCTTCATCGATGGCTTTATCAACCTCGGTTGTAAAAAACAGGTTCCGGCCACGGGCTTCACCAACAACCTGATCGAGGCCGGGTTCATAGACCGGTAGTTTACTAAGGTCGGGGTCATTCCAGGCTGCGATGCGTTTTTCATTCAGGTCGACAACTGTTACTTGAATATGAGGACATTGTTGCGCAATGACCGACATCGTAGGGCCTCCGACGTAACCGGCGCCGATACAGGCAATTTTTGTAATCTTAGATGGTATCATAGGTAAACGAATTATAGAATCGATTGATAAAATATATTACACGGATGGAAGCGAACTCCACGAATGGATACAAGTTATAGCCTTGAGTTGAAAAGATCTTCTTATACCGGGATTCACTTTTGTAGGTTTAGAATTTATTAACGTTAATCAGGCGTTGAAGTTTATAATTTCAATGAATTGAAAATGGAACCGAACAAAAATTGGTGCCGTCGAGATCATGATTCTCCGCATTGTAGCAGACCTGTTATTCTGACCATCGTTCTTTAACGCTGTTGTATAACTCTTGCCCAAACACAGTGCCGGTTCCGATAATCCCTCCCAGAAATATCCAAATAATCAGAATAAGTGGGCGGTTCGGCTTCGATTTCTCAAGGGGCACACGCACCGGTTCAATAATCGTCAGGAATGGGGTGTTTTCCTTCACCTGCACCTGCGCTTGCTCCAATTGTTTGGCCCAATCGGAATAAATGGTATAAGCCAGATTGTATTGCGTTTGCAGTTGCTCCAACTGTGTGCTTGCGGTTGCTGTTGTAATGTATTTGTTCCGATCGCGGAAAATAGCTAACTCATTCTGTATTAGTTCAAATTCGGCTTTTTTCTCGGCATAGCGGGCTTCAATAAACTTAAGTTGTTCGTTGGCCTTGTCGAGTTTGTAGCGAGAGATATAGTCCTGCAGCATGCTCTGGGTTTTGCGTGTAACCTGAGCTGCCAACAGAGCATCGTTAAATCGCGAGCTTAGCGATATGTAGCCTTCTTTGTCGTTGATTTCCAGACTGATTTGTTCGTTAAGGATTTTTACGACCTTGTCTTGATCCTCGGTCAGACTAATTAAACTACTTGCCAGAGTCGAGTCAAGCAATGCCCCTTCCTCTTGTTCTCCCTTTAATACACCAAGCAGCAGTCCGGGCAGGCCCAGCGTATATTTCTTCACATTTTCCAACACCCCCGCTTTCTTGTAGTCGATGTAATAGTCGTACAAGCTAACCGGTTGGTCAACATCAGGGCATTTAAAAGGAGTATTCATCAGCTCAACCTGAAACGGAATAGACTGAATGATTTGCGGATAAATTGTAGGAGGCAACGACTCCTTGTCGCCTACATTACTCATATTTACTCCGGCCAGAGAAGCCAGCGATGAAAGACCTCCCAATTTACTGGCGACGCTGCTTCCGGTTTGCGGAATCATCGTAGTGTTAGCCGTATATTCCTTCGGGCTTGCAAGGGCGAAAACCAATCCTAGTATCGCACCGGCCAGCAGATAGAACATGATTTTTCGGCGTCCGTCCCAAAGCGTTTTCGCCAGGGCAATGAGGTCAATTTCGTCGTCTGCAGTAGGTTTAGCGGTCGGTGTTGGTTGTTTTTTCTCAAGGGTCATATGTTGATCACTTTTCAATATTATTTGAGGACTGCGACAATCGCGATTGCAAGGGAAGACATCGTGCTGGCAATTGCCAGCCAGGTAGTAACTTCCGTTTGTTTCTTTTCTGGTTTTTTTGGCACAATGATTTGGCAGCCCGGGGCCACTTTAGGGTATTTCCGGAAAAGGTGGGTTTTAGTTGATGCAGATGTGCCATTTGCATAGATCACATAAACTTTTCCTTTTTGGGCATTCTCGGTAAAGCCACCTGTTGTGTTGATGTAATATTTGGTGTTTACAGCCGGGTTAAAGGCCAGGCCTGTCGGATTCATGACTTCGCCATTGACCCAGATTTCTTCTGATTTAGTAGGGATGAAAATTTCATCGCCTTCTTTCAGGGTGTAGTCGTTATCCGATCCTGGTTTTTTAAGAATATCTTTCAATTGCAATTCGAGTGTTTTGTAGGCTTGCTCTTTAATGACCTGAAGACTTTGGTCGTGTCCCTCTTGCATTTGGTTGGCCAGCTCAATTTGTTCCTTCAATTGCCGGTCTACACGCCGTTTCATGCTTGCACCGTCTTTAAAGGCGTGTGGGGTGATTCCGCCGGCACGTTGCACCAGATCTGAAATTCGTTCGTCTTTACTGCTGATGCTGTATTGCCCCGGATATTTTACTTCGCCAGCAATGGTAACTGTTTTTTGTGCCTGATAGGATGGAGCTCTTCGAATATAAACCTGATCGAAAGGCTGTAACGTGAATTGTTCATCTTCGGTTGATAGTTGCAGATCTCGTCCTACGGCAAAAGTATGCAGACTTACCAGCTTGTTGTCCACACCGGCAGATTCCTGGTAACTGTTTCTGCGTGCAACTTCGATGTACGATTCACTCGCTGCCTCTTTCATTCCGCCGGCCAAAAATATCAGGTCTTTCATGGTCATGTTGCGGTAAAAATTGAATTCACCAGGGTTCATGATTTCCCCTAAAATGCGAACAATTTTGTGCTCGCCGACAGTGAAAATATCGCGAATCATCACCTGATCTTCACGTTGCAGAATCGGATCATTCGTTCCATTAAGCACATCGTCGACATTAAAAGCAATGGTGTTGGGGTAGAGTTGGTCATCCAACCGAATGATGAGTCCGCGGCTCGCAAAGTAATTGGGGACAAGGCCACCGGCTTTGGTCAGCAATTGTGACAATTTCATGTTTTCATCCAGGGCATAGGTGCCCGGGCGGTACACGGCTCCTTCTATACTTACCCGGTTTTCGAACATGCTGATCACTTCTTCAGCCCGAATCACATCGCCGTTTTTAAGCTTAAAGGTGCCGAATTCAGCACGTTTCACATCGTCCAGCTTGTACCCTTCATCGGTAAAGCGTGTAATTAAAAGGCGCGATTGCGAAGCATTGTCGTTAAAACCTCCGGCATAGGTAAGCAGTTGTTTTATGTTTTCACCTTCTTTAAGTTCGAAAATCGCGTCCCGTTTAAATGCGCCGATAGCTTCAACACGTTTGTGATAAGTTGGAATGAAAATAATATCCTGATCGCGTAAGGCGATGTTGTTATTGGTTTTGTTGTTGAGCAGGTAGTCGTAAACATCAATTACGCCAGCCAGTTTGTTGTCGCGCATAACGCGGATGGATCGGAAAGAACCATTTTCGTTTGGGCCGCCCGAGAGGTAAAGCGCATTGAATGCCGAAGCGGTTGCGGGTAGGGTATAGGTACCCGGATTAATCGCATCGCCCACCACATTGACTTTAATTGAACGCATGTTGTTGATGCTTACTTCGGCATATGTATTGGGCGTTGGACCGGCCATGCCGCTATAAATGGCCGATAACCGACGTAGAAGAGTGGATCGTACATCGGCAAAATTCTGTCCGGCCACTTTTACGGGCCCCAGATCGGGAATATTAACCGAGCCATTTCCGTCGACCTGTACCAGGTAAGTTTGCTGGCTGGCTCCCCAAACATTAATCGAAAGCTCGTCGCCAAGACCCACTACATAGTCGGAAGGGACGGGGATATTGACTGAAGGCTCAAAGCTTAGTTTGTCCTGATTGAACAACTGATAACCAAAGATTCGCTTATTTTTTGGAGTGGATTGCACCGAACGTTTTTGTGTGCCACTCTGGCTGGTTGAATAATTCGCTTCTTCCGGAGCAGGTGAGCTGACCACTGTCTGAATGGCATTTCCGTTATCGCCCGAGAGCTGGGCCTGTTGAATACGAGTCATCAACTGGTCAATTTGAAGCTGGGAAGCACCTCTTGCCCGGGCTAGTTCTGCTGCTTCTGTCGCCGTTAACCCTCGCTCTTTAATTTCTTGTATAACTTGGTTTACCTGTGCATCGGAAAGATTTTCAACATTAACGGTTGAAACGTTTGTTTGTGCCTGAAGAGTGAGCTGTGCTCCGCAAAGGAATAGAAGGAGCATCGCAATCGCATAGGATTTAAACATGTGTAGTTGTTTTTCGTTTTAAAACTGTTTCTAATGAGCTGAGCTTATTGAAAACGGATAAAGCAGTCCAAAATTATAATTTTTCACGGGATATTTCACTAGCAATGCAGTCTGCTAAAACCTGGATGTCCCCACTGATAATATTTTGTTCAGAAAGCAGTCCAAATTTAGAGATTAAATTTACAATGAAGTGCAGGAAAGCCTCATAATTCGCTATATGTTCAGGCACTTCGAAACCAGCCCGTTCCGGCATGCCGCAATCGAAGAAGGATGTTCCCCGTAGCGGAAACATCCTTCATGATTATAATTTGAATGCCAATTTAGCGGATCGCATATTTGGCTTTTCGGTTTTCTTTGATTTTTTCATCCGTCAGGTAATCTTCAAAGTCCATGTATTTGTCAATTACTCCATCTGGTGTGAGGTCAATTACACGGCCGCAAACCGATTCGATGAATTCGTGGTCATGCGAAGCCATCAGCACCTGCCCCGGATAAACTTTCATGTTGTTGTTAAACGACTGAATGGATTCCATATCCAAATGGTTTGTTGGGTGATCGAGGATCACAACGTTCGGATGTTCAAGCATCATGCGCGAGATCATACAACGCATTTTTTCACCTCCGGAAAGCACTTGTACGTTCTTTTGCAGGTCGTCGCCCGAGAATAACATTTTTCCCAGGTAACCGCGAAGAAACGATTCACTGGTATCGTCCGAATATTTGCCCAGCCATTCGTAAAGCGTTTCTTTTTTGTTGAAATATTTAGTGTTGTCCATTGGCAAATAGGCATTTTTGATGGTCACACCCCATTCAAATTCACCTGCCGTAGGCTCCAGTTCTCCCGTAATAATGTTGAAGAAAGCGGTCATTACCCGGTTATCTTTTCCAAGGAAAACAACCTTTTCATCTTTCTCGATGGTGAAGGTCGCATCTTTAAAGAGCACCTCACCGTCCACTTCATAAGTCAGTCCTTCAACCCGCAAAATGCGGTCGCCAGCCTGGCGTTCAGGTTGAAAAATGATTCCCGGATACCGGCGGGTCGATGGTTCAATTTCTTCAATATTCAGTTTGTCCAGCATTTTCTTACGGCTGGTTGTTTGCTTCGATTTGGCCACGTTGGCGCTGAAACGGCTGATGAACTCCAAGAGTTCCTTTTTCTTTTCTTCAGCTTTTTTGTTGGCTGCAGCTTGCTGACGGAGCGCTAACTGGCTCGACTCGTACCAGAACGTGTAGTTACCCGAGAAGGCACGGACTTTACCGTAGTCGATATCCACCACGTCGGTACATACATTGTCCAAAAAGTGACGGTCGTGTGAAACCACAATAACCGTGTTTTGCGAGTTACTCAGGTAGTTCTCCAGCCAAAGTACAGTTTCAAGGTCAAGGTCGTTGGTCGGCTCATCCAGTAACAAGTTGTCCGGATTACCGAAAAGTGCCTGAGCCAGCAAAACCCGAACTTTCGCTTTGGCTTCCAAATCGCCCATCAAAGTATAGTGGAAATCTTCTTTAATACCCAAGCCGCTTAATAGGGTGGCTGCGTCGCTCTCGGCGTTCCAGCCGTCCATACCGGCAAACACATCTTCCAGCTTGGCTGCAAGCATGCCATCTTCTTCCGAGAAATCTGTTTTAGCATAAAGCACTTCTTTTTCTTTCATTACCCGCCACAGTTCTTTGTGTCCCATTAGCACCGTATCTAGTACCGGGAACTCATCATAGGCGTGGTGTTCCTGTTTTAAAACCGACAAGCGCTCACCGGGCCCCAGCGTTACAGATCCCCGGGTTGGATCTTGTTCGCCTGAAATCAGACGCAAAAAAGTTGATTTTCCGGCACCATTTGCACCAATTACTCCGTAACAGTTTCCGGGAGTAAACTTCATGTTTACATCCGCAAATAATGGTTTTTTGCCAAATTGGATGGCTAAATTTGAGACAGTTATCATAGCTTTAAAACTTTCATGATCATTTAAGGGGCGCAAAGGTAATTGTTTTGACCGGTTTACCCATGAATGCTCATTAATAAATCTTTAAGTTGAATTGTTGAGCTGTTGGATCGCGGAATCGATGAGATTGTTGAAATTATTATTTCGGGATTTGTACTTAACCATTAACTTTGATGCTCATCAGGGAAAAGCACCCTGCCTTTATCCGTCTAAAATTTAAACTTGCTATGAAAAAATTGGAGAACCTGGATCCACAGCAACTTTGGAGTTATTTTGAAGCAATTTGCGAGCAGCCACGACCCTCGAAAAAAGAGGATCGTATTCGTCGGTTTTTGCTCGACTTTGCAGCTGAAAATGGATTGGAAGCTAAAACCGATCAAATTGGCAATGTGCTGATTACAAAACCGGCTAGTCCGGGAAAAGAGAAAAGCCCAAAG
Organism: Mangrovibacterium sp.; assembly: GCF_041596335.1. GTDB lineage: Bacteria > Bacteroidota > Bacteroidia > Bacteroidales > Prolixibacteraceae > Mangrovibacterium. The sequence goes on along the minus strand of NZ_JBFHIT010000018.1, from coordinate 40,880 downwards.
GTAATCTTGCAGGCGCACATGGACATGGTGTGTGAAAAGAACTCGGATAAAGTTTTCAATTTTGATACAGACCCTATTGTTCCGATTGTAGATGAAGGTTGGGTGAAAGCGGATGGCACCACACTGGGCGCCGACAACGGTATTGGGATTGCAGCCCAGATGGCTGTACTGGCTGATAAATCCTTGGTACACGGCCCTCTGGAGTGCTTGATGACAGTGGATGAAGAAACCGGTTTAAGCGGAGCATTTGCACTTCAGCCTGGCTTTGTAACCGGGAAGATTTTGTTGAATCTTGACTCGGAAGACGATGGCGAGTTGTTTATCGGTTGTGCCGGAGGAATGGACACCATTGCTGAATTAGAGATTGAGAAAGAGAAAACTCCTGGCAATTCGTTCGCACTAAAAATCATTGTTCGTGGTTTGTGGGGAGGACATTCAGGTGATGATATTCACAAAGGAAGGGGAAATGCCAATAAAATTCTGGCGCGCTTCCTATGGCAGGCGATACGCGATTTTGGCGTTCGTATAGCCGATTTTAACGGTGGAAATCTGCGAAATGCCATTGCTCGCGAAGCATCGGCTGTCGTAATTGTTCCTTCTGTTCAAAAAGAGCAACTCGTAGCCGAACTTAATATTTTTTCAGCTGAAGTTGAATTCGAATACCAGCGTACCGAGCCAAACTTAGTGGTTGATCATAGCTCGACAAGTTTGCCGGGGCATGTGCTCACTCAGGCTAGTCAGGAAAATTTGCTGAATATGCTGATTGCCTGCCCGCATGGGGTATTGGGGATGAGTACCCGAATGAAAGATATGGTGGAAACATCAACCAACCTGGCTTCGGTGAAGTTTGAAAGTAATAACAGCGTTGTGGTTACAACCAGTCAGCGTAGTGATTTGGATAGCCGCAAACGTGAAGCAGCACAAATGGTACGGGCTGTTTTCGAAATGGCCGGAGCAAAAGTGAGGCATTCGGATGGTTATCCGGGCTGGACACCAAACCCCGGAAGTTACATCGTAGGGGTGGCGGCTCAAACCTATAAAAATCTGTTTGGCGAAGAACCAATTGTCCGCTCCATTCACGCCGGACTGGAATGTGGCCTCTTCCTCGAAAAATATCCTGAATTGGACATGGTCTCCTTTGGTCCGACCATTCGCAATGCGCATTCACCTGATGAACGTATTCATATTGAAGCTGTTGAGAAATTCTGGCTTCACCTGCTGGAGATTTTGAGAACAGTTGCCGAAGCCAACTAATTTTTAGTTGTACGATGAAATGCAGTGTCCGATAAATGCGGATCGTTGAGACTGTTTGTTAAGTAATTCCACAAATAGTGTCGCATTGTTTCTAAAAGAGGCTTTTTTTTTGCTAAAATTATATTTGTTTGTGTGCTCAATCGAATGGGTGTGCATCGGTGATTGTGTTCGAAGCAACATATTCGTTTCATGGTAACTTTTATCTTCTAATTTCAAGCCCAATAATAATTGGGGGGGGATTTGAATGTGTAATTTGGAATTGTGTGCTGAGAATTGCGATTTGCTCAAGTATCGCAATAGACTGTCAGACTGCGACAAAATCAGAAATTATTTATTTAATGTGTTGAACCGAAAAATTTGGGTGGAAAAATCTCCGACTAATTTGTTCGTAGGAGCAAAAGATGCAACGGTTTTCGGGTGCGGGGAATACTGACGACTTTAATCAGTAAATAAAAGGAGCTCGTAATCACTTCGTTATTGATAAAAAGAATGGCAACAAATCAAAGAGAAACCGATCAAATCATATCTATACTCAGTGAATAGAATTGTATTCACGATTTAAATTCGAACAAACTATGAAAAAATTGTCCTTATTATTTTTCGTCTTCGTTCTGTTTACAGCTGTGTCGTCAATGGCACAAACGGTGACCGGTCGTGTTGTCTCAGAGGGAGACAACGAACCGCTGCCGGGTGTCGCCGTGTTGGAGAAGGGAACCAACTATGGCGCGGCAACGGATTTTGACGGTAGTTATACTTTCACCTTGCAGAAGTCGGAAGGAGCCATTTTGGTATTTTCGTTTATGGGGTACGAAACTCTGGAAGTAGCTGTTAGCGGAAGATCAACAATTGATGTGGTGTTGAAAAGTAACAACATCGCGGTTGATGAAGTGGTTGTTACTGCGTTGGGGATCAGGCGCGAATCAAAAACGCTGACTTACTCTTCGCAGGAAGTTAGTGGCGAAGAAATGATGAAAGCAAGAGACATCAACTTTATGAGTGGGTTGAGTGGAAAAACAGCGGGTTTGGAAATTCGTAAAAGTAGTTCCGGTGCCGGTGGTTCTACCCGAACTGTACTGCGTGGTAGTAAATCGGTTAACTCCGTTAGTGATCCGTTGTATGTGATCGATGGAATTCCGATGGTAAACAACAAAGGCGACCAAGGTGGCATGTGGGGTGGTTCTGACGAAGGAGATGGACTGTCGCAGTTAAATCCGGATGACATTGAAAGCATTAGTGTTTTGAAAGGCGCGACTGCTTCAATTCTTTATGGCAGCCAGGGTGCCAATGGTGTAATCATCATTACCACGAAAAAAGGGAAAGAAGGCGCAACAACCGTTTCATTCAACTCAAGTGCTGTTTTCGAACGCGTAAGTACGACTCCCGGTTTGCAATTCTCGTACGGAGCAGATGGCGGTACAGATGAAAGCTGGTCCTATACGAAAGGGAATTATGAAAGCGACTATGTCGATGATTTCTTCGAGACAGGTTACAATCTGATTAATACTGTTTCGGTAAGTAGTGGCAACCAAAAAATGTCAACTTATTTCTCCTACGGAAATACGGGGGCTGGTGGTGTTGTTCCTAACAACAGCTATCAAAAACACAACATTACATTCAAGCAGTCGGCTAAAATGTTGGACGATAAATTGACATTGACTTCAAACGTCATGTTGACTTCTGAACGATCCAAAAACCGTCCGGGTACCGGTTACTACCTGAATCCGCTTACCGGTTTGTATTTGTTCCCAAGAAATGGCGCAACACCGTTGTCTGATAGTAGTTTAGGTTTGCAGCAATTCTCCTATTTCAAAGATAATTATCAGTATTTCCTTGCTTCACGTAACATGAACTGGCAAGAATGGCATACTGAATCGGACAACCAGTCGAACCCTTATTGGTTGATCAACAAACAGCCAAAAGAGGACCTGACACAACGGGTGATCGCCAGTTTGACTTTGGATTATCAAATCACGGATAAATTGAAGTTTCAGGCTCGTGGTAGCTACGACTACGCCAACAAAACATTCGAGCAAAAATACTATGCCGGTGGTAATACCGTGAATATTTCCGAAAACGGTCGTTGGGAATACAAAAAATACACCGACAAGCAGCTGTACACCGATGGAATTTTCACCTATCAAAACGAGTTTGGTGATTTGACATTGAGCGCTTTAGCCGGAGCGAGCTACCAGGAGTCGGTCTATGGCGATGGATTAAGCGTTGACAACGGAACCAACAATTTGTTGTATCCGAACGAATTTTATTTTCAAAACGTTCCCGACAACGTAGCGATCAACTCAATCTATGGCGGAAAAGTCATTAAGGAGGGTGTATTCGGAAGCTTACAGTTGGGCTACAAAGATTTGTTATTTCTGGATTTATCGGGACGTAATGATTGGTCTTCGACATTGGCCTTAACAGGGAACGAATCTTATTTTTACCCGGCTGTCGGTTTAACTGGTATCCTGAGCCAAATGGTGACAATGCCTGACTTTATCAGTTTTGCAAAAGTCCGAGCCAGCGCTTCTCAGGTAAACAACGAAGTACCTTGGGGTTTGATTCAGGTGAACCACAGCATAAACGCAAGCGGTAGCGTAAATCGTAATACGGTGAAACCCTTCACCGATGCAAAGCCCGAGCAGCTTGTAACCTGGGAATTGGGTACAGACTGGCGATTTTTTGGCGGCCGTTTAGGACTGGATTTTACTTACTACCATATTGTAAGTACAAATCAGGCATTGTCTAAAACATTATCTGGCAGTAAGCAAGATAATTATTACACCAGCGAATACTTCAACGCGGGTGAAATTGTAAATAACGGGGTTGAAATTATCGTGAACGCAACTCCGGTGAAGACGACTAAATTCTCATGGAGCAGCTCGCTGAACTTCTCAAAAAACAACAATAAAGTTGTAGAGCTGTACCCCGACGATCCTTCAAAATATATCGATCTGGGTAGTTCCGAAGGTTACTATAACCGAATCTACACCGGTGGGTCAATTGGTGATATCTACGGCATCCAGTTTAGCCGAAACGATGACGGCCAGATTATTTTGGATGAATCTTCTGGTAAACCACTCAAAACTTCGTCAGCCAGCCCAATCTACATGGGGAATCTGGAGCCGGACTTCAGCCTTGGTTGGAATAACAGTTTCGACTGCAAGCGATTTACACTAAGTTTCCTGGTTAATGCTAAAATCGGAGGTAAAGCATTCAGTCAAACGGAGTCTATTTTGGATGGCTACGGGGTTAGTCAGCGTACCGCCGATGCTCGCGACAAAGGATATGTTGAAATTAATGGGATCCAGGGAACGACCGCAGTAACGCAAATTGATCCTCAACTCTATTACTCTACCGTAGGTGGTCGTAATGGTATTGCAGAAGCCTATGTGTACGACAGAACAAACGTTCGTCTAACTCAAATGGCGTTAACTTACGATGTTGATGTGAAATCATTAGGATTGCCGCTACAGGCAGCATCGTTCTCCTTAGTTGGTTCAAATTTGTTCTTCCTTTACAAGAAAGCGCCGTTTGACCCGGAATTGAGCATGAGTACAAATTTGGGCTCCCAATCGTTGGATAGCTTCAACGTTCCTGCAACCAGAACTTACGGATTCAACCTTAAATTTACATTCTAACACTGAAGTATCATGAAAAAAATACTATCCCTATTTATTGTCGCGCTTTTCTTCAGTACCTGTACCGACGGGTTTGAAGAGGCAAACGTTAATCCCTACCAAATTACCGATGAATCGTTGAGTCAGGATTTTAACCATATTGGTTCATTCTATCCAACATTGATGGCTAATATTTTTGGCTCCCAGGTTCAGGAAAATCTAGTTGCTGAATCGTATTGCGATTTTATGGCAAGCCCAACTCCATTTGTTAGCGGAGTAAATAACACAACGTACTACATTACCTGGAACAGCTATTGGAACCGGATTTACAACAATTTGATGTCTCCGGCCAGCCAGGTAATTGATATCGCCGAAGAAGGTGGCTACGACGTGTTCGCTGCGTGGGCTAAACTGATCCGTATTTTAGGAATGTCGCGCCTGACAACTTATCATGGGCCGGTCATTTATTCTACTTATGGTGAAGAGAATGCCTCCTATGATAGTGAACAAGAGCTGTACAATGCATTTTTCAGCGATTTGGATGATATTCAGACCGTTTTCGCGGCTAATGCAGACTACGAAGGTTTAGTGAAATTCGACGCCAGTTATTCGGGGAATGTTGTCAGCTGGGCCAAATTGGTGAACTCTATGCGTTTGCGTTTAGCAATCCGGATTTCAAACGTTGCTCCTGCTTTAGCGAGAACAGAAGGGGAGAAGGCAATTGCGGATGCTGCCGGCTTAATCACGTCAAACGATGATAACTTCGATATTTCGTTGTATGGATCTGACATGTATTTGTCGGTGATTTGCTTTAGCTGGAACGATACGCGTATGTCGGCCGGAATGGAGTCGATTCTGGTTGGGTTGAAAGATCCGCGTATTGCAGCGTATTTCGAACCGGCAACGACTGCCGAGTCAACTTATGCTGATCACCCTGAATTTCCCTACAAAGGCATTCGAAACGGAGCGCAGTTGACTGCCAAAGCGGATCATACCGGTTATTCAACCATCAGCTCAAGTTTTAAGACGATTACTGAAAGACCGTATCTGACGGCTTCTGAAGTTTATTTTAATTTGGCAGAAGCCGCTTTGCGTGGCTGGTCGGGTGCCGGGGAGGCTGGTGCTAACTACGAAGCCGGTGTTCGTGCTTCATTTATCCAGTGGGGTGTTGGTGGCGCCGACGATTATCTGGCAGATGCAACAAGTACGCCGATCGATTATAACGATGCTGTTTACGATGGATTGGGTGATGGTGCGATAAATGATTTCACATCTCGTTCAACTGTAACTGTGGCTTGGGATGAAAGCGCATCCAACGAAGAAAAACTAGAGAAAATTATCACTCAAAAATGGATTGCGGCATTTACAAACCCGAATGAGCCATGGGCTGATTTCCGCCGAACAGGATATCCAAAACTGGCGCACGTTTATAAAAACGACAGCAACTCGGACTGGGGTGTCATTCCTGCTGATGAATGGATCAAGCGTATGCCATTCCTCAGCGCCGAACGATCTGAAAATGCTGACGCTGTTGCTGCAGCTGTTGCTACCATGAAAGGGGAAGATTTAATTAGCACGCGCTTGTGGTTTGATACAGGCAGTGGTTCAAACTTCTGATCGGTGAGTGATCCATATTAGAGGCTCCCTTCGGGGAGCTTTTTTTGTCTGTAGCGGACCATAATAACGAAAAGACAAACCAAAAAAAAGCCCGGTGTCATCAAAAACCGGGCTTTCATTATATAGGAGAGGTTGGAATTAATATTCCATTTCCAAATCAGTATTGTGAACTTCGTTCCAAGGCAAGCCGTGTTCATTCAGTGCTTCCATAAACGGATCCGGATTGAACTCTTCGACATTATATACACCCGGTTTTTTCCAAAGTCCTTTTAGGTACATCATCGCGCCGATCATAGCCGGAACGCCGGTGGTGTAACTCACGCCCTGTGTGCCAGTTTCCTTGTAGGCAACTTCGTGGCTACAGTTGTTGTAGACGTAGTAGGTCTTTTCCTGGCCATCTTTCAAGCCTTTAATCCGACAACCAATAGAGGTCCATCCGGTGTAGTTTTCTCCTAAATCACCAGGATTCGGAAGAACTGCTTTCAGGAATTGGATTGGCACAATCTCTTTGCCTTCGTACATGATTGGCTCGATGCCGGCCATGCCAATGTTCTGAATCACGCGAAGGTGAGTCAGGTATTCCTGTCCGAAAGTCATCCAGAAACGAGCTTGTTTAATGGTCGGGAAGTTTTTCACCAGCGACTCCAGTTCTTCGTGATAAATCAGGTACGACTCTTTCGGGCCGATTTCCGGATAGTTCACGGGTTTGTGAATTTCGTGTGGCTCGGTTTCAACCCATTTACCGTCTTTCCAATATTTACCTTTTTGAGTTACCTCGCGAATGTTGATCTCCGGGTTGAAGTTAGTTGCAAATGCTTTTCCGTGATCACCTGCGTTACAGTCAACAATATCCAGGTAGTTGATCTCATCAAAGTGATGCTTAGCGGCATAGGCCGTGTAAACACTCGTTACTCCGGGATCGAATCCGCAACCCAGAATAGCGGTAATTCCGGCTTCTTTAAAACGGTTTTGGTAAGCCCATTGCCATTTGTATTCGTACTTGGCTTCGTCCTTGGGTTCGTAATTAGCTGTATCCAGGTAGCTGGTTTCGGTTTCCAAACAGGCATCCATAATAGGCAGATCCTGGTAGGGAAGGGCCACGTTTACCACCAAATCCGGTTTAAAATTGCGGATCAGTTCCACCAGTTGAGGCACGTTTTCGGCATCAACCTGAGCGGTTTGAATACGGTTACCACCAATTTTGTTTGCAATCTCGTCACATTTTGCTTTGGTACGGCTTGCCAACATAATTTCGGAAAATACTTCCGGAAGTGCAGCCATTTTGTAGGCAACTACTGTTCCCACGCCACCTGCACCGATGATTAATACTTTTCCCATTAATAGTTTAAATAAAAAGGTTTTAAAAAGTGTAAACTTTGTTTTCTTCTTTTTGATTGTGTTAAAAGTCGAAATCTACACGTCGTTGCAAAATACACCAGATGATCGACCTTTACAAGCGCCAAAGGAAATAATTTTTTGAACGATGCAAAATAGCTGCCGGATTTATTTGAAAAAATGTGGAGTCTCGGTTGGCATAGTCCTGCTCATCTCTTTGTGCTTTTTCTTACAGTCCAGCTGCCAGCCCTCTTATGCCTGGTACCAAACATCGGTGTTACTGCGGTCTTGCATGCGCAGGCGCCACTCTTTAGGGTAATAATTGTTGAACCGGTTGCCCAGATTCTTCAGAAAACCCAACGGAAGCTGATTGAACGTTGCCAACTGCCAGTTGTTTCCGCTAAGTTGAAGCTGAAAGTTATCGCGAGCCAGAAAGCTTAACGCGTCGTTGGAGGCTAATTCTAGATGCTGAAAAGCTTTGTTGTTGAGATCGATTGACAAAGCCAACTCGTGTTCCGGTAAAAGATCATTTTTCTTGAGCGTCGCAAAATGAGTTCCGGCTTTCACCAGATTCACGCGCTCAAACAGATATAAAATTATTTTCTCCCAGTGGGTCGGAATAAATTTTAGTTGATCCTGGTGTTGAAAAAAGGTTTTTTGTTCCGGCTTTAATAGCCAGTTGTCGGGCAATTGAGACGCTTTTTGCAAGCGTGTTTTAAATTTCTTCGGAAAGCGTACCGAACTAGTGCCGTCGGTTTTCTTCAGAATGGTGATGAAAAAGCCTTCACCCTGAACCTTATACGGTAGAAAACGATAGCCGTGAATGCCATTGGCTTCAACTTCATCAACTTGCCAGCTTGGATCAATCGGTATGCGAATGCTCTCGAAGCCTCCTTGCGAGCGCAACCAAAGCAGGTTTTCCTCGTTCTCGGCCGGATTGAACGTACAGGTGCTGTATATCAGGTAGCCACCTTCTTTTAAGCAGGGCCAGCTTTCGGCCAAAATTCGGCGCTGACGGACCGCGCAGAGATTCGCATTTTCGACGCTCCATTCATTGGCCGCATTCGGATCGCGGCGGAAGAGTCCTTCTCCGGAGCAGGGCGCGTCAATCACTAATACATCAACCAGTGCACCCAATTCGCCAAACTGCTTGGCGTCGCTGTTGGTCACCAAAAAATTGCTGTGCCCCCACTTACAGAGGTTTTCCAGTAGTACCGGAACGCGTGAGCGAATCACTTCATTTGACACCAGTAAGTCCTCCGAAGCCATGAGGCTGTTCAGGTGGGTCGATTTTCCTCCAGGTGCGGCACACAGATCGAGCACTAGTTTAGGGCCAGTCAAATTAATCTGTTGAAAGGCCTGTTCCAAAAACATAGAGCTGGCTTCTTGCACGTAATAGGCGCCGGCATGCCACAACGGATCCAGTGCAAAAACAGGACGTTGATTTAGAAAGTAGCCTTGCCCGGCCCAGGGAACAGTCTGCAAGCTGGTTTCGGGAGAAAACTTGGCGGGGTTCAGCCGGATGCTCACCCTCGCATCGTTGTTGAGCGATTGAATGAATGAATCGGCAGTCTCGGGAAATTGTTCGCGGATGCGACTGATAAATGCAGCTGGCCAGTTGGTTGATTGAGAAGTCATGCGTCAAAAATAGAAATTTACTTCTGTTATACCGATCAGAGTATTATTTTTTGGTGCTCGAAATGTGTATAAAGGCTTATTCTTATTCAGGCAGAAGACGATTTACTTTGGTCAGCAGGTTTAATAATCGGTTTTGATCGGCTTGAAAAGGACGGATTTCAGTTGAAAATACGTATTTTTAGGCCGCATTTTTATTCAAAAAGAAAGCATTATGAGCGACGATTTAGTAAAACAACTGAATATCGAATTTAAAGAAACAGAATTGGTAGACACGTTGAAAGCGATCGCGGAACGGTTTGCCGGGAAAGCAGTTTTTACAACTAGTTTTGGTATTGAAGACCAGGTGATAACGGATCTGATTTTCAGGAACGACATTGCGATTCAAGTGGTGACGTTGGATACCGGGCGTTTGTTTGAAGAAACTTACAAGGTATATGCCCGTACCATCGAAAAATACAATAAACCGATCATTCCGTTTTATCCGATGCACGAACCATTGGAGAAGTTTGTTGCCGAAAATGGACCAAATAGCTTTTACGCGTCGGTAGAAAACCGAAAAATGTGTTGCCACATTCGCAAAGTGGAACCATTGGGAAGAGCTTTAGCAGGTATGGAGTGTTGGATTACCGGTTTGCGTGCGTCGCAGTCGCAAAATCGGGAGGGACTTGAGTTCTTTAATTGGGATGGAGGATTCAAGGTGTTAAAATACAATCCGTTGCTACATTGGGAGCTGGAAGATTGTCAGAAATATGTGCGGGAAAATCATGTCCCATACAATGTATTGCACGATCGCGGTTTTGTGAGTATCGGCTGTGCGCCCTGCACACGAGCTATTCAACCGGGAGAAGATTTCCGCGCCGGCCGTTGGTGGTGGGAAAGCAACTCGAAAAAGGAATGCGGTTTACATCAGCATTAAAATAGTGATCAGTTCCCGGTGGTCTGTATTTAGTCGCAGGCACAGGATATGGTGATCGGTTTGCAGTCGCAGTTTTTGGTTCCGTTGGTGCCGGAAACTGCGATCTGCATTTGTGCCGGATTTCAAAATTAATACTCAAAAACTCCGAGGGGTGAGGGTTGGTGTAACTGTTAGTTTAGGTAGAAGAGTTGCCAGTTTAATTCCCGAAACTTTAGAATGAGGTTAACCGGCATGATGGCTACACTACTCTTCGGCCAAACGGAGTGAGCGCCAGACTTACCAGTTTGAAATGCTGTTTTGCAAATGGAAGTCCAATAATGGTAATTGCAAAGAGCAATCCGAGAACAAGATGAGTGAGGGCGATCCATATTCCGCCAATTAATAGCCAAATAATATTCATAATGGTTGAGAGGCAGCCCGGAGCGTAGTCCATGTATTCTATTTTCGCGCCGAATGGCCAAAGAGCTAGCAACGACAATTTGATGGCCTGCAGGCCAAACGGAATTCCAACGATTGTTATGCAAAGTAAAAGCCCGGCGACGAGGTATTCCAAAAAGATGAGGAACCCACCGAAAACAACCCAGATTAAATTTCCAAAAGTAGACATGATGATCGATTTTTGAAGTTGATACGAAAATAGGTAAACGAATGGTTTGATGTGCTATTTTTTCGGCAAACGACATTTTTTAAGCTGTGAATAAAGGTTGGTTATACCTTCCGCAGTTTTCATTTTCCCTGGCGAAACAGGATTGTGCCAATAAAATAAGATGCAACGGACCCGGTTTTGGTTGCAGACGAATTCAACTTTCAACCACCAAACTCGATCAACAGGCAAGCGGTTTACCGAATCCGGACTTCGGTCGCGGGGAGCGCAACCTTTATTTTTTCAACCAACGAGTCAAGTTGCGAATTGTAGTGTACAGGGTATAGAATTTTCGGGTTCAGCTTCTTGGCCACTTTCACAAACATGTCTTCGTCCATCGTGAACGGCATCATCATTGGAATAAAAGCGATGTCGGGTTTCATGAAAAAGCGCATCTCGTCGATATATTCCGTATCGCCAGCAATGTAGACCGTCTTGTCTCCAAAAACCAGAAAATAGCCATTTCCTTCCCCTTTCGGATGGTAGGGAATATCGTCGGGTCGCAGGTTGACTACATTGTAAGCCGCAACTGCTTTAATATAAAGTTCTTTAAAGGTGGTTTGCTGTCCATTTTCGAGAAACTCGCCAAAATCCATCTTTTTAATGCAGGCTTTCGAAGCAATGACCTTGGTGTCGTATTTCGATAAAAGCTGAATGACATTCGTGCTAAGGTGGTCCCGATGATCGTGTGTGACCAGGATCAGGTCGGCCTTTGGGAGCATGCTAATATCGCCTACATTTGGAATCGGGTCGACATAAATATTCAGTCGGTTGAATTTGAAGTAGTAGAAACAGTGACCAACGACCATAATTTCCAAATCGCCTTTGGAGGTCGATACTACATCTTTTATGCGGTACTGCGAAAAAGCTTTCTTCGGAGCAATTGTTCCGAGAACAAGAAATAGGAAAAGTAAAATTGGAGCGGTTAGTTTCATAACCTTCAAAAATATTAAAATTATGGCTTTGCCGAAATAGCCTGGATAAATTCCGGTGTCGGGTTGTTTATTTGTCGATGTGAAGCTGGTTTTTGGTTTCTGTTGAACACTCAGCCCCAAAAACTTGTTGAATGATTTAAATTTTCCAGCACAACTTATGAAACCAATTCAGTCATTATTAGCCCTTTTCCTGCTTGTAGGTGTCATTTCCTGTCAGTATCGCGCGGCAACGGAGCCTTTCGGTATTTCAGAGTCCGTTGGTGAATCTGAAATATCGCTCGGTGGTGTTTTGGCCGACAAAATTAACGGGTTTTCCCCGGTCGATTCTATTCGTTCCGAAAATCAACCAAAATTGATCGACGAAATCTTGCAATTGCAGAACGAAATTGGCAAAATGAAGCACGAAAGCGACGCAACAGTTTCCGCTGATCTGTCGGCAACCTGGGAGGAGATTAGGCGCACGGTAGATTTGAGTTTCGAGACCTTGGCGGTCGCCGACCTGCGAAAATGGACTGAAGTAAACGACTCGTTACTGAAACATACCGGTTTGGTATGTTATGCCGATGAGTTGGAAAAGGTATTTTACAATAGTCAGTTGGCGGGAGTCGTTAGTAATGAAGCGGTAAAATCGGTTTGCTACACACGTCGTTACGATCGGATTTATGTGAATATTTATAACAATTCAACCTTCGATTTCGAACACACCACCGGCGGTAAAATTAGGTTGATTCAGGATACCACTTTTCCAAACGAAGGCCGGATAAAGCTGCGGGTTGAAATGGAAGACACCCGATATCTGGATTTGTTTGTGCGAATCCCCGGTTGGTCAGACATGGCCGCTGTTACGGTGAAGGGCGTGAAGTACCCGGTTCGTCCGGGAGAATATACCGAGATTGCGAAGAAATGGAAAAATGGCGACGAGATTGAAATTATCGTTGGCATGAGGCCGACAGTGATCCGGAATGATTTAAATCAATTAGCGTTTTCCTACGGGGCGTTATTTCTAACTTACGAGAAGGACAGTACCACTCCGGAAGCAGTGGCTGTTGGAGATCCGGCGAAAGACCTTCAGTTTGTTTCTCCTCCGGGAAAGATGCCCACATTTACTTATGGCGGAATTCCGGATCATACGCTGGTGCTGCAACCGTTTTATGCGGAGACCGACAAGGGAACGAGAACGGTTTGGATTCCGAATAAATAGGTTGAATGTTTATAGTATCTTGGGGAAATGATCGACCTGGGTGCCTGCTGACCTTGGGTTACGTCGTTTGAAGCTAAGCGAATGTTCGGCATAATCATATGTGATTGAACACGAGGATGACACGCAGCCTGAACGCAACACTTTGTGCAGAAAAACCAAATAGAACCAACAAATATAAACGCTGGAAATTTTGTCTTTCATTGAATGAACGGAAATGCCAATAATTCACCGAGAGTCAGTCGAATTCCAGAAAATCAGAAAAACCATGATTTTAAACCGGAGAACAATCAGCCTATTTATTCTTATCGTTTCTTTTTGCGGCCCACTAAAGGCGCAGCTTGATCCGCCAAAACAGTATCCGCAGCTGTTTCGCGATGTACAAATGAGCCACATCTTTGCCGATCAGAAAACCTTTGTGGACTGCACGCCGAGAGTTAATCCCGATAGTCTGGACTTCCTTTATATGGCTCAGAAGTCAGAACCTTGCTTCAATTTACACGATTTTGTGGGTTTGTATTTCGATACCATTCAAACCGACACCACAGCCATGTTGCACCACCTGCATTTTTTGTGGAATGAACTGACGCGTCAACCTGATCAACAAGCGCAGTATTCAACCTTGCTTCCTTTGCCGAATTCATATATTATTCCGGGTGGGCGCTTTACAGAAATTTACTATTGGGACAGCTACTTTACCATGTTAGGTTTGCAGGTCGACGGCAGGACAGATCTGATCCGGGATATGGTCGATAATTTCGAGTTCCTAATTGAAACCTACGGACACATTCCAAACGGAAACCGAAGTTATTACCTTAGCCGATCGCAGCCTCCATTTTTTGCACTTATGGTTGAATTGCTGGCAAAAACAACAAACGACGAGCAGACTTATTTGAATTATTTAGACGCGATGGAGCGCGAATACGATTTTTGGATGACAGGCGACAGGCTTGTGCAACTGGAGAAAGGAGCAGTATTGAACCGTTATTGGGATGCGGAAAACACACCGCGACCTGAGTCGTACTGGCACGATGCGGAATTGCTGGAGCCATCAGGCCGAGATTCATCGCTTTTTCGCGATTTGAGAGCTGCTGCCGAGTCGGGTTGGGATTTTTCAACTCGCTGGTTTGCCGATGGCCGTAGTCTGGGGAGCATTCAAACAACGCAATTGCTGCCCGTCGATTTAAACTGCCTGCTATATCGGGTGGAAATGATTTTGGCTAAAAGCTACCGGCTAAAAGGTATTCCACAGCAGGAAGCAAGCTATAACGGTTTGGCCGAAAAGCGGAAGCAAGCCATTCAGCAGTACTGCTGGGACAACAGCTTGGGTTTTTTTACCGATTTCAATTTGTCTTCAAAAACTCTTTCGCCGCAACTGACCTTGGCCGGATTATTCCCGTTGTATATCGGAATCGCGTCTTCGGAACAGGCTGGAAGAGTGATCGCTAAAATTGAATCTGACTTTCTGAAAGAAGGTGGTTTGGTAACCTCCTTGGTTGAAAACTCCAATCAACAATGGGATTCGCCAAATGGATGGGCGCCGATGCAATGGATTGGCTATGTGGCTTTAAAAAACTACAACCGACCGGATTTAGCCGAAAAACTGGCAAGGCGGTGGACCAAGCTAAACTGCAAGGTTTACTTTGAATCGGGCAAGATGAAAGAAAAATACGATGTAATTGATCCGGATCGTCCCGGAGGTGGAGGAGAGTACGAAGGACAAGATGGTTTTGGTTGGACGAACGGCGTATTCCTGCGCCTTTGGGAAGAGCTTCACCCCGAATCAAACCGGGTAGAAAAACCTAAATAGTACGACCACAAACAATCAACGATTTTTTTTTGAATAATAGATCCGAGAAATTGGAACAAAGGGAAATTATATACGTTTAGTCAATAAGTGGAGAAAAAGATAAAGAAGTATTTTATTTATTTTGTGTGTTAGGTGCTGATAGATGAGGCTAAAACTGCAACATAAAACAAGGCGGTTCTTTGTTAAGTATTCTCAGAGGAAAATATTTGATTTTTACGAATAATCTTCATCCGCCTTGTTTAAAAATAAAAGAGGTTGACAGGAACAAAACCTGATCAACCTCTTTTGTTTTATTGACCACTGAACTTTTTAGTAGAGTGGCGGGTATTTTTTTGTATTTGTTTCACGCATCATGGCATAAACTGCTTCAAAAATCCGTTCTACACTTGGTTTTGTGAAATATTCGCCATCAATTCCGTACCCGGGACGATGTTCCACCGCAGGTAAAGTAACCGGAGCAGTATCCAGGTAGTTGAAAGCCTTTTGTTCCTCCATCACTTTTTGCAGCATGTATGCCGAAGCGCCCCCCGGAACATCCTCGTCAACAAAAATTACTTTGTTGGTTTTTTTGATCGATTCTACGATCCTGTGGTTGACATCGAAAGGCAGCAAGGTTTGTACGTCAATTACTTCAACTGAAATGTTTTTCAGTTCCATTAGTAACTGAGCCGCTTTTTCCGCATGGTGCACATTCCAGGCATAAGTAACCAGAGTGACATCCGATCCTTCATTCATGATTTCCGGTACACCCAACGGAATTTTATACTCGCCAATATTCGAAGGCAATTGTTCTTTTACATTGTACCCTTTTAATGGTTCAATAACCAGTGCCGGATCATTTCCTTCAAGCAGCGTATTGTAAAAACCCGCTGCTTGAGTCATATTTCGTGGAACGCACAGGAAGATACCACGCATTGCCCCCAAGATCATTTGCATGGGCGATCCGGCATGCCAAATTCCCTGCAACTGGTGTCCGCGGGTTCTAACGATCAAAGGCGCTGCCTGTTTTCCCATGCTGCGAAACTGCATGCTGGCCAAGTCGTCGCTAAGCGTTGGCAAGGCGTACATCAAGTAATCGAGGTACTGTATTTCGGCAATCGGACGGAAGCCCCGCAGCGCTAATCCAATTCCCTGTCCAATGATGGTTGTTTCACGAATTCCGGTATCTGAAACGCGATGAACGCCGTATTTTTCCTGCATCCCTTTCATCCCCTGATTCACATCGCCCATAAAGCCAGTGTCTTCGCCAAAGGTGACCAGATTGGGGTACTTTTCAAACAATACATCGAAATTGTGGCTCAGAACTTCGCAGCCATTTACCAGTGGAGCATCAGCATCAACCTGAACCGGAACTGCTTCAACGTTTAAGGTTGAGTCTGGTCCTTCGCGGTACAGCTGACAATTGTAAAATTTAGTGGTACGACTTTCAAAACGTTCCAGCCAGTTGATCAGTTGATTTCGTTCCTCATTGAGTTCGGAAATGCTGTGCAACTCAAACTTCAGACGTTTGGCGAAACTATACAGAGCCCGTCGGGTTGGGAATAGTTTGTTTTTAACCGCGTCAAAGTCGTCCGTGTAGTCGGTTGGTTTCAACTTGTTGCTTTTCAGCTGAAGTATAATTTTCTGCAGGTTTTCCGTTTCTTCCGAATAACTTTCGGTGTAATGTTTCCAAGCCAGATCGCGGGCATCGCGCGCTCGTTTTGCTGCCCGGTTTTCAATCTTTTTCAAGGTCGCTTCATCGGCTTTCCCCGACTCAATAATCCATTGCTTAAATTTTACCAGGCAGTCAAAATCTTTTTCCCACTGGAGGCGCTCTTTGCTTTTGTAGCGTTCGTGCGATCCCGAGGTTGAATGACCGAGTGGTTGAGTTATTTCGTTAATATGGAAAACGACCGGAGTTTGAGTCTTCCGGCAATCGGTAATTCCTTTCTCGAATGTTTTAATTAGTTGCGGATAGTCCCAACCTTTCGCAGTAAGAATGTTGATTCCATTTGTATTTTTTTCTTTCCGGAATCCCTTTAGGATTTCGGAAATGCTGCCTTTTGTGGTTTGCAACTCTTTTGGCACACTAATGCCATAGCCATCGTCGTACACAGCAACAGCCATCGGGATTTCCATTACTCCTGCCGCGTTAATTGTCTCGAAAAACATTCCTTCAGAGGTACTTGCATCACCAATTGATCCGAATGCTACTTCGTTCCCGTCAACATTGTTGTTTAGTGATTTTTTTAGCTCCGGATTTTCGCGAACAATTTTCGACGCCTGCGCTAACCCCAACAGGCGCGGCATTTGTCCGGCAGTTGGCGAAATGTCTGAAGCGGAGTTGTAAAGCTCCATCAAGTCTTTAATTTCGCCTTGTTCGTTAATATTTCGGGTACTAAAATGGTTGTTGAAATTTCGGCCACCAGTGGAGGGGTTGTAATTGAAATCCGTGTCTCCGTAGATCATGGCGAAAAATTCTTCCGGTTGTAACAGACCTAGATAGAGCATGAACGTTTGATCACGGTAGTAGCCCGATCTCCAGTCTCCCTTTCTAAACGTTCGCGCGTAAGCAATTTGTGTTAGCTCTTTACCATCGCCAAAAATTCCAAAGTGCGCACGGCCGTTATGAACTTCTCTTCTTCCCAGTAAACTCAACTGTCGGCTCAGGTATGCCAGGTAATAGTCGTCAAGGATCAGGTTTAATGCTTTCGTCTCACTCACTTCCAATAGTTCCGTTTTCTCAAGATACATGTAAACACTTTTGATTAATACTTTCTTCAACTTTCAGTAAAATCTGTGGCTGCAAAGTTGTCAAAAAATTTACCATTAAAACATTCTTTAAGTCCTTTTGTTTGCGCACCAATTGTTGCAAAAGCCAATTCGATCTAAAGAAACTGCCGGGAATTACTTCGGCCGCCTGCTATCCGAACTCATTGCTGCTCCGATAATCTGGCCTCCAGATCGGCATTTAGCTTAGGGAGCGATTGAGAGGTCTTCGGACATCCCGTTGCGTGTTTGTTGAAGTTTAGTTAGCAATATTTTTATTTCTTTGTGGTATCTTGAAGCTTCAAATCTAGAAACAGTGAGTCGTCACATTGACATATCATTAATCCGCAAAGGCGATGCAGATGCCTTCACAAGGCTTTGTGAACAGTATAGCAATAAACTCTATCGCTTTGCTTTCTCCTATTTAAAAAACGAACTCGAATCAGAAGAGATTGTACAGGAGGTGTTTCTGAAAATTTGGCAGAACCGCTCTACCCTAAGGGATGTTAAGTCGCTGCAATCTTATTTGTTCACAATAGCTTTTAACGATGTGAAGAAGGCATTTCTTCGGCGATCGAAGGCCGAAGCATATAAACACGAGGTTGTTGATGAGCTGGATTCGCATGGTGATACGATTGATTTTGAGCAGCGATATCAAAATGTCATTCAAAAGCTAGAATTGTTTATTGAAGAAATGCCCGAGCGACGGAGGCAAATTTTTATCGCCCGAAAAAAGGAGGGAAAAGCAGTGAAGCAAATTGCCGAAGAAATGGAGATATCGGTTAAAACGATTGAAAATCAGATTACTAAGGCGATGAAATATCAGAAATGCCGTTTTGAAGATGAAATGCCTGATGGGGTCAATCTGTTTTACCTTTTTTTGAGAAACTAACCGGCAGACTTCCTACTTTTAACTTTTCCGAACATTTTTTTCATTTTTTTTTCAAACCGAATAGGGGAATCTCAATTTTCCGGATATAACGAGTGTAATGAAACACGCAGAAGATTGAGATGGCAGAAAAGAGAAAATATACGGAAGCATTTAGAAATTACGAATCGGGAAGTTATTCCCGAACCGATTATAAGCAGGTGAACAGCACATTTGCGAACGATGATGAACTCCTGCGTGAGCATTTGCACGAACATTGGGAAAGTTTATCTGAATATGGAGAAATGAAATCTCCCAATATGAAATCTCTGATTAATCAGGTACAACGGACAATTTCACCGCAGAAGCCATCCGCGACACGAAGAATGTTAACTTATTATCAGCGCATA
This sequence comes from Mangrovibacterium sp., assembly GCF_041596335.1. GTDB lineage: Bacteria > Bacteroidota > Bacteroidia > Bacteroidales > Prolixibacteraceae > Mangrovibacterium. The sequence goes on along the minus strand of NZ_JBFHIT010000018.1, from coordinate 21,891 downwards.
GCCGCTGTATTGCTAATCCCGATTACGTTGTTCTCGATTTATTGGTTTACTGCAACGACACCTCAGGCGACAGACGCCATGGCAACCATTGTTTCGCCCCAGGGTGCCCGTACAAGCTTTGTTTTACCCGATGGTTCAACCGGCTGGCTGAATAGCGGATCGGAAATAAGTTATCCGGTCAATTTTCATCAAAATAGAGAAGTAAAGCTGGTTGGTGAAGCGTTTTTTCATGTGAAGCAACAAAATGGCGAAAAATTTAAAGTTCGCACACCCGGAATTACAGTTCAGGTGCTGGGAACCCAGTTCAATGTTTCGGCTTATGAAGCCAATGAGAAAATAAGCGTGGTATTGCAGGAGGGTAGTGTGCAGATTCTGGATCAGCACGAGCAAGCATCATACCTGATGAAGCCGGATGAACGTTTTGAATACAATCGGAAGGAAAACCGGGCTGTAATTAGTCATGTGGAAGCAGCCGATTACACCCGCTGGACAGAAGGATTGCTCCAATTCAGGGGCGAGTCACTCGAAGTGGTGATGTCGAAATTGGCTCGCTGGTACAATGTTGACATTGAAATACGCGATGAGCAACTGAAAGCCTACAATTTTAAAGCAACATTTAAAGATGAGCAATTGGATGAAATACTGCGAATGATTGCTCTGACAACGCCCATGCAATATCGGGTCGAAGAACGAAAATCAAACTTAAACAGTCTATATGTAAAGAAGAAAATTATTATTGAACAAAAATGACCTAATCGAAAAATCAGGAAAGTGCTGGTACCACTTCCCTGATTGTATTGAAGAATCGTTACAGTGAATTTTAACAACTCTACAATTGTAAATCTATGAAAAAATCTAAGAAAATCAGGGATTGGTATGCCTTGAAAAAAACCTTACTAATTATGCGACTATCTGTTCTGTTTATTCTATTTGGAATGTTTCAGGTGTCAGCCGTAACGGGTTACTCTCAACAAACCCGGATGACCATAAACCTTAAAAACACGCGTCTTGCAGACGTATTGAACACAATAGAAAATCAATCTGATTTCTATTTCCTTTACAACCAGGACCTAATTGATGTAAACCGAAAGGTGAGTATCGATGTCGAAAATCAAGGCATTGAGAATATTCTTGACCAACTTTTTGAAACGTCAAAAGTGAAGTATGTCATCAAAGATCGGCAGATCGTATTGACAAACCTGGACGAGACAGCACAATTTGTGCAAAAAGTGGGCGTTGTTAGCGGAACGGTGAAAGCCTCCAACGGTGATCCAATTCCCGGAGCAACCGTTGTCGTTAAAGGTACCACCATTGGAACCATTACCGATTTCGACGGAAACTTTAGCTTAAACAATGTTCCGGATGATGCCATTCTGCAGTTTTCGTTTGTAGGAATGCAGATGGTGGAGGTCGCTGTAAACGGACAATCTGTTATTAATGCTGTTTTAGCGGAAGAAACCATTGGCTTGGAAGAAGTTGTTGCTGTAGGTTACGGTATCCAAAAGAAAAGCCTGGTAACTGGCGCAATTTCCAGTGTGAAAGCCGAAGACTTACAAAACATTCCCGCGTCTCGTGCCGATCAGGCCATTCAGGGACGCACTGCCGGAGTCTCTGTACTATCTACTTCAGGGTCACCAGGTGTATCAACAAAAATCCGTATTCGCGGGGTAAACTCAAACGGAAATTCAAACCCTTTGTTTATTGTTGACGGAATGAAAACCGGCGATATCAACAACATCGACCCTTCCGACATCGGTTCGATGGAAGTGTTGAAAGATGCTGCGTCAGCCGCTATTTATGGTACTGAAGGTGCTAACGGGGTTATCATTATCACCACCAAATCCGGAACTAAAGGTGAAAAGGCCAAAATTTCCTACGATTTTCAATATGGCCTGCAAAGTTCACGCAGTGATATGGAGTTGATGAACGCCGCTCAATATAAAACATGGATGGAAGAATCTGGCGCCGGAACAGTGACGCTGGATGGAACGGACACCGACTGGATGGACGAAGTTATGGAAGAAGCTCCGATGCAAAAACATCACATTAGCTATTCGTCCGGAACAGACAAGTCAAGCTACATGTTGTCGGGTTCTTATTTCAATCAAGACGGTATTGTTGGTGGCGACAAAGCTAAATACCAACGCTATACTGCTCGTATCAACGCTAAAAGCAGTGTGAACGAATGGTTAGAAGTTGGAAACAACATAAGTTTCTCCCACTCAAATCAGCGCTATATCGGTGAAGATGACGAATATCGTAGTGTGGTAAACAACACGTTGCTGATTGATCCATTAACTCCGGTAACATACGATGGTACGCCAGACAATGTGCAGGCACTGCTGGATGCCGGTAACACCATCCTGAAAAATGACGAAGGTAAATACTACGGTTTAGCGAAATATGTAACCGGTGAAACCGCAAACCCATTAGCGTTGCTGGATACCTACCACAACACCATCGAGCAAGATAAAATTCTTGGGACAGCCTATGCGACCATTAAACCGGTGAAAGGACTTTCGTTTACTTCTCGCGTTGGTTTGGATTTGACTTATCAGTCGCAACATAGCTGGAATCCAACTTACTACTTCTCGTCAGAAAATCAGAACTCAGCAACAACTGTTGACGATACCATCAATAAATGGTACACCTGGTTGTGGGAAAACTTCGCTTCATACAGCTATAGTATTGCCGACCACTCATTTACTTTACTTGGAGGTTATTCTGCAGAGCAATATCAGGCTCCGGATTACTACATGCACTCAGGACCGATGATTGCTGAAGGCGACGACTATGCTTATCAGGAATATACAACTGACGATGAGTTGGATCGTACCGGTGGTACCTTTGTCGATCAAACCATGAACTCCTATTTCGGACGTCTTTCGTACGATTTCAGATCGAAGTATATGTTCGAATTCTCCATTCGTCGTGATGCGGCAAGTGTGTTCCCAGCTGCCAATCGGGCTGCTGTATTCCCGGCATTTTCGGGAGGTTGGGTAATCTCCGAAGAAGATTTTTTCAATGTTGAAGGAATCGATTATTTGAAACTTCGCGCTAGTTGGGGTGAAAACGGAAGCAAAGCCAACCTGGGTGGAAATGAAGATCAGGAATTATGGGATTTTACAGGAATTCGCTATCCCGGATCGAATGCTGATGACTCCTTTATTAGTGGTGGCGAAATTAAAAACCTGATCAATCCTGATTTGCGCTGGGAACGTACCCAACAAACCGATATTGGTTTGGATTTACGTGCTCTTGGTGGTAAGCTGAATTTCTCGGTAGACTACTATAAAAAGGTGACAAACGATTTGATCGTGAGTGGAACTGGTCCATTGTCGGTTGGTAACGATTATCCGTACGTGAATGGTGGAGATGTGACGAATAAGGGATTTGACTTCGAAGCCGGCTATCAGGATAATATTGGCAAATTTAAATACAGTGTGAACCTGAACTTGTCGACTTTGGACAATGAAGTAACTTATCTGAAAGTTGACTCTCCGGTAAAAGGTGACAACCTGCGTGGTCACGACTTGACTTGGTTTGAAGAAGGGTATCCAATCTGGTACTTCAAAGGCTACAAAACCAGCGGTATCGATCCGGTAACAGGAGCACCAATTGTGGTTGATGTTGATGGCGACACCGAGATTACTGCTGCCGACCAAACCTATATCGGTGACCCACATCCCGATTTCCTTTACGGAGCTACTTTGAACTGTTCTTACGAAGGTTTTGATTTCAATTTATTCCTGCAAGGAACCCAGGGGAACGATGTGTTTATGGGATGGTTTCGTTCCGATCGTCCATTCTCCAATAAACCACTGTTTATGTTCGAAGATCGTTGGACCGCAAATAATATCAATGCCAGCCGTCCGGCTGCCAATAATACCAGCGACTACATTTATCGCAGCGACTTGATGATTTCCGATGGATCGTACCTGCGGATCAAACAAATCCAATTGGGCTATACCTTACCAAAATCATTAACCGAATCAGTAAAAGTAGATCGTGCACGCGTATTTGTATCTGTTGATGATTATTTCACCTTCACCAAATACGAAGGATTGGATCCTGAAGCCGGTAGTTCTACCGACAACCGTCAAGGGGTTGATCGCGGTATTTATCCGATCTCTGGTAAAATATTATTTGGTTTCTCTCTTAATTTTTAATCAAAAATTACTGAACAATGAAATTCATAAAACACTATAAGATAATTGCAGGACTTTCACTATTAGCATGCGTCTCCTGCAGCGAAAGCTTTTTGGAGGTTTCTCCTAAAGGTGCTTTAACCAGCGAAACCTATTTGAAAACCGACGACGAAGCGAAAACGGCCTTGATTGGTGTGTACAACACCATGCAGCATAATTTCTCGAATGGTAGTTGGGCAAGCGTATTCTTCATTAAAAACCTACCGGCTGACGACTGTTTAGCGGGTTCAAGTGAAGGAGACCAAACAGGTTACCAAAACATCGACGATTTTGCCATTCAAACTGATAATGCAAAGTTAGAGCTGATTTACACGAACTTTTACCGCACAATAAACCGTGCTAACACCGTTATTGATCGGGTAGAAGGTGACTCCGACGCCAAAGTGGAGATTATTGCCGAGGCAAAAGCCATTCGGGCTTACTGCTATTTGGAGTTGGTTACCCTGTTTGGTGGTGTGCCATTAATGACGGTTAACCCGGTAGGAGAAGCTGAATACCATAAACCACGCGCTACTGCAGCTGAAATTTATGATCAAATAGAACAGGATCTTACAGAGGCGATTCTTGATCTGCCATTGAAAAGTGCTTATTCTGAAAATGAAAAATTCCGCTTCTCAAAAGGAACAGCGCAGGCATTTTTAGGCAAAGCTTATCTGTATCAAGAAAGATACAGCGAAGCAATAACTCAGCTGTCAGCTGTAATCAGCAGTGGCGAATATGATTTGGTTCCCGATTTTGCCGATGTTTGGTCAAAATCAACTGAATTCGGAGTAGAATCCCTGTTCGAAATTTCGTATACCTCTAATAGTGTATACGACTGGGGTACTTTCCCTTGGGGAGGTGGTAACGAAAGTAACATTGAAGTACAGTTACAGGGGCCTCGTAGCGACTTGTTTGATTTGACCAATTGCACCCTGCCAATCATCAATGGTTGGGGATTTAATATGCCATCAGCTAAAATCGGCCAAGCATTTGAGGATGAAGAAGATGACGTGCGTGGTGCTGCAACTGTTTTGTCAGCTGCTGATTTTATCGCCTCTGGTGGTGCTATCAAAGATCCGAATGCACACGATTATGAAGGATATATGCGCATGAAATATGTGACCCGTTCAACTGAAACCGGCGACAAGGGGATTGCGGAATTGAACTACTCAACAAACTGGCGATTGCTACGCTATGCCGATGTTTTGTTGATGGCCGCTGAAGCATATCATTTCGACAATCAGGACGGAAAGGCCGTAATCGAATTGAACAAAGTTCGTACTCGTGCTGAAATGCCAGCTGTTTCTACTTCGGATGATGTGTTTGCAGTTATTGTGAAAGAACGTCAACTTGAGTTGGCTTTCGAAGGCAGTCGTTACTGGGATTTGGTGCGCTGGGGATTGGCTGCTCAGGAATTGGGTAGTTTGGGTTTCCAAACCGGCAAACATGAATTATTCCCAATTCCTCAAAACGAAATTATTGCGAACAACGGAATAGACGCGGAAGATCAGAATCCGGGCTACTAAATCGTTCTTAATCAGATTTATAAGTTGAAATAATACATACAGCCCTCGCGTTCTCGCAGGGCTGTATCTTTTTTATTGAGATTCAAATAAGAAAACCTATGAAATACATTGAACCGTTAGTGTGGGGCACCGCATTGGTGTTTCTGGCTTGCCAGCCAAAGCCACAGGAAGTGCAAACTGAAACTATTCAGGTTGTTAAGATCCCCGAGAAAGTTGTGGTTTATCAAACCGCTGAGAATTCGGATGATCGTTTAGTCCAAAAAGGGGAATATCAGCTCGTCGATTTTGGACAGCCAACTGAAATTCAACCCTGCGTTTTCATCGACCCAACCCACAAGTTTCAAACCTTTGTTGGCATTGGTGGAGCTTTTACCGATGCTGCAGCCGAGGTTTTTGCCAAGTTGCCTACCGAAAAGCAACAGGAGTTTCTCACCGCTTATTACGATGCCGATAAAGGGATCGGATATAATTTTAGCCGGACTCACATTGCCAGTTGCGACTTCTCGAGTGCAAGCTATGATTATATTGCTGAAGGTGATTCCGCACTGGCAACGTTTAGTATCGATCACGATCGGACATACCGAATACCCTTCATAAAACAAGCTATTCAAGCAGCCGGAGGTTCCCTTAAAATGTTCGTTAGCCCCTGGAGTCCACCAGCGTGGATGAAAGATAATAATGACCGGTTGCATGGCGGACACCTATTGGAACAGTACAAGCAATCATGGGCTAATCACTACGTGAAATTCATTGAAGCTTATGAAGCTGAAGGAATCCCCGTTTGGGGCTTGTCGGTGCAAAATGAACCAATGGCCGTTCAGATTTGGGAGTCGTGTGTGTATTCAGATACCGAAGAACGCGACTTTGTGAAAAACAATCTCGGTCCAACTTTGGCGCAGGCCGGAATGGGGGAAAAGAAACTCATTGTTTGGGATCATAATCGCGATTTGATTTATCAGCGCGCATCAACAATGTTGAACGACCCTGAAGCAGCCAAATATGTGTGGGGAGTTGGTTTCCATTGGTATGAACCATGGACCGGCGGCGGAATGCAGTTTGACAACCTAAAACGGGTGCAGGAATCATTTCCGGATATCAATTTAGTGTTTACCGAAGGTTGTGTGGAACGTTTTGGCATGGATCGGATTACCAATTGGGCGCTCGGAGAACGCTACGGACATTCCATGATTCACGATTTTAATGCCGGAACCGTTGCCTGGACCGACTGGAATATTCTACTCGATGAAAACGGAGGACCTAACCACGTAGGCAATTTCTGCTTTGCTCCGGTGCATGCCGATACGCAAAAAGGAGAGCTAATATTCACTAACAGCTATTACTATATCGGCCATTTTTCCAAGTTTATACAAGCCGGAGCGCGGCGAATTAGTTGTTCAACTAGTCGCGAAGTGCTGGAGGCCACTGCTTTTGAAAATCCTGATGGTAGCTTAGCTGTCGTTGTAATGAATGCCGGAGATGAGGAATTATCGTATCACATCTGGATTGAAGGACGAGCTGCGGAACTCAAAAGCCCGGCCCATTCCATTCAGACCTTGATTCTGTAGGCTACAGTAATGCCAAATATTTTTATTATTTTGAATGGATGCCCCGGCGGCAAACAGCTCAAATAGTTTAGTTGGAAGCCACACGATAACGATGAAGTACAGGGGGGAATTCAAGCCTATTGAAGTCAGCCCGGTGGCAAGAGATGTTGATTGCTATTTGGATCGTATTATAAAAACAAAGCACCGAAAGAATTTGTCTTTCAGTGCTTTGTTTTTGTATGTGACCCCACCGGTACAAAATTAGAACCATTTGATACCAGAATTAATGCATTTGGGAGAGCTTGTTTGCTCCTGATTTAGTTAATGCCGATTAGTTTTTCTGGATAAAAGTGTTGTTGAAATACGATTTTATCTGGATGAAAATGTGTTAACACGGTTTAAATTAAGAGAGAACATGTGCTGGAAGTACACTTTTCAGTGGACGTAATTAAAAATAGGCTGAGTCGGATGTAACTCAATGGAAACGAAAAGGGGTATCAGTTGACTGATACCCCTTTGTGACCCCGGCAAGACTCGAACCTGCAACCTTCTGATCCGTAGTCAGATGCTCTATCCATTAAGCTACGGAGCCATTCGTTAATCGAGCTGCAAATATAGTAATTCTAGATTTATTTACGCAAATTATTTCTGAAAAGTTTTTCGTGGTTTTTGGATTTTTTTGACGGCTGTTTTCCCGGCTTTATCCGACAAAAAAAGGTTGTCAAAATTGACAACCTTTTTTTGTGACCTCGGCAAGACTCGAACCTGCAACCTTCTGATCCGTAGTCAGATGCTCTATCCATTAAGCTACGAAGCCATTTGTTAAATGCGGTGCAAATATAGTATTTTAAATGTTTAAGAAGCAAATAAAATCAGGATATTTTTTTTATTCGTATTTGTGCATTTTGTCGTTGATTGTCACATCTTCCTGAAACACAGTCTGTATTTTGATGTAAGTCATCAGTTTTTGTGTGCCGTTTTTTTCTAAAACTTCGTGTACTCGCTTAACCAATGCCATAACTTCATCATAGTTTCCTTCAATTACAGTCTCGAACGGGCATACTTTGTATTTCAACCCTGATTTTTCGATTTCTGCAATCGCGGTATCGACTAAATCGTAACTATTCTTTCCTTCGGCCTGCGGTAATACCTGTAAGGCCAGATTAATCTTGTTCTGTGTCATTTTCGTCTGTTTCTTCTTTTTGTTCCTGGCTTAAAAAGCCCTTTATTTCTTCGATGTTGAGTTTCTTTACATTGGTGATGATCACATCTTCGCGAAGGAAATTGCCGTATTGGTTGCATTCTTCAATGAATGACCTGAAAATATCTTGTAGGTTATTCTTGAGTGGAAAAAGAAAAAGTCCCATGGCAAATCCGTTGACAAAGTTCATCTCCTCCAGTTCGCCTTCGCTTTTCTTGAGGAAAAACTGAAACTCATCTTCGATTAGTTTTTTTTCCGTTTCACTAAACTCCTCTTCTGTATTCTGGTGCAACAGCGTGATGAAGTAGCGAATTTTTTGGTCACGTCCCCCCAAACCGGTGGAAATAAACACCTGTTGCTCGTCCAGTAGTGAACTTTGCAGGATCATCCTACTTTCCTGAATGGCAAGTATCGACCAATTTCGAAGCACTCCTTCTGCTTGAGCCTTAAAGCGCTCAATTATCCGGAAAGCCTCAACTTTATCGTGCCCGGCCAAACGAACCAATAGCTTTTTTTTCGCTTCGTCGGTGGCTTCGGCTTCGTAAAGCATTTTTTCCACTTCTGCAAAGTCCTCTATTGGCTGGTTGTTAGTTTTGTCTTTCGTAAATTCAAAATACTCCATTTGAAGCTCTACATCAATCTGCTCCTCCAGTATGCTGAAGTTGTCGGGGAGCGATTCGATGGCGTCCTGAATCTTTTTAAGATTATTATTATCTTCCATAGGGCGTGTATATGTCTGCAAATATAAACGAATGGTTAGAGCTTGATGGGCTTTTCGTGTTTTTTTAAAGTTATTTTAAAAACTCAATTATCTTTGCGAGACTATTTTTATTTAATTCAAATTAGCGTAAGGATAAACACGGGTGAGACTTTCTGAAGTAAAAAATAGCGAATCGGTTGTAATTACAAAAGTCCTTGGGCACGGGTCGTTCCGAAAGCGAATCACAGAAATGGGATTTGTTAAAGGGAAAGAAGTGAAGGTGATCAAAAATACACCTTTTAAAGGTCCGATCGAGTTTAAGATCCTCGATTACAACATTACGCTGCGTCGCTCGGAGGCTAATTTGATCGAAGTGGTTCCGACAGATGAAGCTCATGTGTTAGACCATCAGGAATATGAAGGGGTCATTGATCGCGAGCAACTAAAGCGGAACATCAATGAAAAGGGAAAAGTCATAAATGTAGCGCTGGTTGGTAATCCAAACTGCGGTAAAACCACCCTGTTCAATTTTCTTTCAGGATCGAAAGAGCACGTCGGGAACTACAGCGGAGTGACTGTTGACGCCAAGAAAGCTTCATTCAAAAAGTTTGGTTACATATTTAATCTGGTCGACCTGCCCGGTACTTATTCGTTGACTGCATATTCACCGGAAGAAATCTATGTCCGCAAGTTTATCTGGAAAGAAACCCCGGATATTGTTTTAAATGTCATCGATTCGTCGAATCTGGAGCGGAACTTGTTCTTAACCACCCAGTTGATCGATATGGATATTAAGGTTGTTTGTGCCTTGAATATGTATGATGAATTGATTCGGAATCGCAATGTTTTTGACTATAAAAAGCTAGGGAAATTAACCGGCATTCCGTTTATTCCTACCGTTAGTTCGAAAGGAAAAGGGGTTGATGATCTACTTCAAAAAGCGATTGATGTGTATGAGGATCGTGATCCGATTGTTCGCCATATTCATATCAATTATGGGATTGAGATTGAAAAATCGATCAGGCGGATTCGCGAAACAATCAAGCAGGATAAGCCGATTACCGATAAAATTTCATCTCGTTTTTTAGCACTCAAATTGCTGGAGAAGGATAACGAAACGCTTTTCAATCTCTCGAGATACCAAAACTTTGAGGACATAAAACGTATAACCAAAGAAGAGTGTTCTCGAATTGAAGTCCTGTATGATGAAGATAGTGAGACAATTATAACGGATGCAAAATACGGCTTTATTGCCGGGGCGTTGAAGGAAACCTATAAACAAAGAATCAGTACGAAAGAATCCCAATCGGAACGGATTGATAAATTTTTGACTCATCCGGTGCTGGGAATGCCGATTTTTATCCTATTAATTTTTGGAACTTTTTTTGCCACTTTTAGCTTGGGGTCGTATCCGATGAGCTGGATTGAGCAGTTGGTTTCTCTTTTAGGAACCACGGTTAGCAATATTATGGAACCTGGTATGTTGCGTGATTTGCTCACAAACGGAATTATCGACGGAACCGGGAGTGTGCTGGTTTTTCTACCTAATATCCTCATTCTGTTTTTCTTTATCTCATTAATGGAGGATTCCGGCTATATGGCTCGGGCGGCCTTTATTATGGATAAAGTAATGCACTTTTTCGGGCTTCACGGGCGGTCTTTCATTCCAATGGTCATGGGGTTTGGGTGTAATGTTCCAGCCATAATGGCTACCCGGACATTGCGTAACCCGGGCGATCGACTACTTACAATGCTGATCATTCCATTCATGTCCTGTAGTGCACGTCTTCCGGTTTATGTGCTGTTCATTTCGGCTTTCTTCCCCAATTCACCGGCTCTTGTTTTAGGTGGAATTTATTTTGCAGGCATTTTGATGGCTTTCTTAGTGGCGCAACTATTCAATAAAACCATTTTCCGCAACAAGGAAACTCCCTTTGTTCTGGAACTTCCACCATATCGAATTCCAACTTTTCGCAACATCGTGGTACACATGTGGGATAAGAGTTACCAATATTTGCGAAAGATTGCCGGAGTTATTCTGGTTGGGGTTGTGATTGTTTGGGCGTTGGGCTATTTCCCCCGGCAAAATGAGGAATCGGAAGCCATCGGGAGCAAAATTACACAGATGCAAACCAGCGATGTGACCAACCAACAGGAGGAAATTAACCGGTTGCTGGTTGAGCAGGAGTCGGTTCGTTTGCAGAACTCGTATTTAGGGCAAATTGGGCAGTTTATTGAGCCGGTTATGCGTCCGTTGGGGTTCGACTGGAAAATGAGTATCGGCCTGGTGGCCGGACTACCAGCTAAGGAGATTGTAGTTAGTACATTGGGCGTATTGTATCAGGTCGACGACGACAGTTCCCTTTCGCTTGGAGAAAAGCTGAGAATGGAAAAATACGCATCGGGTGAAAAAATTGGTCAGTCGGTAATCTCAATGCCGGTCGCTTTGGCTTTTCTGGTGTTCATTTTGATTTATTTTCCGTGCATTGGTGTTATTGCTACCATCAAAAATGAATCGGGGAAGACCTTCTGGGCGGTCTTTACCATGGTTTATACCACCGCGCTGGCGTGGGGAATGGCCTATCTAACCTTGATAGTAAGCTCTTGGCTGCTTTCCTGAACTGAACCTTTTCACTTCAATTACCTTATTATAAAGTAATGTTACAAGAAGTATTGACCTATATCATATTGACCGGAGCTGTTTTTCTTGCTTTGTTTCGATTGTATAAAACAGTCGCAAAACTAAGAGGGAAGGAGTGCAAAACATCTGCGACATCTTCTCATTGTGCTGGTTGTGATTCTGATTGTGCTTTGCGTGAGTTACCGACAGTAAAAACGGGCAAACAACCCTGAATAAAAGGACAGTTAAATCCGTTTCAATTTGCTAATGGTATCAATTGGAGAAGCGGACCCAAATACAAAACTACCTGCCACCAAAACATCTGTTCCGGCTTCAACCAGTTTCTTGCCGGTTTCAAAGTTTACACCACCGTCTACTTCAATCAGGCACGAAGGATTTTTCTTCTCAATCAATTCCTTTAGTTTACGAACCTTGTCGTAGGTGTTTTCGATGAATTTTTGACCACCAAATCCGGGGTTAACCGACATCAATAAAACCATATCAAGGTCCATAATGATATCGTCCAACAGGTGAACGGGCGTATGCGGATTGAGGCAAACACTGGCTTTCATTCCAGTACTTTTTATTTTTAGAACTGTACGGTGAAGGTGGGTGCAGGCTTCATAGTGAACGGTCAGAATATCGGCTCCAGCATCTTTAAATCCATCGATGTACTGGTCAGGATTGACAATCATCAGATGAACATCCAGCGGTTTGGTGGCAACCTTGCTCACGTGTTGTATAATTGGCAACCCAAATGAAATATTGGGTACAAATACTCCATCCATAACATCGCAATGGATGTACCCGGCTTCGCTGGCGTTCAGCATTTCGATGTCTTTTCCAAGCTGATTAAAATCAGCCGATAAGATTGAGGGCGCGATAATGATTTCTGACATAGATGAGAATTTGATCCAAAAGTAATTTTTTAGATCCAAAAGGGAAAAGGTTCACCGAAAATTTGCTCCGTTTTTATTGCCCGAGATACGCTTTTAACAGACGGTTCCGATAATTATTTTTCAATTTTTTAATCGATTTCTCCTTGATTTGACGAACGCGTTCCCGGGTAAGGTTGAAAACATCACCAATCTCTTCAAGAGTGTGTTGCCGGTAACCATTCAGTCCAAAATAGTATTTAATAATCTCAGATTCGCGTTCACTCAAGGTTGAAAGTGTCCGTTCGATTTCTTTCCGAAGCGAGTTTGTAATCAAGCCATCATCTGGACTGGGCGACTCATCATTAAGCATCACATCATAAAGGCTGTTGTCATCCTCATCGCGTAGCGGAGCATCCATCGAAACATGGTGGTTCGAAACTTTCATGGCCTCTTCAACCATTGTTGATGACGTTTCCAGAATAGTCGCAACCTCTTCAGCTGTTGGTTCACGCTGAAATTCCTGTTCAAGTTTGGAGAAAGTACGATTGATTTTGTTGATTGATCCGATTTTGTTTAACGGCAATCGAACAATTCGTGCCTGTTCTGCCAGTGCCTGTAAAATTGATTGGCGAATCCACCAAACAGCATAGGAGATAAATTTAAATCCTCTTGTTTCATCAAATCGCTGGGCTGCTTTAATCAATCCCAAGTTTCCCTCGTTAATTAAATCGGGCAAACTCAATCCTTGATTCTGATATTGTTTGGAAACCGAAACGACAAATCTTAAATTTGCTTTTATAAGCTCTTCAAGGGCTTTTCGATCTCCTTTTTTAATCCGTTTCGCTAACTCAACTTCTTTGTCGGCACTCAGAAGCTCTACTTTGCCGATTTCATGGAGATATTTGTCCAGGGATAGTGTCTCTCTATTCGTTACCTGTTTTGTTATCTTAAGCTGCCTCATTTGGGTTACGAGTTTGTTAGTGAATACTTTTAAAAAAAAACAGTATAGTAGTTAAACCAATTTACACGACTATTGTTTACAGGGGCGAAATTAGCCAATAAGAACTACATATTGGAATTTGAATGGGGGATTTTTATGAATGTGCCTTTTTTTGTGATGAAACTTCTCTTTGAGCACATGAACGAACAAAAACAGGGCTGTTTTGTTGCTGATAATGACAGTGTACGGTGCCAAATTTGACCTGCAATTAAAAAGTGCTATTTTTTTGGCTTTTATTTACTTATTAGTTATAATTGCAGAATAATTCGCAAGAATCTAAAAATCCAAAGTCTTAATCCTTATTTCACATACTTCTCCAGATAACTTTTTGGGTTGTAAATTAATTTTCAAAATATGTACGATATTATTGAATTAAGCAGAAAGTTGCTTCCTGACTTGCGGGAAATAGCCAAAGAGCTTAAAATCAAAAAGGTTGAGTCCTTTAAAAAGCAGGATCTCATCTATAAAATTCTAGACACACAGGCTATTCTTGCCTCTGAAAAAAAATCTGAATCACCACGGGAGCGGACTCCGGCTTCTAAAAATGCACCCGCTGTTAATGTTAAACAGAATTCGAAATCTGAAGGTGAACCAAAGCTGGAAGATACGGACGAACAACCCAAAAAGCGTCGTCGGACAGCTGTTGTAATTAAAGCAGCTTCAGCTTTTGATTTCGCGAAGAAACAAAAGCAAAAGAGTCCAGACACGGCCTCGGAAAATGCAGATGCTGAGAAAGAAGAAGCAAATCAGGTTGACCAGCCAGTTGATAGCCCGAAAGAAAAGGCGAAAACAGAGAACACACCGGCGCCGGAAACTTCTGCAAATCAAGATACACCGAAGGAAAAGAAAAAAGAATTTACGCGCGATTTTCAGAAAGACAACAAGCAGGATCCGCGCCAAAAAAATAAGCCTCACCAGAAGTGGGATAATCAACGAGACAGTCAATCCGGGCCAAAATCGAAACAAAGCGAGAAGGCTTATGAGTTTGAAGGAATAATCACCAATGCCGGAGTTTTAGAAATTATGCCCGATGGGTATGGATTCCTCCGTTCAAGTGATTATAATTATTTGAACTCCCCGGATGATATTTATGTTTCACAGTCGCAGATCAAGCTGTTTGGACTGAAAACCGGAGATACCGTTAGCGGAACAATTCGCCCACCAAAGGAAGGCGAGAAATATTTTCCGTTGATCAAAGTATTGTCGATCAATGGTCGCACACCGGATTATATTCGCGACCGTGTTCCGTTTGATCACTTGACTCCGCTGTTCCCAAATAAGAAATTCAACCTAACCGGAAACGGTCACGATAATCTTTCAACTCGTGTTGTCGATTTGTTTTCACCAATTGGTAAGGGACAACGTGGATTGATCGTTGCTCAGCCCAAGACCGGTAAAACAATGTTGCTGAAGGAAATAGCGAATGCTATTGCGGCAAATCACCCCGAGGTTTACATGATTGTTTTGCTGATTGATGAACGTCCGGAAGAGGTGACTGATATGGCACGAAGTGTAAACGCAGAGGTTATTTCCTCCACATTTGATGAACCTGCCGATCGCCATGTTCGTGTAGCCGGAATGGTGCTGGAAAAGGCAAAACGTTTGGTGGAATGTGGCCATGATGTTGTAATCTTATTGGATTCAATCACTCGTTTGGCACGTGCGTACAATACGGTAGCGCCAGCATCGGGTAAAGTACTTTCGGGAGGGGTTGATGCCAACGCGTTGCACAAACCGAAGCGTTTCTTTGGTGCTGCACGTAATATTGAAGAAGGTGGATCATTAACGATCCTTGCAACAGCATTAACTGAAACCGGATCGAAAATGGATGATGTAATTTTCGAAGAATTTAAGGGAACCGGTAATATGGAACTTCAGTTAGACCGGAAATTGTCTAACAAGCGGATTTTCCCGGCTGTGGATATCGTTTCTTCAAGTACACGTCGCGAAGATATGTTGTTGCCGAAGCCAATTATGGACAAAATTTGGATTTTGAGAAACTATCTGGCTGACATGAATTCGATGGAAGCAATGGAATTCATCAAAACCCGAATCATGAAAACCAGCTCGATTGAGGAATTCCTGATTTCGATGAACGAATAGCACGATAATTTGATAATATATTGAAGAGGCTGTCTCATTGGGACAGCCTCTTTGTGTTTTAATCTATTTCTTCAGTCGGGGATCGATTCTCCCATCGGAATAAAAACTCATTTCTATATGGCGTTGGTAATTTCTTTTAAGAATGCTTTTTCGTCTTCATTTAGAGCGGGCGAAAGCTCGTTGTAGCAACGTTGATGATAACGGTTTAGCCAATCGATTTCAGTCGCTGACATCAATTTTTTCTCAATCAGACCTGTATCGATTGGACAGAGTGTTAGGGTTTCAAACTGAAGAAAGCGACCATATTCAGTGATTTGCCATTCTTTGCAGGCAATTACGTTCTCAATCCGAATTCCATAATGCCCTTCGCGGTAAAATGCAGGTTCGTCCGACAGAACCATGCCCGGCTCAATAACCCGCTCGTTATATTCCTGGCGGATGCCCATGGGGCCTTCGTGCACATTTAGGAAAAAGCCAATACCGTGTCCGGTGCCATGCCCGTAATTTCGCCCCGTTTGCCATAATGCTTGCCGGGCAGCTAAATCAATGTTACATCCTGGAGTATTAGCCGGGAATTTCAATTCGGCCAGTCCGATTGTACCTTTCAATACTAAAGTGAAGTCTTCTTTGGCCAGTTCGGTGGGAGTACTTAAGCAAACAGTTCTGGTGATATCGGTTGTTCCTTCGGGATACTGTCCTCCCGAATCAAAAAGTAAAATTCCGCTGGCTTCAATCTGAACTGCTGTTTCGGGCGTTACTGATCGGTGTACAATTGCTCCGTTTTCGTTGTAGCCTACTATTGCATAAAAGCTGCTGCCCATAAAACCGGTTTGCTGCGAACGGAATTCTTCGAGTTTCAGCAGTACATCATACTCTGTGACGGTTTTTTTGCCGACCGTTTGCTTCAACCAATGCAGAAATTTTACCATCGCGACACCATCTTTGTGCATTGCAATTTTGATCATCTCCAGCTCATGGTCGGATTTTTTTGCTTTTAAAATGGTGGCCGTTGAGAGTTGCATCGCAATACTGGCATCGGGCGAAATTGCTTCTTTTAACGCCTGGTTGGTACGATCCGGGTCGATAAGTATTTTGCCTGAAATTGAGCAGAGGTCGATATAGATCTGCGAATAACGGCTCAATTTAATTCCTTCGCTCATCAGTTTTTTCTGCAGGTTATCCGGAATTTTATCGCAGTTTAGGTAGAGTTGAATGTCATTCGTGGTAACAAGTGCAAAGGCCATAAAAACCGGATTGTAGGAGATATCGCTGCCTCTTAGGTTGAAAGTCCAGGCAATGTCGTCGAGCGCGGTTAGTAGGATGGATTGAGCTCCGGATTCAATCATTTTTGCCCGGATTGCTTCAATTTTATCCTGGCGACTTTGTCCTGTGTATTTTACCTCGTGTTCAAAAATAGGGTTGGGGGGCAGCACTGGGCGATCGGTCCAGATGAGATCCATTAAGTCGCCGCAATCTTTCAGATGCAGATTGTGGGGAGCCAGACTTTGGTTGAGGTTTCGAAATTGGTTCACAGACAAACAAGTCGCATCGGTGCCAACAATTGCTCCCTCTTTTGCGACTGATTTAAGCCAGTCTGCCGGGGTGGGAGTGCCTTCAACTCTAAGTTTCATTAACCGGATCCCTGTTTCACTCAATTGCTCGTTGGCTTGCAAAAAATACCGAGAGTCGGTCCACAAAGCGGCATCATCCAAAGTTACCATCATGTAGCCGGCCGAACCGTTAAATCCACTAATGAATGAACGTATCTGCCAATAGTCGGGCAGGTACTCACTCTGATGCGGATCGGTTCCCGAAAGGTACCAGGCATCGAGGTTGAGTTTTTTCATTTCGGCCCGGAGGTTGGCTAGTCGGTTTTGAATCATCGATTTCATGGTGTTTCTATTTCTTGGTTTTCTGTAGCAAAGTAATTGTATTCCGTATCGAGTTGAAGGGAATTTCATCCAATTCAATTGTTGCCGGATCGTGAAACTCAATGGCGGAGATATCGTCCTGTGGAATCAAATTATCGAACGTTTTTAACTTGATAACAAAGGTTGAGTCGAGGGTATGGACGATCATGCCCGAGAATTCATACTGGTTTGGGAAGGTGCCGAAATAATTTATTTCTGCAACTTCTGCGCCTAGCTCCTCGTGTAACTCTCGTGTAATTGCCTCCTCGGCAGTCTCGTAATACTCAACAAAGCCTCCGGGAAGATCAAGTTTCCCTTTGTGGGGATTAATCGCCCGACGTGTCAACATCAACCGACCTTTTTCGTCGAATACAAGCGCACTGGCTGCCGCCGAAGTATTAAAGAAATAGTTGAAGGAGCAGTTTCCGCAATGTTTGGAACGAGGCCCGGTAGTGGCAAAATTAGCCGATCCGCATTTGGGGCAAAAATGAAGCAGATCGACCGGATTATTCTTCAAATTCATAGATTCCGGAATTTTTAGGGCAGACCTGAATACAGATTAATCATCGGAGTGAATCTGCTTCAGGTCTATCGGTGAATACGGTCAAAGATAGAATCTTTCGAGGGATCACAGGATGATAAATCGCAGATATCGCCAATGTTGGTTAAACGATTTATATGACTTCAAGCTGGCTTACTGAAGCGCCGCAATGTGCGGTCAGGTCGGCCATGAACCTTCAGGTAGAACTGTGGCAAAGCCGGTAACTAGTTTGAGATCGGCGCATGTTATATAGGTTGTTCGTTCTGTCTGATCGGTTGATTACTCGATTAGTTGCATCGATTTAAGCCACTGCACAAATAAGCCGGGCCATTGATCAACTGGTTTATCTGTCTTTTTCATCCCGAAACCATGACCTCCTTTGGCGAAAATGTGTAACTCGGCAGGGATTCCAAATTCTTTCAACGCCATATAAAAACGAATTGAATTTTCCGGAGGAACTGCTCCGTCATCGTCGGCCAGGACAAGAAATGTCGGTGGAGTATTTTTAGTCACCTGCAATTCGTTAGAGTATTTCGAAGCCAAATCCCAGTTGTTTGTTTGGCCAATTAAGTTTATCCGTGATCCCATATGCCCGATTTTTTCGTCAAAACTGATAACCGGATAAAGAAGGAGCATAAAATCGGGGCGGCTGCTCTGTTTCAACAATTGGTCACTGGTGTTGGGGTCTCCCATGGTGAAATGTGTTCCGGCAGTTGAAGCCAGATGACCGCCGGCAGACGATCCGGCAATGCCAATTTTATTGGAATCGATATTCCATTCGGCGGCCTTTGAGCGAACTAATCGAATGGATTGCAAAGCGTCGGTAAGTGGAATCTGAGGGTCGCCGTAGGGAAGACGGTATTTCAATACAATAGCCGTAATTCCGTTTGATTTTAAATATTCGGCTATTTGAAACCCCTCATGGTCAATTGCTTCAATCCGATAGCCACCTCCGGGGCAGATAATTACAGCAACACCGGTATTTCTTGCGGTTTCCGGTTGGTAAACAAATAATTCAGCTTTTGAAATATTGTCGTAACGCATGGTTCCGTGCTCTTCGTAATACCGTTCCTCTCCTGGAGGGGTATTTTTGTTGGGTGCTTCATTCGGCCAAAGTGGGAGTGTAAAGTCTTGTGCCATAGTGGTTGCGAAGATTGAAATAAATAAGAGTGAAATTGATAGTTTTTTCATTGCCGTAAGTTTAATGATCATTGGTTTGTATCAATTGAGAACCAAATTTAAAAACTATATTTTCAGTAGGGGTGTGTTTGTAAAAAAATCCATGAATTCGACTGAGGTGCTTTTGCTAAAGTGCTTTTATGCTATTTTTGCAAGATGTTTTTGTCGTTATTTTTAAAAGGAATTGTAATCGGGTTGGCTGTTTCAGTGCCCTTAGGACCAATAGGGATCCTGATTATTCAGCGAACAGTGAATAAAAACCGAACCAGCGGTTTTTTGTCGGGGATGGGAGCCTCAATTTCGGATGCTATCTATGCAGTCGTGGCTGGTTTTAGCCTAACCTATATTATCGATTTTATTCGGCTGCATCAATTAACTTTTCAGGTTGTCGGTGCGATCATGGTTCTGGTTCTCGGAATTCATATCTTTTTTAAAGACCCGGTTACCGACTTGCGAAAATACCGGCGAAAAGGCAGTTCGTATTTTCAGGATTTGTTGTCAACCTTTCTGATTACTTTTCCCAACCCAATGGTGGTTTTTATTTTTTTGGCTGTATTTGCCAGTTCTGGAATTGTTTTTCAGATGGATCAGCCTTCATTGGCTTTCGCTATGGTTGCCGGGGTGTTTCTTGGGGCTAATAGTTGGTGGTTGACTCTAACTGGTCTTGTAAGCTTATTTCGCCATAAATTTAATCTCCGTGTGCTGTGGTGGTTTAATAAGGTTGCAGGAGTAATTATTGTCGTTTTGGTGATTGTTACTTTGATTTTAACAATGGTTGAGCATTTCACGGCTTAAAGTAGCCAGCGATTTTTTCGACAAAATACTTTGGTGCGCGACAAGGTTTACCAGTGTTTCGATCAAAAAATGCCAAAACAGTTTCTCCTTCATTAATTAGTTCTCCTTGCTCGTTGTATATTTCGGTTCGGATCGGAAATTTCACCTGGGGTATTTTATCAACTATCGTGACAATGGTGAGTAGGTCATCGTAGTAAGCCGACTTTATGTAGTTAACTTTCAGGCTGCTGGCCGGAAGCATGATGCCAGAATCTTCCATTTCTTTATACGAAACACCTAAACTCCTGATTAATTCAGTTCGTCCTATTTCATAATAGCGTGGATAATTTCCGTAGTAAACTACGCCCATTTTATCGGTGTCTTCGTAGTAAACCCGGAGCTTTGTTTTGTGAATAAGCATATCAATTATTTAAAGGGCGAATCCGGCTCTTTGGCCATATGATTATACGTGAGTCTGTCGAGCAATTTGGGGAGAAATTTACCAAGAAAAACAGTCACTTTACCCTCAATGAAAGTCAGAATCAGTTGTCGTTTGCGTTTTTCAACAGCCCGAACAATGTGTTTGGCGCAAGTTTCAGCCGACATCATTTTATCTTCATTACGAGGAGTTTCTCCCTGATTGCTTCCGCTGGCGGTTAATGCCGCTTTACGAACCTCGGAAGCTGTGAATCCGGGAGCCGCAACCAACACGTGTAACCCTTTCTTTAGGTTCTCGATCCGTATGGTGTCCAGAAAACCACGGATAGCAAATTTCGATGCCGAATATCCGGTGCGGCCTGGAAGTCCAACATAGCCGGCGATGGAAATAATACCCACCAGCGACCCTTTGGTTTTTAAAAGATGAGGCAGCGCGTATTTCGAACAATACACTGTTCCCCAAAAGTTCACATCCATGAGTTTGCGCAGAACATCCAGTTCAACCTCTTCGAAAATTGCCCGCATCGAAATGCCGGCATTGTTAACCAGAATGTCAATCCGACCAAAATGCCGGACAGCTTGCTCGATTAGGGCCTGGCAATCGTCCTCCTTACTTACGTCGGTTGGTTGGATCAGCACTTCGGTGGTGTTGATTTCCTGTTTTAACTGCTCTAGCATATCGAGGCGTCGGGCGGCCAACACTAATTTTGCACCTTTGGAGGCAAATTCAAAGGCAAGCGCTTTTCCAATACCAGATGAGGCACCGGTTATTATTACTACTTTGTTTTTCATTGATTTAAATTGCAAAGCACAAAAGTAAGCTTTTTTTGGATTTGGCTTGAATGGCGCATTTAACAATCGGTTGTTGATAACCCGAGATGACTTTTTTTCAAAAAATGTAATCTAAAGTTTGCAGATAAGTTTTGTGTTTTTACCTTTGCAGCGCCTTTAAACAAAAGGGCTACACATAACGAGGATGACTCAGTAGCTCAGCTGGTAGAGCACATCCCTTTTAAGGATGGGGTCCTGGGTTCGAGCCCCAGCTGAGTCACCAAAAACAAAGTCAAAAAGACTTAAAAGCGCTTAAATCAACAGGTTTAGGCGCTTTTTTATTTTTGGCAGGATTCCACAATATTCGCTGAAAATCCTCGGCTATCGAAAGGGTTTTGACGGATCAAGCGGAAAATCTGGGGGATTTTGGTTTTAGGCATAAATTTTAGCTAGTCTAAAAAGGAAGAAACTGATGTTTCTTACACCTCTGAAGCTTGCTCTAAAAGCTTTTATCTT
>NZ_JBFHIT010000017.1:0-75227 GCF_041596335.1 Mangrovibacterium sp. | reverse complement strand
CAATTGTCTGGCATTTACATACTTCATCAGTGCCGTACTGATAAAACGACTCGACAGGAAGATGCCCATCGCGGCAATGTTGTACAACTGAGCTGTTGCTTTATCAATGCCAAGGTTGTCGGCATATTGAATGATAAATGTCCAGCACATAATTTGAGCTGCCACATAAAATATCTGCGCAAGAACGCCTTCGCGATAGTTTCTGTTGGCAAATAATCGTTTGGCCGACTGCCAGGGATGGATTTTACTTTCGGGGTTGGTAACCGGTATTTTAACTGCTGCAATGATCGCGAACATGACAATAACAACCAGGCCGAGAATAACATATGGATTGCGAATGATCATCAGATCGTTGGTTCGGATTGCAGCTTTTGTTGCTTCGTCGAGCATCGGGAAAATCAATTCCCCGGCAGCATTTCTTTTATCCGATTCCAGCGCTACCAAAACAACCCGTGAGGCCACGAACATGCCGAGTAACGAACCCATGGGGTTGAATGCCTGAGCAAGATTCAGACGGCGGGTCGACGTTTTTTCACTTCCCAACGACAGAATGAATGGATTGGCTGTAGTTTCCAAAAAGGCTAAGCCGAAAGTTAGAATGTAAAGTGACAACAAGAAGAAGGTAAACTCTTCGTATTTGGCAGCGGGATAAAACAATAATGCGCCAACTGCATACAAGGCCAGTCCTAACAAGATTCCTTTTTTATAGGTGAAGCGCTGCACAAAAAGGGCAGCCGGAATAGCCATCGTGGCATAGCCGCCATAAAAGGCGAACTGAATGAGTGATGCCTTGGCATTGGAAATTTCCATCACCGTTTTAAATGCAGCAACCATTGGGTTGGTAATATCGTTTGCAAATCCCCACAGTGCAAAAAGACTGGTTACGAGGATGAACGGTAACAGATATTTTTTGGGGACAATTTTTTCGTTTTCGGATTTCATATTTCTCAGTGGTTTGTTGATTTAGTTGTTCTTTTTGGTCCAGCTTTGGTATTGTTGGTAAAGGTCTTGGTACTTTTTTGAATTCTCTGACGGAGTAATTGTTTCGCTCCTGTAGTTGATGTTTTTGCGGGCTTCTTCAACGGAACTGAACAATCCGCTGCCGGCAAAAACAAAAAGCGCGGCACCCAAAACGGTGGTTTCTTTTTGATCGATTAAGTGAATTGGAAGATTACAAACATCAGCACGAATCTGGTTCCACAGCTTATTTTTTGAACCACCGCCGACGCAAATAATTTGTTCCGCTTTAAAATTTCCGGCATTTTGAAGGGATTTAAGGCTATCGAACAAGCGGAACGCCAGACTTTCGAGTAGTGCTCTGTAAATTTGAGCCCGTGAGGTGTTTACTGTCAGTCCGCTAATGATACCTGCTTCCGAGTTTTCATTTTCCTTATAAAAGGAGGGCGATATTTTTAGTCCATGTGTGCCGGGCGCTATTTGTTCCGCGTCGGCAATCATTGTTTCGTAGAGTTTATCGGATGTTAAATCGGGGTAGAAGTTTCGTGAGAACCATTCGAGTACACCCGATCCGAGCCAGTTTTGTCCTATGTTGAAAATGCCCGGTTGGCTGTCGGCTTCGGTCGTCAGATTCTCGCTTAGTTCCGATTCTGTGGCGCTAAACTGCTTGGTTCGAGCCATTAAAATTTCCCATGTTCCGGAGCTTAATACCGGTTGGTTTAGTTCGGCTCCCGATCCAAAAATGGCAAACTGGGTGTCGTGTCCGGCAAAGTAGACCGGAATGCCTTGAGGAATTCCGGTTGATTGACTTGCTGTTTCGTGTGTTGTTCCGGCCTGTTCACCCGGTTCCGCGAGCGATCCCCAAATGGTGGTGTCCAGTCCAAGTTTATCGTGAATTTCGTTCGAGAACTGTCGGTTTTTCAAATCAAGCATCATGGAAGTTCCGGCCATGGTGCTATCGTTACGCTTCTCGCCGGTAAGTTTATGTATTAGGAGAGAGGTAATGAACAAGAACTGGTCTGCTTCGGCAATAATATTGGGGCGATTTTCCTTGAACCAGACCATCTTATTGATGGTGTTGAAAGGGTAGGGATAAACACCGCTAATTTGGAATAACTCGTTTAGCGGAATGTATTTATCAATGGAGTCCATGATTGGCTGAGTTCTGGCACATTGCCACGAAATAACCGGATAAAGCAGATCGCCTTCCTTTGAAACGAAGGTTCCATCGACTCCAAAGGTGGTTACAGTAGCACCCGCTATGCGCTGGGTATCAATCTCGGAGGTGACTTTTAGGGCCGCCCGACAAAGTTTTCCCCACATCTTTTCCAAGTCCCAGATACGCCCTCCCGGATAGTTCGGATCGTCGTCGGTTTCGTTAGGAAAAGACTGAGCAGCGAGAATTTCTCCCGCTTTGTTCATGGCGATTACCCGGACATTAGTGGCGCCACAATCAAAAACGATTGCAATATCTTTTTGTATCATCGTAAGTTTATCAGTTTTGGCGATTACCTTCTTCAGGAATTGAATCGGCAGATTTGTATTTAGTTGCCACAAATCCCACGAAAGGAGATTTGTGACAACTTTAGTTTAGCAAGGTACGGATGTGCTTTAATAAAGTGGGCCGTAAGTAGCGCAAGCTTTGTAGTCGGAGCCTTCTTTATCGGCACCAAACGAAGCCCATGCACTTGGTCTGAACACTTTCGAGTCGTCAACATTGTGCATACTCACCGGAATTCGCAACATAGCAGCCAGAGTAATCAGATCGGCACCAATGTGTCCGTAACTAATTGCTCCGTGGTTAGCTCCCCAGTTGGCCATTACACTGTAAACATCTTCAAAAGCGCCAGCTCCGTTAGTACGAGGTACAAACCAGGTTGTTGGCCAGGTCGGATTTGTCCGTTCATCTAAAACGGCATGTACATCTTCAGGCAATTCAACAGTCCATCCTTCAGCAATTTGTAGAACCGGTCCAAGTCCTTTTACCAGGTTTACACGGCTCATGGTAACAGGCATTTCGCCGGCCGTTTTAAATTGAGAAGAATAGCCGCCTCCACGGAAATATTCGCGATCAGCCTGTGGCCATTTGGTATTGTCCAGACATTTTTGTGCTTCTTCTTCGGTAATTTCCCAGAATGGTTTCATTGCCGGATTACCTTCAGCATCGCGTTGCTGGGCAGTCGCGTCCAACGTGGTCGATCCGGAATTAATTAAGTGGATGATACCATCTTTTGCTTTTCCTGACAGTTCTTTTCCGGTTACGCGTTTAACTGCTTCAGGGCTCCAGTATGTTCTTACATCCGAGAATATTTGCGATGTATTGGAAACTAAATGCCCGAATAACATGGCCACGCCGTTTAGGCTGTCGTTTTCGGTTGCCAGTACAAACGACTGACGGATGCCATTCCAGTCGAAAGAAGAATTTAAAATAGCTTCGGTGAAATCGGCATTAGGCTTATAGTCTGTCCATTGACGTTGTCCCTGGAATCCACCCATAATCGCGTTTCTGCCAAGTCCTTCTTCGCGATATCCTTTTTCAATCAACTTCGGATTACCAATCATCATATCGCGGCAAATCAGGGTCATTTTCACCACTGTTTCCCACTCATATTGTTTGCGGGCTGCATCAACTTTGTTTTGCGGTTTGTTGTGATCAACTCCTTCTTTACAATTTGCTTTGGTCCACTCCAGTGCCTTTGCATATTCTTCCTGATCATAAATGCCTTCATCAATTCGGCGAAGGATTTCAACTGATTCAACAAATTCAGTCCGGATTCCCAGGTACTTTTGAAAGAAGTCTGAATCGACCATAGAACCTGCGATCCCCATCGAGCTGTATCCGATTGACAGATACGATTTTCCGTTCATTTGAGCGACCGCCAGACCGGATTTTACAAAGCGTAAAATCTTTTCCTGAACATCTTGAGGGATGTTTAAGTCGCCTGCATCTTGCACATCGCGACCATAAATTCCGAATGTTGGCAGGCCTTTTTGAGTGTAACCGGCCAGAGCGGCAGCCAGGTAAACAGCGCCCGGACGTTCAGTACCGTTGAAACCCCAAACGGCTTTCGGAATCAGTGGATCTGTATCCATTACTTCGGTTCCGTAGCACCAACATGGAGTTACGGTTAACGAAACGCCTACGTTTTCTTTACTGAACTTATTGGCGCACATTGCAGCTTCGGCAACACCACCAATGCAAGTGTCTGCAATTACGCATTCAACTTTTTCGCCGCTGGGGAACCGGAGGTTTTCCTCGATTAACTTTGCAGCTGATTTAGCCAAAGCCATCACCTGATCTTCCAACGATTCACGAACACCGCGTTCACGTCCATCAATTACCGGACGGATGCCAATCTTAGGTAAGTCACCTATTAATCTATTTGCCATTTTTTTGTCTTATTTATGTAAAAATTAGGTTCTCTAATTGTCGGTGTAAAATTGATAATTCCAGAACTTTCGGTAAATGCTGAAAATTAGTATTTTTGTATCTGATTTAAACATTGGCCAGATGAACACCTTTTTTAAAATACCTGATAAAGGAGATCCGTCAGACGTGCTTCAACTTTTTCCGAGTTACAATTTGCAGCTGTTGTGTTGTCGCTATTGGTGGCTCCGTAAATGGGAGTTCCGGGAATTATCGTTTCCATACTGGCGTGTTTATTGGAATAAGCAGGATGGTGCGAATATCTTATACAAAGGAGTTGAATATGCCCTGACGAAGGATAAAATTGTGATAATTGCACCTAACACAGCCTTTGCGACACGACTTTATAACAACAAAATACCTTATACCGGATACGAGCTGGAAGGAGGACGTGTTGGAGAAACGGAAACCGAAGAAGAATTGGTTGCTAAAGGGAGTATCATCCATTTGTTCATCCATTTCAATATAGGTATGCCATACGATCATGTGGCGCCTGGCATTTTTATCTTCGATATAAACGACCATTTATATTATAAACTGAGTGTGATCATCGATCGGCTGTCGGTTGATGCGACCCGTTTTGATTTCTTTTCGGTGTTGGCCATTCAATCGCTTATAAGTGATTTGCTGTCGGAGATCCCCGAATCGAGCTGGAATGCCACGACGAAAGATTTCAGGATTTTGGACGTTTTGAGTTTTATCGAGGACAATTTAACCGATAAGCTTATAAACGAACAGCTCGCAGAGCAAGCCAAGTTGTCGACCAATGCTTTTACGCGTCTTTTTAGAAACGAGGTGGGCTTATCGCCTCAGCGCTATGTGAGGCAAAAGCGGATTGATAAAGCATGTGTTCTGTTGCACCACTCGGCGTTAACCATTGATGAAGTCGCTTTTCAATCGGGCTTTGCAAACCGATATCATTTTTCCAGGGAGTTTAAATCGCAAACAGGTCTCTCGCCGGCGATGTACCGAAAAGAATTTAAGTACTGATCGATACCCGCCTTAGTTCGAGATGCGTAATCGAGATTTGTTCGTTGATTTAGTATTTTCTGGCAATCCGAATGGCATTTAAAACAGCTTCTCCTTTTTCGGGAATAAAATGAATGTTGATTCCCTGATTGTTTTCGGCCCGAACGATAAATTTTTTCTCAATTGCCCGTTCGGCGCCATAATCAGCCGCCAGGTTTAAGCTTTTCACCATGAGTTGATTGTTAATTTCAATGCTGAAAACACGTTCTTCGGCCAATTCAGTCACAGCGTCGTTCCCTAAGTTATAAACCGACATTTCTTTTGCTGCCGGAGAAACCAGTTCCGCAAAGTACAAGCTTACGGCATAGGTTCCGTTCGGAATATCGGCTCGAAAGCCTTCAATACCAACACGCTGCGTTTGATAGATTGGATCATCTCCGGTACCCATGATATCGGCGTCGGAAGTTGGAAGAGAGCCAAATCGTGTTTTCTTGCGGTAAAAAGCACCACCGAACGCGCCCCAGCTTCCTTCTTCCCAATTTCGATCGGAAAGCCAAACAATGGCCGGATCTTTTTCAAAGAAACTGCTGTTTCCACCCAAACTAACATTAAGATCTTCAAAATTGAATTCGGGATTGGAAAGTGAATGAGGAAGAAGTTTGAAATTTATCCGCTGAACATCTTTAATCGTCTTCCCGTCCTTTAACCCTGCGACTTCAAGCAGATTTTCGCCATCGGCAAAAGGCACGATCCATTTGGCCACATGGTCGGTAAACGTTTGGTTGCCCAGCGATTTTCCATTCAAAAAGAATTCGGCATGGGGCAGGTTGCTGAAAACTGTAATTGATTGATTGCTGTGGTTCTCCGTTTTATTTGCGACACCACTCCGGTTCTGCAATCCTCTGGACGCGATAAAAATTACCGGTTCTGACGAGAGGCTGGCCTTATAAAACCAATATCCGTCTTTGGGTGTTCGGTCGGTTGTTACGATACCTTTATTGTTGACATGAGGAGTTGCGTCAATGCGGCTTTCCGAGTAGAAATCGTTGAGATTCCATATGGTTGCTCCCGAAACGAACGGTTTAGACTGAATAGTTTTAAGGTAGAATTCGTGAACTAATTGTCCGTATTCCACCGAGAAATCAAATCGTTCCGGTTGTTCAGAGCGGATCCGTTCATCAACTCCCGGGCCAAATTCTGTGACAAACAAAGCTTTTTCGGGCAGCTGTTCGTGAATCGATTCAAGCACTGACTCGAAATCATTTATTCTTCCGGAATACCAACCCTGATAGAGGTTCCAGCCAACAAGGCGCGGAATTTGGGTCAGTCGGGCATTGTGGTATCGTTTAAGATCGCCGTGGTTTGAAATCATCGTATAGCGCTGTGGATCCAGGTTTCGGGCAATGTTTTCGAGGCTCAGCGCCAATGTGGTAACATTCGATGTGTAGGTTGGATAATTCGGATCAGAAGTGGGATAGGGCAGTCGCAGCAGAACTTCGTTCATGTAAGCCCAAATCAAAACCGACGGATGATTGAAGTTCTGTTTCACCATTTCGGTCATCATGGTTTGGCAGTTGGCGGAAAATTCATCTGTTTCAGCAATCCGGTTTACAATCGGGATTTCCACGGAACTTGCAATTCCATTTCGGTCGCAATACTCCAAAACGGTTGGGTCTTGCGGATAATGCGAAACACGAAGGAAATTGCCCCCCATATCGTTAAGCAAGCGCATATCGCGTAACACAAATTCGTCGGGTAGCGCATTCGCTCGATCTTTAAAATCCTGATGGCGGTTTGTGCCGATTAACTTGGTCGGTTTCCCGTTCAACGAGAACCCTTTTTCGGGGTCAAACTCAAAATACCGAATGCCAAAATTATTGGTTACTTCATCGATTTGTTTTTCTGTTTCGGCATCCAGGATTGATGTTTTTGCGGTGTACAAACAGGGATTTTCAAAGGACCAAAGGATTGGGTTTTCAAGCTTCGCTTCAATCAAAACTTCTTGTTGTTCTTCCGGATTTAAGGCGTGTTTTTTTCGTGTTGTCCAAACTCTTTCCCCGGATTGGTTTAGAATGCTGGTTTCAAGAATTATTGATGTGCTTTGCTGGCTTTTGTTGTCGACAAGAGTGGTGATTTTTACCAGAGCCTGCTGTTCGTTTACCCGAGGAGTCTCGATGTACACACCCGACGAGGCATGATCAGTTAGTGAAACATGCACTTTGTCGGTAACAACCAGATAAACATCGCGGTAAATTCCTCCGAAAAAAGTAAAATCGGCCGAGTAGGGCGGGATGTTGTCGTTATGACTGTTGTCCACTTTGATCTCCAGCTGATTGGGTTTTCCAAAGTGCAAAAATTTGGTAATGTCGAAGCAAAACCGGGTATATCCGCCAATATGCTTTCCTGCTGAATGGCCGTTTACAAATAACTCTGCCACCTGATTGACTCCTTCGAAATACAGATAGATTTGCTTGTCTGAATTCGAAGCATCCAGGTTCAATTCCCTTTGGTAAATCGCCATTCCGCGGTAATAACCACTTTCTTCATCCTGAACATCGATGGTATTCCAGCTATGCGGGATATTCACAAGTTGCCAGTCGGAATCAGCCTCTTTCCTGAAATTCCAGTTTTCATTGATGCTGTATGTCAGCCGGTCTGCAAGTGCCGAAAGGATTGAAAGAGAAAGCAGTAGAGATAGAATCAGTTGTTTCATCGGGTTTTGATTTTTTTTTTAGCTTTTCATTTGGTTGTGTTTCCGCGAAATTCAAACGGGCCACGGTCGGGCTTTGAATCCAATGCTTTTCCGGTGAAATCAAGGTCTCCGTTTTGTTCGATCGGAAGGCCGGAGTCAATCGCCGGTGAACCTTGCCGCAACAGAAATCGCGCCCACGAGTTCGCGCTAATACTTCCGTCTTCAGCAATAAACCTTGGATTCGAATCGATCGCTTCCGGATCAGCAGGTTTGTTTTGAATGGATCCGTAAAACAGATTGGCGTGAAAGAAATTCCGGGTACTTTTTCCCAGATCAAAATAGCAGCCTTCGCCTCTGGACACAAAAATGTTGTTCTGGTAAAGGATTGAATCACTGTATCCTCCCCAGCTTTTGTGAAAGATCAGTTTGACCGAATCGTGTTCAGCGCTATTGTAAATTAGGTTGTTGTATATTTTGGTGTTGCTCGACGTTCCGGATGAACGGATCACATGTTCAGCATTGTCTTCGAAAACATTGTACCGCACAATTGTTCCGTCGTTAAAGCTGGTTTTGCTGCCACCGTCGCAACAAATCAGTATTCCGCCAAATCCGTTGTGATGGCTGTAATTGTACTGAAAAACCGAATTTTTGCAATTCCAGTCGCTGTCGAATCCACCTGCATCGGCATCTTTTTTGCCGTCCCAGCTGTCGGCTTCGGAGTTGTACACGGTGTAGCAAGCTTCGTTGTACTGAAAAAGCGCATTGTCGCAATTAAACGGAAACGATGCGTTGCCACTGCCTTTCAGCGCGCAACGATTGAAAAAGTTGTATTCGACTACCGGCGATTTGGCTACACGGACAATAAGCGCGTTGGCACCGGTACGCTCAAACCGGTTGTTACGGATAACGATGTTGTTGCTCGGAAGCCAATTGTGCGTTTTCCCGTTGGCCAACGTCTCGCCCCATTTGCTTTTCAGCGACCGGTTCGACCACACCGAGCTGTTCGAAAAACCGGTTCGGTCGACATCGTGGATGTAACAATCCTGCAAAACGATATCATTGAAATTAGTCGGTTTTCGTTGCTCCAGATCTTCGTCCCAGCTAATTTCCATGAATATTCCGCCATTATCTTTGGTTTGCATGTCCCCGTTCACATCGCAAATTTCCAGACCGGTAAAATGGATGTGACGTAGTGTTCCGGCATCGCGGGCTTCCACTAGAATGCCCATTTTCACAGCATTTGACCAGACATTTTTCCCTTCACTTTTAACCGGAGTCGGTTTCTCAAAAGCTTTGAAGTTTTTTATTTTCAGGTATTTGAATTCCCAGTATTCCTGGTTGAACAGCCGGATTGTACAGGAAGCTCTTTCTCCTGAAGCTACACCACCACGAGCATCAAGTTCGGGTAGCGGGCCGTTTCCGTAGGCCGACATGACGATTGGTTTTCCTTCGGTACCTGATCCCTGTAGTTTTAGGTTTCCAACCCAGGAACCGCCCCGACGGAACAAAATTGAATCGCCGCCCTGAAACTTAACCTGATTGACCCGCTCGAGGCTTTTCCATGGGGTATAGATGGAAGTGCCATTGTTGGAGTCGTTACCGCTTTGATTATCAATGTAGTAACTCGTTTGCGCGTAGCTCGAAAAAGATAAAATCAATCCCGCAATGAAGAGTATTCTTTTCATTTTTATGGACTTATTTGGTGAAAAAGTTCTGGTTTAATTCACTTTTTTGCTTTTATAATTTCCTGATGCATCTGGTTGCCATCGACATCGTAATGTGTAAAGCAAATCATAGGCTGATCGTTTTCACGGTATATGTTTACCGCAAGAAAACCGCCTTTCACCCGCAAGAATTTGTGTTCCGGTTTTATATCATCTTCGTTCCAGCCCTGCGCGTGCGAATCGCTCGAGGGGCCCTGGCTGAATTCCATCAATCCGGTTGTTAAGTCGGTTGAAACATATTGCCAGTGCCGGTCGCCATTAATCACAAAGGTGTTTTTATGCCCAGCCAGAAATTGACGAACCCATTTACCTTCTGTTTCGTGTGATTTGTTGGCATAGTTGTCGTTTTTGCCTGTTTCGCGGTCGGGACCCACCACAGGAGTTTGTGAAACCAGAATTTTGAAGGTCGCGTCAGATTCATTCATTGTTTGAATAAACCACTCTTTTTGTTCGGTGCCCCAAATGGTTTTGTTTGGTCCGTCAGGTTCTTTGTTTTCGCTCCGGAATTCGCGGCCTTCAACGATCCAAACCTGCACATCTTTGCCCCAGCGAAAAGTTCGGTAGGGACTTCCTTCAAGCGGTGCCTGTTCGTCCCAGACTTTCAGGGCATCGCTGAAGGTAAGTTCGCCCAAAGGTGCAATTTTCGGTGACGCATCGTCCTTCAACATATCGTGGTCGTCCTTTTGGAGGTAAACCGGGACATTTGAGTAAAAGTCGACCAGCGAAGGCCAGGAGTTCATGGCGTGCCACTTGTGCCGCGCGAGTTCAACCGTATATGCCATAGGGCCGGGTTTGTCGTAGTAGACAAAATCGCCGGTTTGGCATTGAAAATCAGGATGTAGCCGGAGCATGTTGTCGTAGATTTTAAACCCGCGGATGGAGTCGTCGTAATCCCAGAAATACTGGCACGAAGTTGAGGTAAAGGTAACGGGCACAATCTGCTCGGGTAAAGGAGCAGTTTTAAAACTACCTGCACTGCTTGAAACCGGACTTTTGGCATCCCGACGACCTTCCAGTTTTATCTGGTATTCTGTATTCGGTGTTAATCCGCTAAAGGTTTTCTTCAAGGTAAAGTCCTGATAGGGTGAAACAAATTCCCAGTCGGTGGAAATAGAGTCGCTTGCGGAGATGAGCGTGACCTTTACTTGTCCGAAAGCTCCTTCGACAGCCCCATCCATTTGCCCAACCGGGCTGTTGTTGTCGAAATTGACCGGGCTGCGAAATGGCGCTTCCTTTCGCTGATGGTGAATGGAAACCGGAGTAGGAGCGTTGCACAGTCGAGTCCAGATTACCGCGCTCGATTCGGTGACTTCGCCAATTTTTAGTCCGGTTGTAAAATACACGTCGTTGGCTGAAAATGCGAAGAACGATTGCATCGCAAAAAACAGGCTTGCCACGATTAATCGGAATTGTCTCATCTGATCGTCATTTGGTTGTTACTATCTACTTCTTCTACTCAGTTACTACAGGCTGAACGTTTTCCAGCTTAACCGTAATTGGGTTGGGCCATTTGGTGTTGTTGTAAATGCGTTGAGCCCGAACCACGGAAATGTGCAATCCATCCTTTTCCTGAACAAAGCGCGACTGTGCATCTATTTCAGGATGATATTCCACTACTTTGTCGTTTTGTCCCAGCACGCTGATTTTGGTATCTGGTGTAGCCTTCACCGAGCGAATGACAAATTCCTTGCGATCGCCTTTTTTCCAATCGGGAATGCCGGTAATAATCGCGTAAACCGTTTTGCGATCGTTCGATGCTGTGAACCAGATGTTCTCTTCACGAGTGACTTTCCAGGGGCGCACATTTTGAATGGCTTCCTGATTGACAAAATTCCAGGCTGCCAATTCGGTTAGGTTGCGGGCTTCAGGGTCGGGTATTTCACCGTATGGATCGAGACCGATGTTTAAAAGAAGGTTGCCGCCTTTGGCTCTCGTCTCAACAATCATTTCAATAATTTTTCCGGCCGGTTTCAACTCATCGTTCGTAGGTTTGTATTGCCATTGGGTACCCATTGTAACGCACGACTCCCATAAATTATCGTCCACTTCGCTCAGTAGCTTTTGTTCCGGAGTATTTACAGCTCCTCGGGTGATCACCAAATCGGGTTGCAGTTTCCAGGCTTCGTCCTTACACGATTCTTTTGGGTTTCCATCAATAAACAGCACATCGATTTTGCCGTAATTTGAAAAAAGCTCGTGGGTTTGTTGGCGAATAAAGTCTTTGTACTTCGCTGTAAATTCGTCGCTAAACTCATTTCCGCGTCGACGAATGGTTTGATTATTATCGTGGAGAAACTTAAAATCTTCGGGAGAATAATAAAAGCCAACTGCCAGTCCTGCCTTTCGGACACCGTCAACATATTCTTTTAACAAATCTTTCCCGTAGGGAGTATTGGTAATGTTAAAATCAGTGGTTTTGGTGTCCCACATGCAAAAGCCTGAATGGTGTTTTGTGGTGAATACGATGTATTTCATACCGGCAAGTTTTGCCTGAGTGGCAACTTTATGCATGTCGAAATCCTGAGGGTTGAAGGTTTTGGGCAATTCATTAATAAAGCGGTTCACATAATCGTCGGAAGCGCCAACCATCGAATGGCTGATAACAATTCCCAACTGGCTGTCCATGCTCCAATGGATAAACATGCCGAAGCCCAAATCGCGCAGCCATTCCTGGCGTTCGGGTTTGTTGAGGTTCGAACTGGCATTGGCATCCGAGTCAATTTGCGCCCAACTGCTGACAACAAAAAATGTGGCTGTAAGGAATAGAATTAGCTTTTTCATAGATAGATGTGGTTTAGTTTTATCGTTTATCAATTTCGGTATATCGGTGTTGTGGGTTACTGTATTTTGTCGATTGGGAAAGGATCTGAAGTCTCTTTAATCCAGTCTTTCAACATTTGGCGGTGCGCCAGAAGCTGTTCTTTGTATTCTGGCAAATTAGCTACCGGACGCAGTTCGCCCGGATCTTTTGCCAGATCGAAGAGTTGTTCCGGGTTTTCTCCTCCATCAAACAGAAAGTACTTGTATCGTTCGCTGACGACCATTCGACCGACAAAAAGATTTCGACCGCCATTGTCTTCGTCTTTGGCCGATTGGTTTATTTCCGAAACAATGTAGTTCCGGTTTTCGCCTGAAGCTTTTGCGTTTTTCAAAAAGTTGGAGCTTAAATCTTTCCCCGGAAGTTTTTCATCCAATTCTATTCCGGCGATTTTACAAATAGTGGGGTAGAGATCCAATCCGCTAGAAGTGAGTGTTTTCGAGTCAATCACTCCGGATTTGGTCTGTCCTTTCCACGAAATAATGAAAGGGACATTGACCGACTCTTCGTAGAAATTCATCTTTTGGTTCCATTGATGCGAAGCGTGTCCGTCGCCGTGATCGGAGGTGTAAAAGATGATCGTATTTTCCAGTAATCCTTGTATTTCAAGCTTATTCACCACGTTTAAGATATGATTGTCCATTTTTTCGACCAGCCGGTCGTAGCCGTACATGTATTGCCTCCATTCGGTTTCGCCCCAGTACTTTACAGGGTGTTTGCCAAACTGAACCACATCGGTTGAGTCGGGTGTTCGCCGGCAGTAAAAGCCCTCGGTTTCATCGGGCGGAATAGCGAAATTGGCTGGCAGTGGCGGACATTGATTCACATCCATTCGTTCTTCAACCGGGCCATCATGATAATTATCGCCAAGGCCTGAAATGTTTCGGGCAAGCTCGCAACAGTCGTGTGGGTTTAGAAAAGAAGTGACCAAAAAGAATGGTTTGTCGTGTTTCTCATTCAAAAAATCGATTGTCATCTTTTCGGTTTTCGAATCATCATGTTCATCTTTATATGCCTCGAATCCGTGCCAATCGGCCACTTTACCGATTTTAGAATTGGAAACATGCCATTTCCCAAAATAGGCTGTTTCGTAACCGGCATTTTTCATTGTTGTGCCAATCGCCGGAAAGATTGTCAGATCGGCGTGGCTCTTGCTGGGCATCATTCCGGTCATGATCGATGCGCGCGAAGCCACACACACCGGATAGGTACAATAGCTTCGGGTAAAGGTCACCCCTTCAGAAGCCAGTTTATCAATACCCGGTGTTTCAAGGTACGGATAGCCGGTTTGGCTCATTATTTTCCCGGAATGCTGATCGGATATTATCAACAGAATATTTGGACGTTTATCCTGCGCTTGTGAAACGAGGCTGAAGAGTCCAACTACAGCGCATAAAAGTGAATTTTTTTTCATTATCCGGAGGTTTGGTTTTTAAATAGTTTAAGCATTTCCGCGGCGTAGCGTTCGCCCAGTAAACGTTGGCTGGCCGCATTGAAATGGGTATTGTCGATGGTGCTTGTTCCTTCGCTTGTTGCGACACCGGTATTCGGGATCAATGCGGGCAAGGTCAGAATCATTTCGTTGAAAGCGTGGCGTGCCGTTTTATCTTCCGATAGCTGACCGGCAACAAAGGGGAGGTCGGGGATACCCAGGTCGGTTCGGAGAGATTGAATGAGTTCGGTGATTTTTTCAGGATAAGCATCTGATTTCGAAACGTTAGCCTCGCCCTGATGCCAAACAATCCCTTTTAACGTGCCGAATTGCATCGCCATTTTTACCCGTTTCACCGCTTCGGTGTATAAGGTGTCGCCGGGTGCCCATTCAGCAATTGAAGTTCCGCCTTTGGCATTAACAACCAAGCCTATTGGTTTCCCGGAATTCGCCTTAGCCATTTCGCGGGCAAAAGTATAGCCAGGCCCCATTTTCTGCATGGAAATAGCTTTTCGCACGGTGGAATATTTGTTTAGCGGATTGGCTGCTTTCTCCCATTCGTTCCCTTCAATACCGGTGAACAGAAAGACTCCTTCCAAACTGTCCAGATCCTGGGGTTCGATGTCGGCTCTGCCGGCCATATTTGACTGACCGATTAAAAGGTAAATGTCCAGATTATTCGATTTCGGAGATGCAAATTCGCTGTCCTTTTCAACTGCCTTGTCGTAATGGGGGGCTGCCGAAGTTCCAACTTGACCAAAAGCTGTATAAAGTATGGAACTCAGAATAAATAGTATAACGTATCTCATCCGTAAATAATTAGTATCGTTAAAAGTAGGCAAGTGCCTTGAATTTATTTGTTTGTCAGCTGTTTGTTTATTTCAAAACAACCTATTGTTCCCTGTCTTTTTCGTTATTGGTTGGGCATATGAGCCAAAATTTATCAATTTGAGTTCAACGTTGAATCCATTGTAACTGCCTCTTTATAGTACGATTAACTCAGCCTAACCGGGTGGGGGGCACTTAGTTCTTGTCAAAATAGTCAATTACATTGTAAACCTGAGTGTTCAGTTCTTTCATTTCATCCATCATGGGCTTCCACAGCTCATATTCATTGTTGACGATCCCTTTGTTTGCATCTACATTCGATGGGTCAACACCTTTGGCTGTAGGGTCATTGTCTTGATATTTAAAGTAGTGCCAGCCTACGCAGTTCTTCGATTCGATCAAGGCCAGGTTGTAGTTCTGGTAAAACAGGCCACGATCTTTTTGAGTCCGTACGATCCACCCTGCTCCACTCGAGTTGCCCATCCCCGAATCTTCGCCCTTGGTGTAATATTCGGTTACTATAAAGGGTTTTCCTGTCCATGTAGCCCAGTTGGCCATCTGTACCGAATCCGGTGTCCAGTAGTTGTAATAATTGTTTGAAATGATGTCGAGGTATTTCCCCGCAACTTTCATGAATTCTTCCTGATTTTTTTCGTCGCTGTAAAAACGGGCACCGATGTACAGGTGGTTAGGATCGTATTTTTTGATTACTCCCGCTACCGTTGAGAAATACTTATCGGCTACAAGAGCCATAAATATTTCGCGGTGCTTGTCGGTTATTTGCTCTTTGCCAATACCCTGGTCTTTTAACCATGATTCCGCTGCCATCCGCCCGCGATCACCTTCGGGCAACGACAAATAATTATCGATGGCGTTGAATTTAAATGGCATTTCGTTATCGGAGAAGTAACCAAACAAATTCGGATCGTCCTTGTAGGCAACCAATTGTTTGGCATGTTCGTCGCAAAAGGACGCGAATTCCGGATCAAAAACAAAAATGGCGTCGTTGGGGTAGCCTGTATGCCCTGGTTGCTGGTATGTTCCACCCCTTTTGTGCCCGTAGCTGGCCATGAAATTCCAGTTGATACAATAAGCCATTGGTCGATCCAATTTTTTATTGGTTTCAATGATTAATTTTTCATCCGACCATGAACCGGCACAATTGAAGCCGTTTTCGTGCAGCAGGTCAATCGTTTCCTTCATCCAGTTTTCTTTTGTGTCGAATTTGTCTTTCAATGCCTGCTGGCTGCGGCTCGATTTTCCGGCATTGATACTGTTTAGCGCTACATTAAAATAAAGATAGCCATCGGGATCGACAGCCCACCATCGCCCGTCGATTTTTTCGACCCTGAAAAAACCGGTTGAATCGAGCCGGCTGTCAGTCCGGCCGCCGTACTTACTTCGTGCGATTGGCGTTTCACGGGGCACATACCCGGAAAGCAAATCAATAGTTCTGGTTTTGAACGGTTGATATTCGCCGTAGGTTCGCGTTCCATCCTGGTTGTAATGCCTGACTTTGGCGTCGACTAAAATGTATTGTTGCTGACTGTACTGATCTTCGTTTTTTGCGTTTGAACAGCTTGTTAAACACGAAGTTAACAGTATGGTCAGGTAGATTAGGTTATTCTTCATCTGTAAATAATTTGTTATTATTGACCGACTGCCTCTCTGACGACCAGCAGTGAATCCCTCCAAATGATCATCACCTTATTGTAATTTTGATCTCTCCGTAGCTTATGGCAAGCATCAAAAAGAATAAGGGAAAGCACTTTAATAGGTATAATCCTTTCCGTTTTGGCTATCCAGGCAGGATTGTTCCCAGGCTTTCATTTCCTGAATCATAGCTTCGGCAACGGCCGGGAATTGATCAATCACATTCTCTTTTTCGTCCGGATCGTTTTGCAAGTCATATAATTCGGGTGTTTTGGAATGTTCCGGATAAAGCAACTTGAAACGCTCGCCAACCAATGCTTTGCCATAAGTATCTTTCACCAAGCGCAACCAGGCCGAGAAAATGGTTGTGTCTCGTTTAATATCTGAATTTTCGATTGCCGGTTTCATGCTAATGCCATCAATCAGGTATTCTTCTTTCATCTTGAATTTCAGGTTAGCCAAATCAACAATTGTTGGCAGGTAATCGTAGGAACACATCCGGGTATTCACTTTCTTATTTGCTTCAATGTTGCCCGGCCAAACCAGCAATGACGGAACGCGAATTCCTCCTTCGTAGATCATGTGTTTATGACCACGGAAGGTACCGGCAGAAGCTGCGCCTTGTTTTACCAGGGGATCGGCGGGTCCGTTGTCGCTTGAAAAGAAGATCATGGTGTTTTCTTCGATGCCCATCTCCCGAAGTATTTGGCGCAGACGGCCAATTTGCTCATCCATGGCCGTGATGCAACCATAATAGTGGCGTTTTATTTCCGGCTCCAGTCCTTTGTACATTTCCAGGTATTCGGGGCCTGCGGCAACCGGCTCGTGCGGAGCATGAAACCAGATGGTTGCCAAGAACGGTTTTTCTTCTTTTACCGCTTTTTCAATGAAGGGGATGGCCCGATCCATGATCACACGGCTGTCGTCACCCTCCAGGTTGTCGGTTACAACTACGCCGTTTTGCACGTACCTGGAACCACCCCACGAACCATCGTCTTGTGCGCCAAATCCGTTCCAATGAGCAGGCGTTTTGGTCGGATTCCAGGTTGGCACGGCACTCTTGGTTGCAAATGCCTCGTCGTATCCGTGTTGCCAAGGTGGTGAATAAAAGCCTCTTGTCTCGACTTCATCCGGTTCCACCCATCCCAGGTGCCATTTGCCAAAGAAGCCTGTGGCATAATCGTTCTTTTGGCAGATCTCCGGAATCGTAACTTCCCCGACCCGCATGCCTCCGGTGTGAGCGGCCAAAACTCCAAAACGGAAGGGGTGACGTCCGGTTAAAATGCTGCCGCGGGTTGGCGAGCATAAAGGAGAGGCGGTATAGTACCGGGTGAACTGGACACCATCCGTCGACATTTTATCGAGGTTTGGAGTTTTTACTTCGGTGTTGCCGTTAAAGGCCACATCTCCCCAGCCTAAATCGTCGGCCAACAAAATAATGATATTTGGTTTTTTATCTCCTGATTTTGCTTGCTGTGCCATACTGGTGGAACAAGTTCCGCCAGCGGCCAGAAGAGAAAGGATCAGGCTTAAATTTAGTTGCTTCATCTTGTTCTTTTTAGAAAGTGTTGTATTTGTTGGATAGCTATTATTTTTACTATTCATCTGTTATGCGTGAGAATTTTCAGGTTTTCGTTTGGCGGAAGATCTGAATTTATTGCAGAACCTATCTGCTTTCTTTGGGTATACGGTCGTCGATTTATAAGCCTGGAATCCAACGTTTTACTCGTTGGTGGTGGTGATTCAAGACCGGTTTAATATTGGTTTCAGACGTTAAATTTACGGTTTCTTCAGAATCATTTTTCATATTGAAAAAATATTCGTCTCCATAGTTGAAGGCAACGCATGTATAATTTTTAGATCGGATCATTTGCGTTTTGTTGTCATTGGCTTCCATCGCGACAAATGAAATTATTTTATACTTTTAGTTAGGTTGAATGTTAGAGATACAGTGATCTGTATCTCCAACATTTATAAACATATTCGATCCGAACCTGGGAACTAGGATTTAATTATATCCTGGATTCTGTTCCATTTCAGCCCCGGTATTCGCATCGATAATACCTTGTGGAATTGGGAATAGATCATTGAATGTATTTAATGTAGATTCATCTAACCTTGGATTGTATTTGATGGTCCATTCATAGAACGTTCCGGTACGAACCAAGGTGTGTTTCCTGTATTCTTCGGTCACCAATTCGCGGGAGCGTTCTTTCAGTATTAAATCTAGATCAACATCATCAGCAGTGACAGGGCTTGCGTTTGATCTGGTTCGAACGGCATTCAAGTAATTTGCTGCCAAATCCGCTTTATTGTTTTTCATTAACGCTTCAGCCGCCAAAAGGTAGGTTTCAGCCAACCGCATAAACATTTGATCGTCGTATTGCCCGGCATTCGAGGCATTGTCCAGAATATAGGGGTCGTTGTATTCCCACTTTCTGACCCAAGGCCATAGGTAGTTGTCTTCCAGATCATCCGGATCATCGTAATCCATGTTGGTATACTGAATGGTGTCGAAGATAGTAGCAGCATCGTCAGCCGGATAGATGTAGTATTTCTTTACGCAATATTCAGAATATCGGTCGTCAAAAGATTCGTACCAAGCATATGCTGAGTCGGAAACGGAAACACGGCCTGCACCTTTTCCACCATTGTAAGTGTATAAAATATCAAGATCCTTCTTTTTCATTTTTGAATCTTTTGAATAATAGCTAATCCAGGCGTTTTTCATATAGATGTAGGCACTTCCAACCACATCGGCATAAGCGTTATTCAAAACCCACAAAACTTCTTTATTTCCCATTTCCGGTGTTGGGTTATCAAAAATATCGGCATAAGCATTTCCCGGTTCAGTGGAATTAATTCCAAATCTGGAGGTCATCAGTTCGTAGTCGCCACTGTTAATTACACGCAAGGCTTCTGTTTCTGCCAAGTCGTTTTCTCCCATGGCAAGGTAAAGCTCTGCAAGCATGGTACTTGCGATGGCGCTGTTAACCATTCCGGTTTCTTCTTTCATGTCGAGGTTGTCGCGAGCAAATGTTAAATCAATTTCCATTTGCCCGTTCAATTCATCAATGGAAGCGCGTTCCCAGTCGTTACGGTAGGTTGTTCCGGTAATTTCTTCCAAGCTAAGCGGAACAGGTCCCCATCCATAACGTAAATGTCGGTAAGCCCAAGCACGCATTAATCTCGCCTGTGCGATGACTTTGTTTTTATTGATCAAATCATCGGCATCATTTCCACCAAGCCAGTCGACTGCTGAATTTTCGGCCCGATTGATAATCATGTTGGATGAATTAACTATTTTGTAGAGCCAGTTGAAATTTGCCTCAATCAATGAGTTTTCAGAATGTAGATCATTGTAATCATTAAATGGGTCAAATGCCGAGGCACCTCCATTCACGAACGCATTATCGCATCCCATTTGCCACAATGAAGCCCGGGTAGTATTGTTCGACGATAGTCTATCTTCGCGAACCAAACTGTAAACAGCATTCAACCCGTTTACAAATCCATCGTAATCGACGAATAGGTTGTCTGCAAAAATGGCATCGAGGGGTTCTTCTTTCAAAAATTCGTCCTCGTTACACGAGTTCAGCATGAAGGCTGAAAATAAGGCGAATAAAAGGAGTATATTTTTCATTTTACTAAATTTTAAATTGTTACAAACCGATCTTAACTCCAAACAAGACAGTTGCTGTTTGTGGAACTGCTGTTTGATCGGAGAATTCCGGATCTAAGCCAACCCAGTCGGTCCAGGTTGCCAGGTTTTTTATATTGGCAAAAACTTCAACATTATTAATCTTGTACTTCTCAATCAGTATTTTAGGAACTTTATAGCTAAGTGAAATATCTTGTATCCTCAGGAAATCGGCTTTGCGATAAAAAGGCATACTGTACTTATTCACACTAGCATGAGCGTCGTTTCGTGGATAGATATTACTCATGTTTTCGGGCGTCCAGAATGTAACGTTGTAGCGGTTTAGTCGCATGTCGTTGTCATTGGTGTACAACAATTCATTTTCTTTGGTAATTCCAACAACCGCATTCATAAACACGCTTAATGTCCAGTTTTTATACTTAAATGTATTGGTCAGTCCGGCAACAAAATCAGGGATTGTCCGACCGATCACTCTTTTGTCGTCAGCAGAGATTACACCGTCGCCGCTTGCATCGAGGTAGCGAATATCACCGGCAACAACATCACCCTGAGGTGTGTCGGTCAAATCTTCCTGATAGATGCCATCGAATACATAGTGATAATTAACATCGACCGGTTCACCAATAAACCATTTGCTGTCAACATCATCGATGTAGTCCCCGGTATCGGGGTCAGTTAAGCCAACATTGACAATTTTAGTATTGTAGTGGGCGATGTTGAAATCAGAAGTCCACTTAAA
Organism: Mangrovibacterium sp.; assembly: GCF_041596335.1. Classification (GTDB taxonomy): domain Bacteria; phylum Bacteroidota; class Bacteroidia; order Bacteroidales; family Prolixibacteraceae; genus Mangrovibacterium. The sequence continues at coordinate 54,327 of NZ_JBFHIT010000017.1, read as the reverse complement.
TTTTCCTTTATCTATGTTAACTGAGGATAGTTGAAATTCAATCCCGCTATTGGAAGTTTCACCAATGTTTTGGGTGATTGAGCCTGTTCCGTTTACGTTTGAGATTGATTTTTTTAACAGCAGATCGGTTGTTTTTGACCAATAGAGATCGATCAGACCTTTCAGTCGATTGTTGAATAATCCAAAATCCAGTCCGGTATTAAAGGAGGCTGTGGTTTCCCAACTTAACGACGGATCACCCAAGCTACTGGGATAAAAACCGTAAAGTGTACCGTCACTTCCATCTACATAGTTTTCAGTTGATAAGGTTGCAAGTGTTGAGTAAGCTGAAACGGCTTCATTTCCACTAACACCATACGAAATGCGCAATTTTAAGACATCAATCAGATCAATATTGTCCATAAATTTTTCGTTGGCAACATTCCAGCCAAAGGCAGCTGACGGGAATAGTCCGAATTTGCTGTCTTCACCAAATGCTGAATAGCCATCGCGGCGAACAGTTAACGTTAAAAGGTACCGATTGTCGTAAACATAGTTTGCACGAAGCATTTGTGAGAGGTGCGTTTTCTTTGTGTAAGAATCATCTGGTTCTATCAGGCTGGCTTTGTTAGCCTGATAATAAGTCATTACGTCATTCGGAAATCCTTCAGCATGCACATCATGATCTTCAGACCATTCACTCTGAGCGCTATACAAACCAGTCAGGAAAATGGAGTGTTTCCCAAATTCATTTTTATAGGTGACGATGTTTTCAATAATCCAGTCTTCATCGTATCCATTATTCGAGTCGAGACTTCCGTTAACTTTTGTTCCGACTAAGGTATTTGTACCCCGATAGGTTTGACTTAGGCTTGAGCGATAGTCGTAACCGGTATTTAGGTTGTAGGACAAGCCCTTTACGAAAGGTAATTCGAACAGAACGCTGTTGTTGGAGGTGAAGCGGCGGGTAATGTTGCTGTTTTCGTACAAAAGCGAGTTGAGTGGATTCCCTGCATACACACCATCATCCCATGTTTCCATCTTAATTGTTCCGTCGTCGTTGTATGGAACACCAAGCGGGTTCATGGTAAAAGCGTCTTCAAAGCTCGCACTGATTCCGCTACGGTCGTAATATCCGTATTGAGTTGAGGTAGAAAACGTAATCCATGGCAAGATCTTGTGATCCAGATTAATCCGGAAACTATAGCGTTTAAATTTATCGCCAACCGCTACACCGTCAGCATTTAAATAAGCCATCGACAGATAGTATTTGGTTCTCTCCGTTCCGCCTCGAAACGATAAATTGTGGTTTTGTGTGTGCCCCGTTTGTGTAGCGAGATCGACCCAGTCCGTACTTCGTCCACTTTCGTATCCTTCGTCTTCAACAGCTGTAGTTGTTAATCCTCTTCCTGCTTTTGTTTCGTAGAATGTTTTTCCATCCATCAAATCGGGAACATTAATGACGTTGTCAATGGCATAGGTTCCTGTATAATTCACAACCATTTCGCCAGCTTTTCCTTTCTTCGATGTGATCAGAATAACACCATTCGAACCCCTTGAGCCATAGATAGCCGACGAAGAAGCATCTTTTAATATTTCAATCGATTCAATATCCTTGGGATTCAATTCAGACAGATTTCCGGCGTACGGAATTCCGTCCAAAATGATTAGGGGACTGTTTGATGCTGAAATAGAATTTTGTCCCCGAATCAACATCGTGTTCGACGATCCTTCGGCGCTTGAAGAATTTACTGTAATACTCAGCCCTGCTGCTGCACCCTGTAGCATTTGTTCAACACTTACCCGAGGCCGAGTTTCCATGATATCTTTGTTGACTGAAATTACCGAACCGGTAATATCGCTCTTCTTTTGTGTACCATAACCAACAACGACCACCTCATCGACACCAACCACATCTGGTTCGAGGGTGACATTTATTGTTGCTGAGTTCCCAATGGCAACTTCCTGCGAAATCATTCCGATATAGGTGAACACAAGTGTTTTTGCTTCGGGATCGGCTTTTAGCGTGTAATTGCCGTCTGCATTGGTAATCGTGCCATTTGTTGTTCCTTTATAAACTACAGTGACACCCGGCAATGGTGACTTTCCGTTATCGGTCACTTTCCCGGTAATGACTCTGGACTGTGCAAAACTACCTATTCCCCAAAGGAATAAGAGCATGAGCAATCCAACTCGTTTCAATGCTGATTTTTGTTTCATACGTTTTTGGTTTGTTAGATTAGATGAAAGATTATACTGAGAATAAAAATTCCAATGACTAAAATGATAATGGCCGTGGAAATGAGTTGCAGTTTTATTTTTCGTTTGGTTCGATTCATAATAATTCTTCTGTGGGTGAATTCCATTGACGAAAATAGGTGCACCGACTATTTTTGCGATCGAATGATGTTACAGGAATACCTGATAGATGTAACATGGCTTCGCCTGCCTGTATCATTTTTACAGGATAAATGATACAGGAGTGTGTGTAATTGGTAGGTAGTGAGTGCTTTGCGTGTTTATTGGATAAGGGTGTCCACGTTGGTGTGGTTGGCCTTGGTGTATTCCGATGGAGCGACTCCAAATTGCTGTTTGAAGCAACGGCGGAAATAATCTACATCGTCAAATCCGACCAAATAACTCACTTCATTAACGTTCAGTTTGTTTTCCTGAAGCAACATCGCTGCTCGTTTTAGGCGGATGCTACGAATGAATTCTACAGCGGTGAGGTTGGTTAATGCTTTAATTTTACGGTACAGATGCACCCGACTCAAGCCTAATTCGCTGCTCAGTTTTTCGACACTAAGTGAGGCGTCGGTCATATGTTCGCCGATATAGTCAACCGCTTTTTTCAATAGTCTTTCGTCGACCGATGTCACGGTAATTTTTGCAGGATCGAAAATAGTTTCCCGGGTAAAGTGGTTCCGAATCATTTCGCGTTGCCTGATTAGATTCCGAACGCGGAGCTTCAAATAGTCGGCACTAAAGGGTTTGGTGATATAGTCATCGGCACCGGTTTCGAGCCCTTCGTACTTAAAGGTAATCGCCGTTCTGGCGGTTAATAGAATCACCGGAATATGGCTGGTGCGAACATCTGTTTTGATTCGTTTACACAATTCCATGCCATCCATTTCGGGCATCATAACGTCGCAAACAATCAAGTCAGGTACATTTTCGGTCGCCATTTGCAATCCTATTTTGCCATTTTCGGCCACTTCTACCAAGTATTGATTTGTAAATAAGCTTTTTATAAATGATCTGACCTCCGCATTGTCCTCCACAATCAGCAGCCTGGTTTCCGAGCTATTTTGTTCAAATTCAGTGGGGAGTTCTTCAATTTCTTCGTTCTCAGCGCCATCAAGAGCCTCTGCTTCCTGAATCGTTTTAACATATTGAGAGGAGTCCTCGCTGCTTTTGTAGTCTGATGCAATTTCGTCGTTCGACAGATGATTTTTACCCATGGGAAATAAAATCGAAAAGCAGGTAAATCCGTCTTCCTCCGATGTTCTTTCGCGACTTTCCACCGAAATAATTCCTTTGTGAAGTTCGACCAGTCGTTTGGTGAGTTCCAATCCAACACCGGAATCCAGTGACCTTCTGCTTTCCCTAGTTTGCGAAACAAAGAAACGTTCAAATATGCGATCCAATAGCTCGGATGGAATACCCCGGCCATTGTCGGAAACCCGAATCTCGGCATAACTACTTTCGGTTTGGAGCTTATTTCTGCTTATCTGTTCGGTATTTGCTACACTAAGTTCGAGTGTAATCCGGCCATTTTGTTTGGTGTTTTTTATGGCATTCGATAACAGGTTGTACAGAATCATTTCCATTTTATCCCGGTCGAAATAAATCTCCAATGTAGGTTCCAGCGGAATGAATTTAAACTCGATATTCTTTGCTGTAGCCGATTCTTTAAACGCCAAGCTGGTTTCAGTCAGAAATTTAACCAGATCACCCGGAGCCGCTTTTAACTGTTCGTGTCCGGTTTCCAGGCGGCGCAAATCAAGTACTTTGTTGATCAGCCGCATCATCCGGTTTCCGTTTCGCTGAATTAACGAAAGTTGGTTCCGAAGCCGGCTGTTTAAATCGGGTTGCTGTATAATTTGTTCGAGCGGCGAAACAATTAAAGTTAAAGGAGTTCTTAGTTCGTGGCTAACATCGGTGAAGAATTTAAGTTTCAACTGGTGCAACTCATCCTCTTTGGTTCGCTGGAATTGTTCCATCTCCAATCGGTTATTCAGGTTCGCCCATCGTTTCGACAGACTGAAAAAGATAGCCAGAAACAAACCAAGAAACAGTAAATAGCCCGCAAAAGCCCAACCCGTTAGCCACCATGGACGCAATATTTCAAAGGAAAGGGATTGATAGGTGTCTCCCCAATTTGATTCGTTGGTTGATGCCTGCAAGCGTAATTCGTACTTCCCGGCAGGCAAATAATTGAAGTTGATTGTCCGCTGTTTAGCAATGTATACCCAGTCTTTTTCGATACCCAACAGTTGGTAACGGTAATAGGTATTCTCTGGGTCGGTGTAATTAATTCCCAGAAAATCGACGGAAATATCGCGAAATTGATAGTTGAGTTTTAAATCACGGTGGCTGGTAGTTAAGTTTTGAACCGGCCAGTGTTTTACGCCTTCTTTTGTGTTAGAGCGAATTCGGAGATCCGTAAAAATTATTGGCGGGAAAAAGTCACGATCATCAACCTTTTCCGGATCGAAAACGTTAAATCCGTTCACGCCGCCAGCATAAATTAACCCCGATTTTGAATGAAGGATACTGTTTGGCAGGAATTGAAGCCCTTGGATTCCCTGACTTTTCGAGTAGGTTTTGCTTTTTAGTTTTGTTGATGATTCAATCGAGTCGTCGAGATTAATCTTTGAAACACCTTGATTGGTGCTGAGCCAAAAGTTACCTTTTGCGTCTTCTGTAATGGCATTAACCGTATTGTCGGGCAATCCCTTTTCGGTATTATACCAAAATATTTCTTCTTCGTGAATCAGGAAAAGGCCGAATCCTTGTGTGCCAACCCAAATCCGGCCAAGACGGTCTTCGAAGAGGCATTGAACGTATTGAACGCTCAGAGGTAATTGTTTTAGAAGCGAGCTGATGTCGATTTTTTTGCCGGTCAGCCGGTCCAGACAAGCCAATCCGCTTTGGTGACCAACCCAAATTCTGTCTTTCTGATCGGCCATGATCACATTCACATTTTTTACTTCGTCCGACAATATCAACTTAAATTGTTTCGATGCCGGGTTAAATGTTTGCAGGCCACCTCCGTTGGTTCCAATCCAAATTAAATTTTGGTTGTCGATGAAAAGGCTGTGTACTTGGTTTTTTATCAGGCTATTCTGGTCTTCCGGATCGTTAAGGTAGTTGGTGAAAATTCCGGTTTCTCTGTCGAAATAGCTAAGGCCGTTGAATGTTCCGATCCACAGGTTCCCTTTTTCGTCCTGAGCCAACGATTTTACGTAGTTTTGAACCAGACTGTTCCTATTCTTTTGGTTCAAATAGTGATTCGTTTTATTTTTCGAAAACTCTCTGAATATCAAACCGCCACCTTCAGTAGCGATCCACAGATCGCCATTTTTTTCCTCCAGGAAAAAGGATATTACGTTGCTGGTCAAAAAGTTCGTGTCTTCTGTTGTCGATTTGTAATGAGGGAACAAATTATTTTGCGGATGATAGTAATTCACGCCACCGGCATAAGTGGCGAGCCAAATACCTCCCTGATTATCGCCTAAAATGTCGCGGATTGAATTGTTGCTGATTCCGTCAGGATCGTCTGCGCTGTATTGAAAATTTTTAAAGGACCCTTTGGTTGGTGAAAATATACTCAGGCCATCCATGGTGCCAATCCAGATTTCATCATCGGCAATATAAATTTTGCGAATATGGTTTGAAACGATGTTACTGTTGCTGACTGTATAATTTCGGAAATCTTCGCATTGGTTCGATTGGTATTTAAAGGCATAGAGTCCGTACTCCTCGGTTGCTACCCAAATAGTGCCGTTTGAATCTTCACGGATGTCCCGAATTTCAAACTTATCGAACAACGACTCCAGTTTTTTATCCAGACAAACCCGTTCGAAAGAATTGTTGGTGAATAGGTACACTCCGGATCGCTGTCCAACCCAGATTCTGTTGTTGCTGTCTTTGAAAAAGCAAGTGATGATGTTGTCTTTTAAGGTGTTTGATTTCTCAATAGGAATGGCTTCAAACGCATTTGTAGTCGGATCGTAGATGTCAATCCCGAACGGGTTGCCAATCAGTATTTTACCTTCGTTTGTTTCGATGATTGCCCGAATATAATTTTGTGAAATTCCTTTCCCATCGGCTTGTAACGTGAATTTTTCGAAACGGTCAGTTTTAGGTGAATAGCAGTTCAGCCCCATCGTCGTTCCAATCCAAAGTTTTCCGTCGGAAGCTTCGAAGAGGCAGTTAATTGAGTTATTTGAAATGCTGTTTGTATCGTCGAAGTTTTGTTTGTAGACCGTATTCGAAACTCCGTTGAATCGGCAAAGCCCGTCTCGTGTTCCAATCCAGATAAATCCATCTTGCGATTGAGTCACACACATAACCGAATTGTGACTAAGCCCCGAGCCCATGTCGTATTTTCTGAAGTTTATACCGAAACTACTGAAAACGAATAGTGTACAGATTAGAGTCAGAATGAAAATCTCACTTCGTGTCGTTTTCTTTTCCATAAATTTAGTTTAGGCAACAGGTTAAGCAGGTAAAAATCGCATTGAAGATATTCAAATTTATTTTTTACGACAACGGTGCCGGAAATGGCTGAACTAAGAAGGTGACTTTGAATCAAATATTTCCTTCTTTGGGTTGATTCGACCGGCATTGAACCATTGGTGAGTTGAAACTGTTTTCTACCCTGTTCAATGCGCTATCAATAAGTATTATACTCGAGGCAATTATTGGGTTTGTGATGCAGAATCATTTACTTTGCCCAAATTGTAACCATCCCGACACCTGCTAAATGACTGTAAAAAACTATAGCATCCTTTTCTTCCTCTTATTGCTGACATTTAAAGTCAGTTCTGCGCAAAACAAGTCTTTTGATAAAATATTATCGCAGGAAGGTGAGGCTAATCTAAGTGTCAGACAAATAATTCAGGATGACGACGGGGTTTTATGGATTGCTACGTTTAGCGGATTGTACAAGTACGAAGGTGATGAGTTTGTTGTGCAACAGCGTTTTAGAAACAACGAGCAGATTAATAATGACGTTGTTGCGCTGTTGAAGGATTTGAACAACAACATTTGGATTGGAACCAATCACGGATTATCGAAATACAATCTGATTACCGAAGAGTTAATTACCTACTATCACAGCGAAAAGGAACCTGGATCCATTAGCAGCGACAAAATCAGAAGTCTGCAAATGGACAAACGTGGCCGAATATTTATAGGCACATATGATTCGGGTGTTAATGTATATGACTCCCTCCGGGATGGATTTATAAAAATTGAATTCAAAAATACGATCGGAAACTCTCGTCCGTATGTTAAGTCGATATTGTTTGGGAATGATGGCAAAATATGGGTTGGAACTTTTGGCGATGGTGTTTTTAGTTTTACCTATTCCGATTCGAAGATCGACTCGTTGCAAAACTACCGAATCGAAAATGACTCACTGAAACTGACAAGTAACGATGTTTATTGTCTGTTTCAGGATACCGATAGTAAAATTGCCATTGGTACGCGAAACGGCATAAACTTATTTGATCCTCAAACTAATCGTTTTAATTACTACTCGTTCACGGGCTCTCCGATGGGCGAAATGGGCAATTTTTTCCGAACGATAACCCGAGATCAAAATGGAAAATTATGGATTGGCACCTGGGGTGGATTAATATTGTGTAAGCAATTCGAGGATCTAACTACCGGTAATTTTGATTTGTTTGTCCACGACCGAAAAGATAACCAGTCGATATCGCATGCGCAAATCATGGATTTTTTTGAGGACAAGTCGGGGTGCATGTGGATCGGAACCGAAAACGGATTGAATAAGTATGATCTTTATCAGAATCAGTTTGAGCAAGTTAGCGGTGAATCAATCAGCCAACTCCCGGAACAAACAGCAACCGCGTTTCACCCCTACAAAAATGGTCACCTAATCCTGACTCTTTCGCATGGCATTTTATTTAGTGACGAAACCAGTATCTCGAATTTTCCGGGAACAATTGGGTTCGAACAGTTTGAGGAAAAGTTGTATGCCATTTTAATTGATTCGAAAAAGAATATTTGGGCTGGAAGTTACAATGGAGTATTAATAAAGATGGATGGGAAAACGCAGGATTTTTCAACCTACAAACATTCGCCGAAGAACACACCAATTTATTCGCTTGCTGAAGATGCTAACGGTAATATTCTTGTTGGTACAGGAGGCGAAGGGCTAAAATATTTCAATCCCCGAACAAAGCGCTTTACGGCCGAAAATGGTTTGTCAGGCGATGTTCAGATCAATGATATCCTGATCGACAAAAACCGAAGTTTATGGATTGCTACTCAGTTGGGAGTTTTTAAACGAAAAGCCGGTTTAAGTGCTTTTGAATACTATCTGCCCGATCAAAGTGATTCGATTCTAAATCCCAATATATTTAATGATATTGAAGAATCGGCCAGTGGTGAAATATTTGTCGGCGGCCGAAATGGTTTTTATCTGTACAACGAACAAACCAATACATTTAAATCCAAAAAGTTTCCGGATGTTGGTAATTTGTGGGTTACCAATATTCAACTCGACTCGCAACAAAGCATTTGGCTAAATCTAAATTTTAACCGCATTGCAAGGTGGGAACCCACAACCGATCAGATCCGTTTTTTTAGTGTAAACAACGGAACCAGAAGTAGTCAGTATAATCGCAGGGGATTTTTTATTGATAAAAATGACCAGTTGTATCTGAGTGGGTTTGATCAGATCTATCGGTTCAATACATCAGAGCCATTGAATAACGCATTCTCTCCTAAACCGATTTTCAACAAGCTCATTGTCAATAATACTGAAATTCAGGTTGGGACACAGCTCAACGGGCAGTTGGTTTTAAGCAAGAATCTCAATCGTCAGGACGAACTTGTGTTAAATCATCAGAATAAGGATTTTACCTTAGGGTTTACATCAACCTCGTATGTGAATACCAGAGAGAATAAATACAAATATATTTTGCACGGATATGATAAGGAATGGCATACCGGAACCGAGCGTTTAGCGCACTACACCAACTTAAGTCGGGGGAAATATATTTTCGAGGTTTTTGCCGCAAATAATGATGGAGTCTGGAGCGAAGAATCAGCAAAACTGATCATTCGGGTTAAACCTTCGCCATTTTTGAGCTCGTTGGCACTCTTCATCTATTTTATCATTGCCATAGCCGTTTTTATTCAGTCGCGACGGGTTATTTTAGCCCGTATTCAACTGAAACGTGAACTTTTGATTGAACGCGTAAAGCGCGAAAAAGAAGAAAAGTTCAACAATGAGCGACTTCGCTTTTATACCAATATTTCGCATGAGCTGCGCACCCCGTTGACCCTCATCATGGGGCCGATAAAGCAACTGATTAGCGAGGAGAAAGCTGACGGTAAAACGTCGAAACTACATGACCTGATCCTGAATAACTCGCAACGACTTTTATCTCTGGTGAATCAGTTTCTCGACTTCCGAAAATCACTCTTCGAAGGAATGAAATTGAAAACGATTCAGCTGAATATTGTTGAGGCCATTGAGTCGAACATTGCCGCATTCGAATATATGGCAAAGGAAAAATCGATTGATCTGACATTTACCAATGATTCGGCATTTGTGACTGGTTGGTTTGATCAGGAAAAGCTGGATATCATGATCTTTAATATTCTTTCGAATGCTTTTAAATACACACCCGAGTATGGACGTATCAAAATTGAATTGCGGACCGGAGAGCAAAACATCAAATTCCCATCGGGATATGTCGAACTTAAAATAACCGACAACGGGAAAGGAATACCGAAGCAGTTTCACGAAAAAATATTTGAGCGTTTCTATCAGATCAAGGAAGAGTCGGGGGCTTTAAACACAGGTTCAGGCATTGGCCTTTCGTTTGTAAAAACATTGGTTGAGTTGCATCATGGTGAAATTAAGCTGGACAGTGTGCCCGGTGAAACCTGTTTCACTATTCACCTTCCTTTGGGGAAAGATCTGTATTCGGAAGAAGAGATCTTCGATTTTAAGCGCGATGCTGACCGCCGGACAAAAGAGCTGCTAACTCATTCGTATGCAAAGAATGACCCGACTGAAATTCCCGAAAAATCTGAAAACAAGCCGCGTATTCTTTTAATCGAAGACAATCTGGAATTACGTGATTTTCTCCGTGATTTATTGTCAGAAGAATACCAAATCTATACGGCATCCAACGGTGTTGATGGCTTGAAAATTTGTGTCACTGAAAATCCAAATTTGGTTATTTCTGATGTAATGATGGATCAGATGGATGGTTTGCAGTTCTGTGAAAACCTAAAATCAAATTCAGAAATCAGTCACATCCCGGTTATTTTAATGACTGCCCTAACTTCTATTGAAAGCAAAATCTCCGGATACAAAATGGGAGCCGACGATTATATTACCAAACCGTTTGAACCGGAATTGTTGAAAATTCGGATTCGGAACATCCTCGACAACTTTAAGAAACTAAAAGCCGGCTTTGGCAGCCACCAGGAGGTAACGTCCAAGGAACTAACTTTTTCGAAGATCGATGAAGATTTCTTAAATCGGGTGATTGAATTAATTGACAAGAATCTTGATAATTCGGAATTTGACATTGAAAATCTTTGTAAAGGGCTTGGCGTTAGCTCGTCGCAACTTTATCGCAAAATAAAAAGCATTACCGACCTTTCGCCGGTTGAATTCGTTCGGACTTACCGCCTGAAAAAGGCGGCACTTTTGATCAAAGAGTCTGAGTTGAGGATCTCTGAAATCGCCTATCGAGTCGGATTTAATGATGCGTTGTATTTCAGTAAATGTTTCAAAAAGCAGTTTGGTATCTCGCCAAGTAAGTATCCGGCGGGCGAATAAATATTCTTACTTCCGGATCCAACCATCCCGGGTGAATTTGTTCCACCGAATCACGTTCATTTTGGGCTTTCGAAATTGATGACACAAAAGTGTGTTGATTTTCCGGATTCCTGATTGCCGTGAATTGTACTTCGGTCTTTCAGCTGACGAATTAGATGTTTTTTTGATATGCTTCCCCACCATAATTCAAGTTGCCTACTCCTGTTTTCTGTAAAATTTGTCGCTTTATGGGATGGATTATTCCTGCAAAATTCATTTTATTTTGGCCTGATATTCAGAAACGCTCTGTTGGTGTGTGTTGTATCTGTCATGTAGCCAGTGTGTTGTGTTTGCTGATTGATCTGTCCATGTTTCGGGATGGAAAATCCATATCCCTTTTTTAACATCCTTTTACATTTGTTGTGATGTATTTCAAAATCAAATCAAATCTATTTATGAGAAAACTACTTAAACTAACAATGATTGTGTGCTTCCTGATTGGTTTTACGACCATGAGTTGGGCGCAACAACGCACACTAACAGGTGTGGTAACCGACTCGGAAGGAGTTAGTCTTCCTGGCGTAACCATCGTTGAAAAAGGGACAACGAATGGAACGATTACAGATATGGATGGGAAATTCACGCTATCCGTTCCGGCTAGTGCCAAATTGCTTCAATTTTCTTTTGTAGGAATGAAAACCGTTGAGAAAGCGGTTGGAACAGCAATGGTTTACAATGTCATGCTTGTAGAAGAATCGATCGGACTTAACGAAGTGGTTGCGATTGGTTATGGAAGCGTAAAAAAGCGCGATTTAACTGGCTCCGTTGCCTCGATGGATGCCGATATGCTTACTGAAATGAATAAGACGGATGTAGCCCAGGCAATGCAGGGGCGTATGGCCGGTGTTGATGTTCGCAAGCTGAGTTCGAAGCCTGGAGCTCCAATGGCGATCAAAATCAGGGGAAATACGGTAATCAAAAACAGCAACGTCGGAAACGATGGTGTTAGCGACGATCCTACAGCGGATTTGGGGCAGCCTCTTTACGTTGTCGACGGAATTTTTATGGAGGATATCAGCATTGTGAATCCTGCCGACATTGAAAAAATGGATGTGTTGAAAGATGCGTCGGCAACTGCCATTTATGGTTCAAGGGGTGCAAATGGCGTGGTCATTATCACTACCAAATCAGGATTTGAAGGCAAGACAGTTTTCACTTACGATGGTTCTTTTGGGGTTAATCAAACTGTAAACGAACCAGATATGTTTTCGGGCGACGAGTATGTTGCCTGGGCCGAAGATTATTTGCGTGCCACACAGTGGAAAAGCGTCGTTGCTGGCGGTAACGCATCCATTGAAAGCTGGAACGCTCTTCCGCTGGACTACAACCTGGTCTTTATTGGTCAGAACGAATTAGATAATGTTGCCAACAGAAATTACACCGATTGGCGGGATTTATTAACCCATACCGGAATTCAGACTAACCATACTCTGGGGATGTCAGGTGGACAAAACGGATTGGTTTACAACGCCTCTATTGGTTACACAAGCGATGAAGGTGTGATGGGAATTGAGGGCTACGAAAGATATAATGTTGGGGCTTCCGTGTCGAAAAAAGTGAAAGACTATTTAACCGTAGGAATTCAAACTTACTTTTCGTATTCGGAACGTGAAGAAGGAAGTAAAGAGCTTTTCAGAAGTGCTCATCGATTGGCTCCAACCGTAAATCCTTATGACGAAGATGGACTGATTCGATTGATCCCCGATGAACAGGATCAGCGTTTTATCAATCCGATCTACGAAGATCAAGGGTCGTGGACTGTGAATACCCGTTCAAATAGCTTTATCGCAAATATTTATGCTGAAATTAAGCCGCTGTCGTGGGTGAGCTTTAAAACCAGTTTCGCGCCAAATGTCAACTCAAAACGTTATGGCGAATACCGGGGCTTGCTTACCAAATCGTCACAGAACAATGCCAGCAGAGTCAGAGCGTATTACGAAACTGATTTTACCAACTCGTATACCTGGGATAACGTGGCCAATTTTGATGTGAAAATTAAAGATGGACATGAGCTAAAAGGAACTTTAATCTCTTCAATTTGGCATCAACAGGATGAAGGTAGTGACATCGAAACCCGCAACATCGATTCAGATAGTTACAGTTTCTACAATACAGCCGTTGGTACCGATGTTCGTGCCTACGATACCTACTATTCGAAAGAAACACTGGCTGCTTTTGCGGCACGTTTAAACTACAATATCAACGATAAGTATATGCTTACTGCAACTGGTCGTTATGATGGTTCTTCGAAACTTGCCAAAGATCACAAGTGGGCGTTCTTCCCATCGGCAGCTTTCGCATGGCGTGTAAGCGAAGAAAGCTTTATGCAGGACATCGACTGGTTAAGCAACCTGAAACTTCGCCTTAGTTATGGTGAATCGGGTAACGATGCTGTTGTTAGCCGGTATGCTTCGCAAGCCTATCTGGCAGATGTAACCTATCTGTACGGAGATAATTTGGCTACCGGAAAAGGTGTTACTTCGCTTTCAAATGCCGAATTAGGATGGGAAATCTCTAAAGAATATAACATTGGTTTCGACGCTAGTTTCTTTGATAGCAGAATTCGTGTTGAAGCGGAGTTCTACAACAAGAAAACCGAAGACGCCATTTTCGACAAAGAGTTGTTCCTGCTGACAGGTTTCTCGAGTGCTACCGGTAACTTCGGTTCTGTTCGTAATAAAGGTATTGAATTGGTTGTCAATACGGTGAACATCGATCGGGGCGACTTTAAATGGACTAGTAGCATCAACTTTGCGAAAAACAAAAATGAGATCCTGACAATTGAAGGTGACCTGGATAAAATCCCTTACGGAAGACATGGTGTTCTTCAGATTGGTGAAGCGATCGATGCGATGTATTCCTACGAAGTAGCCGGTATCTGGCAAATGGACGAGGTTGACGAAGCAGCTGTTTACGGCTCGGTTCCTGGTCAGTATAAATATGTTGACCAAAACAACGACGATATCATTAATACGAATGATAAAGTTGTGATTGGCTCGCATTCACCCGATTGGACAGGTGGTATCACCAATAATCTGTCGTATAAAAACTTCGATTTCTCGGTTATGGTTTATACTCGTCAAGGAGTATTGGGACACTCCGAGTTTTACCAGAACTTTTCACCTTACCAAAACGACAACGCTAAATTTAATGCCATCGATATGGAGTATTGGACTCCGAACAACCAGAGTGCAAGCCGGCCAATGGTTTCGGTGGGAGACCCCGGAGAGTGGTATTTTGAGGATATGTCGTTTGTGAAAGTTGGAAATATTGGAATTGGCTACGATATGCCAAAGTCGGTTTTAAATACCCTGAAAGTCTCAAATATGCACTTGTCTTTAGACGTTCAAAATCCATTTACGTTTACTGATTACAAAGGACCAGATCCTGAAACCGGACTTCAGAATTCATACGGAATGGCTTATTCAATTCGTACCGTACTGTTTGGTTTAAAACTGAGATTCTAGGAGTATAATCGTTAAAATAGAAATCATGATGTTAAAAAAATATATAGTAGGAAGCTGGTTGTTAATTCTGTTGTTCGGATTTAACGCTTGCGAAAGTTTTCTGGAAGAGGATAATTATTCTTCCATAACGGCAGAGAGTTACATTACTGAGGATACTGCCGATGACCTGATTGTGAACATCTACACTGGTTTACGCGGCGCGTACAAAGTTTACGATGTGAATTTCTACGGGACTGATATTTTCACCACAAAAGGCGCGTTTTACGATACCAATGCGCTAAATGAATATTTCAATATAACCTCTTCGTCAGGTGGTTCATGCTGGTCGGGCAACTACACAATTGTAAGTTACGCCAATACCGCGATCAACCGGTACGAGAACCAAATTGCCTGGTCGGAAGGAAACCTGACCAAAAAAGCCTACGGTATTGCCCAGGCGAAAGCGTTGAGGGCGTTGGCCTATTATAACATGGTGCAGCAGTACGGTGGCGTTGTTCTTGAGTTGGAAGAGACTTCGAGTATCCGCAGCGACTATGCCCGTTCTACCGAAGAGGAAACCTTTGCGCAGATCATTAAAGATTTGGAAGATGCGATTCCTGACTTGTTGGTTTCACCCGATTTTGGAAGGATTTCGAAAAGAGCTGCACAGCACTTGCTGGCTGATGTTTATGTAAGCAGAGGTTACAAATCGTTCGGAAGTTCATCCGATTTTACGACAGCGGCTGCATTGGCCGAAAGTGCAATTAACGGGTACGATATTCGCACTCAAACTTTTGGCGAGGTTTTCGATTTCGACAACCAGGAAAATGATGAAGTACTCTTCTCTGTTCAATATGGCGATGGTGGCGATTATGTTGATCGTAACAATAACAAACACGCCATTTTCCTGTCGAGTTTGATTGATTACGTGGGGATCGCAAGAACAAATCCTTACGGAAGAACCGATTTTGGTGCCATGCCAACATCATTCTTCTATGGCCTGTTCGCTGAAAACGATTCGCGTGAAGAGGCTACTATTCACCGCGTTTTATATGCGAACGAGAATAATACCTATGTGTCTACAGTAGGGCAGGATGTTATTGTTCCGGGAGATACCGTTATTTACTTTCCGAAAACGGCGATCACGGGCGATGAGTTAACTGAAGCGTTGAACCGCTACTGGGTGTACAATCCGGATCAGTATTACTATGGGAAACCCGATAATGTTGCCGGAGCAATCTACCAATACAGTTCAAATGTCGTTACCACCAACTTTCCGATCTTTAAAAAGTTTGGCGATGAAGGTTTTGATGAAACAGAAGGTGGATACCGTGATACCTATGTATTCCGCGTGGCTGAAACACATTTAATTGCTGCTGAAGCTTATTTGAAAGCCGGCAATCAGGAAAAGGCTTTGGTAAACATCAACCGCGTTCGCGAACGTGCAACAGGCGAAACAAATTACTACACCGCTGTTACCATCGACGATATCCTAAACGAACGTGCCATGGAGCTTGCCGGTGAAGAAAGCCGCTGGGCAATCCTGAAACGTACCGGAAAGCTGGAAGAACGGATCAATCTGTACAATCCACATGTGATCGATCACGGGAAATTCGATGCCAGCATTCATTTGCTTCGTCCAATCCCTGCATCAGAGATGGAGTTAACCGATGGCTCACTGGAGCAGAACTTCGGCTATTAATACCAATCCGTTTATTCAATTAAAAATTTCCCGGGCATATTAGTATCCCTGATATGCCCGGGTTTCACTAACGACTTGGCCCGGAGATCCGTTCATTGCCCGGCCTTTCATCAGGAAGGCAGAAAAACAAACGAACCTTGAAATATTGGACTTCACGCAACGACCAATATTCGAAATCACCTGGCCATCTATTCACGAAAGAAAATGAAGAAACTCAAAACCATATTCCTCATCGTATTCCTGTTAACAGCCTTGTTTGGGATGCAGTCATGCAGCAACACAGAACAATTTTATATTGTAGTTGGCAGTCAGGCATCGCGGGCAGAGCTACTAACAGTTGAACACTTTAAAAAAGATCTGGAAACTGTTTGCGGAGAGTCATTTTCTGTAGTAAACGCCGGAGATCAGCTGCCGGACGACGGTTTCTTTTTTGTTGTTGGGACTTCTGATTCGAATGAGCTCATTCAAAAATTAATCCGAAAGAAAGATGTTGTGCTCTCGGAGAATTTCCCGGGCAAGCGGGGAGGTGTTTGGGCTAAGGTGGCATTGGAAAATGGTCAGCCGGCCATCGTTCTCGCCGGAGCCGATATTCAGGGAACCCAATATGCGGTGTACGATTATTGCAGCGAAATTCTGGGCGTTGATCCATTTCAATATTGGACAGGAAAAAAAACAACAACCAAGCATGTAAACGATTTGCTGGTTTTCGACAATAAGGTGATTGCACCACCACAAATACCAATTTTGTGTTATTTTGAAAATGATGTGGATGAGTTGGCCAATCGGAAAGATCCTCTGTTGGAATACGACTGGGAGTCGTATACGGAAATGATCAACTCGCTGGTGCGGAATAAATATAATGCCATTCAGTTTTTTGATATGTTGGGGCGGCCTGAGTTTTTCCTCCGCGAGGAGTATAAGGCCATTCGACCTGATTATGACATTCGTATTTCATACATCGACAGCATGATCGACTATGCTCACGATATGGGAATGATGGTCCAGATCGATCTTTCGTTGGGGTATAAAATTCGTCCCATGGAACAGGAAAAAGCCGATTGCTGGTCGGAATATAAAGACGAGTGGATAGCGAATTGGAAATACTATTTTGAAGAAACCCCACTAGGCAAAGCCGATATCTTTTCTCTTCGGCCTCGCAACCAGGTGTGGGATTGGGAGTACCAAAGTTCGTGTGGTGAAAATAAAGTTGACGTTTTTAACGAAGTTTATGTTGAGCTGGGCGAATTGATTGACCAGTATAAACCTGGTGCGCCAAAGATTGCTATTTGTTATTCCGATGGAATGGAAATGTTCAACAATGGTTTCAATCCGCCGAAAGACTGGATTGTTGTTTGGTCCGACGACGGATGGGGTGGCTTTAAAATGCTTCCGGATAGTACAAAAGGTTATCAGTTTGGTACTTATATGCATGCCGGATATTGGTTAAATCACACCGTTCATGATCCCTATCCCGAAAAGTTGGATTCAATCATGAAAATGATGTGTCGCCAATTTCAAGCAACCAGCTATTGCCAGGTAAATGGGCAGCAATTCCGACCTTTCCTGATAAATATCGAGGCCTTTTCGAAAATTGCGGATAACCCGGAAGCTTTTGACGGAAACCTTTTTTATACCGAATGGACTCAACGATATTTTGGCGACAATGCTGCTGCATTCGCGGTTCAGTCGATGAAAAAATTGCACGAAGCGCAGTTCAGCAATATTGGCTATGTGGAACACCTTTGGGAAATACGCGAAGCTGTTGCTTACTTAAGTAACTTGCCAATCGTTCGTCCCGGAAAACCATCGATTCCGAACGATTACAAACATGTTGAAGATGATTACGATGCCCTCGAAATTCGCACTGAATTACTGGTTCAGGCTCGTGAACAAGGGGCTAGAGGAGCAGAGTATGTTCCTGAAGATGATCTGTTTTATCACGACTACATCCAGTTGCCGGTTGAGCTATATCTAGATTTGTTAGCTTTTGAAAGTAGCCTTCATCAAATGGCGAAGTACAAACGCGAGTTTGAAAAAACGAATGATACAGGGCAGTTGAAAAAGGCTTTAGACTTGTTGGGGATGGCAAAAGCAGATTTGGACGCTATTTATAAACGATGCGCCCAGGGCGATAAGAACGACAAATGGAAAGGTTGGTACGATCCGGCAAAACGTCGTCCAAATAATGGCTTCCCATCAATCGAAATGTTAGATGCCATTGAAGCGAATTTAAGAAGTTTGAAATGAATAGAAACGCGACAATGAGTCGCTGAATTGAGCGGGTTGTGAATTTCTTTTTCTTTCAAGATGTTGATATAGAGAAGATAATGTAGTCGGCATGAAGCGATCATGTTGTTCCGAACGCAAACACCGGCGAAAATAATTTTCAGCAACATGTGAGTTCCATCAGTCAATTGAAAAACAAATTATTTAGGGATGAAAAAATTAATTCTCACTCAATTATTCTTACTGATTTTCATTTTCGGATTCTCAAAAAGCAACGATTATCACGTGGCTGAATATGAGATAATTGGAGATGGAACGACTCTGAATACCGAAAAATTGCAGACACTGATTGATCTGGTCAGTAAATCGCAGGGAGGCCAAATCATCTTCTCAAAAGGAAATTACCTCACCGGAAGCTTGCAATTAAAATCGAACGTACATCTCTATTTCGAAGAAGGAGCTGTTTTATTGGGAAGCACAAATCCATACCATTACGCCAATATTGAAATGCCGGGCAGACCCAAACTTGGTAGTCGCGACGATAATTCGCAAATGGCTCTGTTCGTGGCATTCAAAGCGACAAATATTTCTATTTCAGGAAAGGGCCGAATCGACGGGCAAGGGCGGGCTTTAGCTTTAAATATTGACAGCCTGCATCACCTTGGTGAACGCGTTGATCCGAAATACAGTACTAACCGGATGCGTCCACACGAAACTTTTCGGCCAAAATTGTTCCGCTTTTCCATGTGTAAGAACATCAACATTTCAGGAATGGAGTTGCACAACAGCGCCTGCTGGGGACTTTCGTTCGAGCTATGCCAACATTTAAAAATCGATGCCGTAAAGGTGTTGAATCGTGCTTACTGGAACAACGATGGCATGGATATTACCGACTGTAAAAATGTGAGTATCACCAATTGCGATGTAAACTCAGCCGATGATGGAATATGTCTGAAATCGTATTACCCTGATTATGCTAACGACAGCATTTATATTGCCAACTGTACCATTCGGAGCAGTGCCAGCGCCATAAAATTTGGAACTGCTTCTTTCGGTGGATTTAAAAATGTGAAAATTGAGAATATTCGCGTGTTCGATACGTTCCGTTCTGCTATTGCCATAGAGTCGGTTGATGGTGCTGATATTGAAAATATTGAAGTGTCGAACATCGTCGCCGAAAATACCGGCAATGCCATTTTTATTCGCCTGGGGCACCGTGCCGGAAAAAAGCCCGGAAGCATTAAAAATGTGTCGATCCACGACTTGAAAGTGCAGGTCGCTTTTGACCGACCGGACATTAACTACGACATGCGAGGCCCGGCTGTTACATTCTTTCATAATCCGTTTCCTTCATCTATCGCCGGAATTCCCGGGCATCATATTGAAGGTGTCCGATTGGAAAACATCGAAATTACCTATCCCGGCAGGGCATCAAAAGGAATGGCTTATGTGCCGCTAACCCGGCTGGGGCAGGTTCCCGAGCAAATCGGGGGCTATCCCGAATTTCACATGTTTGGCGAGTTGCCTTCCTGGGGCTTTTATGTTCGCCATACCACAGGCATTAGCTTGAAAAATGTAACTTTAAAGCTAGAACAGCCTGACTTTCGCCCGGCCTTCGTTTTTGATGATGTTACCGAGTTGGAGATTAGCGAGTTGGGTTTGCCTGTTGGCAATCGGCAAATTGTTGTTAAGGAAGTTCGTAAATTGAGTCTTGATCAGGAGCTTCAGTCGGTTGTTCGGCAGGTTGATTGAACGATCAACGCATTCAACCCGGTTTTCGATACCGAAAGAAGCATATTTCCATATCTGTGATTGAATATTTCAACATTAATAATTCAATCCTTTGCATTTTTTGAACAACTAAACTTGAATAAAATGAATTGGCTAAAAATCGCATTGATACGCACGACAGTTTTTGCAGTATTGGTTACGGTACTTAATTCCTGCGGATCTAAAAACGAACAGAACGGTACCCCCGAACTAAAACCTGTTGATTTAGTTTACAATCAGCTCGACACCGAAAACTCGCGGTGGTTCTTTTTCTCGTCGGCTTGTCGACCGTTTGGTATGGTAAACCTTAGTCCCGACACCCAAATAGGCGGCGCCTGGGGAAGCGGTTACCGCTACCTGACCGACACCATCAAAGGCTTTAGCCACATTCATGCGTGGCAGCTTTCCGGACTTTCGGTGATGCCGGTTGCTTTAACGGAGCAAAATTCTGAAACGATATTTACCGATTTCTATTCCCATTTCAGTCACGAAACCGAAAAGGTGGCTCCGGGCTATCAGTACCTGGAGCTCGACCGCTATAAAATAGCTGCCGAAATAACCAGCACCAAACGTGTGGGTTTTCACAAATACCAGTTTTCAGGCGAAGGGAAACCTGCCCTGCTGTTAAATTTGAACACCGTTTTGGGACCCTGCGAAAATACCGATGGTAAGCTGCAAAAGATCGGCGGGCATTCCGTTGTAGGCGAGCTCACAAATGCTCCAACTATTCGTCGTCCGAAACCAACAAAGGTATTTTTCAGGATTGATTCTGATATTGAAATTCAGGATGTTGTGACCGATGAAGAAACGGGCAACTACCTGTTGGTTTTTAATGAACAGGCCGACCAAGTGCTCCTGAAAGCAGGGATCTCTTACACTTCGGTTGAAAATGCCAACTTAAATATTCAGACTGAATTACCCGATTGGGATTTTGAACAGGTTGTTGCGGAGTCAAAAGATGAATGGAACAATCTGTTGAGCCGAATTATAGTTGAGGGTGGCACCGAAACCGATCAAAAACGCTTTTATACCGATTTGTGGCATGCCTTGCAGGGGCGTCGCACCATTAGCGATGTGAATGGCGCTTATCCGGACAACACTGGTGAGCAGTTCCGCGTTGGTCAGCTTCCGTTGGACGACAATGGAAAACCCAAATTCAATCACTACAACTCCGATGCTTTTTGGGGAGCACAATGGACCATCAATACGCTTTGGGGCTTGGTCTATCCAGAGGTTTACAAAGAATTTGTGCAGTCGCTGATGCAATATTACAAAGATGGTGGCTTGATTCCACGTGGTCCTTCAGGCGGTAATTACACCTATGTTATGACTGGTTCGTCGGCGACTCCGTTTATTGTTAGCGCCATTCAGAAAGGAATTATTACCGATGATTTGGCCGGAATATATGAGGCGCTGAAAAAGAACCATCTGCCCGGCGGAATTATGGAAAAGGCAGGCTATGAACACGATACCAATTTGGGCGGCGGATTAGCTCACTACATCAAAAATGGCTATGTCCCTTATCCCATTCCCGAAGGCGATTTTGGCTTCCATCAGGATGGGGCCAGCTTAACAATGGAATATGCCTATCAGGATTGGACCCTTGCGCAACTGGCCAAAAAACTTGGCTACGACGAGGACTACAAGTACTTTTCAGAACGTGCGCTGAACTATCAAAATGTTTACGATGCCGGGTCGGGCTGGATGCGCCCCAAGGATATTGCCGGTAAATGGCTGGCCGATTTCGATCCGTATAATTACGAGCATGGGTTTAACGAGTCGAATGGAGCACAATCAACCTGGTTTGTTCCACACGATATTGCCGGACTGGCCGAACTTATGGGAGGTAAGGACAAGGCTGCGGAGAAACTGAATACGCAATTCGAGACGGCTCAAAAAATAGGATTTACATCCGGAGGAGCCCACGACAAGGAGTTACATCCGGAATATCGTCGGATTCCAATCAATTATGGTAATCAACCGTCCATGCAAACCGCGTTTATTTTTAATCAACTCGATCGTCCGGATTTAACTCAATACTGGTCGCGCCAGGTTGTAAAAACAGCCTTTAGTGGCTTGTCGCCGGCAACCGGCTTTAATGGCGACGAAGATCAGGGATTGATGGGAAGCCTGTCTATTTTGATGAAAATCGGACTTTTTCAAATGAATGGAGGAACCGAAGAAAACCCGGAATACCAAATTGGCAGCCCTATTTTCGATCGGGTGACCATTCAGTTAGATCCGACCAACACCTCCGGAAAATCCTTCGTGATCAAGACAGTTGATATGAGTTCTGAAAATTGCTATGTCGAGAATGCTGTTTATAACAATCAATCGCTTGATGGATACCGAATTGGTCATGATCAGATTATAAATGGCGGCAGTTTAGTTTTGAAAATGTCAAACAATAATCAAAAATAAAAGACGTCGATTTTGTGAAATGGCCCAATTTGAAAGCGTTGAAAATAGGGTGCAAAATAATACGAATAAAGAGAAGTTTTCAAGATTTACCGGCTCTTAAGGCCGGTAAATTTTTGTTATTGGGGGTTTGCTTGTCGCTGTTTTATTCAGCCGGGGTAAAAAACAGCAAACAACAGATTTATCATAATGGCTGGGTCGATTTCAATAAAAATGGCATGAAGGATATTTTCGAAGATCCCAGGCAACAGATTGACGCGCGTGTTGCCGATCTGCTGTCGCAGATGACAGTGGAGGAATAAACCTGCCAGATGGTTACCTTGTTTGGGAATTCCGGTCGATTTTACAAATGAAGGGACACACGGACTTTGCCACGATCGGGCAACTCCCTTGCCGGCTCCGATCGGAATCGGAAGCACTTAGAATAAGGAATTGGTTCGTCGGGCCGGAGAAAATATTGGCCGCTAAGCCAAAGCGCCATGCAATTTGCATGCGCAGAATTTTGAAGTTGCCAGAGTCGCAACTTCGGGGATTTGAACGTATTCATTTGTTGCCAGGCGAAAGCCAAAAGGTAAGCCATATACTTCGTCCCAACGATTTGGCATTGCTGGATAAACAACTGAATTGGATGTTTGAACCAGGTACGTTTAAGGTAATGGCTGGAAGTTCATCAACAGCGATTGATTTAACCGGTGAGTTTCAGATTTTGGGCAATTAAGTTGCTGAATTCGAATAAACAAGCCCGAAAAAATGGGCTGTTTCAATTCTGAAATGAATTGAACTATTCTTCCATGTTTTTGAACTATTCTTCCATCCGCAGAGCCCGGCGATATTGTAATTTCAACCTTTGAATGAAAATCAGGTAGTGAGAGCTAAACCTAAAGCTTCTGTGCTTCGCAATTTGTGCAGAATTGAAACCTATAAAATTGAATGTAATGAGAATCTATAAGTTGATTTTTTCTGTTTGGTGTCTAATCTTTTTAACCTCCCCTGTAATTGGGAAAGACAAACAAACTATTTATAGACAAGGTTGGATCGATTTCAACAAAAATGGGGTAAAAGATATTTTTGAAGACCCGGCAAATACCGTTGAAGCGCGCGTGGCAGATCTTTTGTCGCAAATGACGATGGAAGAAAAAACCTGTCAGATGGCTACGCTTTACGGATTTTCGCGCGTGTTGGAAGATGAATTACCAACAGAAGCCTGGAAAGACCGGGTATGGAAAGATGGAATCGCCAATATTGACGAGCATCTGAATACCATTGCCAATCGGCCTTATACCTATACCGAACATGCTTATCCGTATAGTAACCACGCCGAGGCTATTAATGTAATTCAGAAATGGTTTATCGAAGAAACACGAATGGGAATTCCCGTTGATTTTTCCAACGAAGGGGTTCATGGGCTGTGTCACAAGAAAGCGACTCCGCTTCCGGCACCAATCGGAATCGGATCAACCTGGAACAAAGAACTGGTCTATCAGGCCGGTCAAATTGTTGGTCGCGAAGCAAAGGCATTGGGTTACACCAATATTTATGCGCCTATACTCGACCTGGCACGCGATCCGCGTTGGGGGCGGGTGGTGGAGTGCTATAGCGAAGATCCTTTTCTGATCGGCGCTTTGGGAACCCAAATGGCGAAAGGTATTCAGTCGCAGGGTGTTGCTTCTACCATCAAACACTTTGCGGTGTACAGTATTCCAAAGGGCGCCCGCGATGGCGAAGCCCGAACTGATCCGCATGTGGCACCGCGCGAAATGCACCAACTGCATCTTTATCCGTTTAAAAAGGTAATTGCAGAGGCAAACCCAATGGGTGTGATGAGTAGTTACAACGATTACGATGGAGTGCCAATTACCGGAAGCTATTATTTCTTAACTCAGTTGTTACGGCAACAATATGGCTTTCGGGGCTATGTGGTTTCTGATAGTGATGCCGTGGAATATCTGAATGAAAAACACCAAGTGGCTCCGGATTATAAAGATGCGGTTCGACAGGTTGTGGAAGCCGGCTTAAATGTGCGTACCCGTTTCAGAACACCTGAGTCGTATATCGAGCCACTCCGCGAATTGATCCGTGAAGGTCGACTGTCTATGCAGACCATTGATGCTCGCGTGGGCGAAGTTTTGGCGGTTAAATTCAGACTGGGCTTGTTCGATCAGCCTTATGTTGAAGATTGTGAATTGGCCAATAAAATTGTTCATACCGATGCGGATGAACAGTTCTCCAGACAAATTATCAGAGAGTCGATGGTGTTGCTAAAAAATGAAAATAATGTTTTGCCATTAGATATTAAGAAGTTTAAAAATGTGTTGGTTGCCGGGCCAATGGCCGACGAAGTAAATTATACGTTTAGTCGCTATGGCCCGTCGTTTAACGAGGCGGTTTCGGTATACAAAGGGATTAAAAATTATGGCGCCGGCCAATTAAACGTAAGCTATGCAAAAGGTTGTGAGGTGATTGATGAAAGCTGGCCTGAAAGTGAGTTGATGGACGTAGCGTTAACAACCGACGAGCAAGCCGGAATTGATGCAGCCGTAGAACAGGCCCGCCAATCGGATATTGTGATTGCTGTGCTGGGGGAAAATGAAAGTATGGTTGGTGAAAGTAAAACCCGAACTAATTTGGGCTTGCCCGGACGGCAGCTGCAACTGTTAAAAGCGCTCCATGCAACCGGCAAACCTGTTGTTTTGGTGTTAGTTAATGGCCGCGCATTGACGATAAACTGGGAGGATAAATACATTCCGGCCATTCTGGAGGCCTGGTTTCCGGGTGCTTCGTCCGGCGATATTGTAGCCGAAACGCTCTTTGGCGATTACAATCCCGGCGGAAAGCTGCCGGTTACGTTTCCAAAATCGGTTGGCCAAATTCCTTTAAACTTTCCGTTTAAGGTAGCGTCGCATGCCGGGCAGGTTGAAATTCCGGGCAATGGATATGGTAAAACAAGGGTGCTTGGCTCTCTTTATCCGTTCGGCTATGGTTTAAGCTACACTTCGTTCGAGTACAGCGACTTGGTTGTTACTCCCGATCAGGCGTATTCTCAGGCCGATATCCAGGTTTCATTTAAGGTTAAAAACACCGGACAGCGCGAAGGTGACGAAATTGTGCAGCTCTACCTCAAAGACGAAGTCAGTAGTGTCACGACCTACGAATCGCAACTTCGAGGTTTCGAACGCGTTCATTTGTTGCCGGGAGAAACCAAGACCGTTCATTTTGTTTTACATCCCGATGATTTGGCTTTGCTCGACAAGGATATGAACTGGACTGTTGAGCCTGGTTCGTTTAAAGTGCTGATTGGAAGCTCTTCGGAAAATATTAAGCTGACCGGCGGCTTCGTCATTCGTCGTTATTAAGACTGCAATTCCCCGGATATTTAGAATCGCCCTAAAAAGTACAAGGGGCAATTCAGTCCCGGTGTTGGACAAACTAATTATCGCCTAAATACGAAAACCAATTCACCGAAAACTAATAAACTAAAATTATGAACCTTAAATCAACGTTTACACTGCTGATACTCCTGTTTGCTTGTTTGTGCGGATCGGCGCAGCTAAAAAATAAAGCGGCTCTGAATGAAGAGTTTATGGATATGGGCTTTGGTGTTTTTGTGCACTGGAGCCTCGATTCTCAATTGGGAAGTGTGATCAGTCACTCGTTGGTCGGCGCTTCCGATACTTATGTCGACAAATATTTCAATGAACTTCCGAAAACCTTTTATCCCGATAAATTTGATGCCGACGAATGGGCCCGATTATTCAAATTGGCGGGTGCTGAGTATGTCGTGTTCACTACAAAGCATCACAATGGCTTTTGTATGTGGGACACGGAAACCACCGAATTTAATATTATGAATACGCCCTACGGAAAGGATATCACCGGAATGCTTTTTCAATCGCTACGCAAATTTGGGTTAAAAGTGGGGGTGTATTTCTCACCCGAAGATTTTCATTTTCTGCACGGGCAAGGGACGCTCATTTCGCGAAAAAGGGCGATGAGCCAGATTACCGAAAACGCAGAATTGTTGGAATACGATAAAAAGCAAGTCAAAGAGCTGATATCGAACTATGGCCCCGTCGATCTGATCTTTTTCGATGCCTACAAAACTGGCCCTTTGGTTCAGTTTGTACATTCGATCGATCCGAATATTGTAGTTACACGGGGCGAAATGAATACACCCGAGCAAACCATACCCGGCGGTGCGATGCCTGGCCCATGGGAAACCTGCATGACGATGGGAACCCAGTGGCAATACAAACCCACAAACGAAAGCTACAAAAGCGGCACTGAGCTGATTGAGAAACTGATTGAAATTAGAGCCAAAGGCGGAAACTTTTTGCTCAATATTGGGCCAAAACCCAATGGCGAAATCCCGATTGAGCAGGAAGAACGGTTGCGCGAAGTGGCACTTTGGATGTTTGTCAATGATGAAGGCGTTAAAAACGTTAGGCCTGTACCTGGAATCATAAAAGATGGGTATATGTGGTTCACCCAAAACGAGAACGAGAATGCGGTATATGTATTTTTAACCGGCCAAAAAGAATGGTTCAAAGGATTTCGTCGGAATTTTATATTGAAAAATGTGAAATCGACCCTGCAAACTGAAATCTCGGTGCTCGGACAAAGTGATTTGGTGGTTGAATATTGGCCTGAAAATATTCCGGAATCAAAATTCATTCAACACGACGAAGTTTTGGAAATATCAATCTCCAGAGCGCAACGGTTGTATAACGATAAAATATGGCCTAATCCGGTGGTAGTGAAGCTAACGAATGTTGAATTCATTGATGGGAAGTAACTTCTTGTTGTGATTTTATGAGGATGAAAATAAGTGATTAAAGACATAGTGAAAAAGAAATAAAAAATGAAGATAAAACGATTAGTCATACTCTGTTTGTGTATTTTTCCTTCTTTACTGGGAGCGCAGACTACCTTTCCGTTTAACGATTCAAGTTTACCGCTGCAAGAACGTGTTGATGACTTATTGAACCGATTAACGGTGGAAGAAAAAGTGTCGCTGCTGCAAGCTTCAGCCGGCGAGATCGCGCGTTTGGGCGTTGATAAGTATTATCACGGTAACGAAGGGTTGCATGGTGTGGTAAAGGGAGGGCGCTTTACTGTTTTTCCACAGGCGATAGCTCTTGCTGCAAGTTGGAATCCGGATCTTATTTATGATGTGGCCACCGCTATTTCTGACGAAGCCCGGGCCAAGTGGAATTTCTTAAACCAGGGAAAGGATCAAACTTCAGGGTATAGTGATATGCTGACAATGTGGTCGCCAACAATTAATATGGCCAGAGACCCGCGCTGGGGCCGAACTCCCGAAACCTATGGCGAAGATCCTTTTTTAACCCGTAAAATTGGTGTTGCCTTTGTAAAAGGACTTCAGGGAAACAACGAAAGATTTTTGAAAGTAGTTGCTACCCCCAAACATTTTGTCGCCAACAACGAAGAGGAAAACCGATTTGCTTGCAATGCCGAAATTTCGGAAAAAGCCCTGCGCGAATACTATTTTCCGGCTTTTAAAGCCTGCATTCAGGAAGGTAATGCGCAGGCGATTATGAGTGCTTACAATGCCATCAATGGCATACCCTGCACAGCCAATAATTGGTTGTTGAATGATGTTTTAAGAGGTGAATGGGGATTTACAGGTTATGTGGTAAGCGATTGCGGCGCTCCAACTTATCTGAAGAAATCGCATCATTTTGTCGATACCGAAAAACAGGCGGCAAAAGTTGCTATTGAAGCCGGATTGGATTTGGAATGTGGGCACAATATCTACACAAACCATTTGTATCCGGCCTATCAGGATGGTTTGGTCGGTGAAGAAGCAATTAACAAAGCAGCCCGCCGGGTGTTGGAAGCCCGTTTTAAACTGGGTATTTTCGACCCGGTGGACGACAATCCATACACCAAAATTTCGCCCGATGTAATTGGTTCACAAAAGCATCAGGAATTGGCACTTGACGCGTCACGACAATCAATTGTGTTGCTTAAAAATCAGAATAACATTTTGCCCTTGGATGCCGCAAAAATAAAAAAGATCGCGGTAGTTGGTTTCAATGCCAATCAAGTGGTTTTTGGCGACTACAGTGGTTTACCCGTCATTGCGCCTGTGTCTCCATTGGAGGGCATTCAACATAAAGTAGGCGATAAAATCGACGTTCAATATGTGAAGTGGAAAACCGCCGCAAAAAACCTTAATTTATTGGAGGGCGAGTATCTATGCAACGATCAAAACGACGAAAAGGGCTTGTACGCTGAGTACTACGATGATAAATTTTTGGAAGGGACACCACAAACCCGAACCGATAACGGGGTGAATTTCGACCCGGTTAATCAGGCGCCGGACCCGTATACAAATTACCGTCATAAATCCATGCGATGGACCGGTTACATTGCCCCCAATATTACGGGTGACTATAAAATAGGTGTGAATTCGGACGACGGAATCCGTTTGTGGTTGAACAATGAATTGGTGGTTGACGAATGGCACAATCGCGGAACGACTACCGATCAGGTTGATCTTAAAATGGAGGCTGGTAAAAAATACGCCATCAAATTAGAATACTTCGATAATGGAGGCGATGCGATTTGTCAATTACTTTGGAAAGTTCCTGATAGTAAAGGTGGCGATTTGTACGAAGAAGACAGAATTGCTGCCCGAACAAGCGATTATGTGATCGCCGTCATGGGAATCAATAAAACTATTGAGAAAGAAGGGAAAGACAGGGTGGAATTAGGTTTGCCCGAAGATCAAATCAACTATTTAAAAGATATTTACAAGGAGAATAAAAATGTGATTGTGGTGCTGGTCGCGGGAAGTTCTTTGGCTATAAACTGGATGGATGAAACAATTCCGGCCATTGTTGATGCCTGGTATCCGGGCGAAAGCGGCGGAACCGCCATTGCTGATGTGTTGTTTGGCGACTACAATCCGGCTGGTCGTTTGCCGTTTACGTTCTACAAATCGGCGGCCGACCTTCCGCCAATGAATGATTATGAGATTGCAAAAGGCAGAACCTATCAATACTTCAGGGGAGAACCACTTTATCCTTTCGGGTACGGCTTAAGTTACACTTCATTTGAATACAGCAAGATGTCAGTTGCTCAGTTGGGCGAAAGTGTTTCAGTTTCCATGACCGTGAAAAATACCGGAAATTACGATGGTGACGAAGTCGTTCAACTCTATGTTCGCGATGTAAAATCATCAGTTGTACGACCATTAAAACAGTTGGTAGCCTTTGAAAGAACTTCTTTGGCGACCGGAGAATCAAAAAATATTACTTTTGAGGTTCCTATCGAAGAATTGTTGTTTTGGGATGAATCATCCGGCGATTGGCGGTTTGAAAAGGGCGCCTTCGAATTCATGGTAGGTGCATCGTCCAGTGATATTCGCCTGACGAAAATCTGCAAGGTCAAATAATCTGCGTTTAAACGAAAAAAAAGCGAAACATGAGGATCAAATCCAGGAATCAGTTTTATCTGCTACCAATTCTATTCATGCTGTTATGCTCTTTTGCTCATGCTCAAGAGGTGAATTTACCAAAAGCCGGCGATTTTGAGTCGGAGCTGAATAGAGCAAAACGAGTTGTCAAACTTGGCGACGGTCATTACTTGATCGATTTTGGGAAAGCCTATTTTGGTACTCTTTCCTTACAATCCAAGCAGTATCAAAGCGATAGCCTGATTGTCCACTTAGGAGAGAAACTGTCAGACAACCAGATGATTGACCGCAACCCGGGAGGGACAATCCGATATCAAAAAGCAATCCTGGAGGAACTGCCTGTAAATCAGCGTGTGGAAGTCGCTTTGCAGGCAGACAAACGAAACTCCAATCCTCCTGCAATTGCTCTTCCTGATTCATTCGGCGTAATTATGCCGTTCAGATATTGTGAGTTGGAGAACCTTCAAATTCCGATTGATGAAGTTGAAATCCTACAAAAGGCGCTTTATTATAAATTTAACGATGATGCGGGAACATTTACCTCGTCGGATACGATTTTAAATGCGGTATGGGACCTGTGTAAACACACCATAAAAGCAACGAGTTTCACCGGCTATTATGTCGATGGCGACCGCGAGCGTATTCCATACGAAGCCGACGCTTATATCAATCAGTTAAGTCATTATAGTGTTGACAGCGTTTATTGCATCGCCCGCCGAACAAACGAGTATTTTATTGACCATCCAACCTGGCCGACGGAATGGCTGTTACATACAGTTTTACTGTTTTATCAGGATTACATGTACACCGGCCAGCCGGATATGCTCGGGAAGTATTACGATGTTTTGAAAACCAGAACGTTGATGGATTTGGAACGCGAAGACGGACTGATTAGTTCCAGGTCGCCAAAACTAGATGCGGCATTCAAAGCTCAACTAGGATTTAAAAATCCGGACACCAAGGTGAAAGACATTGTTGACTGGCCACCCGCCCAAAAGGATACCGGCTGGAAACTAGCGACAGAAGAAGGTGAACGTGATGGCTATGAAATGGTCGACGTGAATACGGTTGTCAACGCATTTTACTATTACAATCTGGTTTTAATGTCGGAAATAGCTGGTTTCCTGGGGAAAACAGACGATGTTGCTTTTTTTCAGCAGAAGTCGGAAAAAGTTAAAACGGTCATTAATCAAAAGCTTTTCGATCAAACGCGAGGGGTTTATGTCGATGGTGAAGGATCAAACCATGCTTCGTTGCACGGCAATATGATTCCTCTTGCATTCAATTTGGTTCCCGAGGAAAATCAGCAATCAGTGACTGATTTTATTAAAAGCAGGGGAATGGCATGTAGTGTTTACGGAGCGCAATATTTGCTCGAAGGCTTATTTCATGCGAACGAACCGGAGTATGCGCTTAAGCTAATTACAGATACAACTGGCGACCGCACCTGGTGGAATATGATTGAAATAGGATCGACCATGGCGCTCGAAGCCTGGGATACGAAATATAAGCCCAACTTGGATTGGAACCATGCCTGGGGAACTGCTCCTTTAAACATCATCACTCGTTATCTGTGGGGAATTACTCCTCAAAAACCGGGGTTCGAGAGCGTTCAGATTAAACCGCAACTTGGCCATTTGAATTCTTCGGAAATTAAAGTGCCAACAATAAAAGGAATTATAACAGCGAGCTACAAGCGAGCTGGCAAGAACGACCAAGTCTTCGAAATAACGCTGTCTGACGGTATGAAAGGGGAGTTTATTCTTCCAAACGGAACAACGAAGGTCGTTATGAATGGTCGGAAAGTAAACCGAAAGGCTTGTTGCATTGCACTAAACGCCGGTCGTAACGTTTTGCAAATAAAGACTGAAATAGAATAAATACAGAACCCCTGCACCCGCTTATGAAATTGGTCTTAATAATATTCGCTATCATTCTGTTCGCGCCTCCGCTTCATGCGCAAACAAGAGATACGCTTTACTTGTGGCCCAATGAGGTGCCCGGCGAATTGAAAGTAAAGCAGGCGGCAGTCGTATCTGATAATTCGAGTGGCGATGTCATTCGTTTGGCGGAGGTTACCAATCCTTGTCTGGTGGTTTATGAACCTGAAGAATCGAATCATTCGGGCGTTGGAATTATTGTCTGTCCTGGTGGCGGTTACAATATTTTGGCAATCGATAAGGGAGGATACGAGGTTGCCGAATGGCTGAATACCTTGGGGTACACCGCTTTTGTCCTTCAATACCGGGTGCCCAAAAAGCAGGAAGGTGCTTTGCAAGACCTACAACGTGCAATTCGCTTGGTTCGCGACAAGGCTTATGACTATAATTTGTATCCCGAAAGCATAGGGCTGATTGGATTTTCGGCAGGAGGCAGCTTGTGTGCTCGTGCTTCAACTCTGTTTAACTCGGAGAAGTATGCAAAAACCGATGAGGTAGATGAGCTTTCGTGCCGGCCGAATTTTGCCATGCTCATTTATCCGGCCTATCTCGACCAAGGTGAAAATAGAAGCCTTACACCGGAATTGACCATGAGCGATTTTACGCCACCCTTTTTTATTTTTGGAACAGCCGATGATAAGTACGGAAACAGCTCTTTGGTAATGACGACTGCTTTACGCGATCAAAATATTCCGGTTGAATTGCATGTATTAGCCGAGGGCGGACATGGTTACGGTTTGCGAAAAGGAAATATTGCTGCGGAAACCTGGCCGATGCTGGCCGAAAAATGGTTGAGTCGGATGGTCGCCAACAGACAGTTCGAAAAGCATCAACGAATCATGAACTTTCCCAAATTGACGCTTTATCCACAGGATGTACCGACGAAGAACGATGTTTGGGTTTTTATGATGGCCGGACAGTCGAATATGGCCGGGCGAGGATTTGTTGAGCCTCAGGATACTATTCCTTCGGAACGCATTCTAACCATCAATAAGAGCAATGAAATTATTGTGGCAAAAGAGCCACTGAACTTTTATGAACCCGGCATGAATGGCTTAGATTGCGGTGTCTCATTTGCGAAAAAACTTCTTGGTCAGGTGCCCGAAAATGTATCAGTTCTTTTGGTTCCAACTGCTGTAGGCGGAAGTTCCATTAGCCAGTGGTTGGGCGATTCTATTCACCGTGAGGTGCAATTGCTCTCGAATTTTAAAGAGAAAATGGAACTGGCTAAAAAACATGGAACGATCAAAGGAATTTTGTGGCATCAGGGTGAAAGCGATGCCAATCAACACTGCATTCCCTTATACGAGGAAAGACTCACAGAGCTAATCGGAAAATTCAGAACCTTCGCCGGAAATAATTCTCTCCCCGTAATTGTTGGTGAGTTAGGAAGTTATTCAAAGAATAAAAGCAATTGGCTGCGTTTGAATGAGCAGATCAAAAAATATGCATCAAAGGATGTTCATGCCGGAATAATCCATACTTCCGACTTGATAAATCGAGGAGATAGCCTGCATTTCGACTCTAGAAGTCAACGAACAATTGGAGAGCGATTCGCCATTGAATACCTCCAAATGGCGAAGTAGGTCAACGACAATCCCTTGTTGAACTATTTCTGATTCGCCGAAAGACGAAGACTCACTTTCTTTTATCTCTCAATAAATTCTGAAGAACTTTGGCCTGAAAACAATCAAGAGCCCCGAAAAACCTGCGCCCGTCGCCGGCCTGCCGAAATTGGCTGTTTAGCCGCGAATAATTTGATAAAAGCCCTTCGTTTGCCCCTATTTTTGGTGTAATGAATAATTTGTCCATATCTGTGATGGTTTTGTTCATCTAAATTGAAGTTGTGGATTGTAATTTCACGGTTCAAGAAATAATGATGACATCCCGAATGAAAAGACAAATATTCCTAACGCTGGTTGTTGCACTTCTGGCATCAGCCTGCCAAAAGAATGAAGTTCGTTTGAACGACATTCAAGTGATTGGCAGTCACAATTCATACAAAATAGCCATCGAAAAACCTCTTTGGGATTATCTCTGTCAGCTCGATTCCTCCAAGGCAATTTCCCTGCAGTACGGGCACATTTCAATTGTTGAACAATTAGAATTGGGCCTGCGAAATATAGAGTTGGATGTATTCTTCGATCCAATGGGAGGGCATTTTTCAAATCCACAAGGGTTGGAAATTGTTCGGCAAATGGGAGCAGAACCGATGGAATTTGACAAAGAGCAAAAACTGGCTGAGCCCGGATTGAAAATGTTTCACATTCAGGATGTCGATTTCAGAAGCCATCATCTGTTGTTTAAAGATGGTTTAAAAGCGATGAAAAAATGGTCGGATGAAAATCCGGATCATACGCCGGTTTTCGTAATCATAAATACCAAGGACCAAGAAGTGCAGGGAACCCGTAGTCCGCTGCCTTTTGATCAGGCGGCCCTTGACAGCCTTGATTCGGAGATTCGGACTGTCTTTTCCAACGATGATCTGATTACGCCTGATCTCGTGCGTGGTCGTTCAAGCTCGCTCGAAGAGGCTGTGTTAACCAACGGATGGCCAAAGTTGAACGAGATGGAAGGTCGGTTTCTATTTGTTCTCGACGAAAAGGAGGCGAGAATCAACAGCTACCTGATCGGACACGCCGGCCTCAAAGGGAGAGTCTTATTCGTGAATAGCCCCGAAGGAAATCCGGAAGCCGCTTTTCGGATTGTAAATAATCCGATAAACGATTTCGACTACATCCGCGGATTGGTTGCCAAAGGATATCTGGTGAGAACCCGGGCCGACGCCGGCACCAAAGAATCGAGAACGAACGATTATACCAAATTTGAGAAAGCTAAAGAGTCGGGTGCTCAGATTATTTCAACCGACTACTACATTCCCACGTCACTTTATCAATCATCGTTTAAAGTGAGTTTCGAAAATAACCGATACGAAAGAATTAAAACAAAAAAGTGATGTTCAAAAACGGATTAAAAATAGTGGTTGCAAGCCTTTTTATGCTGGCTTTTTCAGGGAGTTTATATGCTCAAAAAACAACCGATTTCCCGATTGTGTCAGTCAACGGGATCGTCGGTATTTGTATTGATCCGCAGGATGCGAAAGTGGTGGATATTGCTGCCCATATGCTTGCCGATGACATTGAAAAAGTTACCGGCCGGCAAATTTCGGTTACTGCCGACTTGACTGACATTGAAATAATAGCGGGAACAATCGGATCGAGCAAAATCATCGACCAAATCATTTCGGAGCACCAAATAGATGTCAGCCGGATTGAAGGGAAATGGGAAACATACTCCATTCAGGTGATTGAAAATCCGGTGAAAGGGGTCCGAAAAAGCTTGCTTATTATTGGTTCCGATCGCAGAGCTACGGCCTTTGGTTTGTTGGAGATTTCCCGAATGATTGGTGTGTCGCCCTGGGAATGGTGGGCCGATGTTACACCGGATAAAAAGACGGAATTGACTGTTGCCATCGAACAAAAAAATTATGGAGCGCCATCGGTGAAATATCGGGGGATCTTTCTCAACGACGAAGATTGGGGGCTGCAACGCTGGGCGGCATTAAACTATGAACCCGAAACGGGTGACATTGGTCCAAAAACTTACGCCAAAGTGTTTGAGCTTTTGTTGCGTTTACGCGCCAACACTCTTTGGCCGGCTATGCATTCGTGCACCAAACCGTTTTATTCGTATCCGCAAAACAAGCAGGTGGCCGATGATTATGCCATTGTGGTGGGAACCTCGCATTGCGAGCCCATGCTCTGCAATATTAATGCCGAATGGAACAGCCACACCATGGGTGAATGGCGCTACGATAACAACTCGGAAACCATTAAAAAACTGTTTCAGCAACGAACCAAAGAAAGTGCCCCGTTCGAAAGTATGTATACAATGGGAATGCGCGGTGAGCACGATTCGCCGATGATGATCGGAGAAATTGATCTGGATTCGCAGGTGAAATTACTCGAGAAAGTGGTCGCCGACCAACGGGAGATTCTGAGAACGACGACAGGTCGCGAGGCGGTAACCATCCCACAGGTTTTTATTCCGTATAAGGAGGTTTTGGACTGTTACCAGAATGGCATGCAATTGCCCGAAGACATTAGCCTGATGTGGACCGATGACAACTATGGATATATTCGGCAACTTAGCAATCCCGATGAGCAAAAGCGCCCTGGAGGAGCCGGTATTTATTACCATACGTCCTATTGGGGCCGTCCGCACGACTATTTATGGCTCAACTCAACCAATCCGGTGTTAATGTGGGAGGAGATGAGTAAAGCCTATGAGTTTCAGTCGCGCGATGTTTGGATCTTGAACTGTGGTGATATTAAGCCACATGAATATAATATTGAGCTGTTTCTGGATATGGCTTGGAGTATGTGTGATTTTGGGGGAAACACGGGAGTAAAATCCCACATGAGAGATTGGGCAGCACGTGAGTTTGGAGCCTCACTGGCTGACCCAATTACTCAAATCATGTTCGAGTATTACCGGTTGGCATTCCAACGGCGGCCCGAGTTTATGGCTTGGAGCCAGGTTGAACCGGTAACCAAAGCAGGAGAAACGGAGCTGAACCAGATTCATTATGGCGATGAGGTTTCGCAAAGAATAGAGGCGTATCAAAAATTGATTGATGCAACGGAAAAGGCGAAGACTGACGTTGCTGCAAACCGAAAAGACGCGTTTTATGAGCTGGTTTACTATCCGGTAATTGGTGCGGCAAGCTTGAATCATAAATGGCTGTATGCCTACAAAAATGAATTTGTGGCTCGTCAGGGGCGAAGCAGCGCGGCTTTTTACGGCGAAAAATCGGTGGCAGCCTTCGAGCGCATTCAACACGAGACGGCCCATTTTAATGGTGATTTACAAGGTGGAAAGTGGGATCAGATCATGAGCATGGCGCCTCGCCAACTCCCGGTTTTTTCAACACCTACTATTGCCGGTTCGCCCGGCAGTAGCCAGCCCGAATTGGGGTTGGCGCTCGAAAGTTACCAAATGGAAGTTAACTACGACGTGATCAATTCGTACGCCGATGTTCTGCCGGTTTTCAATGCATATACGGATAACCACTATTTCGTTGATGTGTTTTTAAAAGGTGAAGGAGAAATAAGCTGGACGGCACAACCGAGAGCCGATTGGATTCATATCTCGGATCAGAATGGAACGCTTCGGTCAAAATCGGGCGAACAGGAACAACGGCTTTGGGTGAGCATTGATTGGGATAAAGTGCCTGTTGGCGAAAACAAAAAAGAAGCTCCGCTGGGGCACGACTACCAGCTGATTCCGCCCAGCTATAAAGTCAATTCCGCGATCGATTTTGTCACCGCTGACACCACCATTAGTATCGGGATTTCTGTTTTCAACCCGAAACTTAACGAACTCGAAAACTATCGGGGATTTGTTGAAGATAAAGGTTTCGTATCAATTTATGCTGAAAATTATACGCGCGAAACAGCTGGCAAACAAGCCCGGTGGGAACAAATTGAAGGATTGGGATACACCGGAAAAGTGGTGACAGCGCTTCCCCGAACGGCGAATGGGCAAATCCATGTTAATGAAATTATAGCAAACAGTCCGGCTTTGGAATATGAGTTTTACACCTTCAACTTTGGTGAAACCGATGTGCATATTCAGGCGGTTCCAACCCATGCGTTTTACGAGGGGAGTGGAGTGCGATGCGCAGTTTCTGTTGATGGTTCGGAACCGGTTTTAGTCGATTTTAAAACGCTGGGACGTAGCGACGAATGGAAGGATAATGTACTGAGAAACGCTTCGGTAAAGACCGTAAAACAAACGATAAACAAAGCGGGTAAGCATACGTTAAAGATTTGGATGGTTGATCCGGGAGTTTTGATTGATCAGATTTTAATAGATTTGGGCGGTTGGAAAAAATCGTATGCGTTTCCGGCCGAATCGAAAATGTAACTTAACGCTTTAATTGAATGATGCGAAAATTCAGATTTACCCTATCGCTGCTGTTGATGATCGGATTTGCCGGATGCAATCAACAGCAGACGGTTGAAGCTCCAAAGGTTCAGATTGCTTTTATGGCCGATGTGCATTTGCAGGATCTTTATGGCGAATTCTCAGATTCGGAATACAAAGGGGTCGAAAATCCCGGTACCGGACAACCAACGCTTGCCCGTACCATGAACGCTCAACTCAATTCAACCCGAATTTATAACGAGAACTATTTTGCCTTTTTAGCCGCCTTGGATGATGTGGTTAGGCGAGGTGTGAACTATGTCGTTCTGCCCGGCGATTTTAGCGACGATGGTCAGCCGGTGAATGTGCGGGGATTGAAAAAAATTCTGGATCGCTATACCGAAACATATGGTATCCGCTTTTTGGCAACCACGGGTAATCACGATCCCGTTCGTCCGTTTTCGATGGATGCCGGCAAATCCGATTTTCTGGGTGAAGGCGGAAAACCGCAAGCCATTATGAGCAAGGCCGGGATGTACAATTCGCAATTGGCCGACGAAAATCCGGTCGTGATTTCAACGGATATCCGCAAAATGGGTTACGAAGAAATAATTGGCACTCTGGCGAATTATGGATTCTTTCCAAAGCAAAACGACTTGTATTGGGAGACGCCTTTTACCAGCTATTCGTACGATAATTACAGTTTTGACGAAGCTTTAAGGCAATCCTCCATCAAGGATCGTAACTATCCGCTTCCGCCGTATAATTCGTTGGTGCCGGATGTTAGTTATCTGGTGGAGCCAGAACAGGGTTTGTGGTTTTTGGCGCTCGACGCCAATGTTTATTTGCCAACAGAGAGGG
Source organism: Mangrovibacterium sp. (assembly GCF_041596335.1). GTDB lineage: Bacteria > Bacteroidota > Bacteroidia > Bacteroidales > Prolixibacteraceae > Mangrovibacterium. Next base: position 15,518 of record NZ_JBFHIT010000017.1, on the reverse strand, counting down.
CGAAAAACGGCCCCGAAAATCCATCAAATTATGAGGGTTCGAGTACTGGTTATGTCAACGTGCTGACGCATAAAAAGCATCTGACAGATTGGGTGAAAAAGGTGGCTCGCGAAGCCGAAAAGCGCGACAAAACGTTAATTGTTTTTAGCCATTATCCCATGATCGATTTTAACGACGACGCTTCAGAAAACATTGAAAACTTAATGGGCAAAGGCAAAATGCAATTGCACCGTGTACCCGGGGAGCAGGTCGCCAAAACGTTTGCAGAGGCAGGCATCAGGCTGCATTTTGGCGGGCACATGCACATAAACGATACAGGAGTTCGGAATTACGGGAAGGGTGTCAGTTTGGTGAATATTCAGATTCCTTCGCTGGCTGCTTATATTCCTGCATACAAGTTGCTTACGGTGAAAAATTACACGTTAATGGAAGTTGAGACCATTGTCATTGATTCGGTTCCTCGTTTTAAGGAGCTTTTTCCGCTTTATGAGCAAGAGTATGCTTATTTGGAGCACATAGGCGCGGAAGACCGCTGGAACAAAGACATTTTATCGTCCGCTTCTTACCACGAGTTTACCAATTGGCACCTGCAAGAACTGGTGCGATTGCGATTTCTGAAGAACGATTGGCCTGCCGAATTTCGCGACTTCCTGCTGAACGCAACAGGGCGTGAGCTTTTGGAATATACCGGCGCTACGGCAGCAAATTTAGCCCCCTTTGACAGCTGGACAGGTTTCGACATGATTTTCGACTTTTACCGGCTGCGCAGTGCCGATAAGCTGGCGATAAGAGATATTGGGATGGATCGAATCAGGCAATATCAGCAAATCATTGATTCATTACTCGCTGCTAAACAATCGGAAAGCTTGAAAAATGATCGTCTTCAACATGATTTTCATGAGTTTGCCACCATTTTACACCATTTCATGAACGGAGCGCCTGCGGATCATTTTCTGGTTGATCTCGTTAGGGGAGAGGTCGTTGGCTTGTAATTTTAGTCAGATAATTCCGCTTGTTGAGCTTTCTCGTTCGAATTGCCCGCATCCGGTTCTGGGTGAACTGTTGGAGTCGTTTCTGTACTTCGGGTACCGATTATGACCGTTTGGAGAAGTACTGCCAAGGCAAAATTGCCTAAAATCAGTGTTAGTCGTGCAAAAACAAGTAAAAAAATTAAATTCGCATTGTATATAACGAGACTGGTGAAATGCGGGGTATTTATCTGATTTATCTTCTGATACACTTTTCAATTTTATCGTTTGCCACTAACGAGGGCAACCCGATTGTTCGAAATTTTGCACCTTCTAAATACCTTGGTGGTAGCCGCGTGTATTCGGTTGTGTGCACTTCAAACGGAATGTTGTATGCAGGCGATAAAAGCGGAGTCCTTGAGTTCGATGGGGAAAACTGGCAAAAGATAAACACCGGCTTTCCGGTAACATCAATGTGTGCCGATAAGAATAATTCAATTTATATTGCCGGAAGTAAAGGGATTGGAAGGCTTCAGAATGATTCTACAAATGTTCTAAAATATAGCTCCTTAAATCATTATTTGCCGGAAATAAGCACCGAGCAGCTTCGGCTTTCTAAGGTTTTCAATTTAAACGGGAAAATTGTTTTTGTTCTTGGAAGCGAGATTCTTATTATTACTGACGAGCGATTGCGAATTATTGAATCGCCGCACAACTTTCAGTACTACCAAAATCTGAATAACCAGCTCTACCTGTATTCGCCTGATGACGGGATTTATCGGATGGCAGATTCGAAACTGGAGCTGGTTTCTAATCAGAGTGAACTATTGGATGAAAGTGTTTGTGGCTTTTTTAATCATGCCGGCCAAGACTATTTGCTTGCAAACAGAAAAGGGATTTGCCGGTTCGATAAAAATGAGACCGAATGGATTAAAAATGATATAACTTCATTTTTAGGCGAAGCGGAATGTCATGGAATTGATCAGGTTGATGATTCAACTTATGTGTTGAGAACGTTTTATAATGGCCTTTATATGTTTCAGAATAGTGGTCAGCGCATTAAAAATTACACCTACGAAGATGGGCTGATAAACAATACAGTCCTGAGTGTTTTTAAAGATTCGTGGGGGAATTTGTGGGCGGGCACTGCAGCCGGAATTTCAGCGGTTCGTCTGGAGTTTCCGTTAACAGTTTATAATTCGAGGCAAGGGATTGGAACAGGTTATGCCGCTCAGGTGGTTGGCGAAAAAATTTATCTGGCAACCAGTCAGGGATTGTACTTGAAACAAGGAAGTGAAGCTAAGACTGAAAACTATAAGCAACTTTTTGCCGGGCATATTTTGGGCTTACATAAAATCGGCAACACCCTTTACTTCGGTCATGTTTCCGGAATTTATACGCTCGAAAATGATAAGATAACCTTAATCAGCACAATACCCGGAGGATCGGATTTGAAACCGATTCCCGGGGATGAACGGTATGCGATTGCGTCTACAGTAAAAGGATTGTTGCTTCTGCAGAAAACGAACAACAATCGGTTGTCGCCACTGCATATAATTAAAGGAACAGAACAGCTGAATTATCATTTTGAGTTTGATTCAACTCAAAACATCTGGGCCGAGAGTAAATTTGGTGTTTCGAAATGTAAGCTATCGGAAGGCTACGACCAGGCGGAAGATGTAGAAAACTTCGACCGTATTGAGTCGGGTAACCGCATCCGAAAAATCAGGAAAATAGCCGATGAGTTGTACTTTATTGCCGATAGTGGAATTTATACCTACAATGTGGAGGAGGCGATCTTCGATAGTACCGTGTTCTCGGCATATTGTTCGGAGATGCATTTATTGCCTTCAAATATTTGTGTTGATAAGCGAGATCTAGTTTGGATTTTTACCGATAAAAGTTTGCTTCATTTCATGAAAAGTGACGACGAATTCGTCAAAACATCTAGCGGAATACTCGAATATGCCAGTAAGTCGTATCCAACAAACTATGAAAATATTTGCGAGATCGACTCTAATTTAGTGTTGATTGGCCAAGAAGAAGGTTTTTTGTGTTACGATAGGAGGAAAAGCAACTATGGGCTGTATTCTTCTGTTGATATTCGGAAAATACAACTGACCTCTAAGGAGGGAGAAATTAAAAACAGTTGGGGACAGAAAAAAATTGTCGATCAATCGCAGGTTGTAACCCTGGCCGAAGACATCAGTTATAATTATAACTCTATAAAGTTTTATTTTTCATCAGGTTGTAGCAATTATAACGAATCTCTCTACCAAACCTATCTGATAGGATTTGATACCAAATGGTCGGAGTGGAGCCGCGAGAATATCCGCGAATTTACGAACCTGGCTCCCGGCGAATACCGCTTTATTGTTCGGTCGGTCAATCGGTCGAACCAATACAGCCACATTTCAAATTGTAGTTTCACGGTTAAACGGCCTTGGTACCGAAGTCGCCTGGCATGGCTTACTTACCTCGTTTTACTGGTCGCATTTGTTGTTGCCGGTGAGCGCATAGTCCGTATGCGAGTAAAAACAATTCAGCAGAAAAACCGAAAAAGGGAGGAGGAACTGAAATTTAGAAAGGAGCAGGAGCGAATTCAACTCGAATTAAAGAATGAAAAGGAACTGATTCGGCTGAAAAATGAAAAGCTTAAAGTCGACATTTTGTATAAATCGAAGGAATTGGCCGATTCAACGATGAGTATCATTGAAAAGAATCGGTTTCTGACCGATTTGAAAACAGAACTGGAGCAGATAAAACTACATTCGGAGGGGAAGAAAGTAGTCACTTCCGATATTGTTAAACTAATCAGGAAGATAAATAAAGGGATTGATAACGAGGAGAATTGGAAGGTTTTTGAAGATTATTTCGACAATGTGCACGAAAACTTTTTCAAAAAAATGAAAAAGAAGTTTCCGATTCTTACTGCGAAAGATTTACGCCTGTGTGCCTATTTGCGAATGAATTTGTCGACAAAAGAAATTTCACCGCTGCTAAATATTTCTGTTCGGGGGGTTGAGATTAGTCGTTATCGGTTGCGGAAAAAATTGGGCATAGAGAAAGATGCCAATCTGATTGATTTTCTCCTGAAAATATAATAGGAAGTTGAAACGTTGATCGCCACTCATAAGATTGGGCAAAAAAAATACCGGAGCTTTTTAGTTCTCCGGTATGGTCATCAATGGATGCTTATTTGTTACTTCCCAAATTCAATGTTTTTCCCGTCTTTGGTGATATAATGTACTTCCCCAAATTTTTCAAGTTGTCCTTTTAGTTCTTCGGCTTTACCTTCAACCAAAATTAAACAAGCAAATGGATTGACATATTTTTGCGCCATTTGCCGGATATCTTCTTTCGTAACATTGTAAACTTTCTGAACACGTTCCTGCAAATAAGTGTCGGCAAGGTTATACTGGTCTTTAGCCATGGCAAACGAAATGTACGGGATCGTAGAAATACCACTAATTGAACGCGAAAATTCGTTGATTAAACTACCTTTTGCGATATCAAAATCGAGGTCGGAAACAGTGGTGTTTCTGATGCGCAACATTTCGAGTATGATGTTTTCAACAGCAAGTGCCGTAACATCATTACGGACTGATGTATTAATATGGGCACTTCCGCCGGCAGCCGATTCACCAATGCTGGAGCCTACAAAATAGCAAAGGCCTTTATCTTCCCGAAGGTTTCTGTACAAATACGAGTTTTGGCTCGAACCGAACACTTCGTTCAACATCTGCAGTTCACTGGTTTTTTCAAAATAGGGAAACGCATCCTGAATATTCCAGTGAAAAGAGATTTTTGATTGTACTGCCAGAGGATTATCGATCACATAAATCTTTCTGGATATAAGTCGCGATTCTGTGTTTTCGAAGTTGTGCTCCGCAACGTGTGGTTCTCCGGTTTTCCAGTTGCCAAAACTACGGTTAATTAACGCTTCAGCTTCTTTTCTCGAAAAATCGCCAATTAAAACAATTAGGGCATTGTTGGCAACAACTCTTTTGTGCTGATATGCTTTCACATCGGCAATAGTAAGTGTGTCGTAATTTAAGCTTTGCTCTTTTTTAGCTTCAGTGCCAATTTTTCCGTGTACAAGCGAATCGGTTAAAATAATCCCGATATTTCGGAGTTCGGTAATTTGGGGTTGCTCTTGTTTTTTTGTTATCCTTTTGGCGTATTTATCGGCTTCATTCTGAATGTCTTCCGCAGTAAAAGCCGGGTTGAAAAGTGCTTCGGTGTACAGATCTAGCAGCGTTTTAATATCTCGTTTCATTCCTTTTATGAAACCGCCGTTGATTGTTGCGCCGATTTGGGCTCCAAGTTGCTCGGTTAACGAGTCGGCCACGCCTTCGGCCATGTTCAGGCTGTAGTTTTTATAATAAGCAGCACTAAGAACCGACCGTGGCTCCTGATTGTCATCCTGTATTGATGGTTGGTCGATGTTTATCGACATGGTGAATTTGGTGTATCCCGGGCGATTAACCAGAAATACTTTCAGTCCGTTGTTTAATTTGAAGGACGTCATTTCACCAAGATTAAGAGCCTGAGGCGTTTCGGGCTTTGGCGCATGGGTTCTGTCGACCTGAGCGAAAAGGAGAACGCTTGGGAATAGAAATAAAAGGGTGATAATTACTGTTTTCATTTGTCGTTCTTTTTAGCGCTGAGAAGGTCTTCTTTCTCAGGATAATAAATAATAACAATGCGGTTGCTCGGATTTAAATACTTTCTGGCAACATGCTGTATTTCTTCTTTACTCACCGAAAGCTGTTCTTCGAGCATGTTGTTTAGTTTGTAAGCTCCTCCCCATGAAAAGTGATACGTTGTGAGGTAATCGGCAATCATCTCATCATCAAAGTAGATGTCAGTATATCCTGTTTCAAAACTGTTGAGTAGTTTTGAAAGATCGGTATCACATACCCGTTCATTTTTCAGTTTGTCGAACTCCGCATCAATTTTGCTCAATAGTTCTTTTTCAGTTCCTTCGGTTTTCAGATGGGCTTTAATCTCCAGAAATCCGACTCCTTCCCATAGGTTCGGAATCGCGGTTAGCGAAGCAACTGTGGTGTCTTTCGAGGTAATGTTTTTCTTGAAATAGGAACTTTCGTGGTTTGACGATAGCAAACCTGAAATGACATTCAGAACAACTCCGTCGCGGTGCGTACCAGGTTGAACGTAGTACCCAATTGAGATTGTCGTGTTTTTGATACCTTTTTCGGTTTTTTCAATTATTTTTTCAATCCCCGACGGTTTTCCAAAATCTGTCGGTCTTTTAATATCTTTTCCCCGCGGAATGTCTTTAAAGTAATATTCAATCCATTTTTTGCAATCCTGAATGTTGATGTTTCCGGACAGCACCAAACACGCATTGTTTGGCACATAATACGTATCGAAGAACTTCTTAAAATCCTTAAGCGATGCCGCGTTTAGATGCTCCATTGATCCAACCATTGGATGGCCGTAGGTTGCAGGTTCATACATGGCACTCATTAGGTTGCTGTATCCGTTTCCCAGCGGTTTGTTATCGTAGCGCAAGCGTTTTTCCTCTTTAACAACTTCACGTTCACGATCTATTCCTTTTTGGGTTAAAATAGGGTGCAGCATTCGTTCCGATTCCATCCACAAGCCCAATTTGTATTCGTGGGCCGGAAAAAGCTCGTAGTAATACGTATAGTCATAAGTTGTATAGGCATTTGAATAGCCTCCGGCTGTCATTACCTTTTTGTCGAATTCGCCTTGTGGTATGTTTTCAGTTCCATGAAATTGAAGATGTTCGAAGAAATGGGCAAAACCGGTTCGTTCTACCTCTTCGTTCTTGGCTCCAACGTAATACTTGATGCCCACAACAACGTTTGGCGCAGTTTCGTCGGGGTAGAGAATTACATGCAGCCCATTGGGAAGGTCGTATTCAACAAAATTTAACTTGTATCCGTCCCGTGCCTGAACAAGGTATGGCAATACAAAACATATTATTAGTGCTATTTGCTTCATCATGTCGTTCTAAAGTTCAATTATCGTTTTTTTGACTATTGGTAGGTTTTTGTCATTTGTTCCTGAACCACAATATTGTAGTCGCCTGTGTTGTTTTCGTCCTGCAGATTTAATACGTTTTCCTGTCGCGAAACCGAGATGGTAGCTACTTCAACATCGGGATTGTAGTAATTGAGGTAGTAAACAATACTCTGGCGATATTTCGAATGATAAACTCCGTTGTAATGCATGAAGTATTTTCCTTTTTCCCAGTTCTTCAGAATATTGTAAGCCATCGTGGCATCTTTAATGGCTTGTGCTTTTACCAGGTTCGTTCCTTTGTATTTCGCCATAGGATTCGATGAATTATGGCTGCTGTCATCGTCGGCAAACAAGCCTAGCATGCTGGCGTAGGCTGGTTGTTCCAGATCGTAGTGAATTGGGAGCGGAGGCAAGTATTGATAGGCTTGCTGTGGCAGGCTATCCAAATAAGCTTCCCCTTTTTTGTAAATTATATTCGCATAGCGGCGTGGAATATTGGTGCAAATAAATCTCAAATTGTTTTTAATAGCGATGCCTACCAACGGTTTGTAATCGTTGAAATTTGGCCAGTTATTAGCAGCCTCGGTGTACGATTTTTTGTCGATCATTCCGCTCAACAGTTCGTCCATGAGCAACTGCTGATCGGTTTCCCACATTTCGCCGCCAAGCACTAGGTTTTGCCCTTTTTCAGCCGCCAGATTTTCGGTTATTACTTTTTCCAACCAGTGCGAAATTGGGTCGTCGTGAAACTCTCCAAAAAGGCAAATGTCCTTCTTCGACAACCCTTTCATCATTTCGGTGTAGGAAATTTTTTCGCCTGCCGAATTATAAATTACATAGGCCGGAAAGTTGTTACTGTAAAGGTCGATGTCTTTTTTATCTTTTTTAGCTTGTGCGGTTAGTGACGTAGCTATAAAAAAGGTCAAAATAAAACTGTAAGTTAAATATCTCATAATGTATGTATTAAGTCAGTATGTTGTATGAGCCAACTGGTCATTCGTTGCCCATTGCCTGAACATATTTCCGTTGTGTTTGGTGTTTAGAAATAAATATTTAAGCTTGCCGACAGGCTGTTTTTCATGGTGTTGGTGTTCAGTAATGAATAACTGTTTACCACCTTTATGTCTAATGGTTTTGTGTAGCTATATCGAATTTTATATTCAGCCTTAAGCTTACCAATGTACCCGTGCCATTTGGCTTCGCCATCCACCTGAATAAAATCAGCCGTATTGAATGCCATTTCATTGTAGGCAATGTTAGTTGTATACGGCTTGCTGGCTGCCGCCGAAACTTGATGCAGGTAGTCTAAATTCAATTTGTAATTTACACCTGCATCAATTGCTAGTTTGTTTCGTGAATTAACCGGTATGAAGTAACCTGTTTTTACACTTGCAGTCAGGTTGGTATATTTCATTTCCTGAGCGTAGGTCATGTCTTTTTTTCGAATGCTCTCGAAGCCTAGCCCAAGCTTATTTTTATAAAAGAGTTTTTTGTTGTGTCGGTATAAGTCGGTCGAGTAGGCCGATGTTAATCCTTCGTATAAATAGGTTTTTTGGTAAGCTGTTCCTCTGTATTCGTAACCATTTCCGGTAATAACGTTGGCGGTGAGCTTGTTAAAAAGCTCGTATTTGTTTTTTGAAATCGAATAAGAACCTTCAAAATTGTTATTGAGGTATTCGTACTTGAAAAGCTCTTTCGTTTTTATACTATTAAGAGAGGTAATTTTGTTGTTCCATTTATCAATTCCCGGATAAACGGATACTAATAAGTTCAGTTTGTTTTTTTCTCCGGAGAAATAGGAGAGAAGAAGCTTTGGATTTTTATCGGTGATAATCACATGATCGTCCAACTCGGTTTCACTGAAATCTCCCAAGCCATTTAAATTGTACAAGAAGTATTCGGAACCTGAAGTTTTAAAATTATTGGTGTACTCATTGGTCGTTTTGTGGTAGTAATAAGCCAGTCCGAGTGAAAGGCTTCGGTGGGTGGTTGGGTTGTAACTTACAGATCCAGTAGTTTCTATGGTCAGGTTGTATTGTTCGTTTCGGGTGTCGAGTGTGCGAAAATACAAATCGCCTTTATAGTCAATTTGTGCTCCAACCGAGAATTTGTCGTTTAGATATTTGCTTAGTCCTCCGACTAAACCATAATGTTTTACTCTAAAATCACCGGTACGCTGGGTGACAACCCGAAACGGACTACCGACTGCTGATTTTGCATAGAACATATTAAAATCAGCTGATTTGTTTACCGAGCTTTTAAAGGCAAATTTACCATGAAACACCCATCCTTTTTCGGCTATCGTTTGAATGGCCTCGCTTTCAAAAGCAAGTCCATATTTTTCGCTAAAGTCGTCGACGGTTTTAAATTCTCCTGATTGATAAAATTGATTAAACGTGATGGACGAAATATTACCATAATGCCATTGCCACAAATTGGTAGGCATAGCTGTGTAAGCGCTTAGTCGTGTATCCAGTATGTCCGATCTTTTCGTATCGTTTTCCAATAGAACGTTATTCCTGTCAGCTTCCTGCCGGGCGTTAGCATTAATCAGAGCCGAAAGGGTAAAAACTAATATGATCGTTATTTTCTTCATCTACGGTTAAAATCTTTCTGGGAGAAAATAGAATTTCCAGTTATTACGAATTAATCGTTTCAGAAGGCTACAATTAAGGTGTAGCCTTCTGAAATTTTTATTATTCACCAAATCCGCCTGGAGTGGCGAGTGAAATCACTTCAAAGTCGTTTGTGCTGTTGTTGGTGTCCATAAGTACTTTACGGCCATCATCAGTCACCTTTGCAACTTTTCTTCTCATACTCTGACTGGTATAAGTATTTCCGGTAACAAAGTTAAAGCCAGCATCAACACTTGTTGGCAAACGCTTAAATGCGGCAGCTTCTCCGTTGTAAAGGAAATCAGCACCATCAATAATATCTGCCGTGTTTAATTTGATGTAGTAAATCGGAGAAGTATCCGAAGAATTTGGATCTTTAATCAATACAGAAGGTGCTGTTTCGCAATTTAAAATAGCAATACTGGCAGCTGTTGGGTTGAAATTTAAAGAACCATAATTCTCAATATTCAAGTAAATACAATTCATGTTGGTAACATCAACATTGTCAACATCGAACCAAATACTACCGGTGCGGCCCAGTGATTCTAACCAGCTAACGGCATACATTTCGAAATCAGCATTGCTTAAATCAACCGTAAATGCTGAATTTGCACCATCATTTGTCCAGTCAACAGCATCGTAGGCAATAATAATGCATTCGCCAGGCTGGATTGGGTAATCTGTTCCATTGCCGGGAATTTGGGTCAGTTTGTCAGCGTAAACTGATTCTGTGAGATCCAGTCCCAGTGCTACATCGTTTGCGCTTGAGCCACTTGCGGTGGGAGCTAAGCTGGCAACATATAAACCATCAGCATAAACGACTTCACTCGAGTTATTGTAAATCTCAACAAACTGGTCTTTAAACAGAACACCCCACATTGGGTCGTTTGCACCGTTGTAGTAAAATTCTTTGATAATCAGGCTGCTGCTAGGTTTGCCGTCAAGTACGAGTGTTGAAGTCGACTCTACTCCACCAAATAAATTTACATCGTTTTCAACACCATTTAAGGTGATTTCTTCGTAGTACCCCGACGCTTCAGATGCTTCTTCAGCAGTCAACGCAAGTGTACAGGCAACGCTGTAGGTTCCTGGAGCAACGTTTATAAACATGGCCAAACCTGTCGCGTCGGTTGTTGTCGAGCTGGTTGAATTATCAACCGAATTGGTCATTGTAACGGTTAGCCCAGTTAAATCAAGTCCCGTAAAATCAGCAGATGTTTCAACCAGAACGGTTAAAGATGCCAACTTAACTTCATCGTCGCTACACGAGAAAATCCCTATGCTTAGTACGAAAGCGATAGCAATTTTTGTAATCAGCTTCATTTTGTTTTTCATAGTACGTTTGTTTTATTTATAATTTGAAATTTAATCCAAAACCAAAGGTTATGCGGTCATTTAAGTAGTTAATTGTTTTGTCTGCCGAGTCGGTATATGTTGGGTTGTGCCATAAAAAATTGTTAGCATAAAACGAGAAATTATGGCCTTGTTTCGTTTCTTTTCGTACCTGTAAATGAAAATTGAAATAGGTAGGAGTTGGCGTGTCATTGTAAAAGTCAGGTGAATAATACAGATCAGAATATGCTTCGCTCGACCTCAATTCTTCCGGAATTTCAACGTAATCGCCAGTATTCGAATAGTAGGCGATTGGGTAAGGGCTTGGAATGCTGACTACTTCTCGTTTGTACGTCCAATTGGTTTCAGCGATTAATGTAAACAGCAACTTTATTTCCGGAATATGCTGAACGATGGTCAGATTTGATCGGCTTGTTGTTGTTTGCCAGGCTGGATTATCGTAAACGCCGTACCGGTTTTTTTGAGCACCGGTTAAGGAAACCGACGATGCAATATTCGGTGTTGTTTGTCGCGATTTAGTTTCCAAAAAACTTCCGGACAGGTTTATGGTCGTATTGGTCGCTTTTATTTTGGGGAATTGAATCGAAAACTCAAGTCCGTTGGTTGTCGATGACAACGCATTTGCATAGTAGCTCATTTTAGACGACACGTAGAGGGAACTGTCGCTTGCAGCTACTGTTGGAGCTTGGTTTGGCAACTGTTCAATTACTTCCCAAATTTGTTTTTCGTAGCTGCGGATTAATTCAGCAGAAGTTATCCCGTTCCCGATCTCTTTGCGAAAGGCAGTTGCTCTGAAACTGAATCCGTTGTGTTCAAAATCGAATCCACCTTCAAGTGTATTTCCTTTTGACGGGCGCAGGTGTTCGTTGGTGGGTTGGTAAATATGTGTTGTGACCACGGCCAGCGAGCGAATGTCCTCTTCCGAATAATGGTTCAGGTTAACAATGTCGAAATACACCGGGCCAGGATACAATTGTAACATTGATGGCGCTTTGTACGAAAGCCCATAGGCCAGTCGGAGACGGAGTTTAGCAAAATACCTTGCCGATAAGGATAAACGCGGAGAAACCAGGTTGTATCGTTTCAGCATGTTGTCGTAGCGTAAACCTAACTTTAGCAGATAATTCGATTTTTCGCGATCTAATGAGATGTCGTCCTGAAAATAGAGTGAATAAATCTCAGAAGCCGGTACATTGTAAAAATTCATGTCGCGGGCGCCTGCGCCGGTGGCAACAGCAGCGCCCTCAGAGTCGATCACTCGTCCGCGTCCGTAATTTTTGTTGAATGAGTACTCAAAGCCAATGTTGGTATTGTGCAACAGCCCAAAAAGCTTTAACGATTGTTCCGTGTCAATCCGCCCGTTAATGTTGAGTGGTTCGCCATACGATTCTGTTTTCTGAAAAAAGGAAATCGGCGAAAAGCCCGTGATATAGGTGCCTTCTTCCAACGATTCGATTATTGGAATGGGACCATCTTCAGCAATGTTTTTTAACGCGTACTGGTTCTGGTAGTTGGCATTTAGCGAGTAGTTGGTTTTCCCCAGGAATTTTAGACTTCCGTTGGTCCCAAATTTCAGACTGTGGCTGCGGCTTTCCGATTCGGCAATCACGACCGCTTCATCCGGGTCTCTACGTTGTCCATCGAAGTAAAAACCGTATTGCAATGATAGGTTATTATTCCAGGATAATTTTTTCGAAAATTCGTTGGTCCATCGCACACCGGTATTAATTCGTTGGTAGTAGTGCTTGCGTGAAGTGGCACTCGAGTTGGAGTAAGTGTAATCGAAATCGGTGTTTAAAAAGCCGCCTTTATTCAATCGGTAACCTTTGTTCAGCCCACCCTGGTAGGTTGTTGGGGTGCTATTGAAATTCGCTCTCCAGGGCGAATAACCCGCCTTTTTATTAATGATCAATGCTCCCGAAGTAATGTTGCCATATTTTGCACTTGGCACTCCCGAAATAACTTCGACCGACTCGATATTTGAAGCTGAAATCTCTCGTAAATCTACTCCTTTGTTTGCCGTGCTGTTTAGGCCTTGCTGCATATTGCCGTCGTTGCTATACTGGTTTCCATCAACAATAACCGATGTCCCGAATGCATCTATACTGGTAGAGTTGTCTGCATTTCGCAGGTTTATTTGTGCCGACGAATTTAAATTGGTTTGTCCAACCTGGTTTCCTGGAATAAGCTGAAGGATATCGCTAACGCTAATGGGTTGTACTTGCTGAATGGCATCGGTTCCGATTTTGTATGATGTGCTTCCCTCCTTACTTTGGGCAACTTTTGCTGTAACAACAACATCATCCAATGACAACGAAGCTTGATTTAGATAGAAATTCAGCTTTAAATCCGAATTGGTTATTTCAAGCTCCTTTTCAAAGCTCTGATACCCAAGTAGCGTAATTAACAAGGTATATTTGCCGGGAATTATATTCGTGAGCTGGAACGATCCGTATTCGTCGGTTAAATCGTACACCGGCGTTCCCTTTAAATTAATGGCTGCATAATATAACGGCTCTTTCGAGTCACCATCATATATATTTCCGCGGAGCTCAACTTTTTGCGAAAGTCCGACCAGCGGGAAACACATTAGCGTGAAGATGATAAAATTAATTAATCGATTCATTCAGACGATGGGTTTAACTGTTGAGCAAGCAAATGTATCGTTTGTAGGCTGAAATTTGCCTGCTGAAGAAGTAATATTGATGTAGTAATTGCGTTTTGTAAATTGCTAAAACGGTTGTAAGAAAGTATGTTAGAACTTTATGTGTTGAGAAAGTAAAACTTTACTTTGTTGTAGTCGTGTTGTGGTTGTGATGTTGGAACTTTTGCTTTTAAATTGATTTTCATTGGTCGATAAAGCGGCTGAATTGATACTAAACAATCTCTTGAAGTAATAAATTCACATATCGGGTAGTGGGTAAATGTCCATAAGGAATGCCCTTGATTCAGTCGGCTTAGTCGCATTTACAACCTGCATTGTCAACACCTGTAATCATTGTTTCGGTCCTGGATGCAATGCATTTTTCAAACAATCGAAAGAATCCGGGGCTCAGCCTTTCGGAATACCTTCAATTTGAACCCGACAGCTAGATCCCTTCAAACGCGTCATTTCATTATCCTTTCCGGAGATGTTGTTGATGATCTCGTTTTAAGCGGTGGAATTGCCTGACTTAAAAAAAAACAGGATGAAATATTTTTTAAAACAAAGCGATTGATTAGTTTTGTGTTCTATTAAACACAGAATGGCAAGAAAAAAGCAATATACGGAAGACGAAGTCATTGAAAAGGCGATGCACTTGTTTTGGCGAAATGGCTACGAAACAACGTCGACCCGTATGTTGGAAAAGGAAATGGGGATTAACCAGTTCTCGATCTACGCAAGTTTTGGCAGTAAGCAGGGGGTTTTTGTTGAAAGTCTGAGGTGTTATCAGGCCAAACTGAATCTGATTGTTAATAAGTTGAAAGCAACAGAGAATGGTGTGGAGGGGATAAAACAGTATTTCTACGATTTTATCGAATTTTCGAAAGAAAACGAACAAGCCAGAGGATGTCTTCTGGCAAATACAGCGACCGAGTTGGGTGCCCATGCTGATTCATTAATTATAGACGAAATTCGGAATTTTACCAATGGGCTTCGGAATTTATTTCATGAAAAACTGAGCGTTGATGGGTCTAAATCCGAAGAGAAGTTGTCCCGGCAAGCCAACTTTCTGATGGTTGCGATGACCGGTTTAGCACTCACCTCAAAAGTGTACGAAAAACAGTATTTGGAAGACTTTATAGAAAGCACATTTGAATCTGTTTGATATTTTTTTTCAATATAACTAAGCGGAAGCTTAGTTATGGGTATGGAGAGGGAGACTAATGAAATCAGTTGTTTTGTTTCCCAAAGCGGCTGGTTAGCATTGTGTGTAAGGTGGTGTTTTTTACCACAAAAGAAAATAGAAACGAAAGTATGAGCAATGCCTTAAAAATTACAAAAATGAGTAAAACAAGTTTATTGATTGGTGTAGCCATTTTGCTGTTAACAATCGGTTGTCAGCAGAAGGCTAAAAATGAAGGAAAGACGAGTGTGATGAATGCAAACGAACAAGAAAACGAAATGAAAGAAATGACGCATGAAAAAGGAACGTTGGATTCCTTACTTAGCGAACGACGCGAAGAGTCGGCTAAAAAATTTACCAAAGAAAAAGCGGAAATCTATGCCGAAGGGATTGAATCTGTGGCTAATTCTGGAATCTTAATTCAAGCACTGAACATTGGCGATCAAGTACCTGATTTTACCCTGAGCAATGCCTTAAATCAATCGGTAACCTTATTCAACGAGTTGAAAAATGGTCCGGTTATTTTAACCTGGTATCGGGGAGGTTGGTGTCCGTATTGTAACATAACTTTGCATTATTTACAAGAGCGACTTCCGGATTTTAACCCGCATTATGCATTAAGATATTGAAAAGGAGGGGCAAGGTTTTCGACTTTAGCAAAAATACCATCGAGCCATGGCCTTCTTTTTGCGTTTAAGGCTATCTTCAGTACCTTCTTGTTAGCGTGATTTACACTCCAT
>NZ_JBFHIT010000016.1:0-76504 GCF_041596335.1 Mangrovibacterium sp. | reverse complement strand
GCAGCAATAGCCTGGAGAAGTTTTACCACATTGACGGGGATCAGCTGGGGCAGCAGTACAAAGAACATTTAAGCGACTACAATTGCTGGGCACAGCGGCCTCATGCCGATGCCTGGATGATTTTCCCTGAGAATATTGGCAGTCATTTAAGCATTGATGAGACCTCCCTGTCCAACGGAGAATTGTATACTATCCTTACCAACAAAGCCGCGAAGGGCAAAAAAGGGGTGCTGGTTGCTATGGTCAAAGGCACCAAAGCCGAAGATGTTATTGAAGTTTTAAATACCATCCCGCTCAGGCAGCGTCGAAAAGTCAAAGAGATTACTCTTGATATGGCTAATTCGATGGGGCAAATCGTCAGGCAATGTTTTCCTAAGGCAACTCGTGTTATTGACCGTTTTCATGTTCAAAAGCTTGCCCTTGATGCCTTGCAGGAAATACGCATAAAACACCGATGGGATGCCCTTGATGAAGAAACCAACAACAGGGACAATGCCAAATGGGATAATAAAATCTACACTCCGTTTCGGTTTGACAATGGGGACACAAAAAAACAATTGCTGGCCCGTAGCAGATACCTGTTATTTAAATCTGCGGAAAAATGGAGCCCATCTCAAAAGCAAAGAGCCAAAATCCTTTTCGCTCAGTATCCTGATATAAAGAAAGCATATGACCTGGTTCATGACTTAAGACTGATCTTCTCCAAAACAAAAGATAAAGCTGTAGCATACACCAAACTTGCACATTGGTACAACAAAGTTACCGACTCGGGTTTTCGTTCGTTTAACTCCATATCAGCCACTATTCATACACACTACAAAGAGATCCTGAACTTCTTTGAAAATCGGAGTACCAATGCGTCTGCCGAATCTTTCAATGCTAAACTTAAAGCCTTCAGAGCTGCATTAAGAGGAGTTAGTGATATTAAATATTTTCTGTACAGAGTCGCTAAAATTTATGCGTGAAAAAATCACACTCCACCGGCTTTTCAATGTGAGCCTATTTTACTCAGAATGATTCAGTGAAGGCATTTTGCCGTAGACATCAGATTGAAAAAGATGATGACTTCTTAGCTTTGTTTAAAGTTACCGGATGGCGGCGAAAGTCGTACGATATGGAGTTTATTTTATTAGACAAGAAGTGAATGTATAGATGGAGAGCGTGACCAGCTCGTTTTTCACGGATATTCATCCATTTGGTCGATCGACAAATCAACGGGTGAACACTCAAAATGGTAGATCACCTTGGAAATTTGCATCAGTAAGTTGCGCGTGCTCGATTCGGACTTTTCGGAAATTCTGATCCATTTCACACCACTTTTGACATGCATAAAAACAAGAAAGCCTATAAATCAACTGATTTATAGGCTTCTGGTGGAATTCAAACTCCGTTCTAAGTCGGGATACCAGGATTCGAACCTGGGACCCCCTGCTCCCAAAGCAGGTGCGCTAGCCGGGCTGCGCTACATCCCGATTTATATTGTGGCGGAGAGAGGGGGATTCGAACCCCCGGTACGGTTACCCGTACGGCAGTTTAGCAAACTGCTGGTTTCAGCCACTCACCCATCTCTCCGTTCAAGTAGCTTTACTCTCGCTTTCGTTTCAGTATGTTTTCGATATGTTGACGTTGTCTGCATATCTCCTTTGAACGTGGGTGCAAATATAGAACTAGTTTTCACTTCTGCAAAATAATTAGTGCAAAAAAATAGCTCTTTTTTGTAGTGTTTCTGGTGATTTCCTGAGTTTCAGGAAGTAAGCATTTTAATTTTTTTTTTGGTCGTTCTACGTTGGTAAATCCAGAAAGTTCTAGCCGGGTTTTTACCGTTTTTCCGATGTGTTTAGTAATCAGGAAGATATTTGGGAATGTTATAAAAACATCGATTTTGCTTGGAGTAAATGGCATTTGCTCCTATCTTTGACCTAGCAAACGTTCTAACACAAGATATTTCCGCATTAATTCATTATTGGCAAATTCAACAGTTTACATTAAACCGAGAAAGCTTTTGGAATGCAAAGACAGGCCTTGTAGTTCTGAGTAATCAGGATGAGTAGTTCACTACCGATGGAAGTCTGACCGTTTCGGCACTCAAATCCTGTAGTTCAGGGATTTTGCGCAATCGAATTGATGCGGATTTTTTATGCTTTTTTGTGAATCTTACTTTGAATGAAGAAATAGAGGGTCAGTAAGATTGAGATAAAGGCAGCGAGCCGGCCAATGAAATCGCCATATTGCGCGTAAAATGTTGTTGTGTCGTTGGTTGTAATTGTATCGCGAATACCGGTCTCCACCCACCATGCTGTTTCTGTTATTACATCGCCACGTTGGTTTACAAAAGCCGAAATACCGGTATTCGCTGATCTGGCGATACTTCTCCGGGTTTCAATCGCTCGAATTTTCGCAATATCCAGATGCTGTCTGTATCCGGACTGGTTGGTTAGCCAGCCGTCATTTGTAATGACTACAAAAACATCAGCACCTTTTTTTACAGATTGACTCATATATTGGCCGAAAAGCGATTCGAAACAAATTACCGGCCCAATTGCAGGGGTGGTTTTAAAAATTGTTGATTCCGAATCTGCTCCAAGGCTCCCGGTTGTTCCTCCTAAATTCAAACTGTATGATTTCAAAAACGAAAAGTATCGCTCGAAAGGCATTTTTTCGACTCCTGCCACCAATATGCTTTTGTGATAGACCTGGGGGATTTGATTACTGCTAATTAAGATTGCCGAATTGTATAATACGTACCAGCAATTTTTTATGCTGTCTAAACGGGCGGCCGATGGCCTGTCTCCATCTATAGGGAAATCTTTTCTGGTTATTGCACCAAGTATAAAACTTAGTTGTGTGTTATTCGTTCGGGTCAAAAATGCCTGTATAAAGTCATTATTGATCAGTTGATCTTCGTCCAATTGAGGCAAACAGGTTTCTGGGCCGATAACAAAACGGGTGTTTGGTCCGATTAACGAGTCGCTTAGCAGGATGATCTTTTCTACCTGATCTTCGGCTGACATGCCTGAGAATTTCTCGGTAAACGGGTCAATGTTTGGTTGTAGTAGTACCATTTCAACCGCATCACCCTGCTCAGCGTAGTTTTCATAGCGATTAAGAGACCACCAAGTCGGAAAAGCAACAACTAAAAACCAAAACATTCCCTTTCTTATAGCCAACGCGAATTGCTTCGATCGTATTTTATTCCAAATTGCAAACAGAATGAGGTTTGAGATAAGTATCCACAAGCTTCCTCCCAACATTCCGGTGTATTCGTACCATTGAATTAGTTTGTGCTCGCTTGCCAGGCCGTTTCCAAGGCATAGCCAGGGCCATTCAATTTCCCAACGGTGGTGGCAATACTCGAAGGCTAGCCAAATGGCTGCAAAGCCAATGGACGCAAGGGAAGTGGAGAATTTCACCTTCATTTGATGATATAACCACCAAATATAGGCCATGATCATCGAGTTCAGAACTGAAAGAGAAATAATGCCTGAAAGCGTGACTTTAACCACCCACCATACAGTGAATAGATGCCACAGCCAGAAGCATAAAAACAGATAGTTAAAGAGTAAAAAGGGATTGTTGTTTCTGGTTTTACTCAGGTCGTCTTCCAGTATAAATAGCGGAAGAAATGCAAATAACATACTCCAGGCCGGAAATATACCAAGCCAGGGAAGGCTAAGCAAAAAAGCTCCGGCAACAGCATATGAAATGTGTCTTAGACATGGTTTCATGTTTTACTGTGCACATTGTATTTCGGCAGCGACATGGCGACTGGCGGTTCTTTTCCTGACTGGTCAAAAATGAAATCAATACGGCCCAGAACCATTCCTCCCCAGCCAACCTGATTGATTAAAACCGGTTTTCCAAGTGCATTGGTTAGCTGGATGGGTTCGTCCATGAATGTATGGGTGTGCCCGCCTAAAATCAGGTCGGTATATTTTGTTGAGGGAGCCAATGTTTTGTCCGAAATTTTTGCCGATTTATATTCCAGGCCAAGGTGCGACAGGCAAATAATCAAATTGCACTTTTTTTCCAGCTTCAAGTACGTTTCCATTTCGAGGGCTGTTTCAACCGGATCGTTGTAGGTCGTATCTTCGTAGTTTTGTTTGGTTACCAATCCGTCTAGTTCAATGCCAAGTCCGTACACGCCAATTTTAATACCTTTCTTGCGGAAAATAACAGTGCGATTAAAGCGGTCGTAGAGCTTTGTTTGGGAGAAATCGTAATTGCTGTTGACAAATGGAAAATTAGCGTAGTCCAGTGCTTTGTTTATCGCGTCAAGCCCGTTGTCAAATTCATGATTGCCAAGAGTCGAGGCATTGTAGCCGATTTCCGACATCACTTTCAAGATAAGCTCACCTTTGTGGTAGTTAAAATAGGGAGTCCCCTGAAACATGTCACCCGAATCAAGCAGGAGGACATTTTCTTGCTGTTGCCTGATTTGTTTAACCAGTGATGATAGACGGGCCATGCCACCGCGACCGGCATAATTGGGATCGGTTGGCGAGAAAGGATCGATGTGGCAGTGGATATCATTGGTGTGCAAAACGGTGAGTTGTAACAAACTATTGTCGGCAAAAACCGATTGAGGTAGATTTGTGAATGCGATACCTGCCGATAATCCGGCCAGCTGTCTAATAAATTTCCTTCTGTTATTCATTCCGAATCCTCCCGTCAAGTTTTGGTGAAATAATTTTACCGGCATCGAAATCATTTCGCATATGATTGATAAAGCAATCCCTCAGTTTTATTCCCGTATTGATAATCATTCTCCGATTCTGAAACATCGTCATATTGTCGCCACCATTTGCAACGTAATCGTTGGTTACAATCCAGTATTCAGCTGTGGGTACGACTGGTTTGCCGTTGGTTTTTAACGACAACAGATGACCATCCTTAATGATCAGTTGCATTCCGGCGACACTTTCACCGCCACGCATGGCAATTACTTCTGCCATTTTCAACAAATCTTCTCCTTTCATCTTCAGAATGACCATTTCATTCTCAAAAGGCATTAATTCGTAAATTTTACCAACAGTTATTTTCCCTTTGGGCAGGTCGGTTCGCAGCCCTCCGTTATTGAGGTAGGCCATTTCCGGAATCGGTTGTCCCTGATATCTCGATCCATACATTTGCCCTTCATATAAAAGAATGTCAGCCAGGTAGTTAGTTAGTAGGCTTTCCGGTTTCCTTTTCACCAATTCTACGTCACTTTCTGCAATTACCTCATTCATTTCACGATCAATTTCAGCAGCATACGGTTGCACGAAATTGACAATTGAAGAGTCAATCGTTGAAATGTTTTGATAATTTGGAATATTATGACCTTTGAAATCATGAACAATCAAATTAGATTTACATGACGATAAGACGAATAGAATGCTGATGACAAAAATAATCTTGTGCATGTGGTTTTATTGTGTTCAACTGAGAAATTAAATTGTTTAAAGAATCCGAAAAATCCGGGATTTTTTTAAACTTTCCAACAATGGCCGTGGTTTTTATGGAAACAAATGACTACATGAAAGAGTTAAAGATAAAGTTTTTCGCAACTAGTTTGTATAAAATATTTGCAATCGTATCGTTAATTATCCTGTCGTTGCAGGTTTTGCGCGCGCAGGATTACCCAACTGTTAAAGCTGAGCGGGGAGACGGAATTTATTCCATCCTGAAACGCCATAACTTATCTCCGGGTGAATATCTTAATCCGTTTATTGAGCTGAATAAAGATAAGTTGGGTAAAAACAATTCGGTATTTGTAGGGCAAAGCTATCGGTTGCCGGTTGCCGGTACAACTGGAGGAAGCAACGAGCCAGCTGTTTCGGGTGATGCGGCGGCTAAAGTCTCGTCGGCAGGTGGAAAGATGATGACCAATAGTTTGTATGGCGACAAATACAGTCGATTTTCGGTGGTTGATAATTCACTTGAAGGGGCTGTTTTTTATTTGGTAAGTGGTCATGGTGGCCCCGATCCGGGGGCAATAGGGCATTTGGGGAAAAACTTGCTTTGTGAGGATGAATATGCGTACGATGTAACCCTCCGGCTATCGCGGTCGCTTGAGGAGCACGGAGCCAAGGTTTACATGATTATACAGGATAAAAATGACGGTATTCGCGATGCCAGTATTTTAAGTCCCGACAAGGATGAAGTATGTTACCCGTCATCTTCAATTCCACGGAATCAGACGATGCGGTTGCGGCAACGAACAGATGCGGTCAATAAGTTATATGTTGCGAATAAAGGGAGGTTCCAGCGCCTCGTAATTATTCACGTTGATTCTCGCAGCAAGGGCGAAAACATTGATGTGTTTTTCTATCACGATAAGCAAAGCAATACCGGAAAGAAGCTGGCCTGGAATCTGCAAAAAACCTTCAAGGAAAAATACGACTACTACCAACCTAACCGAGGATATCAGGGGACAGTTTCAATGCGGAATTTGTATGTTTTGAAATACTCGTATCCTGCGGCCGTTTTTATTGAATTGGGGAATATCAATCATACACGCGATCAACAGCGGTTCATGATTGAGAATAACCGTCAAGCGCTGGCGAATTGGCTTTGCGACGGATTAATCAAAGATTTTAAAAACAACAAGTGATGGAACTACCCAGAAACAAAAGCTTGATTTTGTTTGATGGTTATTGTCATTTGTGCAGTGGAACAGTTCGGCGGATAATTAGCCTTGATAAGAATTTCCGCTATTTATTTGCCCCAATTAATGGTGAAGTAGGGCAGAAGTGGCGACACAAACTTAAAATTCCCGAGTCGGTCGATTCAATCATTTTAATTACGAACGATGCCTACTATACACACGATGAGGCGGTGTTGAAAGTAGCCACAGAGATTGGCGGACTGCTAAATGTGCTCAGGATTGGTTATATCCTTCCTTCGTCATGGCGTTTCAGAATTTACGGGTTAGTTGCGCGAAACCGTTTTTCCTGGTTTGGGCATCGTCGCACCTGCTTTCTTCCGAATGAAAAACAACGGGCACGTTTCCTCCTTTGAAACCCTAAAATTCCGGATCGTACTTTGTTTTTCAATAAGGAACGCTAGAGGTCAAACTTTCCGGCCTCGTGTTGTTTGTAGCGGGCAGCCAAATGCGCTACAAGCTTGCTGATGTGCAACGTTGCCTGTTCTGTTCCGGGAGTAATCGTTTTATCCTGAAGTTTCAGAAGCATAATGGCGTACAGCGATTGCAGGGCAACCTGAACATCGTGCGCGTCTACATCGTTGCTTTTTAACCGAAATTCATCGAGCAACGGCTTAGCCACCTGATAGAGAGCATGGTAGCCCGGGTCGTTGGGAGACTGCACCAATTGCAGATGGAATCGGTTCAGATCGTCGGTGACATTTTTTATCGCTTGAATATGTCCTTTCTGAGTCACTTGCTCCTTTTGCATCATCAGGATCATATTCTTATAATATTGGTAGATGTCAAGGCGAGTGTTATCGTCAATGTTGAATTGAGAAACCAAGGTTGCCCCGATTTTATCAAGATCAAATTCGAGTGCCCTGAACAGGTCTTCCAGTTGCCAGATGTACAGAATGTACTCCGCAATATTTGTTCTCCTTTTTTCTTTTGCAATCAGCATAATTACCGTTCAAATATGGTGGTTAATAAATCGAAATTCCGGTTCGTCCGAAATGGGGTGGTCGTTACAGTTGATTCGTTTTTAAAACTATTCAGCAGGAATAGTGGGGCGCTGGTGTTATTTTAATTTGATGTCGATACAAATGCAACCGGCAAATTAGTAAAAAAGAGCGCTAATTTAGAGGTTGTGGAAATCTGGTCTTTATCGACTATCGTTTGTTTACTCCCAATCCGAATCAAAATCGTAATCATCAGTTGTAAAGAAATCGTCCAAATCACGCCGTTCCTTTTTGGTTGGTCTTCCGGTACCCCGGTCGCGTTGCAGATTAAGCATGTGTTTCTGCATTTCCAAAATCTCCAGTTCCTCTTTTGGAGTTACATCCAGAACAAAATCAGCGACGAGTTTCGGGCCAACGCGTTTCTCAATCAGCCCCAAAACTTTAAAACTGTAGGTGACAGGTGCTTTTTTTATTTGCACAATGTCGTTCATCTTTACCATCCGCGATGGTTTTACCTGCACCTTGTCGATCACCACACGACCTTTTTTGCAAGCTTCGGTTGCCTGGCTTCGGGTTTTGAAAAGCCTGACAGCCCAAAGCCATTTATCAACTCGTACTTGCTTGTCCATTATTTTCGTTTATTGAATTCATTCATTGTTCTGGCGACTCCAATGGTGCCAAAGCTTTTAATAATCTCAATAGACGTGTCTATTTTCAAGGGTAAATCCAGAAGTTCCTCTTTTCCCCATTCTCCAAGTACGTAGTTCACCTGTTGACCTCTGTGGAAATCGTCACCGATGCCAAACCGAAGGCGTGCATAATCATTTCTGGCCAGCGTTTCCTGAATGCTTTTTAGCCCGTTATGACCGGCATCGCCGCCTTTAGAGCGCAGTCGAAGTGTTCCAAAAGGAAGGGCCAAATCATCGGTCAGAACCAGTAGGTTCTCGACCGGTATTTTCTCTTCTTTTAGCCAATAGCTTACTGCTTTTCCACTTAAATTCATGTAGGTGGTTGGCTTTAGCAAGATATATGTCCGGGCTTTGAATTTGAATTCGGCAACATAGCCGTAACGGCGGTCGCTAAAAACAATATTGGACGCATCGGCTAGAGCGTCCAATATTTTAAACCCGATGTTGTGCCGGGTGTTTTCGTATTCTTTACCCGGATTTCCTAATCCAGTTATCAGATATTTCATTAATCCAATGTATCAGTTTGTTCTTAAATTGATACCTCGCAGTTAAGCTGCGAATAGAATCAGTTTAATTACTTTTTCTTTGCAGGCGTAGCAGCTGCAGCAGCGTTCATTGCAGCACGTGCAGCACGTGTTACCATGATTGTTACAACAGGAATCGATGGAGAGTTCATGATCTCCAGATTTTCAACTTTAACCTGGTTTACTTTTACACTTTGTCCTAATTCCAATTCATCGATGTTGATTGTGATTGAATCAGGAATGTGTGCAGCCAAACCTTTAACTTTCAAGCGACGAAGGTTCAATTTCATTTTACCCCCTTCACGCATACCTTTCGCGTAACCTTCAACTTTTACCGGTACTTCAATTTTAATCGGTTTGTCTTCTTGAACTTTCAAAAAGTCAACGTGAAGAATTTTTTCTTCAACCGGGTGGAATTGAATATCCTGCATGATTGCTTTTGATTCTTTTCCTGCGATATTCAGGTCAATCAGATACACGTTTGGTGTGTAAATAACTTTACGAAACTCGGCAGCATCAGCTTTGAAGTGGATTGGCTCTTCAGCACCGTAAAGTACACAAGGTACTTTGCTTTCGTTTCTTAATTTTTTTGCGTCTTTTTTACCAATGGCTTCTCTGATTTCGCCATTAATTGCTAATGATTTCATTTTTTTGAATCTTTAATTAATAATTATGGTACTCAGTCCTCCCTTTTCGTTGAAAGGGCAAACAGCATACATAACTTCATGCCGTACGGAAAAAGCGGTGCAAAGATATAAAATTACTTGAAAAACAAGTTGCTGATTGACTCATTTTTATAGACTCGCTTGATGGCTTCTCCGAAGGCGTCGGCTACAGAAATGTATTTAATTTTTGATGATTCTCTTTTTGGTGGAATTGAATCGGTGAAATAAACCTCTTGCAAGGCTGAGTTTTCAATTCGGTCGTATGCCGGTTCCGAAAGCAGTCCGTGAGCCGCGAATGCCCGAACTGAATTGGCTCCTTCTTTGATCATCAAACTGGCTGCTTTTGTAATTGTTCCAGCTGTGTCAATCAAGTCGTCAACCAAAATCACATCTTTATCCCGAACGTCTCCAATCAGGGTCATGCTGCCAACAACGTTTGCTTTTGCACGTGATTTGTGGCAAATAACCATGTCGGTTCCCAACATCTTTGCGTAGGTATTGGCGCGTTTTGTTCCTCCCACATCGGGTGACGCGATGACAACATCACGCAATCCCATTTTTTGGATGAAAGGAATAAACAGGGCCGAAGCAAAAAGATGATCGACAGGAACGTTGAAAAATCCCTGAATCTGGTCAGCGTGCAGGTCCATGGTAATTACACGATCAACACCAGCTGCAGATAACAAGTCGGCAACCAGTTTAGCACCAATTGATACACGGGGCTTGTCTTTGCGATCCTGACGGGCAAATCCAAAATATGGGAGAACAGCAATGATTTTATACGCCGATGCGCGTTTGGCGGCATCAATCATCAGAAGTAACTCAAGGAGATTGTCGCCTGGAGGAAAAGTTGATTGTACAATAAATACATGCGATCCACGGATGGTTTCCTCGTAACATGGCTCAAATTCGCCATCGGCAAAAACAGGGCAGCTTGATTTGCCCAAATCTACGCCAACACTGTTGCAAATTTTTGATGTTAAGTATGTTGTAGCTGTTCCGGTGAAAATTTTGAGGGGTTTTTTGTTTCCCATATTTACGTTTTTAATTAAGTGCGATGGAGATGGCCGCAAAGGTAAAAAAAAGTTCAAAGTTTCATTAAAAATTAAACTTCAACTTTGGCTTTTTGTGCCATCGGTGGTTTGCCGGCCTGTCGAACCAGCGCATTTTCAATTGTTCAGTTTCGGATCTGTATCAGCGATAAACTGAAGAATTTCCTCTTTTCCCATGCCGGTTTCAGCCGAACTTACGATAATGGGAGGGAGTTCCTCCCAGGTTTTCAGCAGCTCTTTTTTATAACTGGCAACATTGCTTGAGAGTTGGTTTCGCCCCAGTTTGTCACCTTTGGTGAATATCAGCATAAAAGGGATTTGTTTTTCGCCCAGCCATTCAATGAACTCTTTGTCAATTGTTTGTGGTTCATGTCGGCAGTCGATCAACACAAACAGGCAGTACAGGTTTTCGCGATTGATGATGTAATCTGAAATATAAGCCTGAAACTTATTACGGCTGTTTTTTGAAACTTTCGCATAGCCATATCCGGGCAAATCAACCAAGTACCAATTTTCGTTTATGAGAAAATGGTTGATTAATTGTGTTTTGCCCGGACGGGCTGATGTTTTTGCCAGTTTTTTATGATTGGTCAGCATATTGATGAGGGACGATTTTCCCACATTCGACCGGCCAATAAAGGCGAATTCGGGCATGTCGGCAGGAGGGCATTTCTGCACACTCGAGTTACTCATTAAAAAACGGGCTGTTTTAACTTCCATAATTATAAATGAACTTCTAATACTTTAACATTCGGGCTGAGCGGCTTAAGTTGATATTCATGTATCGATGCCGGAACAAGGATTGTTTCACCTTTAGCTACTGTTTCTTTGAAATTGTCGGTGGTAATTTCGTATTCGCCTTCTACACAAATGTAGATTACGAAGGAATCAAGCGAATAGATATCTTTTGAAATGGTTGTGTCGAATTCCAGAATGCTCGTATTGAAATAGTTGCATTTTACTACTTCGCTACTTTTATTCTTCTCAATTGCATAGTCGGTTTTATAACTGTCGTGGTAAGTGAAGTCGATGGCATCCAGTGCTAATTCGGTATGCAAATCACGTTCATTTCCGTTCGCATCTTTTCGGTCGTAATCGTAAATCCGGTAGGTAACATCTGAGGTTTGCTGAATTTCGGCCACCACAATTCCTTTGCCGATTGCATGAACCCGGCCGGCCGGCATAAAAAATACATCTCCGGCATCAACTTCCACGAAGTTCAAAACGTCCATGATTTCTTTATTCTCTAGCTTTTTTACATAGGTTGCTTTATCAATAGGTTGATTGAACCCGCAATTCAGTTTTGCTCCCTTGTCGGCTTGAAGTACATACCACATTTCTGTTTTACCAAAAGCCTGATGACGTTTTTTCGACATTTCATCGTTTGGGTGTACCTGAACAGACAGGTCGTCGTTGGCATCAATAAATTTGATCAGCAGCGGAAATTCAACACTGAATTTCTCATAAACCTTGTCGCCAACCAGGTCGCCCATGTATATTTCAATTAGTTCTTCCAGATTGTTGCCTGCCAGAAAACCATTGCTTATTTCTGAAATGTTTCCGGTAACTCCGGACAGTTCCCAGCTTTCGCCGCAATTCGGAAGATCTCCGAAATCTTTTCCCAAAGCCGTGCGCAGCTTGTCGCCACCCCAGATCTTTTCGTAGTATTGTGGCTTAAATTTAAGCGGATAAAGGTTTTGCATGATTGTGTTTGTTTTATTTTTAAAATTTATAGTCAACTGCGGCCCGAAGATCGGTGTATTCCTTCACCAATTCCAGTACTTTCAAATGTTCGGGATGAACCCGGTAGATATCTAAGTCTGCTTCATTTTCGAAATGCGACAACAGGCAAAGATCGTATGATTTTGAATCCAATTCGAAATTCGTTCCAACCTCGATGTATTTTAACTGTCCGATTTTACCTTTAAGGTCGAGCAATGCTCTTTTTAGGTGGTTTAATTTTTCTTGCTTCTCGGCAGCAGGATAGGCTTTTAGTTTAAAAAGCACAACGTGATTGATCATGATGGCGTTCGTTTTTTATGGGAAATTTAGTGCGAATTTAATACTTTCAATTCAAGCAGCCATAAAGCTGCCGAATCAATTACCCTTTTTAGAATACATGAATTATCTTTGATCGTAAAAATACACGAAATGATTATTATAGGCATTGCAGGTGGAACCGGATCGGGAAAAACAACCGTAGTAAACAATATTGCCCGGCAGTTCTCGTCTGACGAGGTGGCAATCTTGTCGCAAGATTCCTATTATCGCGACAGTGGGCATTTAACGATGGAGGATCGTCGGTTGCTCAATTTTGACCACCCCGATTCGATCGAGTTCAGCTTGCTGAATCGGCATTTGGAATTGTTGAAAAAGGGACAATCAATTGAGGAGCCTGACTATTCGTACCTGACCTGCACCCGGTCGGGCAAAACCAGAACCGTTGAGCCCCGGCCTGTTGTAATTGTTGAAGGTATTTTGGTGCTATGTAATTCGAGTCTTCGGAAATTGATGGATATTAAAGTCTTTGTTGATTGCGATTCGGATCTGCGACTTTCGCGGGTCATAAAACGCGACACGGTTGAACGGGGGCGCAATTTGCACGAAACCCTACAGCGATATGAAGACACGGTTCGTCCGAGCCACCTTCAGTTTATTGAACCGACTAAACGATTCGCTGACATCATAATTCCTGAAGGTGGAAATAATGAAGTCGCTATACGGATATTGACAAACTTTATCAAACAAATACTCTGACAATGCTTTACAACCTAAATATTGAAGATGTGCTGTTTTTGGATATCGAAACAGTTCCGCAGTATCCCGATTTTAGCGATGTGCCTGAGAAGTTTAAAAAGCTATGGGAAGCCAAGTCGACCTATTTCAGAACCGATGAACAAACACCCGGTGATGTGTATCAGCGAGCTGGCATCTATGCCGAATTTGGCCGTATTGTTTGCATATCGGCAGGCTTTGTCATTCAGAAAGGTGGTGAGCGATTCTATCGGGTGAAATCGTTTTATGATGACGATGAAAAGAAGCTGTTGTCTGGTTTCAATAATATGCTCGACAAGTTTACTTCGAACAGTTCGAAGTGTATTTGTGCACATAACGGGCAGGAGTTTGATTATCCTTATATTGCCCGACGTTCACTGATTCAGGGAGTTCGGTTGCCCCGGTTGCTCAATATTGCAGGAATGAAGCCGTGGGATGTGAAAGATAAACTGATCGATACTCTTCAGCTTTGGAAATTTGGAGATTATAAAAACTATACCTCGTTGAGTTTGCTGTGTGCAGCTTTCGATATTCCCACCCCGAAAGATGATATCGACGGAAGTCAGGTGGCTTCGGTCTATTACCAGGAGAACGATATCGATCGAATTATACGCTATTGCGAGAAGGATACACTTGCCGTAGCAAATCTGCTTTTGCGGTATAAGGGCGAAGACATTATTCAGATGGGAAATATGGAAATTGTGCCCTGAAAAATAAATCCCCGTTTTTGACTTCAATCAAAAACGGGGAGGAAGATCGGGCAACTCAAAGCGTTACTCTGTGTCGCCTGTCGGTATTTTCATCGTTCCGAGATTGGTGAGTTGATAGGCTGAAAGTTCGAAATTTCGGTTGGCATCATTGTCGATGTCGGTTACTTTCATCAAGTTGCGTTCCTTTGTTTTTGTATCCCACGATTCTGATTCCATGATAAAGCCCGCGGGCATTCCGTTGGAATAGCTGGCCGATTTAAAGATGGAACTCATCATGTCTTTGGTGGAAATATCAACATCTTTACTGATCCAAAAATTGGCTTTGGTATCCTCTTCCGGATTATCGTAGTGATATTCGTCGCAGTTGTATCCGAGAATTGATTTTGATTTTCCGGTCTTTTTCAGATAGGCATTGAGGTAAATACTTTCAGGGTCATCGTAATCTTCAACAAAAACAGAATCATTCATTTCGGCGAATGTATTAGGGTCGAATCCGTACACGATACCGGTTTTTTCCTTCTCCTGATTTGCCAGGATGATCATTGCCTTGTTTTTGACATCCATAATAATCAGGCCATTGCCCTCGTTTCCGACATCTCCAGAAATGAATTCGTACGCGAAATTTTTCCCTGCCGGGTTGGCCCAACTAATAAATTCACCTTCGCTTTCCTTTTTGCCAGCTGCATCGTAGGATTCAAAATGCATTTGAAACTTCGATTTGAACTTGTAGCTGTTCTCAATAGGAACCGGCTCTCCTGTCATGCCAATTCCCTTCATGATTTTGCTGAGTCGCTCTTGCTCCCGTGATTCCGATGATTCGCCACGATTAGCTGCCGAGTCACCTTCAAACAGTTCATCTAGGCTTTCGTCGAGTTGCTCGTCCACTTTGTCGTCCACTTTTTGCTCCACTTTTTCATTGACCTTCTTTTCAAGTTTTTTCCCCAGCTTATTTAAAATAGACTGTCCCTGAGCAGTTGGAGTCAGGGCAAGCAGGAATGCTAATGCCAGGCTAAGTCGAATCGCTTTTTTCATTGTTTTTGAGTTTTACTGAAATGAAAAAGCAAGTTACGACATAAAAGCGGTATGTGTCAATAGTTTAGTTCGTTTGAACAGGTAGAGCGAATTGACCGGAAAAGGTAGCAGAATGCTTAAAACTTCATGGCGCGATCCATATCGCGGTTGGCATCTTTTTGTTTCAAAGTCTCCCGTTTGTCGTGTAGTTTTTTCCCCTTGGCCAAGCCTATTTCCAGTTTGGCCAGCCCTCGGTCGTTCAAAAATAACTTCAACGGAACAATGGTCAGGCTGCTTTCTTTCATCTTTTTTTGAAGCTTTTCAAGTTCCTTTTTCGTGAGCAATAATTTTCGGTCGCGACGGGCTTCGTGGTTGTTGATATTTCCAAAGTCGTACTCCGAAATATTCATGTTAACGACATATAGCTCACTTTTCGTAAATCGGCAATACGCTTCAACGATGCTTGCTTTGCTGTTCCGAATTGATTTAATCTCGGTGCCAACCAGCTGGATTCCTGCTACAAATTTCTCCAGAATTTCGTATTCGAAATAAGCTCGTTTATTTTTGATGTTGATATTTGCAGTTTTATGCGCCATAGGGGAAGAGTACCTGAAATAGTTTCCAACTGATAACATTGATCGTTCCGAAGATAAGGACAATCAGCAGAATTGAAAGAATAATAAAACGTGATTGATTGTTTTCCGGAATTTCGAGACAAATTTGGGCTCCTTCAATGAAAAGGTAAAAGCCGTAAAGACCAATAATTCCGAGCACATACAGTGCGGGAAATAAGCCGGTAATCATTGATGCAAGAAGGAATGGAAGCAAGGAATAAGCGACCACGTTGTTTAGGGTTGTTTTATGCTCCGTTCCTTTGAAATTAGAAAGTAATCGGCCTAAAATTAAAACTGTAACAGCGTATTGAAGCAGGTAGCTCAAGGACTCGCGCAATGCTTTTGAGACGGCATACGACCACAGAAACTCTCTGTTCCAGAAAACTTCACCCAAAAACTCGCTAAGGCCAACCAAAACCACCATCGGTAAGAAGAATGTGACGACAACCGAATCCGGAAATCCTCCAACTAATTTCTTTTTCCAAAAGTTTTTCGGGGCGATTATCATTGCGCTTGATTCCTGAAATAGCCAATTGATTTGTGCTTTAAAATCCATATTTCGTTAATTTGCGCTACAAAAATACATTATTTTGTAAATCTCAACGATCAATCCATATGTCTGACTTAAAATATCAAATGCTGACGATTTTGGGACCCACTGCGTCCGGTAAAACAACTGTTGGTGCGCATGCTGCGCAAATGCTTGACGGGGAGGTGATTTCAGCGGATTCGCGACAGGTATACCGGGGAATGGATTTGGGAACCGGAAAGGATTATGCCGATTACACTGTCGACGGAATTCAAATCCCATATCACTTGATTGATATTGTGGATGCCGGCTACGAGTATAATGTGTTTGAATATCAAAACGATTTTTTGAACGTTCATGCAGATGTTTGTTCGCGGGGGAAGTTTCCGGTATTGTGTGGTGGCAGCGGATTGTATCTGGAAGCCGTGCTGAAAAATTATAGGTTGATACAAGTTCCGCTAAACGAGGATTTGCGGACTGAGCTGGAGTCTAAAAATTTGGTGGAGTTAACTGAAATTCTGAAATCGTACAAAACGGTTCTGCACAACAATTCGGATATTGAAACTAAAAAGCGGGCTATTCGGGCAATCGAGATTGAAGCTTACTTGGTTGACAATCCGGAGGTCGATCGGAAAATGCCGGAGCTGAACAGCTTGGTGGTTGGGGTTAAGTACGACCGTTTGAGTCGCCGTAGGCGTATTACAGAGCGCCTGACGCAGCGCCTTGACGAGGGAATGCTTAGCGAGGTGCAGACCTTGTTGGATAGCGGATTGACTCCGGAGCAGTTGACCTACTATGGTCTGGAGTACAAATATCTCACCTTGCATTTGACCGGTGAGTTAACCTTCGATGAAATGTTTCGCGGATTGGAAACTGCGATCCATCAGTTTGCCAAACGGCAAATGACTTGGTTCAGGCGAATGGAGCGCCAGGGAACGCAAATTCACTGGCTGGACGGCTATATGCCATTACCGGAAAAGCTGGAGCGTATTAAGGATTGGTTAAGTCGTTAGTTTTCTTTTTGCGCCATTCAATTTCAAATGTGCTCAACTCAGCCTGATCGCTTTCGCGAATCAAAGCCGATTGGTATTTGGTCGCGCTTAACGAATTGCGGGATACGGCCAAATGATCGCCGGGCAATCCTTCTTTCAGGTAATTGATTTCAACAGTCGCTGCTTCGTGTTGGTTTTGAAAATCAACCCCATAGTCATCCAGCACTCGCTCCAGCGCTTTAATGCTGTTGAAATGGTGATTTACATCGATTTCGCTGAATAAAACCGGTTTGTAAACTAAATCGGTGTTCGTTTTTTTTAAACGCAGACGTTTGGGTTCCCGGCAAACATCGTGGCCATTGAATCGGGGAAAGCTTTCTTTTTGGTCTTTCAAAAGGACGATTTTTTTGCTTTCAGTATCTAAAATCAACCATGCTGTATTTCCGGTTAGGATCACCTCGCCATTTTCATTTTTCAAAATAAATTCCCGGTAGGCATACATGCCATCCGTGCCGGCCGACCAAGTGTTTAGGTTGATCTTCTCCTGCCATTTCGGGAACTTTTCAATCTCGACGTACAGCCGCGAGAGTACCCAGAACATTTTTTGCCGTTGCAATAAATCATAGCCCCAATCCATTTTTTGTGCATGTGCCCAGGCTGCTTCGAGCATAAAGTTGAAAATTGAAGGAACAGTTGCCTCGGCAAACTGATTGGTTTGGTACGAGTGAATAGGGATGGTTTCAATATAATTGTTCATCTGGCGTGTTTTTGATATCAACAAAATCCACGGAAAAGCACCGACAACGAATGTCGCTTTTCAACAGGCTTTGTGCAAAAATAAATAGTTGGTTGAGCGTAAACTTTTGGACAAATTTATTGTTCAGCTTTGAAAATAAAGAAGCAATACCCATTTTTGCGCAAATATTTTTTCAATGAGTGAAATTTTAATAAAAACTGAAGAGCAAATAGAAGGTATTCGTCAAAGTGGTCAACTTGCTGGTAGTGCATTGGTTATGATTGGCGATTACATTAAGGATGGAGTCGATACGGATTATCTAGATAAATTAATTCACGAATACATTCTGGATCATGGTGCGATTCCGGCAACTTTAGGATATAGTGGATATCCGAAATCATCCTGCATTTCACTCAACGAAGTCGTTTGTCATGGTATTCCGAGCAAGGAAACAGTTTTGAAGCCCGGTGATATTTTGAACATCGATGTTACAACTATTTTGGGAGGTTACTTTGGCGACACCAGCAAGATGTACACCGTTGGTGAAGTCACCAATTCGGCGAAGAAAATTATCGATGTGGCAAAGCATTGTTTGGATCTAGGAATACAACAAGTTCGTCCGGGTAATCAGTTCGGAAATATCGGTTTTGTGATTGGCCGTTACGCTAAAGCCAACCGCTACAGTGTGGTTTACGAGTTTTGCGGGCACGGTGTCGGAATAGATTTCCACGAGGCCCCACAAGTAGATCATATCGCCCGTCGTAATTCAGGGCCAATGATGCAGCCAGGAATGATATTCACCATTGAACCAATGATTAACGAAGGTCGTGCAACTACGAAAGTCGACAAAAACGATGGATGGACAGCCCGTACCAGTGATGGAAAACTTTCGGCCCAATATGAGCATACAATTCTGGTTACACCTGATGGCTTCGAGGTGTTGACTGATGTAACCGGTGAGTACAAATAAATTTTCTTTTTAATTTTTGAATTGGAGGTTGCTGTAAATGACGTATTTTAGTCCCTCAATTCAAATAATGTGAAGCACCTGGTAAAGTACATCAACCTTATAGTCTCTGCTGCAGACTCCAATTCTTACCCTAATTTTGAGGATAAGAAGAAAAGCATATTACTGCATGTTTTTTCCTACTTGTTTTTTTTCGTTTTAATCGGGTTTGTTATATACAATGCGATTGCTGGAGATTATGAGTTTTTGATAGCCAACTCATTGGCGATCATAATAGGAGGTATTCTTTATTATTTATACCGGGAAAGGCAGATGTTGGAATTTGTGACCATGTTTTTTGTGGCAACCATCATGTTGCTAACCACATTCTTCGTTCAAACGGGTGGAATCGATAGAACCGGGTTGTATTTTGCCGTTTTAATTCCCCTGCCTACAATTTTGCTGATTGGTCGACGGAAGGGGCTGGTTATGCTGATGATTTTTGTGAGTGTCAACCTGTTGGGTATTATTCTATTCGAAAGCCAGGATTGGTATCCGAATTACAATATGGAAAAGGGATTCCGTTTGGGGATTGTTTTTTTCCTGATTTCAGTAATGGCCTATTCGAACGAATATGTGTTCGGGTTTCTTTACAATAAAATTAGCCGACTTTCTGACTCACTGATCAAAAGCCAGCAGAGCTACAAGAATTTGGCGGTCAATAAAGAACATTTTGTTTCTATTGTTTCAAATAACCTGAGCGACCATATTGGAAGTTTTGCCGGAATCGCCAATTTGTTGAACGATGAATATGATACTCTGAGAGAAGATCAAAAAAGGGAGCTGATTCGCAGTCTGGCTAACTTCTCGGAGCAAAATTACAGGTTGATGCGCGATTTGGTGAAATGGTCGACCAATGCAACCGGAACAATCGTTTACGAACCGAGAGCTATAAAACTCGAAAAAGTCTATCGCGATGTGATTAGCTTATTCAATCCCCAAATTGAAGAAAAAAAGCTGTCGTTTTTCCTGAAAGCGAAAAGTAATTCAGAGGTATTTGCCGACCCCGATATGGTTGGTGCAATTTTGCGCATTTTGGTTTCAAATGCCATTAAATTTTCGAAAGAAGGTGGTGAAGTGAAGATATATGCAGAGGAAGATGGTGATAATATGCGCATTACCGTTTCGGATACCGGGGTGGGTATGTCTGAAGAGAATTTACTGAGGGTAAATTCCTCGGTAGCGTTTTCAACCCCAGGCACAATGGAGGAAGCAGGAACAGGTATCGGTTTGATTTTAGCAAAAGAATTTCTGCAAAAAAACAGAGGTGCATTTCTTGCTGAAAGTAAACTCGGCGTTGGTACAAAAATTACATTTACCCTACCGCTTGTCGATTAGACAGGCAGTTTATCCGCCGATTCGGCGATTTCCCTTCATGGGCTTTTTCCTGCAACTTTTAGTTATTTGTTGCTTTATCGTTGTTTCAAACGCAAAACGATGCCGTTATCGGAATTGTATGTGCCGCCGACGGTTCCGGCTAGCGCTATTTTAATGGTCATTCGGGATGAAGAATTGCTTGCATAATTACGGTTTTTCGTTTTGGGAGTGAAAAAGCATGAATATTTTTACGATTTGAAGATATTTGAATGATGAATGTTTCAATTTATAAGAATTGCCTTCCTCGATGAAGTTTTTTTAATATCTTTCGCCCCGTAAAATATTGAATGAAAAAGTTACAAGAGTTATCTTTAAAAATCTGATAATGAATCCACAAGCTGAAGAGTTAAATAGAGTTATTCGTGAGAAAAATCCGGTAGTATTCGAATTACTTTCGGACCGCGGGAAAAACATCTTCTTCCCGAAAAAAGGTATTCTTGGTCAAACGGCAGATGCTAAGGGAACCCGGATTAATGCAACAATTGGCGCTGCTGTGGAAGATAACGGTTCTCCTATGCGTTTGGAAAGCCTCGAAAGCCAGATTAATCTGGACCCGTCGTTGGTGTTTCCGTATGCTCCAAGCTTTGGCCGTCCCGATATTCGTGCTCGTTGGAAGAGTATGATTTATGAAAAAAATCCACGGATTGGTGATCAGGTTTTGAGTTTGCCGGTTGTGAGCAACGCCTTAACACATGGTGTGAGCATGGCGGGCTATTTATTTGCTAACGAAGGCGAAAAAATATTGGTGCCGGATTTGTTCTGGGGAAACTACAACTTGATCCTGAGCAATGGTTATGGTGCTGAATTACAGAAGTATAGATTGTTTGATGGCAATAAGCTCGATATGGCTGCTTTTAAAGCAGGAATTGAAGCTGACGGGATTGGCAAGAAAATCATAATCCTGAACTTTCCGAATAACCCGACTGGTTATTCACCAACTATTGCCGAAGCAGCAGAGATAACTAAGATTATAAGAAATGCAGCAGAACAAGGCAATAAATTAGTCGTTCTGTGTGACGATGCCTACTTCGGATTGGTTTATGAAGAGGGGGTAGAGCAAGAAAGTATTTTCGCACAATTGTGCAATCTGCACACCAATGTGTTGGCTGTGAAAATTGATGGACCAACTAAAGAAGACTACGTGTGGGGATTCCGGGTTGGATTTATTACCTATGGAATAAAAGGAGGAGATTCGGATTTTTATGCTGCGATGGAATCAAAAACGGCTGGCGCAGTTCGTGGTAATATTTCAAATGCGTCGAATGTATCGCAGTCGCTGTTGTTGAAAGCATTTGAAGATCCGGCTTATAAAGCACAAAAAGCGGAAAAATTCAATGTTCTGAAAACACGCTACAATGCGGTAAAAGAGGCGTTGAAGGATACAAAATATGCTGAATATTTTCACGCGCTTCCGTATAATTCAGGTTATTTTATGTGCGTTAAATTGGTCGATGGAATCGATGGTGAGACCGTACGCCGAATATTGATTGAAAAGTATAGCATCGGAATCATCAACTTGAATAACGTCATCCGCGTGGCATTTTCGGCAATGGCTGCGTCTGACGCGAAAGAATTGTTCGAGGGAATTTACAACGCCTGTGCCGATTCGAAGAAATAATTTTTGGATTGCAAAATATATGGCTGGGCTGCTTTTCGTTTCGGGAAGCAGCCTTTGTTTTTATAAGCGCTGCAAATGGTTTAACATGAAGAACAATAGGACACCGGCAGCAACCAGAATTAAGATAGGAATTTTCGCGTAGGATGATTTTAGGTGCTGCAGAACCAGACCAATAGTAGCAACAATTCCTAAAAGGGCGATCCCGGCAAAAAAAGTTAACAGGCGGGCTTCGACTGGTGCCGTTGCTCCTTCGGCAACATCGGGAACGACAACCATTCCGCTTTTTATGACCCAAAGCGCAAAAAGCGCCAAAGCGACAAACAAAAGCTCACCCGCAATCTGAAGCCAACGTTTTCGCTCAATCCATGAATAGATAAGCAGTGATATGCCAACGAATAAAATCCATTGAGAGCTGGTGGTCAGGGATAAAAAAATGTGTCGTTCCATTTTTATTGGTTTTCGACAAATGTGTTAATTTTTTAGTAAAGTAAAAAATGGACAAGGGATGGCGCTTTTGTGTACTTTTGGCGATTATTCATTAAAATTCAACCAAATGGTGCTAGATATTGATCCGAAAGCGAAGGGGCTTATTTTTGACTTGGATGGAACAATCTCGGATACGATGCCGATTCATTTTGTTGCCTGGCGTAATGCTGCCGCACGTTACGATATCGACTTTACGGTAGAGCTTTTTAACGCATTGGCGGGCATTCCGCTTTATCCGACTGTTGAGAAATTAAACGAACTTTTCAATAAAAATATCGACCCTCAAGAGATGGGTGACGCTAAAGAGGAAGAATACGAAAGCAACATGCACCTGGCAAAACCAATTGAGCCGGTCGTCGATGTCATTCGAAAATTTCACGGTAAATTGCCAATGGCTGTTGGCACCGGGGGCTTAAAGAGACTGGCTAAAAAGACGCTCGAACTAATCGACCTCGATCAATATTTCGATATCATTGTGGCCTATGAGGATGTAAAGAATTATAAACCTCATCCTGAAACATTTTTACGGTGTGCCGAGTTAATGGGGGTGAGTCCGTCCCTTTGTCAGGTTTTTGAAGATGGGGTATTGGGCATGAAGGCTGCCAAAACAGCTGGTATGATGGTGGTTGACGTAACAAAATATTACAACGTAACGACGGGTAAATAGAACCGAATATGACTAAAAACTGGTTGGTTATTCTCACTTTTTTGTTTCTTGTTTCGTGTCAGAGCCGAAATGAATTTCGACAGGTGACGATTGTTAGCTACAATGTGGAAAATTTGTTCGATACGGAGGATGATCCGCATGTGAATGATAATGAGTTTCTTCCGACGAGCGAGAAAAAATGGACCGGAGATCGGTATGAAAAGAAGTTGAACGACATTGCCCGGGTACTTACCGATATTAGCCCCGATGATTTGCCTGGAATAATTGGCTTGGCTGAGATTGAAAACCGACGTGTTCTGGAAGATCTGGTGCGTATAAAAAGAATGTCTCCGGGAAATTATCAGATTGTTCATCACGATAGCCCGGATCATCGGGGGATTGACGTGGCGTTACTTTATCGCCCGGATAAATTCGAATTTATAACATCTGAAGCGATAGCTGTTAATCCCGGATTTTCGACCCGCGATATTTTATATGTGTACGGGAAAATAAAAAATGAAGATTTCCACTTCTTTGTGAATCACTGGCCATCGCGTATTGGTGGACTGGCAAAAACAGCGCCCCACCGAATGTTTGTAGCCGGAGTTCTTAAACAACGAGTCGATCGGATTTTGACTAAAAACCCGGAAGCCAATGTTGTTATTATGGGCGATATGAACGACGAACCACATAACGAAAGTATGTCAAAAGTACTGGGGGCGGGCATGCCAGACAGTAATTCAAAGTTGGTGAATTTAATGGCTCCTTTCGAGGGGCAAAAGAAGGGAACCTACTGCTACCGAGGCAACTGGAATGTTTTGGATAACTTGGTTGTATCGTCTTCGTTGATGGATGAAAAAGGATTTCGGGTTGTAGCACCAGTCGGGTCAATCTTTCGCGAAGCCTGGATGGAGTACACCGATAAGCAAGGGAAAGTGACCCCAAACCGGACTTATGGCGGACCGAATTACTACGGTGGTGTTTCGGACCACTTTCCGGTTTATTTTGAAATAGAAAAATAGAAATCGACTGGTTTTCAATAGTTGAATTGTTTTACAAAAAAGCTGATTCGAAAATTGAAGACTGGATTTTGGAGTTAAAGAAATGAAAGATCTTAAAGTTGTTGCACCTTATAAACCGATGGGGGATCAACCTGAAGCAATCCGTCAAATTGCCGAAGGTATTGAGCAGGGAGTGCGGTTTCAAACCCTTTTAGGAGTAACCGGATCGGGGAAAACTTTCACGATGGCGAATGTCATTGAAAAGGTGCAGCGACCAACTTTAATTCTTAGCCACAATAAAACCCTGGCTGCTCAATTGTATGGCGAAATGAAACAGTTTTTCCCGGAAAATGCGGTGGAGTACTTTGTTTCGTATTACGACTATTATCAGCCTGAAGCCTATTTACCAACAACGGATACCTACATCGAGAAAGATTTGTCCATTAATCAGGATATTGAGAAACTGCGACTGAGTACAACCTCTGCGCTCTTGTCCGGACGACGGGATGTGGTGGTCGTTTCTTCGGTCTCCTGTCTCTATGGGATCGGTAATCCTCAGGATTTTCATGAAAATGTGACCGAATTATCGGTGGGTGAGGTCGTTAATCGGAATCAGGTTCTGCATAAATTGGTTGACGCGCTGTATTCCCGGAACGAAATCGATTTTCAACGTGGCAATTTCAGGGTGAAAGGGGATACCGTGGATGTGTATTTGGCCTATGCCGACTATGCAGTGCGGTTGGTTTTTTGGGGCGACGAGGTGGAGGAGATTTACAGCTTCGACCCGATAGAGGGCAGCATTATAGAAAAGTTGGATAAAGCGGTTATTTATCCGGCCAATATTTTTGTTACGACGAAGGAGCGGATGCAAAGTTCGATCCGTCAGATACAGGACGATTTGGTGAAGCAGGTTGATTTCTTTCGCGAGATTGGCAAGCCGCTCGAAGCCAAGCGTATTGAAGAGCGCGTTGAATATGACCTTGAAATGATGCGTGAGTTGGGCTACTGCCCGGGGGTCGAAAACTATTCGCGCTATTTTGACGGACGTGATGCCGGTTCAAGACCATTTTGCCTGCTGGATTATTTCCCGGATGATTTTCTGGTTATTCTGGATGAAAGTCATGTTACTGTTCCGCAGATTAGAGCGATGTATGGCGGCGATCATTCCCGCAAGGTGAATTTGGTGGATTACGGATTCCGCTTGCCCGCTGCTATTGATAACCGTCCGTTGAGGTTTGAGGAGTTTGAGTCGATTGTGAGCCAAACGTTGTTTGTGAGTGCCACGCCTGCCGATTACGAATTGGAGAAATCAGAGGGGGTGATTGTCGAACAAATTATTCGTCCAACCGGGCTGCTCGATCCAATTATTGATGTGCGGCCGTCATTGAATCAGATTGACGATTTGATGAACGAAATTCATCTGCGAATTGATAAGAATGAACGGGTTCTGGTAACGACGCTCACCAAGCGCATGTCGGAAGAACTCAGCAAATACCTCCTCAATATGGGGATCAAAACCCGCTATATCCATTCGGACATCGATACCCTGGAGCGGATTGAGATTATGGAAGACCTGCGTCGGGGGGTGTTCAATGTGTTGGTCGGAATCAACCTGTTAAGAGAAGGACTTGATTTGCCGGAAGTTTCGTTGGTTGCGATTATCGATGCTGATAAAGAAGGGTTTCTTCGATCGGAACGTTCGTTGACTCAAACTGCCGGGCGTGCTGCCCGAAACCTGAACGGTCGAGTGATTATGTATGCCGACAAGATCACTAATTCGATGCAAAAAACCATTGACTCGACAAATTATCGCCGTGCCAGACAGTTAAAATACAACGAAGAACATGGAATTACACCACAGGCGATTGTGAAACCAACCCGCGAAATTATTGGTTACGAATATCGGAGTAATAAGTCGCAAACCTATCAGCAGGAAGAAAGACCGCTCGATGTGGCTGCCGATCCGGTTGTGGCTCACATGAGTGTGCCTGCCTTGGAAAAAACCATTGCCAAAACCAAAAAGGAAATGGAAGCAGCAGCCAAAGAACTTGACTTTATTGAGGCGGCTCGTTTACGCGATGAGATGTATCGCTTACAGGAGATTTTGAAAAGCAAGAACTAGAGCAATTATAAAATTGCTGATTTGACCAGATCGGAAAAGTTATTTCGGGAATTTAACCGCCATACTCCAAGCCTGATCTTTGTCGTTGCTCTGCGTTGAGATATTGGTATCTTTGCCTCGGATTTTCCATTGGATTCCAATCGGAAATTATTTGTTTTAATCCTGAAAATAATATTACATGACAAACACAGAGCATACTGGTGCGCTCATTCAGAGTGATGCCGTTACTTTAGGAATTATCATTATGCTATTGGCTGGAATCTTTTACACCAGCAATTCGTCGAACCCGATTTTCACGAAGTTCTTCAAGGTAGTTCCGATGCTGCTGCTTTGTTATTTTCTCCCCAGTTTGCTCACAACTTTTGGAATTGTTGATGGCGAAAATTCGAATTTGTATTACGTGGCATCGCGCTACTTGCTTCCGGCGAGTTTAGTTTTACTTACGCTTAGTATTAATTTGAAGGAGGTTTTCAAACTTGGAAACAAAGCGCTTATCATGTTTATTACAGGTACTGCAGGTGTCGTTGCCGGTGGACCGTTGGCTATCTTAATCGCTTCTGCAATCAACCCTGAATTAATTGGAGGCGCAGGGCCTGACGCTGTTTGGCGCGGTATGACCACCATTGCCGGTAGTTGGATTGGCGGTGGAGCAAACCAGGCTGCGATGTACGAAATTTTTCAGCCATCCGACCATTTGTATTCAGTGATGATTACGGTTGATGTGCTGGTGGCTGAGGTTTGGATGGCTTTCCTGTTAATTGGAGTCGGAAAATCTCATCGAATTGATCGTTTCTTAAAAGCTGATGCCAGCAGTGTGGAACGTTTGCAAACAAAAATGCATGATTTTAGTCAGCGGATTGCCCGAATACCAAGTACAACCGATTTAATGGTTATTTTGGCGATTGGGCTTGGGGTTACCGGATTGGCGCACTGGTTTGCCGATACAATTGTACCAATCATTGAAGTGCATGCACCTTTTTTGGATAAGTTTAGCCTCACTTCTCGGTTCTTTTGGTTGATTATTTTGGCTACGACAGTGGGAATTGGCCTGTCGTTTACAAAGCTTCGAAACTACGAAGGAGCCGGAGCTTCAAAGGTGGGGACGTTGTTTATTTATGTTTTGGTAGCCACAATTGGGATGAAGATGGATATTACAAAGATCTTCGACAACATCGGCCTTTTTGCGGTAGGTGGTATTTGGATGGCTATTCACGTTGGTTTAATGATTTTGGTTGCCAAATTGATTAAAGCACCGTTTTTCTTTCTGGCAGTTGGTAGTAAAGCGAACATTGGCGGCGCTGCAAGTGCGCCTGTCGTTGCTGCAGCTTTTCATCCATCGTTAGCCCCCGTAGGGGTTTTGTTGGCTGTTTTAGGTTATGCGTTGGGAACCTACGGTGCTTATATCTGTGGATTGTTGATGCAGTTGGTTTCTAAGTAATTTAAAATAAAAACGACATTGAAATTTGGTATTAGCTGGTTTGGGGCAGTTCAATAAAAAATGTTGTGCCATCGGCTTGTGTGCTGTTAAACCAGACTTTCCCTTTTAGGTATTTTTCACCTAGTAGTTTCATGCTGTAAGTACCAATTCCTCTGCCAGCTCCTTTGGTTGAGAATGAACGTTTAAATAGCTCAAGCTGAGTTTGCTCCTCAATATAGTTTTGGTTGTGAACCGCGAAAACAACCGATTTGTCATTTTTGAATACGGAAAGTTTAACGGTGGCGTTTGGCAACGACGCTTCAAGAGCGTTTTTAGTCATGTTACCTAAAACTCTTTTCAATAGTGTGGCATCAGTCTCAAGATTGAAATTTTCTGAATTCGGGTTTATTGAAATCTGTTTTTCATTGGATATTTCATGCTTGGAGAGCAAGCCTGCGACCTGTTGGAGGATTGATATTGACTCATGTTTGTCGATATGTAGCTCTAAATTTCCACTTTCTGCAGCCGACAATTGGCGTTGTGCTTTAATTTCATTAATCAAATGGTCTGCTGAACCGTGAATTAATTGCGCGATTTCGGAAATTTCCTCTGGATCATCAATCGCATTCAACACAGCCGAAAGGCCTGAAATTCCGCCTGCGCTGTTTAGTACGTCGTGAAAGAAGATCCGTTCCAGTATTTGTCTCCTTTTTTCGCCGCTGATATCTGTAATCACAAAAATTGAAAACTCTTGCCCGTTTAATGAATAAGGGGTTGAGGATACCTTCAAGTCGAGCGACTCACCGTTTTGCAGCGAGATTCGGCATTCATTAACAGACTGAATTCCGTTAAACGAATCCAGAATTGCATTGACAGCACCGCATTTGCTGCAGAACATGGTTGTTCCGCAGCCGCCTTCTGTTTGCGACGAATGAATGCATTGAACAGCTTCACCCACTCGTTTACCAAGGTAGTGGTCGCTATCGGTGATCGAAAGTAATTCGCGGAATACCTTATTGGCATAGATGATCTGGCGCTCTTTGTTGATAACAACCAATATTTGCGATACCGAATTGGTAATGTTTACAAACGATTCGTTGTTGAAAAAGAGCTGGTTTTGAGCTGAAAGGATGGCGCTATCCGCTCTTTCGGCGGGCGCATATTGTGTCTGGAGTTTTTTGCTATTCATTCTTTTGGGATAAAGCTACAAGGTTATAAAAAACGGACAATATTTCAATCATCATTTTAAGCTGGTGTATTCGTTTGATGTCGTTGTATACTTCGCATGACCGAGGCTCTGCTTTTTTCACTTGACAGTCGGCGTGCTTTGTCGGAAATGTTTGCCGGGTAAAAAAGCGATTGACATTCGCCTCAATTAACCAAATGACTGTTTCGAAGGAGGCAATAATAGAACCATGGGTGGTCTGTTGATATTGCAGATTTATTTCGAGTAGAATGATCATATGTGTGAAAACTGCAGTCTGTCAATCGAGTAACCGTTGACTTTTTTGATTTTTTATTGACTGCTAATTGAGAAATATCAACTTGATAAAATATCAAAAAAAGGATCAGAATAGTTTGTAAGTTAAATTTATATTAATAATTTCGTGATCAATGCTTGTTTAAGTGC
This sequence comes from Mangrovibacterium sp., assembly GCF_041596335.1. GTDB lineage: Bacteria > Bacteroidota > Bacteroidia > Bacteroidales > Prolixibacteraceae > Mangrovibacterium. The sequence continues at coordinate 47,320 of NZ_JBFHIT010000016.1, read as the reverse complement.
AAAAATAAATATCAAGTAATCGGACTTCAGGTAGGGGTTAGGTAGTAGGAAATGTTAACTAAAAAGTTAAGGTTATGAAGTTGTTAGATTTTTTTGAGTCGCGGAATGAAAAAGGAAAATTGAATGAAGACATTATTCAATTAGTTAGTTGTCCAGCCAATGGCAATGTGTGTAGTCAAAATTTAGTAGAAATCAATCGTTTGTTATCAACAGCTCAGCAAAGTCGGTTCGGAAAGGAATATGGTCGCTCGATTTATAAGATGAAAGAGGCTCTGGAAATTGCTGACAGCATTGGGGCAGAACGTTGTGCTAATTGCGCCAGTTTGTTTCGGAAAACCATCTTGGGTTCAATGAATCAAGTGAAGGATGAGTTGGAAGTTATGTCGACTGGTTTTTTTAAGAAGCGCCATCGGGAATCGTTTGAGCAGGTAAGTTTGATTGTTGATCAGCTTAAGTAGCTTGTGATTTAGAATTCCCAAAGCTGGCCACAAATTATGGTCAATATTAACGAATGTTCATACTGGGATGTTGGTTAATTAATTGTCTGTCTTACAGTGCTATTCGTTTTTTCGATGTTGTAAATCGAAAAAAAATGGGCTTAAGCGGGGATAAAGGCAGCCATTTGTGTCTACTTTTGCACCTTCAGCTCTAAATAGACATTTATGAACAAGGTTTTCCATCCCAAGCTAGTGAGTGTTCTAAAACAAGGATATTCCAAAGATCAGTTTTCCAAAGATTTGTTTGCCGGCATCATTGTCGGCATTGTTGCATTGCCTCTGGCCATTGCGTTTGCCGTGGCTTCGGGTGTTTCACCCGAAAAGGGTTTAATAACAGCGATTGTAGCCGGTTTAATTGTTTCCATACTAGGTGGAAGTCGGGTTCAAATTGGCGGTCCGACGGGGGCATTTATCGTCATTGTTTTCGGTATTCTCCAAACATATGGTTTAGATGGCTTGTTGATCTCGACCATATTAGCCGGAGTCATTCTCATCATTTTTGGCTTGTTAAAACTTGGGGCTTTGCTCAAGTTCATTCCTCACCCCTTGGTTGTCGGCTTTACCAGCGGTATCGCGTTGGTGATTTTTACCACACAAATAAAGGACGCACTAGGACTTCAATTGGACACGTTGCCATCGGAATTTATTCCGAAATGGGGCACTTATTTAGCAAATCTCAGTCAGGTTAATTTTACTGCATTGGCGATTACGGTTGTTACCATCCTGATCACTGTTTATTTTAGGAAAATCAGTAATAAGATTCCCGGATCATTTGTCGCAATAATAGCGGTAACTGCTGCAGTACAAATTTTTCATTTGCCGGTTTCGAATATTGAAACCGTTTTCGGAGATATTCCACAAACAATCAGTCTAACTTTCCCGTCGGTTGATTTTAGTCAATTACACCTGTACTTTGCACCGGCATTGACGATTGCGTTGCTGGGGGGGATTGAAAGTTTATTGTCGGCAGTAGTTTCTGATGGGATGATTGGTGGAAATCACCGTTCGAATACGGAACTAATCGCGCAGGGAGTTGCGAATGTGGTAACTCCTTTCTTCGGCGGAATTCCGGCCACTGGGGCGATTGCCCGTACAGCCACCAATGTGAAAAATGGAGGACGTACTCCGGTTGCCGGTGTCGTACATGCTTTGACTTTACTATTCATAATGTTGTTTTTCGGGCAATGGGCTAAACTGATCCCAATGTCATGTCTCGCCGGTATTTTGATTGTGGTTTCCTACAACATGAGTGAATGGCGTTCGTTCGTATCTATCCTTAAGGGATCGCCTTTTGATATTCTGATTTTACTTGTAACATTCTTATTGACAGTGCTTGTCGATTTAACCTTCGCGATTGAAATCGGAATTGTTTTGTCGGCCATGCTGTTTATGAAACGGATGGCAGATGCAGGAGCCCAGCCCGATTTTGAGATTGACTCAGATGTGCTCGAAAATTATGCTGATTTACCAAAAGGCTTAGGGATTTACGAGATAAGTGGACCATTTTTCTTTGCTTCGGCTAAGCAATACAGTTCAACCTTACACCAAATTGGTGTAAAATCAGAAGTTCTGATTATCCGAATGCGCCACGTACCTTTTATTGATTCGACGGGCATACATAACCTGAAAGATGCGATTAAACAGATCAGATTGAGTGGGACAGAAGTTATTCTGTCTGGCGTGCGCTCAAATGTATTGAAGGATCTGGAAAAGGGTGGGTTATTCAAGCTAATAAGCCGTGAAAAAGTTTTTTCAGCATTTGACCAAGCCTTAAAACAAGCAAAGAAAACTATGACTGATCAAAAAGCGATTTAGTCACGATAGATCTGTTTAACGATCTTCGCCTCGGTCATAAAAGATAAACCCTGCTGGTTGCTGGTTCCGGTCATGACAGCCTGAATCAGCAATTGTTCGCCATTTTTATCGGCCCCCCATTCAACCAAAAAGCTTGCTCCGGCGCCGCCTTTGTTTTCCTTGTGTTCAACAACAAACTCGATAGATTCCAGTGGTTTCAACAAGATTGTTGAGTCGATATATTGTCTTAATTGCTTGCCATACGAATCATTGTAGTTGGCACTGAATACAAAAACATTCTCGGTCAGTGAGGTATTTCTGATGCTTAATGTCGATGTTAATAGAAAACGGTTCGTGCCATCGATGTGGTAGATGTCGGAGTAGATTGGAACATAGTCTGTTTCAAGATAGCCCATCGAATCAGGCTGGATGTCAACAAACGAGTACTGATGACTCGGGTGATTAACTCGATTGAGGTTTTCGTCTTTTTGGCTTGGCTGGCAGGAACAAATCATCAACAGGATCAGCAATGGTTGTAAGTAGCTTTTCATCAACTTCAATTTAAAATATTGGACAAACCCAGGAGCCAATAAAATTACGCAATTGACTCGGATGAATTTTTTCCTAATTTAGCAAAGTATGCACATTTTACCTTAGTTGACACCCATAACTTACAACATGAACCGTTTTTTATTGATTTGTTGCTTGCTGTGTTTTGCGGTTGGAAATTTATTGGCTCAGATTCGCTATCAGGAACCAATTGCTGATTCAATTCTGATGGACACATTCACCTATGTTGAAAAAGATCAGACAAAACTTGAGATGGATCTCTATCAGCCCGCATTCGATGGACTGGATTTACGGCCCGTTCTGGTCTACGTTCATGGCGGAGGATTCTCTGGTGGACAGCGGGATGAACCGTTTATTCGTGATTTTTGCAAGCGAGTTGCATCGTATGGTTATGTAGCTGTATCAATTGATTATCGGTTGACCAGGAAGAACACGGAGACTGGTTTTGGATGCGACTGCCCGGCTGGGGAAAAGCTGGAGACATTCCGAGCTGCTGTTGAGGATCTTCAGGATGCCACTTATTTTTTGATTGAACGATGGGAACAGTTAGGAATTGATCCACACAAAATAATTTTAGCCGGAAGTAGTGCCGGTGCAGAAACAGTGTTAAATACCGCGTTTCAAGCTCCTTATTGTTATGGCTTAGATTCGGGCCCGGTTTCCTATGCCGGCGTAATTGGTATGGCAGGTGCTATTCCAGACACAACAGCCATATACCGCGACTCGGCTGTGCCGGCCATGTTTTTCCACGGAACGTGCGACAATCTTGTCCCTTATGGCTCGGCTCCACATCATTATTGCCCGGACGAAAAGCCTGGGTATCTAATGTTACATGGTTCATATGCCATGGCCGAAAGTTTACGAAAACTAGGCAAACCGTATTGGTTAAATACCATTTGTGGTGGGAATCATTCGTTGGCTAGCAGCCCAATGGCAGACTATTTCGACGAGATCGTAAAGTTTTGCTACGATTTTGTGCTAATGAATAAACATGTTCAAATGCACTCAATTATCGCAGGAGATCATGATTGTGATTATCCTGCATTCAATTATTGTGAATCAGAAAAGACGGAATACGATGAAGATTAAATTAGGATCGTTATTACTTATTTGTTTCCTCACATTTTCGTTAGTTCAGGCAACGGATTTGAAGGTGATGACCTGGAACATTCGTTTTAATAATCCGGATGATGGTGAGAATGCTTGGCCATTTCGAAAACAAAACGTAACGAATCTGATTTTTTCAAATGCCCCGGATGTGGTCGGTTTACAGGAAGCACTACTTGGACAGGTTAACGATTTGGCGGCCTATCTTACTGGGTATGATTGGGTTGGTGTAGGGCGAGACGATGGCATTAATCGCGGAGAGTATTGTCCGATTTTTTACAAATCACAAAAATATCAACTCAAAGAGCAGGGCTGGTTCTGGCTGTCGGAAACGCCGGACGGTCCAAGTATGGGGTGGGATGCGGCTTGTTACCGGATTTGTACCTATATAAAGCTGGAAGAATATGACGGGCGGAAAAACTTTTGGGTTTTCAATACTCATTTTGATCATTTGGGCGTTGAGGCCAAGAGGGAATCTGCCAGATTGGTGATGTCGAAAATTAAGGAATTGAATAATGATAAGTTGCCGGTCGTATTAACCGGTGATTTCAATTTGACTCCTGATGAGTCGGCAATTACCTATATCTCCCGCCGAATGCACGACAGCAAAGAGAAATCGGAAACCGAAGCCCGGGGGCCGGAGGGCACTTTTAATAGCTTCGATATAAATAGTCCGCTTGACCATCGGATCGACTACATCTTTGTGAATCGAAAAATAGCAGTTAAGAGCTATGTTGTTTTGACTGATTCGAACGATCAAAAATATCCTTCTGATCATTTACCAGTCGTTACGGAGCTTTATTTTAAATAGCTGGGTTAGAATTGATGGCCGATAAAGCTGGATATTTATGTATTATAGTTTTGATTGGTTTCATTGAAAAAAATAAATAAGCTGAACAAAGGACGCGGTAAAACTGTCTTTGGGAAGTTGAAACGAACCTGTTGCTCTGAACATGAACACTAAATAAAACTAGTTTTCAGCACATGGTAGTTCCATCAGACAATTAGAAAACAAATTGTTTACTGATGAAAACAAATTTTCTTATCGTAGGGCAGGGGTTGGCCGGAACTTTATTGACCCATGAGCTCCTGAAGTCGGGGAAGTCCGTTCAAGTGATTGATTCTTCAACGTTTCAAAAAGCATCGGTCGTTGCCGCGGGGCTGATCAATCCGGTTGTTTTTCGCAGGCTAACTAAAAGTTGGCTTGTTGACGAGCTATTTCCGCAACTGGAGGAAACCTATCGCGAACTGGAATTATTGCTGGGACGAGAGATTTTTCATCCCCTGAAAATTCGCAAGGTTTTTGGGTTGGGCGAAGCCGACTTTTGGAAAAAGAAAGCTGTCGCGAATGGGCTTTCGAGCTATTTAAATGCAGAGCCGGATTTCAGCCACTATGGGCAACTTCGGATGGAATATGGCAGTGGTTGGGTTGAAAAGGCCGGGCGAGTTGATTTGAAAAGCCTGTTGGATGGATTTCGGGAATACCTGATTGAAAACAATCGCCTTCGGACAATGGATTTTGAATATGACCGTTTGCTTGTTCATCAGGATCGAATAAGCTACGGTGAACAGGAAGCGGATCGGATTATTTTTTGTGAAGGTCATCGCGCGTCACAAAATCCCTACTTTCAGCAAATTCAATTTAAGCATACTAAAGGCGAAGTATTTGGTTTGGAAACAACTGACTATAATGCTGATTTCATTCTCAATAAATCCTTTTTTATGATGCCTACCGGAGGGCGACAGTTCAGAATGGGAGCAACTTATGACTGGAATAATTTGAATGAACAACCAACACCGGAAGCCCGGCGTGAATTGTGTGCGAAATTAGAACAGGTATTTACCGGCGATTACAAGATTTCGAGGCATCAGGCGGGAATCCGACCAACGACACACGATCGTCGACCGGTGATGGGCATGAGCGCGGAGCACCCACGGATCGGGATTTTTAATGGTCTAGGTTCAAAAGGCTGCATGCTTGGGCCCTATTTTGCCCGTCAGTTCGTTGCCCGGTTAAATAATCCGGCAAGTCCGATACACCCGGAAGTCGACTTGCGACGGTATTGATCAAAGGGTTTGTTAGTTTCGGCGATATAAGCATGGTGTGTTGTAAGTTGTTGTTGTAGATGGGTTGTGCTTGTGCTTGTGTCGGGTTTTATCGAATCAAACCGGAATGAAATAACTGGTGGGTTTTTAAATGAAAATTTCATTTATACCTTTGAGAGAGTGATTGAATCAATCTCGACCATAATTTTTATACAAGATTGAATTGTTTCAGTTGAAATGTTTCCGAAAGAAACGGGTCGAAACTGAATTTAACCGAAAAAAACTAGCTTACAACGACACTTATGAAGAAATTACTGTTTCTTTTTGCTTCTGGCTTCTTCATGTTCTCAACTGCCTTTGCTCAACTAGAGATTACGCGTTTATTCGTCGAAAATAAAATAAACCCGGTTGGAATTAGTGTTCTCTATCCACGGCTTTCCTGGACTTTAGCATCTTCAAAACGGAATGTTAGTCAGTCGGCCTTCGATATCCGGGTCAGCGAGAGTCTTGAGTCGCTTCAAAAAGGTGTCGATTTGGTTTTTAGCACCGGTAAAATACCTTCCGATCAATCAGTTTATGTCCAGTTTACCGGAAATACGTTGAAGCCCGGCCGCAAATATTACTGGCAGGTTCGTGTTTGGGATCAAAACGATAAGGTGTCGAAATGGAGTACTCCTAATTTTTGGATCATGGGATTGATGGGGCCTGAGAACTGGCAGGCCAAGTGGATTCAGCCCGGATTTCGAGAGTTGGATTCTCGTCCTTCACCATTGCTTCGACGCGAATTTGCGATCGAAAAACCAATTCGTTTGGCAGTGGCTTTTATCACAGCTCATGGCCTTTATGAAGCCGAAATAAATGGAAAGCGGGTGGGTGACCTTTACTTAACTCCCGGATGGACCAGTTACCATAAACGGTTGCAATATCAAACCTACGATGTGACCGATTTGCTTCGAAACGGCAAAAATGCCATCGGGGTGACTCTTGGTAACGGATGGTACAGAGGGCGTTTGGGCCCCAAGGATAAAGTCGATTTTTATGGAAACGATGTATCGCTCCTTTTTCAGATGCAAATTATTTATGCCGACGGATCAATCGACAATGTCGTTTCAGATGGTAGCTGGCGTTCTTCAACAGGGCCAATTCTGTCTTCCGAAATTTACGACGGCGAAACCTATGATGCCCGATTGGTTCGAAAGGGCTGGTCGGAGCCCGGGTTTGTCGATATTGATTGGTCGACTATAAAATTGGTGAATCATCCGGTGATCACAACAGTTGCTACAGAAAACGAGTCAGTTAAGAAGAACGAAAGTTTATCGCCCATAAAAATACTGACGACTCCTAAAGGTGAAAAAGTGATCGATTTTGGACAGAATCTGGTTGGTTGGGTTCAAATGAAAGTTAGCGGTAACGCTGGCGATAAAATCGTACTGCAACATGCTGAGGCTTTAGATAAATCAGGGAATTTTTATACCGATAATCTGCGGTCGGCAAAGCAAACCAATACGTTTATTTTGGAAGGCGGAGGCGAGGAGGTATTCGAGCCTCATTTCACCTATCAGGGGTTTCGTTTTGTTAAGGTTGAAGGCTATCCGGGAGAACTTAAGGCCGCTAATTTTAAGGCATTTGCGCTTTATTCAGCAATGCGGCCTACCGGCGAGTTTTCGTGTTCTGACGCTCTGGTTACCAAGCTGCAACAAAATATTCAATGGGGTCAGCGCGGCAATTTTTTGGATGTTCCCACAGATTGTCCTCAGCGTGATGAACGCTTAGGGTGGACTGGAGCTGCACAGGCCTTTGCATCAACCGCGGCTTTTAATTTCAATGTTCACAGTTTTTATGCCAAGTGGCTCAAAGATGTCGCGGTCGATCAGTCGGAAAGTGGTAGTGTGCCCAATGTGGTGCCCAATGTTTTGGGGGAAGAATGCAGCCCCGGTTGGGGCGATGTCGCCACAATTGCGCCCTGGACTATTTATCGGGCATATGGTGACAAACTGCTGCTCGAGAATCAATATCCTAGCATGAAAGCCTGGGTGGAATATATTCGGAAAACGGCACAGCAGAACCTTTGGCGACCAAAGCAATCGTTTGGCGATTGGTTGTTTTATCGTCCGGAGGATGATAACCGCGGACGGGCTGCAGTTACCGACAAAGACCTGATCGCCCAGTGTTTTTATGCTCATTCGACACAGATAATGGTTGATGCGGCCAAGATTTTGGACATGGATCGGGAGGCTCAGATTTACGATTCGTTGTTGGTTGAAATTAAACAAGCCTTTGTGAAGGAGTATGTTACAGCAAACGGGCGTCTGGTTTCAGGCACACAAACTGCTTATGTGCTGGCACTCGGGTTTGATATGTTGCCGGAGTCAATGAGGATGGAAGCCGTGAATCGCCTGGTTGCCAATATCCAGGAGTATGATACCCACCTGACCACCGGTTTTCTGGGAACTCCTTACCTGTGCCATGTGTTATCGCGATTTGGGCAAAGCGAAATTGCCTACAAGTTGCTACTGGAGAAATCGTATCCATCATGGCTGTATCCGGTAACAATGGGAGCCACTTCAATATGGGAACGCTGGGATGGCATTAAGCCAGATGGTTCTTTTCAAACCCCGAGTATGAATTCCTTCAACCATTATGCCCATGGCGCCATTGGTGATTGGATGTATACTGTGGCCGCCGGTATTCAGCTCGATCCGGCTGTTCCCGGTTATAAAAGCATTCAAATTAAACCCACTGTAACCAAGCAGTTAGCGAATGTGAAAGCACAGTTGGATACATATTACGGAGCAATTACATCGGGATGGGAATGGCTTGGGCAGCAGTTGATTCAAAATGTGAGTATCCCGGTTAATACAACTGCGACGATTTTTATCCCAGCCAATTCGGTTCAGCAGGTTCGTGAAAGTGGCAAGGCAATCTCGTCGTCAAAAGATATCGAAGTCTTACGAGCCGAAAATGGATTCGTTGTTGTGAAGGTCGGTTCGGGCAATTACCGTTTCTCGGTGAACTAAGGCAATCACATTTAATTGAAAAGAGGGATACGGAGTGCCGGGTTATCGTTTTTCACTCACGTTAATCATCCAGTGGATGCCAAATTGGTCGGTTAAACTTCCGAAATAGGCGCCCCAAAACATGTCCGATTGTGGCATTGTAATGGTGCCACCTTCAGCCAATGCGTTAAATAAACGGTCAGCCTCAGCCTTCGTGTCAGGTTCAAGGTTGATATGAATATTATTGCCTTGGATCGCTTCTATTCCGATAGAAGAGGGACTGTCGCATCCCATTAGTGTAAAACCACCGGTAATGGGGAGGGAAACGTGCATCACTAACATTTGGTCTTCGTCAGAAAACGGAGGCATATTTTCCGATGGAGGTACATCCGAAAAGCGGGAAATGGGATCGAGATATTCAGTTTTAAAAACCGATTTGTAAAATTCAAAAGCCTTCTCAGCCTGGCCGTTAAAATTAAGATACACACTTACTTTTGCCATCGTTTTCTTGTTTTATAGGTTACAAGGTTGTAACAAACACGACGCTGTAATTGTTGAGGATTACTCGGTTGTTGAACGACCGATTGGCTTGGCCTGTTGTGTTGTGCCTGCACAGTTCGAAAAAAACAAAGACGAACGTTTTTTGTAATGAAACTGCCGTTCTTGATACTGATAGCCTGATAAAATTGCCGAATGTATAATTTGGATCAATTTTAAGTTAGGGAATGCGATCTTAATTCCTCAAGCAGGTTGAAACAATCTTATTATCTTCGGTACAAAAAAAGGGGATTTACAAATTATAGAACTATGATGAATTTGAAGAAGTTTGGCATTTTGATGCTGAATATTGTTGTCTTAGGATCGGTTGCCTGGGCTCAGGAAGACTCGATAATGGTTGAAAAGGGATACCATTTTACCGATACGAAAGAATTGCCATACACGCCGGTGAAAAATCAGAACCGATCCGGAACCTGTTGGTCGTTCTCAACGATCGGCTTTTTAGAGGCTGAAATGTTGCGTACGGGTAAACCTAAGACTGATTTGTCGGAGATGTTTATTGTTTGGCATACTTATATGCAAAAGGCGATCAAATATGTGCGCTTGCACGGGCATTTGAATTTTGCCGCTGGCGGTGCGTTTCACGATGTAACTGAGATGGTAAAGCACTATGGTATTGTTCCTGAATCGGTATATGATGGATTGCATTACGGGGAAGAGAATCATGTGCACGCCGAGTTGGATAAAATGTTGAAGGAACAGGTAAATGCGGTCGTGGAAAACGGGAATAAAAAACTGAGCTCAGCATGGGTTGAAAGTCTTAAAGGGACGCTGAATGCCTACTTGGGCGAGCTGCCTAATCATTTTAAATATGAAGGGAAAAACTATACCCCGCAAAGCTTTGCCAGCGATTTTGTTGGGCTGAATATGGACGATTATGTGGAGTTGAGTTCCTTTACTCACCATCCGTTTTACGAGAGGTTTGTGATTGAAATTCCGGATAACTGGATGTGGGGCGAAGTTTATAATCTTCCTCTGGACGAGTTCATGGCGGTGATTGATAATTCGATCGAGAATGGATATACTGTCGCCTGGGGAGCCGATGTGAGTGAAAGAGGGTTCAGTTCGTCACGACAGGGAGTTGCCATTGTGCCGGATGTTGATATGGAAGAGATGTCGGATGCTGAAATTGCCAAATGGGAAAGCCTGACCGACAAAGAAAAGGACTTGGAGCTATACAGAATGGATAAGCCAGGGGTCGAAAAAGAAATTACGCAAGTGATGCGTCAGGTTGCTTTTGATGGTTACGAAACGACTGATGACCATGGAATGCTGCTTGTTGGAACTGCAAAAGATCAAAACGGAAATCTTTATTATAAAGTGAAAAACTCTTGGGGGAGCTACAATAAATTCGACGGTTTATTTTATGCTTCAAAACCCTACGTGGAGTATAAAACCATCAGTATCATGGTTCATAAAGATGCTATCCCGAAGGATATACGTACGAAATTGGGTTTATAGAACATTGAAAGCTATCCGAAAGGATGGCTTTTTTTTGAGCTCTAAAGCTTAAACGATAGAACTTTAGTTTTCGTAAACCTACAATTCAGATTGGCTGATTATCTTTGCCCAATATTAATTTTCAGGAATGAATAAATTATCCGTAATAATTACCACCTACAATAAGCCGGAATATTTGTCGAAAGTATTGCTGGGGTTCAGTATTCAAACGAATCGTAATTTTGAAATCGTAATTGCTGATGATGGTTCGAGGGATGACACGAGAGAACTGATCGATTGGTACCGTCAAAATACGGCTTTGGAAATTCAACATGTATGGCATGAAGATCGAGGTTTTCAAAAATGTGCGATCCTGAATAAAGCAATCGTCGCATCATCGACTGATTATTTGTTGTTTACCGATGATGATTGTGTGCCGCGTAACGATTTTGTCGATGTGCATTTGAAGAACGCCAGCCCCGGTTATTTTCTGAGTGGGGGCTATTTTAAGCTCAGCAAAACAGTGACCGACCAAGTTGTTGGGGAAGACATACTGAACCAAAATATTTTCAATATAAAATGGTTGGTAAATAATGGGCAACCGAAAACGTTCAAGCTCAGTAAGCTTAGTCGAAACTCGTTGTATGTAAGTATTCTAAATCGAATTACACCAACAAAAGCAACTTGGAATGGTCATAATGTGAGTGGTTTTAAAGAAGATATTATTCAGGTTAATGGGTATAATGAAGAGATGAATTACGGAGGGCTTGACCGAGAATTAGGGGAACGATTAATCAATAAGGGGATCAAAGGAAAGCAAATCCGCTACAAAGCTATTTGTGTGCATTTGGATCATCCACGCCCCTATAAAAAGACCGATCTGATGAAACAAAACCGAGCAATTCGCGATAATGTAAAGAAAAACTGCATCACGTTTACGCCCAACGGAATTGATAAGTACATCCAGTAACCCGGATTTTTTTCAACCTATTCATGCCTGACTATGACGTTAAAAGATTGGGCAGTTTTTTTATATCATGAATTTCGGTTAGGTTGATTCCCTAAAAACAATTCATTCTACCCATGGGAGAGGTGTAGCCGATAATCGTTTCAATGACCACCATCGAATACAGGCTCTCAATTGTCGTCATCTCGATGAGGAGCATTCTGTCATAAATCAGATTCCCCCGAAGAATATTCTTTGGGTGAAAGAAAAGCTCCGGGACAGATTGCCCAAAAGGTTGGAATTGGTCCCTCGAGAAAATGAATGTGCGCGAGGATGAAAGCCTGCTTCAATGGCTGGCTTTAGCAGAATCCTTTCAGCTAAACGAAAAACTGGTGGGTAGCAAAATGGCTCTAAACAGCCTGTTCTCCTTCAGCATTATTCGTTGCATCATTCCGTTTTAACCAAAAAGCAATCCAATCGTAATCTTATTGGATTGTATTTAAAATCTTGTTATTAAGGGTGTAATCCTGAAGTTCTAATTTTCCGCCTAATATGGATTGTAAAACTTCATTGGATGAAAATTTTGAATCAGGAAGCCAAAGTATTCCGAAACGACGGACTGCGCTACTATTTATTGGCTTATACCATTTTTATTTTGCTGGGATTAGTTGTTCTGTTAACCACGAATTACGGCGATGTCGTGCTGTTTATCAACAAATATTCCCGCATGGAATGGGATCGGGCGGTGGACTGGATTACCCGGATTGGCTTGGGAAGCACAATGGCCATTGTTGCCGTAGGTTTTGCTTTGTATAAATTGCGGTACAGTTTGATGATGCTGTTCAACCTCGCTCTGGTTGGATTGGTCACCGCCTTGTTTAAGAAATTACTCTTCCCCGATATTGTTCGTCCGTTAAAGTATTTCGACCCGGAAGCTTTTCACCGGATGGTTCAACTTACCGACTACAACCTGCTGCATAGCTTTCCGTCGGGCCACACCATGACTATTTTCGCCATGATGAGTTTACTGGCCTATTTTTCCGGACGTAATTTTGTCGCTGTCATTTGTGTTGTGGTCGCAATTGTGGTAGGTTTCAGCCGAATCTACTTGTGCCAGCACTTTTTTGTCGATGTGTATGTCGGATCGATGTTGGGATTGATTTGCACGGGTACAACCATCTGGGTCGGCGATTACGCGATTAAGCTTCGTTCGAAACATCTGTTCGAAAACCCTTTCCTTATCCGGCAGGCAAAACGCAGTTTTACGGCTTTCTTTTGGTGATAAAAACAGTGACCGGCGATTCAAACAAGTCGTGGCTCGAAAAGCTGATTTCACATCCTTCAGGGAGCGCAATTTCATTGACTTTTTTCCGGGTCGATATAACCACTCCATCCGGATATTGTTTGAAGAAAGGAGCCAATTCATTGTCTTGCAGGGGCGGTAGTTCCTTTTTCAGGTTGAAGGCATAAGCAGCGTTAAACTTTCTGAAATAGCGGACTTCTTTGCCCTGCAGCAATTCGATGCTTTTGGCTACCGGGTTTTGTCGGTCGATCTTCGGAAAAACCACTGCGAAGAAAATTAGTGCAACCGCCATTCCTGCAAAAAGTGTGAAAAGATGCATCAGGGGCAATTTCTTCTGAAAGTGAAAGAACAGGGCTGTTCCGACAAGCAAAGGGAAAGGCACAAAATACCAGCCCACCCAACGAATATCAGCCAATGACGGGTCAAATTTCAACCCAACAATCAGGGCGGGAACCAAAATCACCGAGAAGATGAAAATAGTCCAAATTCCCGCGGTGAACGCTTTTGGGCGATTTCGGTTATTCACGATAAATTGACCAATTAAAATTGCCAGAAAGGGGAGTGCGGGAACGGTATAGTTCGGAAGGCGTGTTTTCGACAGCATGAAAAATCCTACAATGCAGAGTCCAGCCAGGAGGTTGAAGAGTATAAAGCGTTCCTTTCGGTTACGGAAACCTTCAACCAGAGCTTGCGGCAGATAAACAGAGAAGGGAAACAAGCCGATAAGGACAAATAGAAGTGTGGCCACAAAGGTGCCACCATGTCCTTCCATCTCATCGGTAAATCGTCCAATGTTGTGGCGCAGGAAGAAGCCCTCTGTCCAGGCACCATTTGTTTTCAGGTGTGCTAAAATGTACCAGGGCATAGCGATTAGTAACACGAATGCAGCTCCCCAAAATGGGCGTAAAGTCCGAAGTGTTGGCCAGTTCAATTGCTTGCTCGAAATAAGATACAGCAAAAAGATAAGTCCGGGCAGTGCGATTGCGATCGGCCCTTTCGTTAAGGTTCCCAGCCCAATTGAACCATAAAGCGCAATCAAGTAGACTATTTTTCGGTTCTCAAGGAATGTGTAGAACGAACAGATGGCCACTGACATGAAAAACACGAGATACGGATCGGGAACGGCCAGGTGGAACTGAATGCTCAGATGAACGGATGCAAGCAAAACTCCACCTGTGATTAGTCCGGTTTTCGAACCCGCAAATTGTCGGGCAAAAAGTGTAGCGATCAGTACTGTCAGTGCGCCAAACAAAGCTGAAAAAAAGCGTGCTGCAAATGGATTGACACCGAATACGGAATAGCTCAACATCATAAAGAAATAATGTAACGGAGGTTTGTCGGTTCTAAGTTCCTGATTGAATGTTGGTACAAAAAAATCGGCTCGTTCCAGCATTTCACGGGCACATTCCGCATTCTTCGCTTCATCCAGGATGTAGATACTAACCGCTCCACTGTTGAAAAGGTATAGACTCCATGCAAGCAGAAAAACCAGCAACGGATAAAACTTATATGAGCTTAGTTTGTCGATCATGATTTGTGTAGTGAGTAGATTTCATGTGTTTCAGCGCAAAAATAGAATTCAATTTAGTCATTCCGGGGTGCGGAACTCATCCTTAATTAAGATGTATTGGTTTCTTGGTTGAAAATTAATTGTCGGATAACCAACCAGCAGGCAGCGCTAAATTTGGGCTTTTGTAGGATATTTTATTGATATAGAAATTATTCCGGATGCATGTATCAATTGGGATTTGGTAGTTCTGTTTAAGCATAAACGCCTGTCTTTAGTTGGACTAAATTTCTTTTTTTACCTTCGTAGCGCATTTTGAAAAAGAGATTAATCCAATTTTAGTGAAAATGAAAGAATTAAGTCTGGTTGTTTGTGTCTACAATGAAGAGCAAAATATAAAACCACTTAGTGAGCAAATTAAGGCTGCTTTGGTGAATTTTGAATATGAAGTTTTGTTTGTTGACGATGGGTCAACCGACCGGACTCGCGATGAGGTCAGGGCTGTTGGAGACGAACGTTTTGTATTGGTTGAATTGAAACGCAACTATGGCCAAAGTTCAGCTTTACAGGCGGGGATTGATCAGGCATCGGGTGAATATGTGGCACTAATTGACGGAGACCTGCAGAATGATCCGGCTGATATTCCAATGATGCTCAAGATGCTGAAGGAAGGCGACTGGGATATGGTTGCCGGTGTACGCGCGAACCGTAAGGATGGTGCGTTTCTTCGAAAAATTCCGAGTAAAATTGCCAACTATATCATCCGCGAATCAACCGGAACACAAATGCGCGACCTTGGATGTACCTTGAAGTTGTTTACCAGCGAAGCTGTAAAAAGCATTCATATTTATGGCGAGCTGCATCGTTTTATCCCCGTGTTGCTGGCGTTCGAAGGTTCAACACGTTTAACTCAGGTTGATGTGAATCACCGGGCGCGCGAGTTTGGGCGTTCAAAATATAACCTTAGCCGGACAACCAAAGTGTTCAGCGATTTGGTGTTGATGCTGTTCCTGCGCAAATACTTGCAGAAGCCCATGCACTTTTTTGGCAAACTGGGCCTGCTGACTTTTGGTCTGGGAGCAATCATCAACTTTTACCTGCTAATCCTGAAAATTTTCGGACAAGACATCTGGGGAAAACCCTTGCTGGTGCTTGGACTTATTTTGTTGGTTGCCGGTATTCAGTTCATTACCACCGGTATTATTGCCGAAATGCTGATGCGGACATACTTCGAGTCGCAAAATAAAAAGCCCTATCGCATCCGAAAAATTAGTAAAGCGGTCTAATTTTAAAAACGGATAAAAAGCAAGTTCCAATTTTCTGATTTTGAAAGTTGGAACTTGCTTTTTTGCCCTTTACTCATCGGTATCTTCTTTTACGCCAAATGTATTTTTAGCACCACTAAATACTGCTTTCCACCAATAGTTGAGGGTCGATTTATTGGGGTCGCGATAGTAGCGTATATCGTCTGGAAGTAAAAAACGGGTGCGCGGGCTTTTTGACTTCAACATGAGGCTATTGGCCAGAAAACTCAGGAATTTAGCTTCCTTCGTATTCCCGTTTTTATACGCTAAAATCGAAATTTTCAAATCTTCGTACGCAAATCGTAGTTTCCCGTTTACCGCCACTGAATCTCCGCTAAACTCAAATTCAAATCGGTTTAACTGTCCGGAGCGAACAGAAATGGACGCGCCGTTTTCGGTAATCGGATTCATTGCGGTGAGGTCGAATGGGGCTAACGAACCTTCGGCTTCAAAACGATTCACGGGCGAATTCATGTCGAATTTGAACCCTGCTTTTAATTCACTCGCTCCCATAAGTTTGGCCGAGGCGTTCAAGTATATATTAGGGTGAATAAACCGGGACTGACGAAGGTTGGTAAACGGATAAAGTTCAGCCTCTAGTTGCTCAAAGCTTACGCGGCCCGGCTCCGGAGTTTCAATGGCTTGCTCCGAGTAAATTATTGTTGAACGATTCAGTTTGAGTGTATCGAAATAAAAGGGCATCTCAATTTTCCGAAAAACATCCTGAAGCATTGGCGGAAAACGATTTGGGTCGATGTCAACTCTCTTATCCCGGTAAATAAGCAGGTTGGCTTGTTCAATAGCAACATTCTCGCCAATAAGCTCCCGATCTTTAAACCACTTGTCCAGATCAATGTTGCCGACATTAAGTTGTTTTACGTCGCCGGAATAGTAATCCTGCTGGAACGAAATCTGTTTCTGAAAATCATCGGGCCCGAAACGAGGAATAATATGGAGTCCGGAAAGGGTCAGGTTGTTCGACCGGGTTGAGTACGCAAGCTGGTCGACGCGCAAATCGTAGAGATTATGCTTGTCGGTGTACTGCATGTTTCGCCTGATAATTGTAAGATCCTCTGCGCCAAGCGGTTTTTCCGACAGCGTACTGTCCAGCATAACATCGTTCATCTCAATGTCTACCGAGTTCAGTTTTCGGTTGTGCTTCCGGCCAAAAAAGTTGAAAGTGGCATTGTTTACCAATACTTTACCGGCTGAAAGTTCGTCCATAATCGCGTTAAGGTCTGGTGAGAGTTTGATGTATAGCGGGTTTTGTCTTTGCTTACTTTCTTTTTCGCGAAGGTTGAAAACCGGATTATCGACCAGGATGCGCGAAGCATGAAAGCGGTTATGGTCGAATGCGTCGGTTGGATCCAGTTGCTCGAATTTTAAATGAGGAAATTGGATCGAGATCACTTGATCCGGACTGGTTCCTGTGTGTTCGATTTGCAGTTCGTTAAGTTCCAGTTTCTTTTGTCCCGAGGAGAAATCAATGTCTTTAACGTGAATAACATAAGGAACTTTTGTTGGCGAAAGGGTCAGATTTGTAAGTCTGGTATCAATATCTTTTGCCGAAAAACGAGCTGTTTTATTGTCGGCTGTTCGTTTTAGCTTGACATCCAATAGAGACAGGCTGACGCTCGAACCTGCCAGCTGAGTTTTGTTTGTTCGGCTGTTTTTATACATTATTAGTTTGCCGTTAGTTAGGCTCACCTGATCCAGATTCAGCTCTTTCAATTCTTCAGGCAGAGGAATGGTTAGGTCTTTGAAGTTGAATTTGTCATCTCCTTCGCGGTTTCGGTAGACTTGAATAACCGGAGATTCAACCTCAACTGATCCAACATCGAGGATCTCGTTAAAAACAGCCTTCGCCAGATCAATTTTGTTCAGGCGGATTTTGGGAACACTAATTTGGATGTGCCACGGAAGTTTGTCGTAGTCGGGGCTGCTAAGCTCGGGGAAAAGCAGGGCGTTGTGAATGATACCCTCTGATTTGGACGACGACAGGCTGATTTCGCTGGCTTTTAAAAAATGCACATTGTCAGATAGCTTAAAAAGGTGGTCTTTGATTTTCAGTTCAAAATTATCGGAAAACAGCATCCGGTTTGAGTGCAATTCCTCCCGATTGAGCCGAAACTGATCGAGATTGAGACTAAAATCGTTCTTTAAATTGATCGTTCTTCCTTTTCGGCTATGATTGATAAACTGTAGTTCGCCGTTTTCCAGCGCGATTTGTTCAATGCTGATTTCCTCAATGTAATTTTGCAGTAGCCCATAAAACTCTTCCAGGTTTACTCCTTCATCCGTCTGGCGTTGGTGTGCAAACACTTCAAAATAAATCTTCGGGTTTGTTATTGTGAACCGGTTTATATTCAGCGATTTCCGGAAAAAAGCATGGTGGATATCGGTGTGTTGAAGCTGTAATTTAGGAATTTCAATTTCGTACAATTCCGAGCGATTTAGGCGTTCCAGCATTCGTCTTGCATTTTTTGATTTGTCGGGAAACAAATGTAAGTCTTGGATGGTGGCTAGTTGTTGAAGGCTCGAAACCGCAATTTTCTCAACCTGCAAAATGTGGAGCTGATCGGCTAATTGCATTTGGTAGTTGCTGAATGTCAGATCAAAGTTGGTGGCAAAAAATAGTTTTTCAGTTTGGCGTGCACTCACCGAATCAAGCATGAAATCAGTTAGATTGAAATCGAAGTCAACTTTCAGGTGCCCGTCATCCCTGGCATTCCGGTAGTCGTTAAACACAATGTGTCCCTGATTAATCGCAATCACATTTGCATAAACTCCTTTGATGTAGTCGCGGATAAATTGATACAATAAACTTTCCTCGTCCTGTTGCTTCCCGATTTCGTTCGAATGTTGGTTCACAGTTACCTTCGGACTGTATATGCTCAATTCATCCATGGGCATTTCGCGAAAATGGAATAGGCGCGACAAATTCACCTTACCAATTCGGATACTATCGGTTTGCAATTCAACGGTGGTCTGCAGTTTGTGTTTTTCGGTGGATGGAGTCAGGCGTAATGCTTCAGCTTTTAGCATGCTGTCGCGGCTTGATACTTCAATATTCGACGCTTCAAACCGGTGAACCTGATCGTTTAGTTTTAGTGAATAGGCATTTACCTTCAAGCTGATTTGATCGGCATACAGAATTTTGTCCAGTCGGTAATTACCGGAGGAATCGAGCTCGAAATTTTCTGCTTCGGCATCAATTCCGGATAGTATTTGTGTGTTGTCAATCGCCGGAGTTCTCGGCTCAAATTTTAGTTGATTGGCATGAAGGTGCAGATAGTTAATCTTAATGAAGTTGAAGTCATTTCTCACCAAGTCATACAAATCGTATTGTTTAAGGTCTCTAAAGCTAAGTTTTCGGGAATTTACCCCGGGTTTAATTCGGATGTTGGCTTCCGCGATTTGTACTGAATCAATCCAGACGGAATCGTTTCCGATTATATCGCGAAGGTTGTTTGATTTTAGTTTAATCGTCGGTATGTCAATCCAGTAGCGGGTTTCTATTTTTGTGCTGTCATTTATAGGCTGAAGACTGAAGTCTTTTCCTGTAATGTTATTTTGTTCGATGGAGTAGGTCAACTCATGTACATGAACACGATGAAGACTATCTCCCAGCAGGCGGTTAAAATCCACGATTCGTACAAAAATATCGTCGGCATGAAAGAATTCATCTCCCCGGCTCAAAACCGTAGAATCTAATTTAAAATTTCGGATGCCTATTTCCAGATCATTCACCGAACTCAGCGCTTTATTCTGATTTTGCAAGCCATAGTGAGCCAGATAGGCCTGCTCTAGTCTGATTTCCCGAATCGTAATTCCTTTGAGGCTTCGATTAAGAAATGGCCTTAGCCGACTAAAAAGTTCATCCCGGTTTGGGGTGTCGCGCTTCAGTCCATCACTGCCTATTATTTCAAACTTTGGTTTTCGAATTACCAACCGGTCGATCTTCAGACGGTGGTGCAGCAAAAACGCGATCGGGGAAACACCCGTCGCCTTTAAATTTGAAGTGTAAACCGCATAGTGATTCTGATCTTTCTTGAGAGGGATAAGTTGTAGTGAGTCAATTACAATTGTTCGGGTATATAGGTTGGCGCTGATGCCGGAAAATGAAATCCCGTATTCACCCTTGCTCGATTTGAAGATATAGTCGTTCAGGTGTCGTTTTATATAACCGGGGGTAGCCAGAGTGATGCTCAACAACAGAGCTGCTACCAATATAGCGCAAATGGCAGCAATCCGTCTGTATGTTTTATTTCTTATGGCAGTCCTCTTTTTGTTCATACAGCTGATTTTGCATTGCAATATACTTTACTAAAAATAGATTTTAATTTTAGATTGACCTTAATTCGATCGTGAAAATTTGTTTGGCTTGTGAACGCAACTCTTGTGTTCCCGAATTTTTCATTCATTTTATAAGCCGATATTGTCTGCCGAATTGAAATTGGAGAATTTGATATTGCTGAATACGAAAGGCGATTTTTAGATCGGTCTGTTGTGTGTATCCCAGATGCTGGATGGCAAAAAAAAGCGGCAGTCGTTAATAGAGGTTGACCCTAAGTTAGTCAACACAAGAAGGTTTCGATTGTGGGACGCTAGACAAAAAATAGCGATTTGCAGTGGATGAGCATCTGTTTTCATTAGCGAATGAAGAGGAATTCTACCTGTGCGGACTAGGAAGAATTTTAAAATAAGGATAGTCGATCCCCAATTGAAACCGCATGAGTTTAATGTATTTTTCGACCAATCCGGTAATCAAAAAGTTTTCGCGGACATGCTCAACCGCTTGAGTGCCCATTCTGGCGCGTTCCTCTTTTTCTAAAAGCAAATGCTTGGCGTGCGACACAATGCTGTCTGTATCCATTGGGCCGACTAAATAGCCGGTTTTCCCGGGTAAAACTTGGGTTACTATACCACCCACACTGCTGCCGATTACTGGTGTTCCTTGCCATAAAGCCTCAGTAACCACAAGGCCAAAGCCTTCCTTGGTTGATACATGAATAAAAACCTTCGCCAATTTCATTAGCGCTCCTATGTTTTTATCGTTGTCCGGAATATTCAACAAGGGGTAAATATCTTTATTGCCATTAATTACCTGCAAAATATCCTGATACATTTCCATTCCTTCCGGATCATCGTCTGCCGAATTGCCAACAAGTATCAACTGAGGCTTGAGTGCTTTTATTTTTTTATCGCGGTTTAGTTTTTTAAACGCTTCAATAATCGTCTTTTGGTTTTTGTGGATGTCATAGCGTGAAACAGCAAGAATGATTGGCCTTTCAGGATCAATCTGATATTCTTTTAACAGCGGATCGAGTGTGTCAAGTGCTTCTTCGTGTGTTCGTTGCCTGTTTTTGAAAGTTAACGGATCGATGGCTGGTGAGATTTGGTAAACCGGCTTTTTAATCCCGGCTTTTACAAATTCTTTCATCGAGAAAATCACTCCGTCGTAGTTGTTGATGTATGGAAGCAGGAAGTTCCAGATTAATTCGTTTGCTTCGGAAGTGTCTATGTGGCAGCGCCATATCAATTTGCTATCATAGTTTCCATGTATAATGGAAGCACAAGGCTGAGGGTCGTGAACAACCGTGAAATCTTCTTTGATTACGATATTTTCAAAATTTTTCTGATTGGTTTTGATATAGATGTCAAAAAGATCTTCCAATGTGAATTTTTGATCAACTCCCTGAATGATGTTATGAAAGCGTTTTGTAATTGAGTAGAACGATTTATCTCCTTCAATGCAATACCAGTTGGTGTTGATTCCAAGATTTCGGGCCAGAGGAACGATACTGTTAAGCATCTCTGCCACTCCACCGCCTTCGAAGGTGGAATTTATATGAGCCCATTCCCTGTCCTGTAGAACCTCAGCCATGCTTCTTAAATACTCAACTTTCTGATTTCCGATGTATTCGGCGTAGGCGTCGACATCGATTTGGCTTAAATGATTATTTTGTTTCATAATGCAGTGGCTTTATGGTAATCAATAATATAAGCTACGACTAAAAACCAGAAGGAGCAAAAAAAAGTCTTGTTTTGTAAGTGAAATCAGTTGTTTAGCATATGTACGAGTTTACAAAAGCTTTCTTTTTTTATATAGTATCGATGGCAATTCATGACTGGCATGGAGCGATTGTTGGTCGGTCTCAGCTTTCTAAAATTGCGTGGCATAAAACAAGGAGAAAAAAAAACGCGCAGAAAAATCTGAGCGTTTTCGGGTTTAATTATTGGTTGTTTGTCGCTTGATTCCTTTCGACAGTTTATTGTCGCTACTGTCGCAGGTTTATAGCTTCTATTGAATGGAGAATCGTGCAAAAACTTTGTAATTGAGTTTTATTTTTTGGAAACTGAGTTCCTGTTCTGTGACCGGCGGAATGTCGGCTTCTGCGTCCATCATGCTTAAGGCCATCGTTTTTCGCAGGTAGGGTTGTGAGTAGGTTTCGCGCTCTTGAATAAATAGAACTTTTCCTGTACGTTGATTGAGAGCATTCAGTAGGTAGTCCGACTTTTCCTTGGCGTTTTTTACGGCCAAAATTTTCACGTCTCTTTTTAAAGCGTCCATATCGCTATGGTCTACCCGGCTAATGAACGCTTTCTCGGCTTTCATGTCATCCAGTAGGTCCCAAAGTCGGCTCAATTCGTCAGTTGTTTTGATTTTCATTTCATAATCTTTTGACGCTAGAACATCTTTTTTCTTGCGAACGATTTTAACGTAATCAGAATTGGCATCAGCCACCGAAAGGTGATCCATGTTGAGTCCCGCTGCATTGAGTTTCTTTCTCATTTCACTTTCCAGTTTTTTTAGATCCGATTTATTTCGCCCCTCATATCGTTCTGTTAACGTAAATTGAAGATAAATTTCGTCCGGGATTACCTCCATTTCACCTTCGCCTGTAACTTCAATGTAGGGCGTCGATTCGAGTGGGTTTACAGTTGATTGGGCCGACAGAAACGTCGTTGCCAGCAGGAATGTGAGTAAACTGATTGTCGTCTTCATAGTCGAAAATTTTTGTGGTAATTTATTCATCTTGAAATGCATGGTGACAAACGGATTTTTTGCGTTTAAATCGATTTAAATTATGTACTATCTTTACAAAAAATATTTTTTATGGAGCCTTTTCTGAAGCAAGTTGCCCGATTTCTGTACCAATCATATCGAGAGCGGATTGACCGTGTAACGCTCGTTTTTCCGAGTCGGCGTTCGAGTATCTTTTTTAATGCCTATCTGAACGATTTGGTCGCCAGTCCGGTTCTTGGGCCCGAGGTCATCACAATCAATCAACTTGTTTCCGATCTTTCCGGCTTGCAAATATCAGACCATATCAGCCAGATTCTTACTCTGCATCAAATTTACAAAGATGAAACGGGACATGAAGAGGAGTTGGATGATTTCTTTTTCTGGGGCGAAATTCTGCTCAACGATTTCAATGATATGGATAAATATCTGCTTCATGCAGATGATTTATTTCGGAATATTTCGGATCTAAAGGAAATTGAAAGCCGTTTTGATTATTTGACTGCTGAACAAAAGCAAGCCATTGAAAAATTTTGGGGAAGCATTGGGAAAGCCGGAGCGTCGAACAATCGGGAGAAATTTATGGCAATCTGGAATAAGTTGGCCTCCGTTTATCACCGTTTTCGTAAGGAGTTGAAAACCGAAGGACTGGCATACACCGGCATGGTTTATCGCGATTTGGTCGAAAACTGGAATGATGACATGGAAAAGGCTCTTTCGTCTGAGCATTACCTTTTTATCGGGTTCAACGCGCTGAATGCCGCCGAAGAAAAGCTTTTCAGGCAGTTTCAGAAGAATGGTAAAGGTGAATTTTTCTGGGATTATGATCCGGCTTTTGTAGCGGATGTGCAGCACGAAGCCGGACTTTTTATCCGCCGAAACCTGGTTGCTTTTCCACCGCCCGAAGGCTTCGAATTGCTCGGCAGAAATCAGGCAGTACCCAAGGTGAGTATTGTGTCGGTTCCGGGACAGGTGTCGCAAACGCAAGTGATAAATCATCCGTTGTTTGCAGGTGCTTCAAATCCCAATCCTCGATTTGATGATGTCGCTATGGTTTTGGCTGATGAAAGTCTGCTCGTTCCCTTGGTTTCGGCAGCCGGAGGCCGATTCAATAAAATCAACATCACAATGGGGTATCCTGTGCAAAATACTCCTGTGTATAGTTTTATTATACAATTGGTTGATCTGCAGAAAAATTACAGATTCTATGGAGGTGAGGACGCTTTTTATTACAAGCCCGTTTTGGCGCTGCTGAATCATCAACTGTTGGCTTGTCCGACAACCAAAGAGATTGTTCGTGATATTCACCTGCAGAATAAGATTTATGTGCGAATCAGTGATTTGAATCAAGATAAGTTGCTGGGGGAAATATTCCGGCGGATGACTTCGTGGGAGGCTTGTTCGGATTATTTATTGCAGGTGGTGAAACAGTTGGCGCAACGATTAGGAGAGGCTTCGGAGGATGAAACGAATCCGGCGCTCGATGCAGAATACTTGTATCAGGTTTATTTGGTGATACAGCGCTTGCAGGCGACCTTGTTAAAACACCACCCCGCGAAAATATCTCTCGCGCTTTTTTACCGCATTTTGATGCAACATCTACAGCGAATCAGCATCCCGTTCGAAGGTGAACCACTCTCCGGACTTCAGGTAATGGGGGTGCTCGAAACCAGAAACCTCGATTTCAAGCGACTGTTTATGTTCTCAGTCAATGAAGGGCGGCTGCCGAATAGTTCGAGCACACACTCTTTTATTCCCTATAACTTAAGGAAGGCGTTCGGTTTGCCGGCATACGAAGAGCACGATGCCATGTATGCTTATTATTTTTATCGGTTGGTTCATCGTGCGGAAGAAATTGTACTTGTCTACGATTCGTCGGGAGATGGCATGAATAGTGGCGAGATGAGCCGGTATCTTTTTCAGCTGTTATATGACTCGCCGGTAAAGCCCGAGCTTTATCAGCTGAATTTTGATTTTAAATCAACCGAGCCGCAGCCAATCGCAATTCCATCCACAGCAAAGCATCGGGAGCTATTGCTTTCACGATACGCCGAGCGCCGATTGAGCCCGAGTGCGCTGAGTGTATATCTGGATTGTAAGTTGAAATTCTACTTTAAATATGTTGCCGGAATTAAAGAGGCCGATGAGCTGCTGGAAGATGTGGATCCACGTCTTTTTGGAAACCTTTTTCATTTTGCATCGGAACTTCTATACGGGCATTTCAATGACAAAACGGTAACTGCTGCCGGACTGGATGAATTGTTGAAAAATGAAGCTTTGATTCAACGGGCAATTCACGATGCCCTTATCCGGGAGTATTATAAGGATAAAGCATTGAAGAATATCAAAATTACGGGGAAAAATATTCTGATAGCGGAGAACTTGAGGATGTATTTGACTAAAATGCTCGAAAACGATAAAGCGTTTGCGCCATTTAAAATTCTGGAATTGGAGGGGGAGTGCGAAGCGACGTTTAAGTTGCAGGTTGAAGGGCAGGAGCGAAGCATAAAATTGGGTGGAATTGTTGACCGAATTGATCAAACGGCAGACGGGATTCGGATTATCGACTACAAGACAGGCCGCAGTCTGGAGTTGGTTTTCAAAGAATTCGAAGAGTTTTATCGTCGCGAGTCCGATAATCGTCCCAAGGAAATTTTTCAGACCCTCGTGTATTCCGAAATTTACAGTCGCATGACAGGGGTAAGTCCCATCCTGCCATCGATCTATAAAATCGATCAATTCTTTACCGATGAATTTAATCCTGCGGTAAAAATGAAAGGTCAGCCGGTGGTTTACAATTCAATATCCGAACCTTTCGTCGCTAGTTTGCAGAGTCTGTTGGAGGAAATCTTTGCCTCCGACAACTGCTTCGACCAAACAACTAAAAAGCGAAAATGTGAAAGTTGCCCCTACAATGTGATTTGCCGCAGGGGTTAGGGTCAGATGCTTCAAAAACGACTGATTTTTTTCTTGTTCTATAGGCTATTCGTGTCCTTTGAGTAGGTCGGGGCGCAGTAGTTTGGTGCGTTGCCATGCTTGTTTTTCTTTCCAGTCGTTCACTTGCTTATCATTTCCGCTCAACAAAATATCCGGTACTTTCCATCCTTTGTAGTCGGCAGGGCGGGTATAAACCGGTGGGCTCAACAGGTTGTCCTGAAATGAGTCGGTCAAGGCCGATGTTTCGTCCGACATGGCTCCGGGAATCAAGCGAACAATCGCATCAACCATTACGGCTGCCGCCATTTCGCCGCCAGTTAAAACGTAGTCACCAATCGAAATCTCTCTGGTAATTAAATGCTCGCGCACGCGCTGGTCAACTCCCTTGTAGTGCCCGCAGAGGATAATGATGTTTTCGTAGAGTGAACATTGGTTGGCAATCTGCTGGTTGAATACTTCACCGTCGGGGCTGGTGTAAATAACTTCGTCGTAGCTTCTTTGTGACTTCAAATGCTCGATCGCCGATTCAATTGGCTGAATAGTCATTACCATACCTGCTCCGCCGCTAAAAGCGTAGTCATCAACCTTCCGGTGCTTGTCGGTCGAAAAATCACGTATGTTGTGCACATGGATCTCAACCACGCCATTGTCCTGGGCGCGTTTTAAAATTGAATACTTGAAAGGGCTTTCCAGTAACTCGGGAACTACAGTGAGAATATCGATGCGCATATCAATTGAATTTTTTGCAAAAGTAACAGAAATCGTCAAAGCTGAAGAATAATTCTTGAGAGTAGATTATAGGTAAAATAACACGCAGAATGCCAAAATGGCAGTTTTTATTTGTTCAAATCGGTAGATGTGGCATGGTTTGTTGTTGGTGATGCTTCATTTTGACTTATTTTTGAGAATGGAGTGACAGTTGATTAGGGAGAGAAGAAATAATTAAAAATTGAAAACTAAATTTTTTGGAGGATAGAAATATGAAATTAGTAAAAGTTAATCCAGCTTACAGTTTTAATGCCGTTGATCGACTGGTGAATGATTTCTTTTTGCAAGGTTTACATGCGGATCGTTACGCACGTAATGAGATTAGCGTGAAGCCGGCAAGCAATATTTATGATTTAGAAAATTCGGTGCGTATTGAGATGCAGATCCCAGGTTTTAGTAAAGAACA
The DNA here is from genome assembly GCF_041596335.1 of Mangrovibacterium sp. Taxonomy (GTDB): domain Bacteria; phylum Bacteroidota; class Bacteroidia; order Bacteroidales; family Prolixibacteraceae; genus Mangrovibacterium. The sequence goes on along the minus strand of NZ_JBFHIT010000016.1, from coordinate 20,114 downwards.
AGTGAAAATTACCTTGGATAACGATCTTTTAATTATTCGAGGGGAAGCCGCAAAAGCAGAGGAGTCAGCATCCAACTATTCGCGAATCGAGTTCAAGACTCAGGGTTTTGAGAAGAAATTCAAATTAAATGAGGACTTGGATCGTGAAAAAATCCAGGCAAACTTCGCAAATGGCATTTTAATTTTAACATTGGAAAAAAGAGAAGAGGTGAAGCCGGTTGTGCGAAATATTGAAATCGCTTAAGGATTAAGTAATTAATAAAAACTAAATGCCGCATTCGTTTTGGATGCGGCATTTTTTGTAACTTATCATCGTGTTTTCTCGAAATAGTCGGGTATTTGCTTGAGTATTCGTTATGAAAATTATATTTTCGTAGAGTATAAGAGACCTGAATATCTGAAAATTACTCAGTAATTTTAACACCATTAATTGCATGGAACCTAAAGATCTAAAAAACTCGAATGATGAGTTAAAAGCGAAGTCGGAAAATTCCGGTGAAGCTGCTGCGCCAAATGAAAGCCAGGAATCTGCGAACGTCGATTCAGCCGCGAATGCGGGGGGAGAGAAATCGCAGAGTGATATAACCGTACCACAGGAACAGAAGTTGCCTGAGAATACAGAAAAGGAAGATCAGAAGGAGGAGGTTGCTGAGCAAGAAAAGGCAACAGAAAATGATAAAGCTGATGAACCTGTCATCGAATCAGAAAACGAGGATAACTCGGATGAGGAAGATGAGGAAATGGATGAGGATACAGCCAATGCGATGATCGCACAAGGGAAAATTGATTATTCAACCTATACTGAAGTTGAATTGATTAATGCACTTCGCGATTTACTTGCAGCAACGACTGACGATGATATTAAAGACGAAGTAGATCGAATTAAAATAAATTTCTACAAGAAACACCGGGCAAATATTGAAACAGAAAAAGCAGCTTTTCTCGCTGATGGCGGGAAAGAAGAGGAATACGAACCCGGAAATGCCCCCTATGAAGATGATTTGAAAAACCTGCTCAAAGAGTACCGACAGCTGAAAAGCCAACGGATGAAGAATATGGAGGAGGAAAAGGAACAAAATGTAGAAATTAAATATCAGATAATTGAGGATATCAAATCTCTGGTAAACCGGAAAGAATCGATCAATAAAACTTTTCAGGAATTTCGGGATCTACAGCAAAAATGGCGCGATACAGGATTAGTTCCACAATCTAAACTCAAAGACCTTTGGGAAACCTATCATCACCATGTTGAAAATTTCTACGATTATATCAAGATTAATAAAGAGTTACGCGATCTTGATCTGAAAAAAAACATGGAGATAAAAATCGGCCTGTGTGAAAAGGCCGAAGAGTTGGTTGTAGAGCCATCTGTAATAAAGGCGTTCAATATTTTACAGAAATTTCACGAACAGTGGCGCGAGGTTGGGCCCGTTCCGAGAGATAAAAAAGATGAATTGTGGGAACGATTCAAAGCTGCGACTTCGATAATCAATAAAAAGCATCAGGAGTATTTTGAAGACCGCAAGGACGATCAGAAGAAAAATCTGGACGCTAAAACAGTCTTATGTGAGAAGGCAGAGGAAATAGCTGCGTTGGATTTAACGAACCATAAAGAATGGGACGATAAGTCGAGAGATTTGATCGAGTTGCAGAAAGTTTGGCGGACAATCGGTTTTGCGCCCAAAAAGGATAACAATAGAATCTACGAACGATTCCGGAGTGCCTGTGACAAATTCTTTGATGCCAAACGCGAATTCTACGCGCAAAACAAAGAGTTACAGCAAAATAATCTGCAGATGAAAACTGATCTTTGTGTGCAGGCTGAAGCGTTGAAAGATAGTCAGGACTGGAAAAAGACGACTGATGAATTCATTCGGATTCAAAAGAAATGGAAACAAATTGGGCCTGTTCCAAGAAAACAGTCGGATGCAATTTGGAAGCGTTTTCGTGCTGCCTGCGATTTTTTCTTCGATCAAAAATCAGAGCATTTTTCAACTGTTGATCATGATCAGGTTGAGAACCTGGAGAAAAAGCAAGCTTTGATCGACGAAGTGAAACGGTATGTCTTAACAAAAAATGAAGATAAAGATTTGGCCCAAATGAGGGAGTTTCAGGGCCGTTGGACAGATATCGGCCATGTGCCCTTTAAAGAAAAAGATCGGGTTCAAAATGAATTCAGAAATGCGATCAATGCACATTTCGACCACCTGAAGATTGATGACCATAAGCGGGACATCCTGAAGTTTAAGTCGAAAATGTCTAATTTTTCAGAGAGTAACAGAGGGCACAACAAGATGCTTTATGAGCGCGATAAATACATTAGCCGAATGAAGCAACTGGAAAACGACTTAGCGCTGCTGAATAATAACATTGGATTCTTTGCCAACACAAAAAATGCAGAATCGCTCATTGAAGATGTCAATCGGAAAATACAGGACACCGTAGAAAAGATTGAGCTACTGAAGGAAAAGATTCGGATAATAGATGATATGGATGATGATAATTAATCAATAAAAACAGAAACCCGCCCTCAAGCGGGTTTTTTTAGGTATTAATTCGAAAGATATCCTGCACATTTTTTATCGCAATCGGTTTTATTGCTTAAATTTGTGCGCTTTTAGGAACAATTAAATTTTACGATTTTGTCAGCAACCAAGTACATCTTTGTAACGGGAGGTGTTACCTCCTCATTAGGAAAAGGAATTGTAGCAGCCTCATTGGCTAAGTTATTGCAAGCCAGAGGTTATTCCGTCACTATCCAGAAGCTAGACCCCTATATCAATGTTGATCCGGGTACTTTGAACCCTTATGAACACGGGGAGTGTTTTGTCACAGAAGATGGTGCTGAAACAGACCTTGACCTTGGGCATTACGAACGTTTCCTGAACGTTCCGACCTCTCAGGCCAATAATGTTACAACTGGTCGGATTTATCAGTCGGTTATTAATAAGGAACGCCGTGGGGATTATCTGGGAAAAACGGTCCAGATTATTCCACACATCACCGACGAAATAAAACGTAAAATTAAATTTCTGGGTACGAAACGAAACTACGATATCGTCGTCACAGAAATTGGTGGAACAGTGGGTGATATGGAGTCACTTCCATACATCGAAGCGGTTCGCCAGTTGAAATGGGAGTTGGGCTCGAGCGCGCTGGTGGTTCACTTAACTTTGGTGCCGTTCCTGGCAGCTTCAGGTGAGCTTAAAACCAAGCCAACTCAACACTCCGTAAAAATGTTGCTCGAAAACGGAGTTCAACCCGATGTGTTGGTGTTGCGTACGGAGCACGATTTAAATACCAGTCTGCGTAAAAAGGTTGCTCTGTTTTGTAATGTTGATAGCGATGCGGTAGTTCAATCGATTGATGTAGAGACGATTTACGAAGTGCCAAATAAAATGCTGGAGGAAAAATTAGATCTTACAGTATTGAAAAAATTGCGACTTCCACACAAAAATGAACCCAAACTAGATGATTGGAACGAGTTTTTATCAAAACTGAAAAACCCGGAGCGAGAGATCAAAATCGGTTTGGTTGGGAAATATGTTGAACTTGCAGACGCCTACAAATCGATTGCTGAGGCATTAATACATGCCGGAGCAATTAACCGAGTGAAAGTGAATCTTCAGTGGATACACTCGGAGGATATTACGAAGAAAAATGTAGCGGAAATATTAGGTGACCTCCAGGGAGTAATTATTGCACCCGGATTTGGGCATCGGGGAATTGAAGGTAAGATTCTGGCCACTAAGTTCATTCGTGAAAATAACATTCCATTCCTTGGTATTTGTCTAGGGATGCAAATTGCGGTTATTGAATTTGCCCGCAACGTGTTAGGTATGGAAGGAGCCGATTCAACCGAGATGAATGAAAAAACCAACTTCCCGGTTATCGGCCTGATGGAAGATCAGAAAGGAATTACCGAAAAGGGTGGTACCATGCGATTGGGTGCCTATACTTGCCATATTAATGATAAAAAATCGAAGTTGTATCAAGCCTACGGATCACAGGAAATTCGGGAGCGTCATCGTCATCGTTATGAATTTAACAATGAGTACCTGGATGCTTTTAAAAAGGGCGGTATGAATCCTGTGGGAATCAACCCTGACACGAATTTGGTGGAAGTGGTTGAAATTCCGAATCACAAGTGGTTTGTTGGTGTGCAATATCACCCCGAATACAGCAGTACCGTGCTTAATCCTCATCCGCTGTTTGTGGCATTTGTAAAAGCCGCAAATAGTTAATATAAGTAAATAAATTAAATTATGGATAAAAACACAGTAGTCGGGATAGTTTTAATCATTGCTATCCTGATTGGATTTAGTTACCTGAACAAGCCGTCGCAGGAGGAGCTTGATGCGTTGAAACGGCGCCAGGATTCGATTGCGCAGATTGAAATTCAGCAGCAGCAAGAAGCTCAGATCCATGCGAAGCAAATGGCGGAGAAACAACAAGCTTCTTTTGTTGCGGATACTACTGCGGAAACGATGAATGCAGCTGTAGACCGATTCGGGTTGTTTGCCGCAGGGGCAAACGGAGAGGAGAAATTTATTACTCTGGAAAACAACCTGATGAAGGTGCGCATCTCAACTAAGGGGGGACGGATTTATTCGGTCGAATTGAAAGGTTATCAAACCTACGATTCGTTGCCATTGATTCTATTTGATGGCCCCGAAACACAGTTTGGGTTGAACTTCTTTTCTCAAAATAGAAGTATTAAAACCGATGAATTGTTCTTCATTCCTTCATCCAGCCAGAATGACTTGTTAGCCTCCGGACCCGAAGTGAAAAAAGGCAAGGAAGGCAATGTTAACTTCAACGAAGAGAATCCGGGTAATTCACAGAGTATAACGATGACTCTTGATGCCGGAAATGGCAGATCGTTGAAATATGTATACAGTTTGGCTTACAACTCGTATATGGTTGGTTTCGACATAAAAACAGTGGGATTGAGTGATGTTATCGCTGCCAATGTTGATTACCTGAACTTTAACTGGGCTTATGCAGGCCCTCGACTGGAAAGAAAATCTGAATTTGGCGAAGATCGGTATACATCGATCAACTATAAGTATTTTGGCGACGAGGTAGATAAATTGGATCCGGCGAAAACTAGTGAGGAGTCATTGAAAACCAAAGTGAAATGGGTCAGCTTTAAACAATTGTTTTTCAATGCGACCATTATTGCCGATGACGCGTTTCCAACAGCTGATATCAAATATACATACGACGAAGAAAATATCAGTAAAGTTGGCGATTTCTACGCCGACATAGCAATCCCTTATAATCCGGCACAAGATCAAGATTTTGGAATGCAGTTCTACTTCGGCCCCAATCACTACAATACACTAAAACAGTACGACATTGATCTGGATCGCCTGGTGAATCTGGGTTATTCGGTGTTGCGCTATGTAAACCGTTGGTTGGTGATTCCGGTATTTAATTTCCTTAAAAACTATATCGGAAACTTCGGTATTATCATCCTGTTGCTCACCATCTTCATCAAGATGATTCTGTTTCCGTTCACCTATAAATCATACATTTCTCAGGCAAAAATGCGTGCGTTGAAACCTGAGGTGGATGAGTTGAGCGAGAAATTTGGCAAGGACAAACCAATGGAGAAACAACAGGCAACAATGGCTTTGTATAAAAAAGCTGGAGTTAATCCAATGGGCGGTTGTTTGCCAATGTTGTTGCAAATGCCGATTCTGTTTGCCATGTTCTTCTTCTTCCCAACGTCTATTGAGTTGAGACAAGAACAATTTCTGTGGGCAAACGACTTGTCATCTTTTGATTCAATCTTTAATTTGCCTTTCTCAATTCCGTTCTATGGGGATCATGTGAGTTTGTTCTGTTTGTTAATGACTGTAACCACAATCATTTCAACAAAATTGAATTCGCAAGCCACCAGCAACAACGCGATGCCGGGGATGCAAACCATGATGTATATTATGCCGGTTATGTTCCTGTTCATCCTGAACAACTATCCGGCAGGTTTGAGCTACTATTACTTTTTAGCCAACCTGATTACGATTGGTCAAATGTATTTGTTCCGTGTTTTGATCGACGAAGACAAGATTCGGGCGAAATTACACGCTAACAAGAAAAAGGGGCCGGTTAAGAAATCGAAGTTTCAACAACGACTTGAACAAATGGCTAAAGAGCGAGGCGTTCAAATGCCAAAATAAAATTTAATGCTACCTTCGGGTAGCATTTTTTTTGCCCAATGATTTGTATCTTTAAGATTGACAGTCGATAAAAAGGCTGTTTTCATTTTGATGTTTCATAAAAAACGAATGACAATGTATCAATATCAAGCTGAAATTGTAAAAGTTGTTGATGGCGACACCTGTGAGCTCGACATCGATTTGGGCATGAGTGTGTGGGTGAGAGGGGAACGTGTTCGCCTTTATGGCGTGGATACCCCCGAAGTTTATGGGGTGAAAAAGGATTCGGAAGAGTACATGAAGGGGAAATTGGCATCTGATTTCGTTAAATCGCTCATTAAAAAGGGCGATCTGGCGATTGTTGAAACGCTGAAAGATTCGAAAGGAAAGTATGGGCGATACCTGGCAGTGGTCTACATCCGGATCAGTTCTGACATTCTGGATGGCCTAACGAATATTCGTGCTGTAGGCGACTTCTATTGCCTGAATGATGTGTTGATTGCCAAAGGATTTGCACAGCCGTATTTCCTCTGATGATTGATTCAGTAAATACAATCGCTCAAATTACCCTTTTATGCCGTTTATTACAGTTCGGTATGCACACCGAAAAACCTGACGTTAGAGTAGCCGACCAGTAAGATGATTTTCTCGGTTTGGAGCCGGTAATAGTGATTTGGTTGTTGTGATTTTGTGTCGGAGCGATTTTGGATCAATAACGAAATAGTGCCGATAAGCAAACCATAGCCTGGACTGTAAATTGAACTCGGAAAATGGTATTTGCTCGTGAAGATCGGCTAAGGCCGGAGTGGAATGAGGCGGTGATTTAGGGTGGCGCACAGTATGTCTCGTAGGACTTGGATCATAGAATAATGTTGAATCGAAAAATTCCGGAAATGAAAAATTTACGTATTGTGTTTTGTGGGATAGTGCTATTGCTGCTGTTTGGATGTAGTAATACCCCCAAAAAGGAAACAATAACAAAATCAGAGATTGAAGTAAAAGCTGCGGCTTTCACTTCCGTAACGCTTACAACCGATTTGTCGGTCCTAACAGAAAGCGAAAGGCAAATGTTGCCTCTGATGTTTGAGGCAGCAAAAATTATGGATGATTTGTTTTGGATCGAAGCTTACGGTGATAAAAACGCCATTCTGGCCAAAGCCGATAGCGAAGCGATGCGAAAATTCATCGGAATAAATTACGGTCCGTGGGAGCGACTGAATGATAACAAGCCTTTTGTTGCTGGTATTGGTGAAAAACCAGACGGAGCTCAGTTTTATCCGGAGGATATGAGTGTTGACGAATTTAACGCGTGGGATGAGCCAGACAAGGCAAGTCTATACACGCTTATTCGGCGCGATTCGGTAGGGAAGCTAAAAGCGATTCCGTATCATCAGGCATTTGAAAGTCAGATTCAGCTTGCTGTTGGATACATCCGGCAGGCAGCACAATTGGCTGAAGATCCGGGATTGAAAAATTACCTGGAGTTGCGAGCCGATGCTTTGTTGACGGATGACTATTATGCCAGCGATCTGGCCTGGATGGACATGAAAGATAACATGATTGATTTTGTGGTAGGGCCAATCGAAAACTACGAAGATCAGCTTTTTGGATACAAAGCAGCTCATGAAGCATTCATTTTGATTAAGGATAAGGAATGGAGCGATCGGCTATCGAAATTTGCCACTTTATTGCCCGATTTGCAAAAGCAACTTCCCTGTGATGCACCCTACAAAAGTGAAAGGCCTGGTGCCGATTCCGACCTGAATGCCTATGATGTGATTTATTACGCGGGTGATTGTAATGCCGGCAGTAAAACAATAGCTATAAATTTGCCCAACGATGAACGGGTTCGTACGGAGAAAGGCAGTCGTAAGCTACAACTTAAAAACGCCATGCAGGCAAAATTCGATAAGATATTGCTGCCAATTTCTGAATTGCTGATTGCTGAGGAACAACGGAAACATGTTAAGTTCGATGCTTTTTTTGAAAACACTATGTTTCACGAAGTTGCCCATGGCTTGGGAATGGGAAATACAATCGACGCTACTAAAACCGTTCGCCAGGCTTTGCGCGAGACCTATTCTTCCATCGAAGAAGGGAAAGCCGACATACTTGGCCTTTGGGTGGTTTATAAATTGAATGAAATGGGGGAGTTGGGTGACAAAGATATGATGGATAATTTCGTCACATTCATGGCGGGTATCTTTCGATCAGTTCGGTTTGGCGCAGCAAGCGCGCACGGAAAAGCCAACATGATTCGATTTAACTATTTTGCGGAATTAGGTGCGTTTGAACGCGACGAACAAACTGGCGTGTACCGGGTTAACTATGAAAAAATGAAAACCGCGATGATAAAACTTTCCGACTTACTTTTAGTAGTGCAAGGTAATGGCGACTATGTTCATGCAAAGAGTTTGTTGGATAAATATGGCGTTATTCCGGAATCGCTCCAAAACGATCTGAACCGGATTAATACGTTCGGAATTCCGGTCGATATTGTTTTCGAGCAAGGGCCAAAAGTTGCAGGACTCTGAAATGTGTCTGATTGAACAATAAAGTAAATGAAGTCTATCGAATTATTGATAGACTTCATTTCGTTTTCACTAATGTAAACTCGAATGTTTACTTGTTCTTTTTAAACCACATACGATTACCAACATTGTAGAAATCATCTTTCAACTCCGGATTCGTAACCAGCTGATCTTCGCGATAGGGTAAATAGGGAACCATCACATCATCGCCTACATTCCAGTTTGCCGGAGTCAACACCATTTCCTGATCCGTTGCCTGAAGTGCAGACACAATACGTTCAATCTCAAGCATATTCCGGCCAATCTCTATCGGGTAGAAGTTGATGGAACGTACAACGTTCTTTGAATCGATAATGTACACACCCCGAATGTCGCGACTAGTGCTTGTTGGGGTATGAAGCATTCCGTAAGCTTTCGAAGCAACCATGGAGTGATCATCGATCAACGGAAATTCGATGGTTTGAGGGCCACGGTTTTTGTAATCTAATTCTTCTAAATGGGCGACCCACATTTTGTGTTGCGATAGATTATCAGTCGAAATCACCGCGACTTTTACATTCATCGCTTCAAATTCTTTTTGCATGAACGCAAGTTCAAGCAATTCAGAAGAACACACAGGAGTGAAATCTTTCGGATGGCTGAAGATAATTTTCCAACTGGTTCCATAATCATCCGGGAAGGTTAATTCACCTTGAGTTGTTTGAGCAGTAAAGGAGGGAGCTGTTGATCCGATTAGAGGGATCGCGTTCTTTTGTGCAAATGTTGTCGCAACTAAAAAAAAGAACATCACTAGGGAAACAGAGAGTTTTTTCATAACATGGATGTGTTAATTTTGTATTGAACTTTAAATGGGGGGTAAGTTATTGATAGTACGACATGAGAACAGGAAAGTTGGATAAAAAGATGATAAAATCTGAATAGTAATCAGTTAAAGAACGAATAAACCGAACTTATGGTTCCAAAAAAAACGCTTTGTTGATGAGTTTAAAATCAGTAAAGGATTTGTTCTAATTGTTTGTAAATGTGGGAATATTCTTGAAGTGTGAATATCCCCACGTAATCATTTGTTTAAAATAAAGAGGTAGATCGTCCTGCCTTTTATTTTTATCGAAAAAGCATTTTAAACCACATGTCGGTTTGCATTAACTGATTGGCATCCTCTTCAAATTGACACTTTACATGCATCATATTCACTGACTCTTCAAACTCCTCGTAGGTAAATTCGTAGCCTAGCTCCTTCATTTTATCGAAAATTTGATTTGGTTCACACTGATTTATTTCTTTCCGAAATTCCCGATTCTTTTGCGACTCGCGAATAAATTTCATTGCATCCTGAATTGCCATACGCTTCTATTTTTAGTTTATTCTAAAATTGATTGCTTCCGACATAAATGTGGGAGAACAACCCTTAAATCCTACGATTTGGTCCGATATTTCGCCTAAGGTAGGGGTTACAACTAAGTCGGCAAATGCTGTACCGAAAAACAGGAGCAAAAGTTGAAGATCAATTGTATTTGCTTTACGCATTTTCAGTTTGCTGATATGCGGCTGTGTGTTCTACCGACAATCTTTTCTATTTTAGCTAACTTTATTTAGGCCGGTAGAAAGTGCCAATGAATGAAATTTGAATTGAAGTTGTAGCACATGAAAAAGCATATTGTTGTAACAGGCGGAGCACAGGGAATCGGAAAAGTTGTAAGTCTGTATTTGGTCACGAAGGGATTTCGGGTGACCGTACTGGAGAATGACGCGGACGCAATCGCTGAAATGAAGGTCGAGCATCAACATCCTGATCTGAGTCTGCTGCAAACAGATATCGCTGTTGAGAAGGAGGTTAAGCAAGCGATGGAACTTGCAGTTAGTAAAACCGGTCGAATTGATGGTTTGATTAATAATGCGGCGGTTGCGATTAACAAACCCATTGGTGAGCTGCCGTTTGAGGAGTGGAACCGGGTGATCGCTGTTAATCTCTCCGGACCATTTCTGTGTGTAAAATATGCGGAAGAAGCGCTTAAAAAGAGCCGGGGTTCTATCATCAATATTTGTTCGACCAGAGCATTGCAGTCTGAGCCGAATACTGAAGCATATTCTGCCTCCAAAGGTGGGCTGCTATCGTTAACACATGCACTGGCGGTGAGCCTGGGGCCGGAAGTAAAAGTCAATGCGATCAGCCCGGGATGGATCGATGTTCCGTCTGTGAAAAAAAAGTCTGAAGCGCGTCAAGTTGATTTAAAGTCTGAAGATCACCATCAGCATCCGGCAGGACGAGTTGGCAAGGGTGAAGATGTGGCGCAATTCGTTTACTTTTTACTACAAGCTGAAAATGATTTTATTACCGCCCAAAATTTTGTGATCGACGGGGGAATGACCAAGAAAATGATCTACGTGGACTAGTTTGACCGGTCGATCAGGCTTTTTCAAGAACAAGTTCGACAGGTACGTATTTCTCGATAGAGCTAATCAGATCGTTTTTTGTAATTGGTTTAAATAGAACACAATCACAGCCGCATTCGAGCGAAATTTCACGACCTGTTAAATCGGAAAAGGCTGTTTGCATGATAATGGGCAAGTTTGGGCGCAACGTCTTAATTTGTCGGGTTGCCTCCATTCCATCCATGACAGGCATGCCAACGTCCATTAGTACAAGTCCAATATCCGGTTGCGTTTTGCACAGATCAACCGCCATTTTGCCATTATACGCTCTGATTATTTCAATTTTAAATTTCCTTAGAATTGCTGCCAGATATAGATAATTGTAATTCTCATCTTCAGCAATAACCACTTTTAAGCCGCTTTGGCAGATCTCTTTTTCTAAACTCATATTTACTTCACCATCGATGTACACAAAGTTAAACCGAGGGCAAGGTAGAAAATCCAATTTATTTCGCAACTTGTATTGTTAAGTGGGGCGTTTTTTTTCAAAGTGAGTTTCGTTGGATAAACAAAAAAGGACTTTTAATGCGGGTGAAATTTTTTTCAAGAATCATTTCTGCAGCCGTTTTCCCTATTTCATCGTGGTTCGTTGAAATAGTGGAGATTCCATCGCATAAGATTTCTTTTACCTGATTTTCATTGTACGAAATAATTCCGACATCTTTCCCCGGTATCCAGTTGCGCGTTTTCAAGCATTTAATAAACTGATACAGATCGGGATCAGTAACCAACACATAGGCTTCATTTTCAATAATATCATCATCTGATAGGTTGTCGATAATTCTGAAATCGAAATGTTGCGACTGACAAAAATGAGTGAATCCTTTTTTTATGTTCGTAGAGTAGAACTCGTTAGGAGGGAAAACAAGGTTGAGACGAGCATATTTTCGGAGTAACCCAATTGCTTGATTTAAGGCATTTTGAATGTCCTTGTCGTATTCCTGATAGACAACCGGATAATCATCAAGTTCTTTCCAGTAGCGGTCGATAATAAGCACTTTATCCTTTGGTATTTTCTGAATTACGGGTAGCGCTGCAGCCGTGTCATTTCTAAAATGTGGCAGAATGACAAAGTAGTCGTAATGCTTGAGATGTTCGTTGATGATGGTTTCAAAGGCATTCAGGTCGTACTGATAAATGTATACATCGACACTGGCTTTTGAGCCCATCGTTTGAATAAACGAGTTATAGAGACTACGCTTATAGTTGCTCAGTTTGTTAAAGATCATGGCAATTTTAAGACGTTTGCCAGTATCGGTTTTACTTACATAATACCCCTTTCCTTTTACCGAAATAAGAATGCCTTTTCGCCGTAGATTGACATAAGCTTTTTCAACCGTGTCGCGTGATAGCAACAACTCCTCACTGGTTTCGTTAATGGAAGGGATGCGTTGTCCTTGCTTGAAAATTCCGGAATCAATATCTTTCAGAATAAGCTTTTCTACCTGCAAGTACTTGGGTACTTCCGATTCGTTATCGATTTTTTTAGGATCTGCCATTGCATAAAAAATTACCGTGTCGCTTTCGACAAATTATAACACTATATGTTTAAATAGCCAGGTATATTGGAAAACCATTTTTCAAAATCACGGAAATTAGAAAAAAAACAATCATTTGGAGGGAAAAATATCCAAAAATTATTTATCAAAGTGTCGGTTACATCAACAGATGAAGAGATTGCTTGTTTTGAGCCCATCGAAATTAAACTTTATATGTTTTTCAACATTTTTGAAGCTACATTGTTTCAAAAAGAAAAAATTTCATGCCAATAAATATTCCAGAAACCGGGCAGAAAAGAATCGTGATTGTGGGAGCCGGTTTTGCAGGTTTAAAGCTTGCCAGAAAGTTAAAGAACGAGAACTGTCAACTGGTGTTGATTGATCGGAATAATTACCACCAGTTTCAACCGCTTTTTTATCAGGTAGCTACTTCCGGGCTTGAACCCAGCGCTATTTCGTTTCCGTTGCGGAAGATTTTTCAGAAGGAAAAGAATATCTATATCCGCGTTACGCATGTAACCGATATTGATCCGGTGAAGAAACAAATACTCACTCCGATGGGGCACGTGTGGTACGATGCGTTGGTAATAGCCACAGGCGCTACGACAAATTTTTTCGGTATGGAGGGAGTAACCAAGCATGGAATTCCGATGAAATCAGTCTCGGAAGCCGTGTATCTCCGGAACTCATTGTTGCTTAATTTCGAACGCGCAGTTACGATTCGCGATCGGGATGAGTTGCAGCGTTTGCTGAACGTTGTGGTTGTAGGTGGTGGCCCGACTGGTGTAGAAGTTTGCGGTGCGTTGGCCGAAATGAAGCGATTTGTGCTTCCCAAGGACTATCCGGATCTAGATTTCAATTTAATGCAGATCACCCTGATCGAGGCCAATCCACACCTGTTGCATGGGATGAGCGCCAAAGCGGCTGAAAAATCGCTTCTATACCTCAAAGAGTTGGGAGTTAACGTAATGCTTGATTGCCGGGTGACCAACTACGATGGTAAGCAGATTACGCTTGAAGACGGCGAAGAATTGCAAAGTGAAACACTCGTTTGGGCAGCAGGCGTCCGTGGGCAGGTTCCAGCCGGCGTTGATCAGAAATACATGGCGCGGGGAAACCGCGTCAAGGTCAATCGAATGAACGAAGTTGAAGGGTTGGATGGTGTATATGCCATTGGCGACATTGCCTATATGGAAACCCCCAACTATGCGAACGGACATCCGCAGGTGGCGCAAGTTGCCTTGCAGCAAGCCGTAAACTTAGGAAATAATTTTGCGCGACAATTTAGAGGGGAGCAAGCTAAACCATTCGAATACAACGATAAGGGATCGATGGCGACAGTTGGCCGAAACCGGGCAGTTGTAGACTTGTCGTTGTGGAAGTTTTCAGGGGCTTTTGCTTGGCTGGTTTGGATGTTTGTTCACCTCATGTCGATTGTGGGGGTGAAAAACCGATTGTTGATTTTTATTAACTGGCTCTGGAAATATTTCACCTTTGATCAGTCGCTTCGATTAATTTTACGCCCGTCGAAAAAGGCACAAGAGCGACCGTTGTAAAACAAGTGTGGTTCAATTTGTAGCCAAAGAAAAAAGACGATTGCTTTTGCGATCGTCTTTTTTTCATTTTGATTATCCCTTGTTGTTAATCGTTTCTTCTATTTCCTCAGGCGTAATTGGAACACGATTACCGAGTAATTCGCAACCGGTTTCAGTCACTACAAGGTTGTCTTCCAGACGAATTCCGCCAAAGGTCTTATAGCTTTCCAATTTTTCAAAATTGATGAAATCGGCATTTGTTTTTTCGCTTCGCCATTTATCGATCAGTGCCGGAATAAAGTAAATGCCAGGCTCATTGGTGAGCACATAACCGGCTTCAAGCTTTTTGCCTAACCGAAGGTAGGCCGTTCCGAATTGGTCGATTGGTCGAGTCTCATCATCGTAACCAACGTAGATCTGACCCAGGTCTTCCATGTCATGAACGTCAAGCCCCATCATGTGGCCCAGCCCATGCGGGAAGAATAGCGCGTGTGCTCCATTTTTTACCGCTTCTTTGACATCACCTTTCATCAATCCCAACTCTTTCAAGCCCGAAGCAATCACTTCAGCCGTTGATAGGTGAATGCTTTGGTAAGTAGTTCCGGCTTTTATTTTCGATGCGGCGTGGTTAATTGCAGCCAAAGCGATTTCGTAAACTTCGCGTTGTTGTTGATTAAATTTTCCGCCCACCGGCGTGGTTCGGGTAAAGTCGGAGGCATAATGCATGAGACTTTCAGCCCCGGCATCGACCAACATCAATTTCCCTTCTTTCAAATACCCTGTATGCTGGTGGTTGTGCAAAATCTCTCCATGCTGTGAAAGAATGATCGGATAAGACGGGCCTGAACCTTTCGCCCGGGCGATACCTTCCAGTGTCCCGGCAATCGTTTGCTCCCATGCTCCCGGTGTTGCCATCTGCATCGCTTTTACATGCATTTCGTAGCCAATCCCACAAGCAGTTCTAATTTCGTTAAGTTCTCCTGAGTCTTTAATCGAGCGCATGGAAATGACCGCCTTAACCAATTCTAACGAACTGTATTCTTTGAGTTTGGAGCACTGTATTCCCAGAAGTTCCTGTAAAAGCAGTTTATTTTCAGCTCTGTAAGGAGGTAGAAAGTGGATCCTTCTACCTTGTCGGATTGCACTGGCGATATGGTCAAATAACTTGCTGTATGATTCTGTTTTATCAACGCCAACGCGAGCTGCATTTTCCTGCAGGCTGACTTGTGGCCCCATCCAAATAACATCTTCGATACTCGCATCATCTCCAAACAGGAGGTCATTCCCTCCGTCAACATCAATCAGACCGGCTAAACCTTGAAAATCGAGTCCGAAATAATACAGAAAACTGCTGTCTTGCCTGAAATGGTAGGTGTTGTCAGCGTAGTTCATCGGAACATCAACATTTCCGGGGAGTACGATTAGCCCATCTGTTACCAACTCTTTCAGTCTCTTACGTCTATTCCGGTATATTTCTGCTCTAAACATGATCTTGGATTAAAGTTACTATTGAATGGTAAAGATATCGATTTAATGGGATGGAATTTATGACTTTTCCCGGACAGGATATCAATTATGATTTTTAACGTGTTCGTTAACTACTATCAAACATATAACTGTATGGTTGATCAAGCGTAAAAAATAATACAACGCAATACTGATAAATTATGGGAAATACTTTAATAAACTATATGAACAGGCGTGTTGGGGATGAACGGAAGAAAAGCCCTTCGCCGAATAGAATGGCTGGTCCGGTTATTACCCTGTCCCGCGAAGTTGGTTGCGGGGGAATTGCATTCGCATCTCTTTTAGCTGAAGAATTAAACAAGGCTGTTTATTGCAAAAAATGGCAGGTGGTTAGTAAAGAAGTGTTGCATGCAAGTGCAAACGAGTTGCAAGTACATCCTGAAAAAGTACATCGTGTTTTCTCGCGCGAAGAGCATACCACATTCGATGAAATCCTGTCTGCGTTCAGTAGTAAATATTATAAAAGTAACCGGACAATTACTAAAACGGTTCGTGAAGTAATTCGGAATTTTGCCTGCGATGGTTGCTGTATAATTGTTGGACGAGCCGGCCACCTTATTGCTGATGATATTGAAAACGCCTTGCATGTTCGCTTGGTTGCACCAATCCGGTGGCGGGTTGATTCACTGATGGTTCGTAAAAAATTAGAACACGCAGATGCCTTGAAATACATCAAGGAAACCGATAAGGAACGGACGATTTTCAGGGATCATTTCAGAAAGAATAAACACGAGGAAGAAAGATTCGATTTAGTGGTCGATATTTCTCGTTTCGAAATCGCTCAGGTTGTTAAAATTGTTCTTGCGGCTTTCGAAGCGAGAGGAATTAACGAACGACTGAAAAAAACTATTCCACACTTTGGCTAGTCTCAACAATCGATATACAAATTAGAATATGTCACTTGCAAATGGAACTGCAGGTGACTTTTTATTAGGTGTTGGTGGCAGCGATTTTTTCCTGTGGGTTGTCGGCCCGGAAGGCCCCCACCAGACAAAGCAGGCAAATAATCAGACAAATCCATGAAGCAATTGCGTAGGTTCCAAATTGCGACAAGGATAAGCTAAATAGCAAAGGACCAATGGCGCTAAAAAAAACAATTAAGGTGAGTGAGAATCCGCTGATCTCGCCCAGATATTGCCGCCCAAAAAATCGAGGCCAGGCTACCCCAATCAAAATAGCATACATGCCACTGGCTATTCCGTTGCCTGCAATTAGCAGGTAGTAAAACATTGTAATATTTAAAAACGGGAGGCTGAATGCAGAAATAGACTGTCCGATCAGCAGTAAAATCAGGAGGTATTTCAATTTAATGTAATCGCTCAGATAGCCTCCAACCAAGGTAAATACAACAGCAATCATTGAGGCCGGAATGAAAATAAACAATGCATCGGCTTTATCCATTTGTACCTGGTCAAAAATCGAAACAATATTGAAGATGAATCCGGTCATCATTAGGGCATGGACGGCCATTGAGATACTGAAGATCCAAAATACATAGGTTTTTCGAGCTTCCTTTAGCCGATATTGTCGTTGGGCTTTTTGCAAAATGGGGCTTTGCGTCGGTTCCCGATTTGCTTCACCATCCGGATTCAGGCCACAATCTTCGGGGTTGTCGCGGTAAAAAATGAATACGACCAAACTGAAAAATAAGGCAGCTACAAGCCCAATTGAGATCCAGGCTCCGCGCCAGCCAAATTTCTCGATAAGAAGATCGAAAACTAACGGAGCAACCGAAAAACCCAACGAAACGAACACACTACTGATTCCACCGGTTAATCCCCGTTTGGAGATGAACCATTTCATGATCATGTTGCGCGAAAGCATGGTTAGTGCGCCTTGCCCCGAAAGTCGCAAAATGAAAAAACCAACCGATAAAACGGTGGCACCAACGTAAAACTGTGCTGCCTGCAGATTTAGAAGTTTGCCCAGGAAGAGCGCAATTCGGTCCGATTGACTTAAGTAAAACAGTACAAAACCTAAAACAACAGCCGTGAGCATTCCCATCCAGCGGGCACCGATTTTGTCGTATAATTTTCCGGCGTGGGTAAGCAAAAACGAACTGCTTACGGTGCCAATTAAATAGGTTGTGCTTAATTGGTCGCGGGAGATCCCAAAAACATCGATCAGGTAGTCGGTAAAAGTCGCGATACCGGATGTTTGTCCCGGGGCGCTCATAATTATTCCTATGGTACCGAAGGCCAATACAACCCATCCGTAAAAGAACGGAAAGCGCGAAGGCGAGAACGGAATTGTATTGAATTTTTGCTTTGGCACAAATTTGGAATTTGAATTTTACAGTTAAAGAAAAAGAATGGTTTGTTTCCTCATTGGTTTCAAGTATTTCAATTTCTTTTGATCAGCTATTCAATGAGATTTTAGTCAGGGACGGGAATCGACTTTGTAAAATCGGCTCTTGATCTCAAGCGAATAACCGAACTCATTATTCCAGAAGATTGTATTCTCAAGAAATTTTTTTATCCACCAGATACTTATTTCGTTCGGCTGAATTCCGAGAGAAAAGCTCGGCTAAAAAGCCAGCCATGAATAGTTGCGTGCCAATAATCATGGCAGTGAGTGATAAGAAAAAGTAGGGGCTTTCAACAACCTTTGGTGCAGGTATTTCGTGAGCTACAGCAATTAACTTGCTTACTCCAAGCCAAGTTGCAGAACAAAATCCGATAATAAATACCAAGGTGCCCATTAAACCAAAAAAGTGCATGGGGCGTTTGCTGAATTTGGCAATGAAAATAACCGACAACAAATCGAGAGGGCCCCGAATAAAACGTTCGAATCCAAATTTGGTAATTCCGTATTTCCGTTCCTGATGAATAACGACTTTTTCTCCAATCTTTTTAAACCCGGCCCATTTGGCAATAATCGGAATATAGCGATGCATTTCACCATACACCTCAATGCTTTTTACAAGCTGTTTACGATAGGCTTTCAAGCCACAGTTGAAGTCGTGAATTTTGATGCCGGAAGTTCGGCGGGCTATCCAATTGTAAAATTTACTGGGAATATTTTTTGATAAGGCCGGGTCGTAGCGTTTCTTTTTCCATCCAGAAACAAGATCGTATTTTTCCTCAGCAATCATCCGGTACAATTCCGGAATTTCCTCCGGACTGTCTTGTAAATCAGCATCCATGGTAATTACAACATTCCCTTGCGCTTCTCTAAAACCAATATGCAGAGCCGCGGATTTACCATAGTTGCGGCGGAATTTTATTCCTTTGACATCCGGATTTTCGTGGTGCAATCGTTCAATTACCTCCCACGATTGATCGCTGCTGCCATCATCAATTAAAATAATCTCGTACGAAAAACGATTTTTATCCATTACCTTTTTGATCCAACCGGTCAATTCTGGTAAAGATTCTTCTTCATTTAGCAATGGAATAACGACGGAAATATCCACGTGATCAGGGTTAATTTATTACTAGCGGCTAAAGAAACGAATTATTCTTCTGATTTTAGGTCAGACATGGCATCTTCGAATGCATTTTCGTCATCTTGTTTCTTAACGTAGATGGATGATACCAACGAAATGATAACTCCAATGAACGCAAAGGTAAGCAAGCCTGAAAATGCAATTATCAGCGGATTCTGAAATACTCCCATGATTTGGCTGGCCATTTCAATTTGTTCATCCGGAACTCCTTGTTTAAGCATTTGTTCTTCCTGCATAATTCGGATTTGATCAATCAGCCCCGGATCGATGTATTTCATTAATATAACCGTGTATGCTGACTGGATGATGCCGGCAAAGGCCATCAGGCTGACTCCGTAACCAAAAGCTTTTCCGTAACTGATGAAACCACCAAGTTCATGGTTGCGGTATTGAAGCTGGTAGTGAACAACACCAGCAGCCATAATTGCATAGCTAATGATGCCCAGACTGGTATTCAGGTTTTGACCTGTTGCGTATAAAATAACATTGTATACAATAAGGATAATTCCCAAGTATAAGCCGGCAGTCATTGCACTTTTCCAGAACGTAGATTTTTCTTCCATCATTTTATAATTTCGGAGTTTATCGACAAATATATTTGAAATTTTAGATGAATTGAAATAAAAAAATAATTCCTCTACATCGCGGGTACTGTCCGGGCCAGCTAGCTGTGAACCTCAAAGCCGATTTCATGGCTGATATTTTCGGGAAATCAGACGTGGATTGGCAGGAAATAAAAAAAAATAAAAAAAAAGTTGTCGAAATATTTCTTTGAGGACTAATTGCTTAGTCCGTTTGAGGGCGAAAAAATCAGGGTGTAATCGGCGATAGCATTTGCAGTGAATACAAAAATTTCTACTTTTGTCGCCGGGTAAGTCCTGTACGACCAGCTCCCTCTGAATCCCCCCAGGGTCGGAAGGCAGCAAGGGTAGGAGGTTGTAGCGGTGCGATACAGGTAGCTTACCCACTTGCCGAAT
>NZ_JBFHIT010000015.1:0-79029 GCF_041596335.1 Mangrovibacterium sp. | reverse complement strand
TCCTCAATACTCCACAACGGTGTAACAGCACTTTGCGGCCGGTCTTGGGGTTGCAAAAACCGCCAGAGATTGAGCTGTTCTTCAGTTAAGGTTGAAAAGCGGTCGGACGTATTTACAGTTCCTCCCAGGATTCCGTTCCACAGGGCAATGCTTGTTTTTTCCACCGCGCTGAGGTTGTTGTTTACATCGCGCAGAAAAATGGTGTCAGGGTCATTTTGCCAGTACACATTGTTGAAATATTGGCAGTTATACGATTCCTGAAACATGTTTCCAATGCCGCCCGGCATCCAGTCGCTGTCCACGTTGGCCGAAATCCGCATGCCATCAACAAAGCCAATCAGTGGGGCAAAGGGCGCGTTGCTGGCCATCCAGTAGGCACCTGCCCCGATCTCTTCGCGGATGATTTTCAGTACATCAACCAAAATTTGAACGGAGGTTTTATCGCGGTCGTACCGGCGAATGTTTGAGCTATCTTTCAGCCCCCAATTCAAGTAAGCTGTTTTGTAGAAAGTGTAACCCATTTTCCGGAGGGTGCGGAAAACGCGGGCAATGTATTTCTGAACTTCCGGATGACTGCCGTCGAGCGCATAGTAGTTGCCGTCGCGAAAATCGCTTTCCCGAACCGGTTCACCGTCCAAGTCGCGAATCAGCCAATCCTTATGGTTTTTAAATAGTTTGCTTCGTTGGTCAACCACAAAAGGAGCTAACCAAATACCGGCTCGATAGCCGCGCTGGAAAATCTCGCGAGCCGGATCTTCCATCGATTTAGGCCATCGTTCGTTCGTTTCGAGCCAATCACCAAGTGTGCAGTAACAATCATCAATCTGAATGGTCTGCAAAGGAATCTTCGGTTTAATGCTGTCCAGGCCTTGTAAGACTTCTTTCAGCTGATTGAACGAAAACTTATCCTGATATTCATACCAGGAGTTCCAGTGGTAACTGGTTTTGGTATCCTTGCGGGCAACCATGTTTTCCGAAATGTTCCAGGCTATATGCTGAAGTGTCGGAAACGGTGAGTTCCCCTGAATGATATAAATGTCAGGCAGTTTGATGAAATCGTTTTGCAGCGGGATGTTTTCCATCACAAAGCCCGTTTCGAAAAATACATGTTCCTTGTCGGCGTAACGATCGTGTAGGCCTTTCCGGTGGGGACGGTTATAAATAACGCTTTTCTGAATAAAGTCGGAATGTTCGTAAGCGCTGAAGGCTAGTGTGTCGTTTTGGGTTGATAGAAGGGCGGTTGTCAGGTACGAATCATACGACCAGGCCTGTTCGCCTGCAACATTGCCCCATTCCTGCCGACTGGATGCTTGAATATCGTAGAGGCCGGATGGCCCACCTTGTCCAAGGCCTTGTTTGTAAAAGCGGTCAACACCTTCGAGCCGTGCTTCTCCAAGCGGCGAGAAATAGAACGGAGCGCGCGACATGCTGCTCAGTTCTGCACCAACCGACAGCGAGCCATTGTTGATTTTCAGATCGAGCATGACAAAACTGTTGCCGTTTAATTCGTAAATAATCCGTTTCCCTTTTGGGGAGTCGCCCATAAAGGTGTTGCGTACAAAAATGCTTTGTCCGTCAATTGTTGGGCGACAATTCCTCAGCCTTATTGGGCCGGCAATTAAATCGAACGTTCCGTCGTTGTGCAAAATCCACTCCGATTTGCCCAGCTTAAATTTCACGGGGCCGGCTACTTCGCCCGTTACAGGCAGATCGGCTATTGAAGTTAATGGCAAAAGTGTACCCCCAATTCCGGCAGCAAGCAGTTTGATGAAGTTCCTTCTCTCGATTGGTTTCGCGGACATGGGGCTATATTTTTTTGTAGTGGCTTATGTATTTAACAACTTTTAACAAGCAGTCGGTAAAAATGCTAAAAAGTTCCTTTCCGAACGATTTTATCCCTGGATAACTTTTGTTGATCATATATGTTGTATAAAAGGCAAAAAGGTGTTCGTGTGGGCTAATCGGAGGTTTATTTTTTCATTTCAACCTGAATTTGGCGAATGATCGATTCGTTGACTTCGGGAGGAAGGGTTTTTACTCGGGTGAAATGACTCCCCGCAGGTGCTACAATTTTAATATTGGATGGATGCGAATTGATCGTCGCGGCGGAGGCTGTCCAGGGATCATTTTCACCATAGATTAGGATGATGTTCCGGGCTTCGGTTCTCAGAAATTCATCTACCATTTGAGAGGTCTCCGGGCGATAGGCGACCTTTGTGTTTTCGGGAGTCATAAATTGATTGAGATAATTTTTGGTGGTTTGTACCGAAAGGAGCGATTTTAACGTGCTTGTATCGTACCCATAGTAGCCGAGCTCGTGCGCAGCCTGATAAAAAAACGGCACATACGGTTTTGCTCCTTCAATGGTGAAATAGTCGGGTTTGCTTACGCTGCTTAAGTGTTGAAAAAGAGCCTCATTAGTCGCTTTTGAGTTTGGTATTTCGCCGGGTGCATGCCCCCATTGCCAAAAAGCAAAAGGGTATTCCAGTACTACAAAATCCAATAGCTGATCGTAAGGTAGCTTAGAATGGCAAGCTTTGGTTTTGCAATAGTTTTGGAGAAGTGGTTTTATTTCGTCACGGCGTTTTAATACTTCGCGTTGAAACCGGAGAATAGCAGATCGACAGGAGTCGGAGCCGACTTTTTCCAGAAAGGGTTCGTGTCGCCCATCTTCGACTCCGAAGTTCAGAGGTGCAACATAGGCGACGGTCAGGTCAACATCATTCGGAAAAAAGCAGCGGTGCGCCAATGCTGTTTGTCCGCCCTTGCTGATTCCGGTATTCAGCCATTTTCCTTCAAAATAGGGTTTTAGCAGTTGCACAATCCGGTGGTGATCGTTCGCCGCATTCTCTACGGTAAGGTGTTTCCATACGACCGAATCGGGCGATGATTCTCCAAAATAGCGATGTTCCACACAAATTTGGTTTGCCTGTAATAGTTCACTAAGTTCATTCTGATAGCCGGGGCGTTTGGCATAGTCGGCCGCATAGCCTTCTGTAATAAATACGGTTGGACTGCTCTTGTGCTTTTCGGCTACAAATACCCGCTGCAAAAAGAATCCATCAAGGGTATCCTTATAGTTCAAAGGCTGGCGCACACGGATTATATAGTTGTGTTGAAAAAACGAATGGCCCGGAATTTCTTCCACGAACTGGATACTTTTTTGTGCCTTCAGAAATTTCGCCAGTCCTTGCGCGTGGATGGGCGATGCAGAAAGGAAAAGCGAAAAAATGACCGTTGCAGAACGGAAAAATTTAGTCATAGTCGATTTTAGTTTCCGATGTTATTTGGTGTGCACGAATCTACAAATCCCCGGTAAATTGCCATTCAAACTTCAAAAATATTCTCGTTTAATATGAAGAAAAAATCAAATCCGGCTGTTATAGAAAGTAAATAAAGATGCAATTTGAGAAATAAAGATATATTTGTCCGATAAAGAATTTAGTATGAAGAATATATTTTGTCCCATTTCAACCGAACGTATCAACGAACAGGTACCACGAATTACTGCTTTGTTGGTTATGTTGATGGTGATTGTTGGTTTTGCATTGCAGTCGGTGATGGTTTTCACTTTTTTGCTGGCCGATTTTGGAATTCGCGCGTTTACAAAAATGAAGTTTAGCCCCTTGAGTTGTGCTGCCTATTGGGTTACACGTGTTTTTAATCTTCCGGAGAAGAAAATTGACAAGGCTCCTAAAATTTTTGCAGCTCGTATGGGCTTTGCAATGATGTTGGCGATTATTAGTTTGTTCGTTTTCGATTTATACACGGCGTCGAAAGTAGTCGCCGGTATTCTGGTGTTTTTTGCCGGTCTTGAGTTTGCCATCGCGTTTTGTGCCGGATGTACAATTTATACACTACTGGTTTTGCCTTTCTATAAAAATTAGTTTGGGTTTTTGTTTTATTTTGAACGATAGAATAAAAGCAGGCTTTTTGAGTTCCGCATGGGAGTCAAAGCCTGCTTTTTAGTTGTTTATCCGTCAAGTAAGATGGCGTTGTTGTTCGTTGGGGGTTGTTTGCCCGGGAGGCGATCAACTTGTCATTCCATCGGGGTGTTGCAGCCATTTGTCGCGGCCAAAACGAACCGGATTATTGCAAACAGCGTCGGCAATTTCCTGCACGTTTTTCCCCGAGAAATTCCCCGAAGTCATAATTAACAGATTTTTGTCTTCCCAATTTTTAGATTGAAGGAGTTGGAACAACTCATCCGAGTCGGTGAAAACCTGCAAGCCTTGGCTGGCAAAAGCTTCGTAGACTTGCTCTTTGGATATTGGTTCCAGTCGCTTATGCTCCAGTGTTAGCGGGTTGAAATAAACATAGGCTTCATCAGCCGCCTCCATACATCCTTCGTATTGCGGCAAAAATTCCTTTTTCAGCGAGCTAAAGGTGTGCAGCTCCATTACGGCAATAAGTTTGCGGTTTTCGAATTGCTTTTTCACCGCTTCGGTCGTTGCCTTCAATTTAGATGGAGAGTGAGCAAAATCATAAAAAACAGTGCAGTTTTTATTTTCCGACAAAACCTCGAGTCGTCGGGCTGCTCCTTTAAAACTGCTCATGGCCATGTAGAATTTTTCATCGCTAATCCCCAGTTTGTTACAAACCAGTTTGGCTCCCGAAATATTTTGCAGGTTGTGGTCGCCAAATACCTGAAGCCGGATTTTGCGCTCGCCAAAAGTTAGGTAGGTAGTCCCGTCTTCTACAACCGATGGGTGTTCCCGGTAGTCCATTGCTGCAACGTCGGTTCGAATATTTTGAGCAATTTTCTGCAGGTTTTCATCTCCCTCGTAATAAATTAATGAGCCATTTTTTTCAATTTGGTCTACAAAAATCCGGAACTGTTCAACGTAGTTTTCAAAGGTCGGAAAAACATTGATATGGTCCCATGCAATGCCGCTGAGCAAAGCAATGTGGGGGTGGTATAAATGAAATTTTGGGCGTCGGTCGATGGGTGAGGAGAGGTATTCGTCACCCTCAAAAACGGCAATTCTGCTTTCGTGACTCAACGAAACCATGGTGTCGAACCCCTCCAGTTTAGCTCCAACCATGTAGTCAAAATTTACCCGGTTGGTTTTTAATACGTGCATAATCATCGAGGTAATCGATGTTTTGCCGTGCGAGCCGCCAATCACAACCCGCGTTTTATCCTTTGTTTGTTCGTAAAGGTACTCGGGGTACGAATAAATTTTCAGACCGAGCTCGCGGGCACGGGCTAGTTCCGGATTATCCGGGTGAGCGTGCATGCCCAAAATAATGGCATCAAGTTCTTTCGTTATCTTATCGGGATGCCAACCATAGGCTTCAGGCAGCAAACCATGTTGTTGCAGTCTGCTTTTTGAAGGTTCAAAAATCTCGTCATCACTCCCGCTTACTGTAAACCCTTTTTTGTGTAAGGCGATGGCCAGGTTGTGCATGGCACTACCGCCAATAGCTATAAAATGAATATGCATATGCTCGTTGTTTTAATCGCCCATAAAAATAGTGAAAGCTGAATAGGATTGACATGTTGGATAAATTTAATGTCGACGATTCAGCGTGATTTGTTTTTGGGTAGTTTTGTCTCATTCAATCGTTGCGGGATAAAGCATATGAATGGGAAACGCAAATTATGGCGCCTTTTATTTGGGATCAGATTTTTAATGCTGTGGCTAGCCGTCATCTGCTTTGGTCTTACCCGTTTGTTTGCTGCTCATCCGGTATTCACCAATCGGTATTATTCCATTGGTTTTTATCCGTATGTGGCCCGGGGGTTGAGTCGGTTCAGCGATCTGTTCAGTTTTTCGCTCTATAACCTTCTTTTGCTGAGTGCTTTGGCAGGTGTAGCTCTGCTGATTATTTTAGCCGTAAGTGGTCGGATAAAGTGGAAATACATGTTGGTTGCACTCGTTAATCTGGTGGCTTTTGCTTATTGTTCTTTCTTCTGGCTTTGGGGGTTCAACTATTTCCGCACCAATCTCTTTGATCGGATTGGCCTGCAACAAGACAGTATTCGTTCGGAGCAGTATGAGCTGGTTTTTCAAAGCTTGATAAAAGAAGCCAATGGAACCGGGTTTGAACCCGAAGCATTGATCAGGTCGCATGTCGATTCGCTGGTGGACCGGGCTTGTTATCGGCTGTCGAACCAAATGGGGCTTCCGTATTTTCAACGTGAGCCGGGCTCAAAGGTCGCTCTGGCTGAAGGGATGCTTTCTCGTTCGTCGGTCTATGGTTATTTCGGCTATCTGTTCAACGAAGTGCATGTCAGTCGATTGTGTCAGCCCGAGGAATATCCGTTTTTGCTGGCACACGAGCTGGCACATCGCTATGGAATTGCGGGCGAGTCGGAGGCTAACTTCTATGCCTGGCTGGTTTGCTATGAAAGCGATTCGCCCGTTTTGCAGCAGGCGGCACGCGTGTTTTTAATCCGTCATTTACTCGATGCCGGCTATGGTGAAATGTATCGGCGGGGAAAATCGAACGGAAAATTGCCGGAGAATACGAACACTGACGAGCTGCATTGGTTCACCCAAGTGGCCGATTGCTTTCTGAAGTGGAATAATTTGGAGGACGGGTTCAATGATTATGAGCGGGTTATTTTGCCTGTTTCTCAGTATTTGTTGCAGTCGGGGAAATTGAAGAAGCCCGATATAAAGCCGAAACGAAAAGGCAGACGAAATAAAAAAGGAAACGCTTTAGTTCTCCACGAGTTCACATTCGATAAATCCCCAGTCAGTAATTGAAAGACGGAGCGTGTTGTCCTCCACTTTATACATGGAAACTGAAGGAAGTAGTTCAACGACTCGCTCGGCAAAAGGACTGTCGCAACAGGCTTCGGTGCAGGTCGGGCGATCAAACTGGATCGACAAACCGGAGATTTTGAGGAGATCACCGCCACATGAGTTTGTGTTCAGTTGGAGTGAGTAAGTGTTTCCTGCGTCTAGTGTCAGAATGATTGGAGTATCATCAGACTTCGCGTAGGTTATCGATTCTATTGAGACAAAACCTGTTACTTCCCAGGATTGAAAGATCTGTTCGGTGGGGCCTTCAGTCTTTTGGCAACTCGCAGATACTAACATGGCGACCAGAAAGATGATTAATTTAAATCGCTTTGTAATCCTGTTTTTCATTTGTTTTATACCGATAGTTCTCGTTTTTAAAATTAGGAAATCAGTTTCTAAAATCGGTTTTATTTTGCAAAAATCGATCTTTTTGACCAAAGTTCATGAGATCGGTTCTACCGGTCAGGCACTTAAATTGGTTTAAAGTTTCGATCAAGTTTTGAATTCAACCCGTAAATGAAGCAAGCGGTCTTAAATTCATCGATCGTTCTGTGTTGGTTTGCGTTAGTGTTTCAATATTAACAAATGGTTAATACAACATGTTTGGTGGAGAAGACTGATTAAAAGACTTGTGTGTCTTAAATAAGGATGAGTAATGGTCAGCTATTCAGTGCATTATGCCGGTTGATTTCAATCGGCATCACTGGTTTTAAATATGCATGAATATTGATAGTTGAATACGTTAAAATCAAAGTCTGACTTTTGTTAGCAAGCTGTTAAAAACTTTGCTATTAGCGGAATTCTCTCCATAAAAACCACTAATTTTGGCAACTGATTTTTTAACAGTTACATTATGGCAGAAAAATATAACAAACTTTTTGAAGAATTTCCTCCTGTCACCGCTGAACAATGGAAGGCAAAAGTAGTTGCTGACCTGAAAGGCGCAGATTTCGACCGCAAATTGGTCTGGAGGACAAACGAAGGTTTTTCCGTTCAACCGTTTTATCGTCAGGAAGACCTGGCAAAAGTAAACTATCTGGATACACTTCCCGGTGAGTTTCCGTTTGTACGGGGAAACAAGACAAACAGCAATGACTGGTATGTTCGCCAGAATATCATTGTGAAAGATTTAAACGAGGCCAACAAGAAAGCACTGGAAGTATTGATGAAAGGTGTGACTTCGTTGGGCTTTGTTTTTAATGAGTGTATCAATGTTAGCAAAGACGACATGGCAGTGTTGCTCGAAAACATTTGTCTGGAATCAGTCGAAGTTAACTTTGTTGCCAAATGCTATGTCAATAAAATTGCTGAAGCATTTGCCGAATACGTTCTGGCCGGAAAATGGGATCTTAAAAACGTTGTGGCTTCAGTCGCTTGCGACCCATTCGGAAACTTCCTTCTTTACGGCCGCATGAAAAATGGCTTTGACGGTTCAGTTGAGCAAGTGAAAAACCTGATTGAGAGATCAGCTAAAATGCCAAAATACCGGGTGATCGCTGTAAATGCGAAAAACTACGGAAATGCGGGTGCTTCAGTTGTTCAGGAGTTAGCTTTTGCTTTGGCTCAGGGAGCTGAATATCTGTCGGCTTTAACTGAAGCCGGTGTCGAGGTTGATGCTGCTACCGAGAAGATGAAATTCAACTTCAGCGTTAGCGCGAACTACTTTATGGAAATCGCCAAGTTGCGCGCCGGACGTATGTTGTGGGCTCAAATTGTAAAAGCTTACGCGCCCAAAAGCGATGCAAGCTGCAAAATGTATGTTCACGCGGAAACCGGAAGCTGGAACAAGTCGATTTATGATCCTTACGTAAACATGTTGCGTACCCAAACCGAAGCCATGAGTGCCGCGTTGGGTGGTGCCGATTCAATTACAGTGCTTCCGTTTAACGCGATTTTCGAAGAGCCAACTACATTCTCCGATCGGATTGCACGCAACCAACAATTGTTGTTAAAAGAAGAATCACACTTCGACAAAATCGTTGACCCGGCTGCCGGTTCATACTATGTTGAAGAGTTGACCGCTTCAATTATCGACGAGACTTGGAAGTTGTTCCTGGCAATTCAGGATAAGGGAGGTTTCGTGGCTGCTGCCAAAGAAAGTTTTATTCAGGCTGAAGTGAAAAAAATGGCGGCAAAACGCGACTTGAATGTGGCTACCCGTCGTGAAAATATTCTGGGGATCAACCAATTCCCGAATTTTACCGAAGCGATGACAAAAGAGATTGATGCTGCAGCTTTCGAAGCGATCGACCTGACCGCTGAAGATGCCGAAATTGAAACATTGAAACCTTACCGTGGAGCAATGGCTTTTGAACGTTTACGTTTGGCAACCGATAAATTTGCCAAAGCCGGGAAACGTCCGTTAGCTTTCATGTTGACCATTGGTAACCTGAACTTCCGTAAAGCTCGTGCCCAGTTTGCCTGCAACTTCTTTGCTGTTGCCGGTTACGAGGTAAAAGATAATAACGGTTTTGCTACCATCGAAGAAGGTGTGGCTGCTGCTAAAGCTGCCGGTGCCGATATCGTAGTGCTTTGTAGTTCTGATGATGAATATGCTACTCTGGCTCCTGCTGCTTTCGATGCAATTAAAGGAGAAGCGATCTTTGTTGTTGCCGGCGCTCCTGCCTGCACCGATGAGTTGAAAGCGAAAGGCATTGAAAACTTCATTCACGTGAAGAGTAACTTGCTGGAAGACTTGACTGCATACAACGCAAAGCTTAACATTGTTTAATCAGAACGCAAAGACACAAAGACGCAAAGGATGATTTCGAAATTCGAGTACGAGCAAATTGGGGAGGAAATTGTGCATGCCGCTTATGAAGTGCATCGTGAACTTGGACCTGGTTTACTCGAGTCGGTTTATGAAGTCTGTCTTTTTGAAGAGTTAAGAAGCCTGAACTTGAAGGTTGAACGGCAAGTTATGCTGCCGGTTGTTTTTAAAGGAAAGGTTTTGGAAAAACAGTTTTGTATTGATTTGCTAGTTGAAAATGCAGTAGTTATTGAACTTAAAGCTGTTGAGGTGCTAATGCCAATACACGAAGTGCAATTAGTTACCTATTTGAAATTGGCAAATATGAAACTTGGTTACTTAATCAATTTTAATGTCCCGCTATTTAAGCAGGGAATAAAACGAAAAGTCAATAACTATTTTAACTAATTCTTGGCGCCTTGGCGTCTTCGCGTTTAAATATTTACATTATGAAACCAGATTTTAAAAATATCAATATAAAAGAGGCACAGGCAAAAGCGGATGCTGCTGCTTGGGCTGCTGAAAACAAAATTGAGAAGAACTGGGTGACTCCGGAGCAAATTCCGGTGAAGCCAGTTTACACCAATGAGGATTTGGAAGGTATGGAGCACCTGAATTATGCTGCCGGTTTGCCTCCTTTCCTTCGCGGACCTTATTCGGCAATGTACGCCATGCAACCCTGGACAATTCGCCAGTATGCAGGTTTCTCAACTGCCGAAGAGTCAAACGCGTTCTACCGCCGTAACCTGGCTGCCGGTCAAAAAGGGCTTTCTGTCGCTTTCGACCTGGCAACACACCGTGGTTACGACTCCGATCACTCTCGTGTAGTGGGTGATGTGGGTAAGGCTGGTGTGGCGATCGACTCGATTCTGGATATGAAAATCCTGTTCGATCAAATTCCATTGGATAAAATGTCCGTGTCGATGACCATGAACGGTGCTGTATTGCCGGTATTGGCTTTCTACATTGTAACGGGTTTGGAACAAGGTGCAACATTGGAGCAACTTTCAGGAACTATTCAGAACGACATTCTGAAAGAATTCATGGTGCGTAACACTTACATCTACCCACCGGAATTCTCAATGAAGATCATCGCTGATATTTTCGAGTTTACGTCTCAAAATATGCCGAAATTTAACTCGATCTCTATTTCGGGTTACCATATGCAGGAAGCCGGTGCTACTGCCGACATTGAAATGGCTTACACCCTGGCCGACGGGTTGGAATACCTTCGCGCCGGTATCAATGCCGGAATGGACATCGACGCTTTTGCTCCTCGTTTGTCATTCTTCTGGGCAATTGGAATGAATCACTTCATGGAAATCGCTAAAATGCGTGCTGCACGTATGATCTGGGCGAAATTGGTGAAACAGTTCAACCCGAAAAACCCAAAATCAATGGCTTTGCGTACTCACTCGCAAACATCGGGTTGGTCGTTAACAGAGCAAGATCCGTTCAACAACGTTGGCCGTACAGCGATCGAAGCTATGGCTTCAGCCTTGGGTCACACTCAGTCGTTGCATACCAACGCGCTCGACGAGGCGATTGCGTTGCCAACCGACTTCTCGGCTCGTATTGCCCGTAACACGCAATTGTACATTCAACAGGAAACTGAAGTTTGTCGTGGTGCCGACCCATGGGCCGGTTCGTACTATGTTGAAGCATTGACCAAAGAGTTGTATACCAAAGCCTGGGCCTTGATCGAAGAGGTTGAAAAACTGGGTGGTATGGCTAAAGCAATTGAAACAGGTGTGCCTAAAATGCGTATCGAAGAAGCCGCGGCCCGTACACAAGGTCGTATCGATAGCGGTGTGCAAACAATTGTTGGTGTTAACAAATACCGTTTGGAAAAAGAAGATCCGATCGATATTTTGGAAATTGACAACACTGCAGTGCGTTTGTCACAAATTGAGCGCCTGAAAAAACTGCGTGCCGAGCGTAACGAAGAAGACGTGCAACAAGCATTGGCTGCCATTACAAAATGCGCCGAAACAGGCGAAGGCAACCTGCTCGACCTCTCGATTAAAGCAGCACAAAAACGTGCTTCATTAGGTGAAATTTCTGACGCCTGCGAAAAAGTTTGCGGACGTTACAAAGCTGTAATCAGAACAATCTCAGGAGTGTATTCAGCAGAAAGTAAACACGATGCTACCTTCCAGGAAGCTCAGGAGCTGGCGAAGAAATTCGCTGAATTGGAAGGCCGTCAACCTCGTATCATGATCGCCAAAATGGGTCAGGACGGACACGACCGTGGCGCGAAAGTAGTTGCAACAGGTTATGCCGACCTTGGTTTCGACGTAGACATGGGACCGCTGTTCCAAACTCCGGAAGAAGCTGCCAAGCAAGCTGTTGAAAACGACGTTCACGTAATGGGTGTTTCCTCATTGGCTGCCGGTCATAAAACATTGGTTCCTGCGGTTATTGCCGAATTGAAAAAACTGGGTCGTGAAGACATCATGGTGATTGCCGGTGGTGTAATTCCTGCTCAGGACTATCAATTCCTTTACGATGCCGGCGTTGTTGCCATCTTCGGACCTGGTTCAAGCGTTGCTGCTGCCGGTAAAAAAATCCTTGAGATTTTGATCGCAGCACACGAAGACTAGTCGTAAGACTTGATTAACGAGTAAATCAACTCAATATATTGAAGCCATCTCCGTTTTGGGGATGGCTTTTTCTGTGGCATAAATTGAGGGCTTCACTCTAAGTGAAACCCTCAATGACATTTAATGAGGGTGTTACAATGTTTGAATATTTGAAAGCCATTGCCGTGTCGGGGTGGTTTTTCTTGTGGAATAAATTGAGGGCTTCACTCTAAGTGAAACCCTCAATGGTATTCATGTCGAACACGTTTCAGGATCAGTTCCATAATCCTGCGGATTACGTTCTATTGTTCAAACCCTCTTTTTTGCGGCAAGTTGCCTGGAGTTGGATCTCCGTCCTGTTGGGAAGTGAACCGAAGCAGCGGGCAGACTGTTGATTCAAAAAAAACTTATACCTGATGAAAACCATTGACCAGGTCATTGAAAAGCTGGATCTGATAATCAAAGATGCAGAAGCAAATAACGATCCTGCCGGTTACTTTGCAGCGTTGTACAAAAAAGTAACGATTAAGGTAAAGGAAGGAATTGCCAACGGGTATTTTGAAAATGGTCCGCGAATGGAGCAGTTGGATGTTTTGTTTGCCATGCGTTATATTGATGCTTGGGAAGCTTACAAAAGAGGAACGGAGATGTCGGTTTCGTGGCAGAAGGCTTTTGAGTTGACTCCGGAATACTGGCCCATCGTATTGCAGCATCTGCTGGTTGGGATGAATGCGCACATCAATTACGATTTGGGGATTGCGGCCGCTGAAATTTCGAAAGATAAGGAGCTGGACGGTTTGCACGACGATTTTA
This sequence comes from Mangrovibacterium sp., assembly GCF_041596335.1. Lineage (GTDB taxonomy): Bacteria > Bacteroidota > Bacteroidia > Bacteroidales > Prolixibacteraceae > Mangrovibacterium. The sequence goes on along the minus strand of NZ_JBFHIT010000015.1, from coordinate 66,130 downwards.
ACCGGATCAACGACATCTTGTCTGATCTGGTGCACGAAGTGCAGGATAATTTGTCGTTGGTTTGGCCCTACCTGAAATTCATTCTAAAACTAACCGGCAAAGTGGATGATTACTTGGTAGACTTTAGTATGAAACTGGCTCGCGATGGAGCCTGGAAGTTTGCCGGGGAGTATTTCACTGGGGCCGAAGCGGACAAACAGAGCCTCTTGAAACAACGCGACATGCGCATTGGCGAAATAGTGAAAGCGGTGACAGAACCGGGTTTAATTGCCGCAGCTATTCTCGCTATTGTCCGACTCACTGAGCGAGGAACGGTCAGGGAGAAGATTCGGAAGTTAAAAGTAACTTCGGTTTAAAACAAAAAAAATGCGGCTTCTTTCGATAACCGCATTGGAATGAATCTCATTTTTAAGTTCTTGTTTATCTGATGACAACCGGATAATTGAATTGTTTATTTCCGGTGGCCAGAACAATCTGGTACTGACCCGCAGCAAGTTTAGATAAGTTTAGTCCTTGGTTTACTGAGAATGAATTATCCAATGCTTTGTTATAAATCAGTTCATTCCCCTCATAAACTTTCAGTTTAACTTTTTCGCCCGGATAATTCAAATAAGTAACTCGAACAATGTGGTCAGTGTCGTTAAATGCAAAGAATGGCTTATTATTCATTTGCATGTTTCCAAGGTTAACCACGTTTCCGGCAACTGTAAACTCACGTTCGGTTACCAGTTTGCCGTTCGAGACAATCAGATCGTAAACACCCGGTTTGTATTCTGAAAAATCGAATACGTTCCGGTAGCCTGCCGAGTCGCTCTCGGTTTCGCTGTAGTAGATTACCTCGCCGGTTTTGTTCTTGATGGTAATCTCAAGACTCGTTTCCGGCATGTCAGTAATCTGCAAAACAGCGTTTTTCCCGATCAGCGGTTTCATTTCTACCTTTGGTGTTCCGGAGGCAAAGCTTAGCTTTCCCGAAATCATCAGGATCACGATAAAGCTGACAATTTTTAAATTCGTTTTCATATTCTCTCCTTATGTGCCTGAAGCCAAACCGTTCAGATCTTGAATTTGGTCTTCATCCCGCGATGGGAGTTGGCTTCCGCACTCTGAATTATTTACTTATTGAATAGTCGAATACGTCGTTTGCAGTGGCTAATACAACCTGGTAGTTACCTCCGGCCAGTTTGGAAAGGTTCAGGCCTTCGTTTACTGCAAAAGAATTTTCAATTGATTTTGAATAGATCAACTCGTTTCCGTCGTAAACATGCAGGCTAACTTCTTCGCCGGGGTAGTTAAGGAACGACACTCGCAGAATGTTTTCGTCAAATGAAAAAACAGGATCAACTACATAGCTCATGTTACCAACGGCAATCTCTTGTCCAATAGTAAAGTTGCGAACACTTGTTTCACCGTTGATTGAAGCAACTACACTATAATCTCCTGCTTCCAGTTTTGAGAAATCAAAAATTTTGCGGTAGTCGCTCGTTGTGCCTTCAGTCTCTTTATAATAAATTACTTCTCCTGTGGCATCTTTAATGCTGATTTCATATTGAGAAGCTGAATTGCTTGAAATAGCCACAACTGCACGTTCTGTGTTAATAGGCAGGATGTCAACCCGTAAGTTACCACTAGCCATTGCTACATTTGCCGAAGCTACTAAGGCAAAAATCGCGATAAAAGTTTTCATTGTTTTCATTGTTGTAATTTTAAATTGTTAATCATTAATCACACTACAAAGATAGAGACGAATCAAAAACATGCTGCAAAACACACGTTAAGGCTAAGTTAAAAATATGCTGTTCAGCATGAAGTGTGTTTTCACTGAAAATAGAAAGTGTCGTAAGGGCAAGTAGATGAGGTAGATGGAGTGGGAAGGTTGTTCGTGGTCATAGATATAGTATATCGAAATTAAAATTTGATATGTCGAAAAATAGTCTTATAAGTTAACATGTAATTAACACAATAAGGTCTTAATCTCGAAAAACATGATTTCTGTCAGTATTCCGAGGGGCGCTTCAGTTTCGATTTAATGCATCGTTTGTGTGATTCTCTTCTGGATTGAAAAGAATTTCGTGTCCGATAGCCTTGATTGAACCCACTTAAGTCTGGATATTTCAAAAACAAGCCGAATTATTGCCATTTAGCATACTCTTTTCAGGGAATGAATGCTAGTTTTACCCTTTCTGTTTTCAATTGGTAAGGCGTTGAATGCAGGATAGCTTTAACAGAATGATTAAATAATCGATGCAGATAGAAATTTTACAATTATTGGAAGGTGCCCGGAGTGCTCGGGGGCTTACCGTTATTATTGATGTGTTTCGTGCCTTTTCGGTAGCCTGTTACGCGTTCGATCATGGGGTCCGGCGAATCTATCCGGTTGGGAAGATTGATGAAGCTTATCAGTTGAAGGATCAGCATCCGGAGTATTTATTGGTTGGCGAACGGAACGAACAGAAACCTGAAGGGTTTGACTGTGGCAATTCGCCTTCGCAATTATTACGGTTAAATCTGGCCGGAAAGACCATGGTTCACACTACCAGTTCGGGTACACAGGGGATTGCCAATGCCACACAGGCTGATGAGCTAATAACCGGGAGTTTTGTAAATGCCGGTGCTATTATTAAGTATATTCAGCAAAAACAACCCGAATATCTGTCGCTGGTATGTATGGGGTACGCGTGTAGTGCTCCAACAGATGAGGACACGTTCCTTGCCGAGTATATTAAAGCTAAGCTTGAAGAAAAGCCGGTTGACTTTGAACAGATGAAGCATAGTCTGCGTTTTGGCCCTGGAGCTCGGTTCTTCGATGCCGAGAAGCAAAGATGGGCGCCGCAAGCTGATTTTGAACTTTGTCTGGATTTAAGCAAGTTCAATTTTGTGTTGAAAGTGGAGCAGGAGAATGGACGAAATTACCTGCGAAAAATTGATTTATAAATTTATAGCGATCAAATACGACCAATGAAGAAATATGATTTTGATGAGCCGGTGCAGCGAGAAGGAACGAACTCGTTGAAATATGATGCCCGGGCGAAATTTTTTGGCAATGCTGATGTGTTGCCCCTTTGGGTAGCTGATATGGACTTTAAGACGCCCGATTTCATAATGAACGCTCTGAGGCAGCGGATGGAGCACGAAGTGCTGGGCTATACGTTCCGGGCAGATTCGTATTTTCAGGCAATTGCAGACTGGATGAAGAGTCGCCATGATTGGGGGATTCAAAAAGAATGGATCTCCTACAGTCCCGGGGTTGTGGCTGGATTGAACTTATTGATTGAGACCTTTACGCAGCGAGGTGATGAAGTGATTGTGCAAACACCGGTTTATTTTCCGTTTTTCGAATCGGTGACAGGAACCGGGCGGGTTGTTTTGGATAACCCGCTAAAAATGGAAGAGGGCCGGTATACGTTCGATCTGGACGACTTGAAAAGCAAGATCAGCGAAAAGACCAAGATGCTTTTGCTTTGCAATCCACAGAACCCGGGTGGAATGGTTTGGTCGCGCGAGGAGCTGACAGCTTTGGCAAACTTGTGTTTGGAGCACAATATATTGATGGTATCCGACGAAATTCATTCCGATTTGGTGTTCGATGGATATACCCATACGCCTTTGGCAACCATTTCGGACGAAGTAGCTCAAAACTGTGTGGTTTGTATGGCTCCGAGTAAAACATTTAACACAGCCGGCTTAACCACCTCGTTTCTGATTATTCCGAATAAACGACTTTTTACCCGCTACGAGCGCACGCTAAGTGTACCCCATTTGCATATGGGGAATATTTTTGGGCATCTGGCGCTTGAAGCCGCTTTTACAAAGGGTGAGGATTGGCGCAGGCAGTTGATGGAGTATCTGCAGGGAAACTTCAACTTTATGGTAGACTACCTGAAAGAGCATTTGCCGCAAGCCAAGCCGATGATACTGGAAGCCACTTATCTGGCATGGATTGATTTTTCGGCTTTGGGATTAACGGACGAAGAATTGAATAAGACCTTAATTGAAGGTGGTGTTGCCTTTAACAAAGGCGTCCAGTTTGGGAAAAACGGTAGTGGTTATATGAGGTTGAATTTGGGCTGTACCAGGTCCACATTGGAAGAAGCGCTGCTACGTATGGTGAGTGTGCTAAGTCGTTGACTCCGGCTGATGCCTTAAAAAAAGAAAAACCTGACGGAAACTCCATCAGGTTTTTCTTTTAGACTCGATACCATGTGGTTAGGCCGATTCGGCCAACACGATTATTTTATCATTCTGTAATTCAAGAACACCACCCGCTATTTCAACATAGCTTGTTTTGCCCATTGATTCAACGATTTTTATTTGTCCTTTTTCCAGATTGGAAATAATCGGAGCGTGTTTGGTCAAGATTTCAAAGGTTCCTTTAACCCCCGGAACTCTGACCAGTTCCACATAACCACTGAATATTTTCTTTTCCGGAGTAATTATTTCAAGAAACATAGCGTTCGATTTAATGATTAGACCGTAGCTTCGGCCAGCATTTTTTCACCTTTTGCAATGGCTTCCTCGATTGTTCCAACTAAGTTGAAGGCAGCTTCCGGGTATTGGTCAACTTCACCATTCATAATCATATTGAAACCTTTGATCGTATCTTCGATTGAGACCAATTTACCTTCAAGGCCTGTAAACTGTTCGGCTACAAAGAATGGTTGCGATAAGAAGCGTTGCACACGACGGGCACGGTGAACAACCAGTTTGTCTTCTTCCGAAAGCTCGTCCATACCCAGAATGGCGATAATATCCTGCAGCTCTTTATAGCGCTGTAAAACTTCTTTTACTTGTTGCGCGCAGGTGTAATGTTCCTTTCCTACAATATCTTCAGTTAGAATCCGGGAGGTTGAATCCAGTGGGTCAACCGCCGGATAAATACCCAGCTCCGAGATTTTACGGCTCAACACAGTCGTTGCGTCCAGGTGGGCAAATGTTGTTGCAGGTGCCGGGTCGGTCAAGTCATCGGCAGGTACGTAAACAGCCTGTACCGATGTAATCGATCCGTTTTTGGTTGAGGTGATTCGTTCCTGCATCTCACCCATTTCGCTGGCTAGAGTTGGTTGGTAGCCCACTGCCGATGGCATACGACCCAAAAGGGCTGACACCTCAGAACCGGCTTGGGTGAAACGGAATACATTGTCAACAAAGAATAGGATGTCTTTTCCTGAGCCTGGAGAACCGTCGCCATCGCGCAAGCTTTCAGCGATGGTTAATCCGGATAAAGCTACACGTGCACGAGCACCGGGCGGTTCGTTCATTTGTCCGAACACCAGAGCCAGTTTCGACTTCTTTAAGCTTTCCTCGCTTACTTTGGTCAGGTCCCAGCCACCGGCTTCCATTGTTTTTTTGAATTCCTCGCCATAGTCAACAATGTCGGCTTCGATCATTTCGCGAAGCAGGTCGTTTCCTTCGCGGGTACGTTCGCCAACACCTGCAAATACCGATAATCCGCTGTGTGCAAGGGCGATGTTGTTAATTAATTCCTGGATCAGTACTGTTTTTCCGACACCGGCGCCACCGAACAAACCAATTTTACCTCCTTTTGCGTAAGGCTCAATCAGGTCGATTACCTTAATCCCGGTATAGAGAACTTCTGTTTCGGTTGTCAGGTCTTCGTATTTTGGTGGTTTGTTATGTATGTGTAATCCGTCCTTCGGGAGTTGTTTTAATCCGTCTACCGCGTCGCCGGTTACGTTGAGCAAGCGCCCAAGGGCAATTTCCCCAATCGGCATGGTGATTGGTCTTCCGGTTTGAATCACTTCCAGACCTCTTTTTAAACCGTCGGTTGAATCCATTGAGATGGCACGGATAGAATTCTCACCAATGTGCTGCTGACATTCAACAACCAAATTTGTAGTGCCCGGACGAACGATCTCGAGCGCATCGTAAATTTTAGGGAGTTTGCTGCCTTCCCGGTCGAAGCTTATGTCGACCACAGGTCCAATCACCTGAACGACTTTACCAGTATTTTGATCCATGTTATATAGTTTATTCCTGTGTTGCCGGAAATTACAAAAACCGGCATTGTGAAACAAGATTATTTTCGGTTTGAAACGTTGTTGTTATTCTAGCACAACTAACGATTGTTGTATTTTAATGTTCACGACCCATGATTGATTTCGCTAAAAAGAGCAGATTTTGCTTTTTTGTTGGCTCAACCTCTATGTTTGTCAGCGAAAATAGTGCTTTGTCGTAATAGGTTTTGATAGCTGCTTCGCAGATCTCTCTAACACCGGTTGATTCATAAATCGCTTTTACAGCGGCGATTTTGGCAGGCTCGTCGAAATAGCTTTTTTGCAGCCAGTCGTTTAGTTGGGTTTTCTCGTATTCATTTGCTCGTTTCAATGCGGTGATAAGCAGGAAGGTCTTTTTGTTGGCAACAATGTCGCCGCCGATTCGCTTCCCGAACTTCTCCGGGTCGGCATAAACGTCGAGCAAATCATCCTGCAGCTGAAAAGCCAGTCCGAGGTTGATGCCGAATTGGTAGATATTTTCAGCGTCATGCTCTGAAGCGTTCGCGGCCAATGCACCCATTTTAAAGCTGCAAGCCAGCAGAACGGCTGTTTTCAGCCGAATCATTTTCAGGTATTCTTCAACACTAACATCCTGTCGTTCTTCGAAATCCATATCGTATTGCTGCCCCTCGCAGACTTCAATTGCGGTTTCGGTAAACAGGCTGATGATTTCCGGCAGCTTTGCTGCTTTGGTTTTTAATAGGTATCGGTAGGCCATAATCGACATGGCATCACCCGATAGGATGGCGATATTTTCGTTGTATTGTTTATGGACAGCCGGTTTGTTTCTGCGTACTTCGGCTTTGTCCATAATGTCGTCGTGTAGCAGCGTGAAGTTGTGAAAAATTTCAATCGCGAGTGCTCCGTTCATAACGTCTTCGGCTTTGCCACCAAATAGTTCGTTGGCTAGCAAAACCATCAACGGGCGAAGGCGTTTGCCTCCCATATTGAGGGTGTATTCAATCGGATGATATAAGTTCAGCGGGGAGATTTTTCCAATAGTTTCGGCTTCTGCAGCCAAGTGATTCAACAATTGATTTTGTAGTGCTGTTACCCGATCCATCTGAAGTATGTTTTTTAGTTTTCTTTTTTAGTGTCTGCGGTCTTTTTTGTTGGCTCGCTTTCTTCCCCTTCGATAATTAAATCATCCAGCTCAATATCTTCTTCTTCGTTGTATATCGTGAGTAGCGGTTCTCTGAATGAGCGCGTCGTCATCATGCGTTCCAGGCCAATCAATAAGCTGGGGAGCAAAATAAGGTTCGATGCAATGGCGACCAACAGGGTGAGTGAAACCAAAACCCCCAGGGCTGCTGTTCCTCCAAATTGTGATATGCTGTATACCCCAAATCCAAAGAAGAGTACCACGAAGGTGTACATCATACTCACGCCGGTATCACGAAGGGCGATCCGTACCGATTTTTGGATGTCCCAGCCTGTGATGGTGAGTTCCTGTCGGTATTTGGCTAAAAAATGAATGGTATTATCCACTGAAATACCGAATGCGATACTGAATACCAGAATGGTGGACGCTTTGATCGGAATGCCGGTAAATCCCATAATGGCGGCTGTGAATATCAGCGGTAAAATATTTGGTAACAGCGACATCAGCACCATTCTCCACGAGTAAAACATGACAGCCATAAAAGCTGAAATGAGGAAGATGGCGAGCGCCAGACTCGAAAACAGGTTTTTTACCAGGTATTGAGTTCCTTTAAAAAAGGTTACACTTGAGCCGGTGACTGTTACATCGTAATTTTCAGGAGGAAAGATGGAATCAACTTCCAGTTTAAAGTCTTCGTACAGCTGTTCCATCCGATTTGTGCCAACGTCTTTCATGCGAATACTCACTCGGGTGATCTGTTCGGTACTGTCGATAAACGAATGGAGAGCTCCAATTCCCGAACCGCCTTCTCCGGTTGAACTTTTAGCATAGGCGAGGATGAAATTTTTCTCCTGATTGCTCGGGATGCTGTAGTATTTTTCTTTTCCGTTATAGAATGCCTGTTTCGCAAACTTCAACGTGTTTAGCAATGAAAGAGACGGAGAAAGCTCGTTGTATTTAAGTAAGCGATGCTCCAGACGATCGACCAGCCGGAAGGTTTGGAGACTCATGGCGCCTTTGGGCTTCTTGGTGTCGATAATGATTTCGAGCGGCATGATGCCGTCAACCTGCTTTTCGAAGAATTTCAGGTCTTTATAAATGACGTCGCTCTCCGGGATATCGTCGACCATGTAGCCCGAACTTTTAATCAGTGTTATGCCGTAGATCCCAACCAGTAAAACAATAAATGCCGAAGCGTAAACCCATTTAATGTGGTGATAAGTAACTTCCACCAGTTTGTCGATGATGCGGCGAATTGCTTTATTGTCCAGGTGTTGGATGTGTTTTTCCTTAGGGGGTGCCAAAAAGCTGAAAATCGACGGAATCATCAGGATTGACAAGAAAAATAAGCCGATAATATTCAACGACGCGACCAAGCCGAACTCTCGCAGTATTTCACTGTTCGTGATCACAAACGTGGCGAAACCGGAAGCTGTCGTCAGGTTGGTCAGGAATGTCGCGTTCCCGATTCTGATAATGACTCGTTGCAGTGATTTTATTTTGTTGCCATGTGCACGGAATTCCTGATGGTACTTGTTGAGCATGTAAATACTGTTCGGAATCCCAATGACAATCAGCAGTGACGGAATCATTCCGGTTAAGAGGGTGATTTTATAGCCTAGTAAACTCATGGTTCCCACAGCCCAGATTACCCCTGTTAGCACAATACTCAATGGAATGATAACCGCTTTAACGGATCGGAAAAACAGGAACAGTACAATGACACAAAGCAGCATCGCCAGCGCACTGAACAAGTAAATTTCTTTTTTGATACGGATGGAAGTAATTACCCGGATGTAGGGTAGCCCGGAGTAGTGTATTTCCAGATTCGTTTCTTCCGAAAACTGGTCGCAGCGTTCTTTAATGTCTAAAATTAACTTTTCGCGCAACTTGGAGTGCATCTTATCTTTATTGACCGTGATGCCCAATATATAGGCTTGGGTCTCCGAATTGTAGAGCAATCCATGATAGAAAGGCAGGCTGTTAAAATTTTGCGCCAAACTATCGAGCTGATTTTGAGAGGTGATTTCCTCGGGAAATACCTTGTACATTTCAAACTTACGTTCCTCTGCATTTTTGTGCAGGTTGTATGAACTTGAAACCGAAATCAGATCTTCGACGCCATCAATTTGCTTTAGTTCGCGGTTTAATTCCTGCCATTTTCGAAAATGAGCCAATTTAAAAAAGTCAGGATCTTCGATACCAACGACAATTAAATTGCCTTCTTCACCAAAAATATCGAGAAAGCGTTGGTAATCAACGTAGGCGCTGTCTTTTTTAGGGAGAAGCTGAGCATATTCATAGGACATTTCAACTTGCTTGGCCTGGTAACCCATGAAAATGGTTATTAAAGCAAGTGTAATTAGTACGGTGATTCTGTTTCTAAGGATGATTCTTGAGAGCCTGACCCACATAATGAAATTCTTCAAAAAAATGATGTGCGAAAGTAGTTAATAATATTTGGAATACGAAAGATGCAGATTGCACCTTTAGCAAACTTTAACTTTGATTTTCCGCAGCTAATTGCAGGGTGCAATTGTATCCGTTATAACTGGTTATACGATGGTCGGATTGGTCGGACACTCGGCCAGTCCGTTGGAAGCCGAATTTTAACTTTTTGGTGCTGATAAACGTATTTCCTAATAAAAACCAAACACGAATTGGCATGAAAAAGTACTATTACCTTGTTGCAACGCCCGAATCTCTGATTGTTTCGCATTTGGCTCCCGGAGAGTTCGGTAATTATTTGGCAATTGGGACAAAAAAGCAAATCAGGGGGCAAGCGATTTATTTTGAGATTGATCCGGATAAAACCACTTTGCATCAGGATTATATCGATATGAAGATGAAGCCCTATGAGGACGGAGAGCCAAAACGTTCGGTTTATTTGTCAATTTACCGGGCATTTGAGAAAACGCCCATCAACGCCTTTCGAAATCTTTATCTGGTAACCGACGATGGGCGGGTGTTAGAAATTCAAGCGCATGATTACGTTAAGAATGGCAAAGATCCGATTCATCTCTATCAGCAACTAGTGCCTAACACAACCCGGGTAGCCAGTAAGCTGGAGCCGGTAGACTTTATCCGGTTGCTGACCGATGCCCGGAAGTCGGTTTCTGCACCCAAGGTATTTCTCTGCGATTTACTGCTGAACGAATTGGTTCACGATCCATATGCACCCATCCGGAATTTGCCTTATCCTAATCCGGATCATTTACGAGATTGTTTGATCAAATTGAAAGAATCGCCGGGCAGGCAAACCAAGACAGTGCTTCGTTGCCTGGTTGGTGACATTTCGTACCGGACAATCAAAACCGGATTCTATGTCGGCGATCAAACGCATTATCTGTTTTATCCAATGCCTTCAATGAAGGATTTGGAAGGGAAACACTTTTTATGGTGGAGATCCGCTTTAACACGGCATTTTTAATCGAATCTGATAAATTATTAGCAGTCTGAGGGATAGCTAGGTTTTGTTCGGCTTTCTCTCTGGACTGCCCGAATTTTCTTTGTTTTTGGAGTGATTTTTTTTTGAAAAAAGTTTTTTGTTTTCAAAAATGCTCTTATTTTTGCATCGCTTTTGAAACACAAAGCAACAGTTCTAAAGACAAAAAAATTCCCTAGTAGCTCAGTTGGTTAGAGCGGCGGACTGTTAATCCGTAGGTCGTAGGTTCAAGTCCTACCTGGGGAGCCAAAATGTTAAGTAGAATTAACGAAAGAGCTTGAAATCAATGATTTCAGGCTCTTTTTGTTTTTAGCCTACCCTGAAATGTTGGTTTGCAGCAGCGAAACAACGATTAGCCCGACAAGAATTAGCAGGATAATCGCAATCAGGACCCGAATCAGTGGAGGGAGATCTTTTTTTTCCAGATGGTGAACATGTTCTTCCCAGTGCAGATGCGCATTTTCTTTCGCTTTGGAGGGAGGGTAGCCAAAGTGCTTCTTGAATTTTTTACTGAAGTAAACGGGGCTGCCAAATCCAACTTTTCTGGTAATTTCCGGAATGGTCAAATTGCTGTCTTCCAATAGTTGTCGGGCTTTAATCAGGCGTTGGCGGCAGATATATTTCCGGGCCGACATTTGCACGGATTCTTTAAATCGCCTGTTTAATTTAGACCGACTGATCCCGATCTTAACAGCCAACTCAGAAGCGTCAAATTGCTCGTTTGTGTAATGCTCTTCAATGATGCTTTTCACCTTATTGAGAAACTCCTGTTTTGTTGGCGACAGCTTTGTCATTTAGCTATTTTGAGTTGGTTCCCAGATTTTTAAAGGTACAAAAAATGCAAGACTATTGCTATCGGTTAGCATGGGGCGCATTGGCTGTTTAATCCGGCAGCAGACCAGGTACTTTGTTTGGGGGAGGGGCGAATGCATCAACAAGGCGGAACATCCTCGCAATTAGAAATCGGCTAGTTTCATTGGGGCTCAGTTTATTTAAATTCAACCATTTTGGCGGCCGATTTGTTAATGGGGTGAGCCTTTTCGAAATTCGGTTTTGTCTCCAATGTGAGGCGCCGGGTGAAATGGGTTTTTTCAAAATGAAATGAAAACAGCTATATGATTAGTGTAAAACTATTACTTTTTGGACTTTTTGTGCTTGTGGTTGAGTATTATTCCTTTGTGGCAGTGCGCACTACTTTGCGCTCGGGGAGTGGGCAAATGCACAGCCTTATTCTGGTGGGATACATTCTTTTAAGCTTGGCGACTTTGTGGAGCCTTTATGCTTTTCCGCATTTTGGGCGAACAGCCTGGCCTTCGGTTTGGTTGAAATTAGTTGTGAATGCCTTCATCGGTGTCTTTATCGGGAAGACGCTTGTTGCGGCCATCCTGTTAGTAACGGATTTGATTTTAGTTGTTCCGAATTTGGTTAGTTTTCTGTACTCGTTTAAGGATCATCCGGTTGGGAGTCCACCCGAAGGCTCTCGGTTTATCAGTCGGTTTACCTTTATTTCTCAGTCGGCATTGCTTGTCGGCGGAGCGCTGACAGCGGGTTTGGCTCTGGGGATTGGAAATCGCTACCGATACAAAGTTCGGCACGTAAACTTAGAGTTGAAGAATTTACCGGAAGCTTTTAAGGGGATGCGAATTGTTCAGATTTCGGATATTCATGCGGGAAGTTTTGATGATCCGTTGGCTGTTTCTGAAGGGGTAGAAGCGATCATGCGTGAGAACCCCGACCTGATTTTATTTACGGGTGACCTGGTGAACGACCGGGCTGATGAGATCGTACCCTATATCAATGTCTTTAATCAGCTGAAGGCTCCCCTTGGGGTCTACTCGGTTTTGGGGAATCACGACTACGGCGACTACTACAAGTGGCCCTCGCCCGAGGCGAAAAGGCAAAATTTGGAGCAACTCAAGCAATATCATGCAGAAATGGGCTGGCGGTTGCTGGTGAACGAGCATGTATTGTTGAATCGAGATAATCAGCAACTAGCGTTGATTGGCATTGAAAACTGGGGCGCGAAAGGTTTTACCCAATATGGCGATCTGAAAAAAGCCGTAGCTGGTCTGGATCAGATTGATGTTCCGGTGAAAATATTGCTCAGTCACGACCCGTCGCATTGGGAGGCCGAAGTGCGACAGCACTATCAGGACATCGACCTGACCTTAAGCGGACATACGCATGGGATGCAATTCGGAATTGATATTCCCGGCTTTAAATGGAGTCCGGTACAGTACATGTACAAGCAGTGGGCGGGTTTGTATCAGCAAGAAAACCAGCACCTTTATGTAAATCGTGGTTACGGCTACATTGGCTATCAGGGGCGGGTTGGCATATTGCCGGAAATTACCTTGATTGAACTTAGCTGATGAAAAGGTCTACAAAATGATTTCCGGTGTGATTTGTGGAAATTTCCCGGGCTTTCCCTCTTTGTCCTTCATCACCTGGAAAATGACACGGATGAAGAAAGCGCTTCTGAATGAAATGTTTATTTTTGCCTCATGAAAAACGAAAAACCTCAAAAATCAATTGTCGGAATCGGTAGTGCCTTGGTTGATGTGCTCATTCAACTTAAAAACGACCAATTGTTGGAGCAGTTCGGATTAGCGAAAGGCAGCATGGAGCTGGTTGACGCGGAACTGTCGAAGCGTATTCTGGATGCGACAGCCAGTTTGAATCCGGGCATGGAGACCGGAGGTTCAGCAGCAAACACCGTTCGCGGAATCGCGCAGTTGGGTGGAAAAACGGCATTTATCGGAAAGGTTCACGACGATGCGATGGGGCAATTCTTCAAGCAATCATTCGAAGCACTGACGATCCAACCCCATCTTTTTCAGGGCTCAATTCCATCGGGTGTTGCAGCAACGCTTATTTCTCCGGACTCCGAACGTACTTTTGGAACCTATCTGGGAGCGGCCAGCGAATTGTCGGTCGATGATTTGTCGGACGAGTTGTTTGCTCCGTACGATTACCTGCATATTGAAGGCTACCTGGTATTTAATCACCAGTTAATTGAGGGGATTTTGAAGATCGCCAAAAAGAATGGCCTGATTGTTTCGTTGGATATGGCCAGTTTTAATGTGGTTGAGGCTAATCTGGATTTCCTGAAACAGTTGGTAAACAACTATGTTGATATCGTTTTTGCGAACGAAGAGGAAGCGAAATCGTACACCGGCAAACAGCCCGAGGAGGCTTTGGCTGAAATAGCGAAACAATGCGATATCGCGGTTGTGAAAATCGGAAAAGAAGGTTCGTTGATTCAGTCAGGGGCAGAGGTAATTCGTGTTCCGGCTACTCCGGTGAACGCTATCGACACAACCGGTGCCGGCGATGTTTATGCTTCTGGATTTTTATTCGGTTTGGCGAACGGACTTGGGCTGGAGCATTGCGGAAAGCTCGGAGGATTGATGGCTGCTGAAGTGATTCAGGTACTTGGAGCCAAAATTCCTGATGAATGCTGGCCAAAGATCTTTGCGGAATTACAAATCATGCAGGGAGAATAGTGTTTGTCGTGAAATGCCTGTTGTTTATTCACCGGGTAACTTCGGGTCACCCGGTGAATAAACAGCCAGCGCTTAGAACAAGCCGTGAATGGTCGCGTCAATCTTATCGATAATACTGCTTAAATCTTCCGGGTTGTTCGTGATGTCAATTTTGTCGACATTGATAATAAGTAGTTTACCGTCCTTGTAGCGGTTGATCCACGCTTCGTAGCGTTCGTTCAGCTGTTTCAGATAGTCAATGCGGATTGAGTTTTCATATTCGCGACCCCGCAACTGAATTTGATTGACAAGGGTTGGCACGCTGGCCCGCAGGTAGATCATCAGGTCGGGTGCCTTTACCAATTTGCTCATCAGCTGAAAAAGGCTGGTATAGTTCTGAAAATCACGGGTCGACATTAGTCCCATAGCGTGTAGGTTGGGAGCGAAAATCTCAGCGTCCTCAAAAATCGTTCGGTCCTGAATGACTGTCTGTCCCGAGTTTTGGATGTCGAGTATTTGGTTGAACCGGCTGTTTAAGAAATAAATCTGCAGGTTGAACGACCAGCGTTGCATGTCCTCATAAAAGTCATTTAAATACGGGTTTTCGTCAACATCCTCATAGTGTGGTTTCCAGCCATAATGTTTGGCCAACAGTTCTGTCAGTGTTGTCTTTCCGGCGCCGATATTTCCGGCTATTGCAATATGCATGAGTGCTTATTATTTTTTTGTTTGAACTTCAAATTTATAAAATGCCTTTCGGGCACAAAGCCTATTTCGAAAATTTATTTTTCTCCAGTTCCAAAAGCTGATCCAAATAAATCCGATCGTTTGCCAGACGGGGAATCTTGTTTTGCCCACCAATTTTGCCCCGTTGTTTCATCCATTCGTAAAACAGGCCTTCGGGGGCAACGGTTATCTGTGGGCGTTCCAATGTGATGCTTTTGTGCCGTTTGGCTTCATAATCAGAATTTAAGGTTTGAAGGGTGCCGTCCAAAACCGAGATAAAATGCTCCAGATCATTTGGATGTTGTTCGAATTCAATAATCCATTGATGTGCTCCTTTCTGATTTTGACTCATAAAGACCGGCCCGGCGGTGTATTCGCGAATCGTCGCTTGTGTGCGTGTACAGGCCATCAGCAGCGCTTCCTCCGCATTGTCAACGATCAGCTCCTCGCCAAAAGCATTGATGTAGTGCTTGGTACGCCCGGTGATCCTTATTTTGTATGGATTACGTCGGGTGAATTTTACCGTGTCGCCAATCAGGTAGCGCCAAAGGCCACCGTTTGTGCTAATCACCATCGCGTAGTTTTTTTCCAGTTCAATTTCATCGAGCGATAAGGCCGGAGGGTTTTCTTCGTGAAAACGATCCATGGGGATAAACTCGTAGTAAATGCCGTAGTCGAGCATTAGCAGCATGTCGCTGCTTTCCGGGTTGTCCTGTATGGCAAAAAATCCTTCCGAAGCATTATAGGTTTCCATGTACTTCATTTGATCCGAAGGAATAATTTGCCGGTATTGCTCGCGATAGGGATCGAATTTGATTCCTCCGTGGATGAAAACTTCCAGGTTTGGCCAAACATCCAGAATATTTGTTTTTCCTGTCGCCTCAAGCACCCGTTGCAGCAATACCAAATTCCACGAGGGAACTCCGGCCAGCGAAGTAACATTTTCATCGCGGGCTTGCTCAATAATTTTGACGACCTTTTCTTCGAATTCCTCTATCAGGGCCACTTCAGCCGGTGGAATGCGGATAAAGTCGGACCAAAATGGGGTGTTCTCAATTAAAATGGCCGACAAATCGCCGTAAAACGAATTGTTGTTGAAGCTGTTTACGCGGTGGCTTCCGCCAAGCGTGAGCGATTTTCCGTAAAGGACTCTGGAGTCGGGATTGTTTTTCAGGTACAGTGCAAGCACATCCTTGAAACCCCGGTAGTGAACATCTTCGAGTGAGTGCTTGCTTACCGGAATAAACTTGCTTTTATCATTTGTAGTACCCGACGATTTGGCGAACCATTTTGTCTCTCCGGGCCATAAAACATTTCGTTCTCCCTTTAAAAGACGATTAATGTAGGGTGAATAGTCTTCGTAAGTCCGAACGGGAATCCGACTTTTAAAATCGGACTCGGTCATCATGCTCCTAAAATTATATTGCTGGCCGAATTGGGTGTCCCGTGCCTGATCAATCAGTTCGAAAAGTACTTCCCGTTGCGTGTCAATCGGGTACTTCTTAAATAAATCAATTTCGTAAATTCGTTTGTAGTTCAGCCAGTTGACAATGGAGTTGATGATAGTCATAAATAGATTTGTTACATTCCTTACGAAAATAAGCGTTTCCCTGTAACCGAGTTCAACAAACGGATAAATTTTAAGATAAAAAGTCAAGCTCAGGCCGATGGGCGGGCGGATGGATTTATTTTTTAATTTTACAAAACAAACAACAGCTTATACCGGCACATGAGTTATATCGACATTATATTCGGAGTTTTACTGCTTATTGCTGCAGTTCGTGGGTTTATGAAAGGTTTTATCGTTGAGCTGGCCTCGTTGGCCGCTCTTATATTGGGAATTTGGGGGGCAATTCATTTTTCGCACATTACCGCTGATTTTATCGTTGAAACCTTTCACTGGGAAAGCAAACATACAGGGGTTGTCGCTTTTTTGGTCACTTTTGTGCTAATTATTGTAGGCTTGCATTTGTTAGGCAATGTGCTTACCAAAGTGGTTGAAGCAATCGCGTTAGGGTTTCTGAATAAGCTGGCCGGTTTGCTGTTTGGTATTGTGAAAACGGCGGTAATTTTAAGTGTCGTACTGGTGTTTTACGAACGTCTGGATTCCGGGAGCTATTTAATTTCGGAAGAGGCCAAAGAAGAATCGCAGGTTTATGTGCCTCTCAAAAATCTGGTGCCAACGCTTCTGCCGTTTCTGAACTTTTGGGACGAGGAACAACCGGAAGCTCCTGAAAATCGGATAGACAAAGCGTAGAAGCGGGGCAAAACTTCAGTGGGCTTCAGAATCGCATTCAATAAAAACAGCCTGTCCGGAGATTCATTTTCAATTATACGTTCCTAAACTCCCGCTGTCGGCGATCCGGTTCGGCGGGTCTTCGTTGCTTGCAATGTAGCCTTAGAAGCGGCAACTACTGCAAGTTTCAACCTAAATTATCTGTGTTGGCGGAAAGCTTAATGGTTCATTTTTATATCTTTGACCGAATTTTGATTTCGCCCGCCTAGGAGCCGGAAATCAAAACGAGAGAATTGAATTAAAGATCATTAAATACAGACCAATACAATGAATTTTGTTGAAGAATTACGCTGGAGAGGCATGTTGCATGATATGATGCCCGGAACTGAGGAACAATTGCAAAAAGAAATGACATCGGCCTATGTGGGCTTTGATCCAACAGCAGAATCCTTACACATTGGAAGTTTGGCGCCGATCATGTTGTTGAAGCGTTTTCAGCTGGCCGGTCATAAACCAATTGCGTTGGTTGGTGGTGCTACCGGAATGATTGGTGACCCGTCGGGCAAATCTGCCGAGCGTAATTTGCTGAATGAGGAGACCCTGCAACGTAATCTAACCGGAATTCGGAATCAACTGGCTAAGTTTCTCGATTTTGAAAGCGACGCGGAGAATAAAGCCGTTATGGTGAATAACTACGACTGGATGAAAGATTTGAGCTTTCTGGACTTTATTCGCGACGTTGGAAAGCATATTACCGTGAATTATATGATGGCGAAGGAATCGGTTAGAAAACGATTGAATCCGGATGCGAAAGCCGGAATGTCGTTTACCGAATTTACCTACCAATTGGTGCAAGGGTACGACTTCTATTGGTTGAGCCAGAACATGAACTGTAAACTGCAGATGGGTGGTTCGGATCAATGGGGAAATATCACAACCGGAACAGAACTCATTCGCCGTAAATCGGATAGCGAAGCCTTTGCGCTGACGATTCCGTTAATTAAAAAAGCGGACGGTACAAAATTCGGGAAAACCGAAGCCGGTAACGTTTGGCTGGATCCCAATCTGACTTCACCTTACAGCTTTTATCAGTTTTGGTTGAATACAACCGACGAAGATGCGGAGAATTATATCCGGATTTTTACGATGTTGGGTAGAGAGGAGATCGACCTGTTGATCGAGACACATCGCGAAGCACCGCACCGTCGCGAGTTGCAGAAAAAATTAGCTGAAGAGGTAACCGTATTGGTGCATTCGCGCGCGGATTACGAAATGGCTGTTGAGGCTTCTCAAATTTTATTTGGAGCTGGTACTGCCGACACCTTGCGCCGACTGGATGAGCAAACTTTCTTGTCGGTTTTTGAAGGTGTTCCACAGTTTAGCGTGGCCAAGGCTGAGCTTTCTGCCGGAATAAACGTGTTGGACCTGTTGGCTGAAAAAACAGCTGTTTTCCCGTCGAAAGGGGAGCTGCGCCGAACCATCCAGGGCAATGGCCTGAGTATTAATAAAGATAAAGTTGCCAGTCAGGATGTTGTGGTAAACGACGAATACCTGATTGGTGGAAAGTATATTCTGGTTCAAAAAGGGAAAAAGAATTACTTTTTGTTAATTGCTGAATAAGATGAAATTACGACAGATCTTTGGTGGTAAATCAAAGATCTGTTCGTTTATTCTTACGACCATAAAACTGCCTCTCTATGAATGATTATCTGGAAAGCCTGCCTTTGTTGAAGTCCTTGTTGAAGTGGAAATTACACCTGGCGATCATCGGTGTTGGTGCCATTTTGCTGGCAGTCTTGTTTTCGTCTCCGCTATTTATCGAGCCACTGTTTAAGTCGCAAGCACGAATATATCCGACCAATATTCAGGCGTTTTCCGAAGAGTCGGAGAGTGAGCAGCTGTTGGAAGTCATCTCGTCATCGGATATCAAGCGAAAAATGATTGCCACTTTCAATCTGGCCGACCGGTACAAGATTAAGGCGGACGATCCCTATGCCCAAACGCACCTGCTGAGGCAATACAATAAATATGTTTCGTGCACAAAAACGCGCTACGAGACGGTAGAAATTCGGGTGTTGGATGCAGATCCAATGGTGGCTTGCGCGATGGTTGACTCGCTGATCGCGTTTTATAACAGCAAGATGATGGAGCTGCGCCGGGAAAAGCACGGTCAGGAATTGGCTGGCTTTCAGAATGATTTGCTTCGCAAGCAGGTTGAAATGGATTCGCTAAGTAGCCGGATGCAGGTTTATCGCCGCGATTATGGCTTGCTCGATTATTACAGCCAAACGCAACAATTAACGCTGGGCTACGCCGAAGTACTTGCCCGGGGTGCTGCCCGGTCGTCGGTCGATGATTTGCAAAAACGACTGAACCTTCTGGCAGATAAAGGAGGTGAATTTTGGCAAATGCAAAATGAGATGAATGATCTGATTGGTCAACGTGACCGTATCAGCAAGAAGATTGAAGAGATTTATAGTCTGATCAATCGCCGTGACAATTTTGCCTTGGTGGTTGAACAAGCTTTTCCGGCCGACAAAAAATCGTTTCCAACCCGTTGGCTGATTGTTTTGGTGAGTTTGCTGGCGGTTGAGTTTCTGGCGGTTCTTGTCATTTTCTTTCTAGAGTCGTTTAAACCGCAAAAATCCTAGAAATTGCCTGCCGGAAGGATTAACATATTTCTGTTTTACACGGTTTCCGCGTGTTTTCTGGCATTGAACTTTTATCTGGTCGTTGTTCACGATAGCTTGTGGTTTGCAGCTTTACCGGTTGCTCTGGCATTTGCATTGGCTGCAATCGCACGAATTGACTATTTGCTGCTGTCGCTCGCCTTTTTTACGCCTCTTAGTTTGCCGCTAAAAGAAATTATCCCGGGTCTTTCGTTCGATATGAACCTGCCTACTGAACCCTTACTGTTTGGCCTGTTGCTCTTTTTTATGCTGAAACTCTCGCAGCGTCAAATTCCCGATCGAAACCTGCTACGCCATCCGGTAACTTTGGCAGTCGCTTTCTATCTGGCGTGGATGCTGTTTACCAGCTTAACGAGCAGTATGCCTTCGGTTTCCCTAAAATATTGGATTTCAAAGTTGTGGTTCGTTGTCGCTTTTTATTGGTTCGGCTATGCGCTCCTTCAGCATAAAATGAGTATTTACCGGTTTGTTTTACTTTACGGAATTGGCTTTTTGCCGGTGATCGGTTATGCCTGGTGGCGCCACTCGGGATATGGTTTTTTCGATCATCAGGCAGCGAATTACGTGATGAATCCTTTCTTCAAGGATCACACATCCTATGGTGCCATGTTGGTGTTTTTTATACCGGCATTGTTTGCGATGTGGCGAAACCAACAGCTTACGCGTCTGGTTCGGATGCTGTCCCTTTTCTTGTTGTCGGTGTTTTCTGTTGCCTTGGTTTTTTCGTATACCCGTGCTGCCTGGCTTAGCCTTGTTGTGGCGATTGGCGTTTCCGGTATTTTATGGCTGAAAATCCGCTTTCGAACCGTTCTTGTGCTGGGGCTGGTTTTTGTCGGAATCGTTTTTCTGTTTCAGGATCAGTTGGTGGAGCGGTTGGAGACAAACAAGCAGGAGTCGTCGGCAGAACTGGAGGGGCATTTGAACTCAATTTCGAATGTATCTACTGACGCTTCGAATGTGGAGCGCCTGAACCGGTGGAGCAGCGCTATTGCCATGTTTCGTGAAAAGCCACTGCTGGGCTGGGGACCCGGTACGTATATGTTTGAGTATGCCCCGTTTCAGCGTACTGATTTGCGGACGATTATCAGCACCAACTCTGCGGACGGAGGGAACGCGCATAGCGAATATCTGGGGCCGTTGGCCGAGTCGGGTATCCTGGGGCTTGGCAGCTTTTTGTTGCTTGTTGTGCTCATTCTGAGAACCGGTTTTCGGGTGTATGCTCAGGCCGAAAACAAAACCGATCGGGCGATGGCGCTTGCCGTTTTTCTGGGATTGGTAAGTTACCTGGTGCACGGCTTCTTGAATAATTTTCTGGATACCGACAAGGCCGCTGTGCCTTTCTGGATGTTTACCGTTTTTTTGGTTGTCCAGGATCTTCGGTTCAAACAGCGCAAGCTGAGCTAAATCGTTTTTCCCGCTCTTTCTTCCCGTTTCTTACAAGGTCATTTTGTTGAAACAAAGAAAGGCCTCCGAGTCGGAAGCCTTTCAACGATTAATCCACGAATGGATCGTTTATTTTTTGACACGTTCGCTGTAGCTACGCTCGCGGGTATCGATTTTCAATGTTTCGCCGGCATTGATAAACATCGGTACCATAATTTCAGCACCTGTTTCCAATGTGGCCGGTTTCAAGGCTGTTGAACTGGCTGTGTTGCCTTTTTCGCCTTGAATGGTTTCGGTAACTTCCAACTCAACAAATGGAGGAAGTTCGGCAGTTAAAGCCGTTTCAGTCTCCGCATGGAAGTTAATTTCAATAATTTGACCTTCTTTCATCAAGTCGGCATTCTCAATCAATTCCGGATCGATTGTAACTTGTTCGAAGGTTTCGGTGTGCATGAAATTGTATCCCATATCATCCTTGTACAGGTACTGGTACGGACGACGTTCAACACGTACGGTAGTTACTTTTACGCCCGAGTTAAAGGTGTTTTCAATTACTTTTCCGGTTTTCACATTCTTCAGTTTTGTCCGAACAAATGCGGCACCTTTTCCAGGTTTTACATGTTGGAACTGAATGATTGTAAAGAGTTGACCATTGAACTCAATCGTCATTCCGTTCTTAAAATCAGCTGTACTTGCCATATTTCGATTTAATTATAAGTTTTCCAAAATTGCTGCAAAAGTATAAAAATAATGGCAAAAAAAGCTGCACTTCCCAATTTTTAAATGCCTTTAATTTAGCGGGTTGTTTGATCTCCGGATTTTGTTTTTCGGTTGATCGTATTCACTTACTCGAAAGTGGGCTGACCTTTCTTTTGGTAGGAAATAAGTTCGGCGCGAACAGCACCAACGTTTAAATCCAGCTCAAGAATCAACGGGACTTTGTTTACATCTTTGGTAATATAGAATTTCAAACTGCTGGACGTTTTCAGCAATTTTCCTTCTTCAACCCGGGGCGAAATGACAAAACACTCGATTTCGCCCAATTTCGATTTCACCCTTTCAGTGCCCAAAAAGACAGTCGTCATCATAAAATACTTGTCGGCGTGGTATACCGGAAGCGTGAATTTGTCGCCAACCTTTAAGGATTCAAGCAGGTTGTTCTGCCGCAGATATCCGAAAACACTCAGGATGTCGAGCATGTTGTGTGGTACTTTCCGGCCGCCCGAACGTTCACTGAAAATGGAGTCATTGTCGTAAAAGAATCGGGTTTCGTTGTAGAACCGGTATTTGCGCTCTTTAATGTTTCGAATATGCAGGTAAGGACGAATGGAATTATGACTGAGAATAGTCTCGTAAATATCATCGATATTGTAGAGGGCATCGGCAACGCCAATTGTTTGTCCCCGAAGAAAATAATGCTTTGCGGGTTGGCCCGACCAGATAGTGTCGCTAATTAGGATGACGGCCTCGCCACCTTTTATGAAACTATATTTCAGGCTGTATTTTAGTCGTTCTACCGGCTGGGCAGTTGCGCTGAACAGGGTCAGGCAGAAGAAGATCGTTAAACTGAATCTCATATTTCCCTATTTTTGGTTATCGCCAACAGGACCATTCCAACCTGTGTCTTTTGAAAGAACCCAATCGCACAAACAATTGTTCTGATCCACGCTTAATTTATGTTGCTCACTGGCCGGTCAGGATGTTTTTCTTTGGTGTTCCGGCAATAAAATCTTTCAGGTAGAAAGGCTCAAAATAGGCCAGGTCGGCAAACTGTTTATTTTGAAAAGCGTTCCACGCCAGCTGACACATAAACTGTGCCGAAGTTTCAATACCCGGAATAATGGTCGCGTTGGGATGGGTGAGGTGCGTTTTGCACTTTTCGGCTCCATTGCCAAAAAATAGAATCTTTTTGCTGCTTAGCTCATCTAAAAACGACTGCTCGTTGATGATCTCCGACGAAACCGCTTTAATGAGGTGATTTGGAAGGGCATAGGTTGCTGTGTAAACCTCCATTCTTCGCGCGTCGATCATCGGCACAAGCAGGCAGTCGGTCAACTCGTCGACCCCCAGTTGTTTGTGCTGACTGATCACCTGCTCACACATCGATTGCAGCGGGCTGACAGCGATTAACGGAATTTGATTGGCATAGCATAAACCTTTGGCCAGCGAAACGCCTATCCGCAGGCCTGTGTAGGAGCCGGGGCCTTCACTCACAGCCACAGCTTCCAGCTGTTCCGGGCGTAGATTGTTGCGACTCAAAAGGTCGGCCGCAAAAACACTCAGCAGCTTTGCATGATTCTGCCCCTCGTTGCTTTCCATCAGGTCGACGAGCTCACCGTTTAGCGCTAACGCGACACTGCAAACAGAGGTCGACGATTCCAAGTGAAGAATGTATGCCATATCAGATTTTTTTAGGCTTCAAAAATAAGCATAATTCGTCTACTTCCACACAACTAAAAATCAAGTCCAAGGGCCCTCGGTTCAATTCGCATTTTAAGGATAATTGAACCGAGAGCGCTGACGGATGAGCCTTCGTGGAAATTAGGCTGGAAGCTAATATTTCGGCCGGTTCAGCCGGATTGAAACACCGTTATTTTCAAGGGGATGGATTTGATGAGTCTGTTTTGCCGAAATCAGCTTCCGATAATTAAGTATAATGTTTGTAATGGAACTGTTTTTTTTTGCTAGTTTAGTATGCTGAATTTAACTTATATGGTGAGGACGGTAATTATTGACGATGATCAACTTGCGCGCAAGATATTGCAACGCATTATTAATCAGAGTTTTTCGGAGCTGGAAATAGTGGGTGAGGCCAACTCGGTGGAGGAAGGCATAAAGCTGATCAATGAGACAGACCCCGATTTGGTATTTCTGGATATAGAAATGCCCGACGGTACCGGTTTTGATTTAATCGACCGATTGGAAGAGGTGTATTTCCGTCTGATTTTTGTGACTTCGTACAACGATTACGCGATTACGGCATTTAAGTATTCGGCCTTCGATTATATTTTAAAGCCTGTTCAGCCGGAAAATGTTAAATCGACATTGACCCGGATGCTGAAGTCGTCGGGAGTAAAGCAAAAAGTTGAATATGCTAAACTCCGCAGCCACATTGAAAAGGCGGAAGAGTATGGCGACGTAACAATCGCGCTGCCCGAAATGAACGGTTTCGCCATTATTAAAGTCAAAAACATTATGCGATGCGAAGGGGAACGAAATTACACCCGGGTGTTTTATAAAGATGGCACTTCGGTGCTGATTAGCCGCACCTTGCTCGACTTCGACCAGATGCTGGTTGCGCATGGCTTCTTTCGCATTCACCGGTCTCATTTAGTGAATCTTAGCTGCGTGGTGCGCTATGTTAAAACCGATGGCGGTATGGTTGAAATGACCGATAAATCGCAGCTGAAAGTCTCTCCGAAATTTAAGGACGAATTGCTCGAACGCTTACTTCACAATAAACTCTAGACTTCCTGTAGAATCGACAGAAATGATCGTTTGGTAGATTGATTGCTGGGTTTGATCCTTAGTTGTTCATAGTATGGAAAAGTTTGACTAGTTTCAGGCCGGTATATTACTATAATTAGCTGGAAACGGGATTTTTGTGCGCGAATGAAAGTTAAACAGAGTAGCTGGAATGTCTTTGTTTCTTTGGGACGTTTAAAGATTGGAATTAAGATTTTATATTTTTTGTTTAGCGGAAGTTGTAAGGGAACGAGAACTGTTACGTCGATCGTAAATGGTTCTATTCGTAAACTCAAAAAGCAACTCCGGAAGATCGAACAGCAATCTTCTCAAAGGAATGCAATTCACTCACGAGTAGTTGAGTTGACAAATAGTTTGGCGTTACCTAACGGTAATAGCCTTAAAAAATTATATCCGGTGGTGTCACTCCGGAGGTTCATAAACATAGTCCCAATCCACACGCCAACAAAACGCATACTGCCCTCAAATTTACCATCTCAGCCAATTTACCAGAATTCTGTTTTTTCGTCTGCCTCACCGCATGTGCCGGAGTATCAGCAGTTAACCTTTAATCTGTTGAGTGTATGAGGAGATTTTACCACGTTTTGCATCGATTCAATCCGCAGCTTTTAGAAAGTTGGCTACTCCGGTTCAACGAACTGTTATTGGGCCATTCTCGTTGGGTCGCAAGTTCGACCTTTAAAGTCGTTTTGTTTTTGCTGCTGTTTTTATCGGCAGGTTCCGCTTTTAGCCAAGTGACGATTTGGAGCGAGGATTTTGGAAGCTATTCTACGAATACAGGTGTTGAAGGTCCAGGTACAACAAATGTTGGTGATTATCCGTCGTCAGTTTCGAAATGGACGATAGATGCAAGTGGTCTCGCAATGCAGAATAATGGTGATTATTTTAAGGTCACAGGTGGCTATTTTGTCGGTTGGGATTTACACGGGACTGCATACTGGCGAACTCGAGTAATCCATAACAAAGTATTTGGATGTAATTTGATCGCGCTTGAGCAGTTACTCAAGAATACACGCTCCTTGAAATGCGTAGCGGTGGCGCAGCTGCCCGAGAAAACGCAACTACCAGGTCGCGTGGTGAGAGTGCCGGCGGTAGAAGTTGATAAAGCCATGCCACATCAATGTCAGGTTCGTTCAAATCAAATTCTTTTAGTATGAGCCAAAGCACCCTAAATAAAAAAACACTAAGCCGGACTGTGCTCCCGTTGACCTTGTATTTTACTCCGACTGTAAAAGCACTGGGATATTCCAATGGGTTCGGAAGGGTAGGTTTATTTACTTTTTTCCAGATTGTTTTCTTGTTTTTTAATACGCATGCTCAGGTAATACAAACATACACAACTCCTGGGGCACAATCTTTTACTGTGCCAGCAGGTGTTACGCAAATTACTGTTGAAGCATGGGGGGGCGGTGGTGCCGGTGGCGGCTCAACACACAATAGTAACGGTGGTGGCTCCGGTGGCGGTGGCGGCGGATATTGTACACAAATATTTACTGTAACAACAGGTCAGGTTATCAGCTTTACTGTTGGAAGTGGAGGTATAGGAACAACTGGAAATGATGGTACTGCCGGTACCGCCACTTCGATACTGACGTTACAGGCAAACGGTGGAGGAGGAGGTCTGAGCGACCGAGGCACATATGGATCAGGAGGTGCAGCTACAGGTGGATCGACTAACACTATAGGAGAAAACGGAACAACTGGTTCGAATAGTACAGGCGGAAATGGTGGCGACGGGGCAAACGGTGGAGCCGGAGGGTCAGGAAGAAGCAACGGCATAGGAGATAATGGAGCAGCGCCTGGTGGCGGTGGCGGTGGCGGTGAAGGTTTCGGAAATACCCCATATGCCGGGGGAAATGGTGCTAATGGACAAGTAAAGATAACTTATACATCTTCGTTACCATATGGCTTTTGGTACAAAGCTGATGCCGGAGTTACCGGCACATCGTCGGTTACTGCCTGGGCCGACCAGTCAGGTAATGGGAAAAATGCCTCCAATACAGGTAGTGTCTCTCTGGTTAATAATTCCATCAATTATAACCCTTCGTTGTTATTTTCGAATGTGAATCGGCAATTTACGGTGGCCGGTACGAGTACTGCCCAGGGAATCATCGTTGTAAACAAAACCCCAGCCACCAGTAATGATTTGTCTGGGCTTGTTGGTTCAGATGGTGACAAAGGCATACGACTTAGTAATAGTGTCAACCCGCTGGGCCCAAGCATTACACCGTACGAGTCATGGAGGGGAGATAATAATAGTGATGATTGGGTAAACACCACAACTGGGGGAACAGGCCGCATTAATGGAGTTACTGACAGCGATATGCTGCACTCGTCAAAATGGCACATCGCTAATTTAACCAGGTATCAGGCACTTAGTGGAAGCTATTATCTTGGGGGATATTATTCAGGCAGGTCCTATTCCGGCAATATTGCAGAAGTGCTGGCTTACCCGGGTACAGTTACCAACCAGAGCCAAATCGAATCGTACCTTGCGATCAAGTATGGGATTTCACTCCCCGGTAACTATTTGGCTTCCGATGCATCTACAATCTGGTCGTCCACCAGCGGCTATCAAAACGATGTTCACGGTATTGGACGTGATGACGATTATGGCCTAAATCAGCGTTCATCGAAAAGTGAGAATCCGGGTACGGATATTTTGATTATTCAAAGCGGAACTTCGTTTACCTCACCAACCAATGCACAAACGGGAACAGCTTTAAGCGATAAGCAGTTTTTCATCACCGGGCATAACAATGGTTCTACAACTACAGTTTCTGCATTGACCACGGGGATTAATACTATTGCCAGAAAGTGGTATGCGCAGGTGAGTAATTCACTGCCAACAGAGAGTTTCCAGTTTAATCTAAGTGGAACCTCTTTTGGGACCTATTGCAAAATCGGAGTTCTGATTGCGGATGACGCTTCTCTGACAACCAATCGCCGGTTTGTGGAAGGAACGCTCAACTCGTCTACTCTAACCGTAAATAACCTGGCGATTACAGGAAATAAGTATTTTACCGTTGCTACGCTTGCGACCCCAAGCGTTGGCGCAATAGGAACCAGTCAGACCATTTGCCATGGTAGTACTCCCAATGTATCTTCAACTACAAACGGTTCAGGTTTCGGCACAATTAGTTATTTGTGGGAAAGTTCCCTCGATGGGTCAACCTGGAGTTCAATCTCCGGAGCAACCAGCAGTACCTATTCGCCGGGAGCCTTAACGCAAACGACTTATTACCGGAGAAAAACAGTAGCGACTTTAGGTACAATATCCTGTACTTCAGCTGTTACTGCCTCGGTCGTGTATACCGTTCGTCCGGTTTTTACGTCTGGAACAATTTCCTCAACAGGAGAAACAATTTGTTCCGGAACAGTTCCGACCACCCAGATAGGCAGCACTACGGCAGCGAGTGGAGGAGACAATTCGATCACCTACCAATGGCAGTATAGTACCGACAACACATTTGCCACAGGGGTAACAACAGTTACTAACAATTCGGCATCCTATACACCTACACAAACACTAACGCAAACCACTTATTATCGGCGTCAGGCAAAAGATGGAACCTGTAATACCAGTTTTGCAGCATCAGCCAATGTCTGGACAGTTACTGTAAATGCGCTTCCATCAACCCCTACCACAACCGGAGCACAAATATGTGTGGGTAGTCCGTCAACAACTCTATCGGCAAGTGGAGCAGTGAGTGGGCAAGTATATAAATGGTACGATGCCGCAACAAATGGCAATTTAGTTAAAACAAGTGCCAACAATACCGACAATACTTATTCAACCCCAGCATTGAGCGCTACTACAAACTACTGGGTAGCCATACAGAGCAATGAGGGGTGCGATAGTCCTCGCCAACTCGTAACTGCAACCATGCCGTCTCAATCAAGTGGTGATCAAAATGCTGCGGGCACAGATGCCTGGATCGGCCATTTTTACAAGCGGTTGGATTTAGTTAATTCACCTCCTTCAGATGCCAACGCTTTTACTGACTATTATGGGCAATCAACGGAGACAGAAACATTTGACAGAAATTTCAATAGTTCCTGTTTTTCGGTTACTTCAGGTGCAGGGACTAATTCGATCTATCCGGATTATTTTGCTGTTCGATATCGGATGACATCATCAAGAGAGGGGATTTATGTGGTTAATATTGCGAGTGACGATGGAGCCAGACTGACAGTTGATGGTTTTAAAGTGTATGATCAGTGGAGGCAGCGAGGCTATACGACGGATCAAAAGATCTTGTTTGAGTTAACCGGCACAAGCAATCTAATGTTCGAATTTTATGAAAGTTCGGGAGGCAATAGAGTATCATTTCTAAATCTGGAGAAAGTCCCTAACTCCATTACTACGACAGACCTGGATTACTGTGTGAGTGATGTCGCAGCGACCATTTCCGGTAATAATGCGTTTACTGATAGCCCGATAAGCAGCACAAGTGGTTTTACGGTCGCCTACCAATGGCAGAGCAGTGCGGATGGTAGTTCCGGGTGGACGGATGTGTCAGGTGCGACTTTGCAAAATTATACCCCGCCAACCACAACTGCGGGGACGGTGTACTACAGACGAAGCCTTACAGTAAGTAAAACAAATCTCGGATCGATCGCTGTTTCGGCAGAGGATACAGAATCAGGGGTAGTAAAAGTTACGGTCACACCCGAAACTGCCATTGTAACCCACCCGTCTAGTTCCGGAGAGACAGTGTGTTTGAACGGATCCTTCACTCCTCTTTCAGTTTCAGCAACAGGAAGTAGTTTAGCCTACCAATGGTACGAAAATACGACGGCATCTACTTCCGGTGGAACATTGTTGTCTGGAGCAACTGCTGCAAGCTATGCTCCATTGGCAACAATTGCGGGAACCAGTTATTATTATTGTATTGTTTCGGGAACTTGTGGTTCAGTAACTAGCAGTGTTTCCGGTGCTTATGTGGTCTCGTCACCCGCATCCCCAACAGGAACTTCTCCCCAGAATTTCTGCTCCGGTAGTAGTTATTCCGTTAGCGATCTGGTCGCGTCAGGGACAGGAATTCTCTGGTACACCAGTTCTTCTGGTGGAACCGCTTTAGATCCGGCAACAGAACTTACAAGCGGAACTTACTATGCTTCGCAAACGGTGGGTGGTTGTGAATCTACCGATCGTTTGTCAGTTAGTGTTGCTGTAGTTGCAGACTTATCAGCAACCGGAGTCGTAACTAATTCGACCTGTGCTTCAGCAAATGATGGCATCATCTCAATCACAAGTAGTTTCGATCCTTCGGTTAGCTACAGCTGGATTAAAGCCGATGATCTTTCGTTCTCGGCATCCAGCAAAGATCTCTCTGATCTAAGTGCCGGAGAGTATATCTTGACAGTTTCGGAAGGAGTCTGTAGTCAGCAAACATCTTTTATAGTCGGAATAGATGACCGTGTTGCAACAATTGATTGCCCGGTAGGTTCTACCGTGACATGCTACAGCGAGCTGCCGACTATTGCCAGTATAGAGTCGTTTGAAGCCGCAGGGGGAACGATCACAAGTAGTTGCAATGGTACAACTGGATTGTCATTAACAGTGGATGATGTCATTGTGCCCCGCGATATTGATACATCGACGCCTTGTAGCGTTGAACGAACTTTTACCGTGTGGGATGGATCTACAGAATTGGATCACTGTCTCCAGATCTTCACTTTGTCGGGTGCTACTGCACCTTATTTTAGTGATGTCGATGGTAGCGACTATCTGGAGACCATTACCTCATCGATGCCGGGATGTTTGCTTGAGATACCGCTGCCGGATTTTTTAGGCGCTTGTAGTGGAGTAACTTATAGTTATTCGCTTACTGCCGGAGGCTCTGTCGCTGATTTGGTGTTAGATACAGAAAGCAAACTTCTAAGTGGTACCTTTCCTGAAGATGATTACACGATTGAATGGACGATTACAGATGTTTGTGGATCGGGTTCAGCAACTGCTTTTCAGGATATTATCGTTAGCAGTCCAACAATTACCTACGATGGCGGCTCTACGTCAACTGCTGTTGGTTCGGGTGTGAAGCCTATGCTCACCTCTACCCACAGCTACGAGGTGGATGGTGGTACTGCTGAAGGCGGGTTTAGTTATACTTGGGGGCTGTTTGTTAATGATGGCGGTGCTCTTGGTGCGGCTGTCGATGTGGCTGATTATACGATTACCCCAACAAATGACGCATCTATTACGATCCGTTTCAATGAAAGTATCGACGCAGGAAATTATATCATATCACTTACAAAAACGAATACATCAACATTATGCACAAAACAAGAAACTCTGGCCGTGGCCATCCAGGAAAATACCTTTGATGTGAGCTTAGCTCCGTTTGGGAATCATTGTCAGGCGGGGGAGACCGATACGCCGAGCAAGATTACATGGGAAATCACTTTTGAAGGAAATGGGACTGAGCCATTTTCATTTGATTATACCATTAATTGGAGTGACGAATCCAGCACTATTGATGTTTGCTCGGGTACGGTTGAAGACATCTCGCAAAGTTCGAGCAGTCTGACACATACTTCCGGCTGTCTGGATACAGGAAGTTACCCATTTGCGGTCGTTTCAAAAGCTGACGGTTCACTCACTGTAAAACTTGAATACACGCTTTCAAGCAAGACCGCCAAAAATTTTACGGTCAATATTGTGGTCTCTGCCACCGATCAATTCGCTGTATCGGAGGTCGACCAATCAGACGGTGATAATTCGGAAACACTCGAATCTTGGGGCGTCCCAAATACCTCTGAAATTCAAACAGATTAAATAGTTGAATAAATTAAAAAAACAAGAATTCAAAATTTCTAAAAGTTAAACTCTAAAATTTCTAAAAATGAAAAAAGTTTTATTGTCTTTATGTCTTTTGGCCATAGTGGCCATCACTTCTACTGCCTTTGGGCAATCTCACACAGATCCAAAGATTGAGACGGTAAATGCGGTTAAAACGTATACTGTCGATTCACACGCAAACAGTGTGTATGCTTGGTCTATTTATTCTTGGACTCCATCCGATGATTTTACAGCTGACGCTTGGACTAAATCAGCAGCCGATGCAAGTGCTTATACAAAGACGGATGCCACTAACTCCACTGAAATTAAATGGTTAACCCCTGGCTCTTACGTTGTTGAAGTGGTAGAATCAAACGGAGCATCTGGTTGTACCACGATTCGTCGTTTTGGTGTTACGATTATCGATCTGGACTTGTTGGTTGTAACAAAATATGGAGCTACTACCATTACTGGAACTGGAAATGATAATGAGATGTGTAATACAGATGAAGGAAATATTTATGGTGAATTGGATGCTGACAACTTGAACGATGGTTCGTCGACAGTAGACCCAGCACTCGGGACGATGACTTTCACTTATGAAATTACATTATTTGCGGATAAGGCAGGTGTATCAGGTGAAGAATTAGCGGCTATATTGCCAACAGCTCTTTGGAAATTTGATTTGGCTAATACTGTTGTTTTACCGACGAGCCAAAATTCATCAGCTACCAATGTAGCTAGTATTACATGGGCAATTGAAGCTGGTAGTGTAACAGACGGTGTCACAGCAGCAAACACCAGTTTTACTACAGAAGGTACCGGAACAATTAACGTTCCTGCGGACGTTAAAACAGTAACCATTACTGCGACTATCCAGAATGTTGCTGATGTTTTAGACCAAAATTACGTGATCAACATGTCGGTGGATCCTTCAACGGTTTTGGTTGAAAATAGTGCAATACATAATGGTGACTATGCTGAAGGTCAGGAAGACGCTGACTATAATGGAATTGCCGATGCAGCTTCTCACACGAACAGTGCAGTGCAGATTACTGTAAAACCTATTCCAAATACTTCGAAAATTACTGTTGACTAATAACTCATTTCAATTCCACCGGCCAGTTCCGGCCGGTGGAATTTTTATATGCAAGTAAAAATTGGCACTTGGGTTATTGCCCTGATCTTTTGTATGACCGGGGTCGTGCAGGTAGAAGGTCAGGTTAGTTATTATGTAGGGCAAACGATTGAACTTTCAGTTGAAAATCATGCCGGGAGTAGTTACCAGTGGAACGTATATACCGATGCTCAATCGGTTGTTTCGGCTGACGCTTCGGCTTACTCGTTTACCTCTGCTGCCAATAGCTCAGCTACTGCTATTATTTTTTCAAAGGAAGGAACCTATTACCCAACGGTTTTTGAAACCAATGCCAGCGGATGTTCTGCTGGTCGGAACACGCCAATTGTCATTCTCGAAAATGATCTACAATACGCCCTCTTTCCCACGCTCTCCACAACACTGTGTTATGGAGACGCGATTAATACCAACACAATTGAATTGAGTTTTACCGATGAGGACGGCACAGCGCTCGACGAGGCTTTGTTTCCCATCAGCCTAAATTATTCGATCGATGGTGTGGCGCAAACGGCACAAACCATCACCTTTTCCGATCAAACTTTAAGCATCAGCACTTCGCAGTTAAGCGGAACCGGCTCCGTTGATCGGACTTACGAAATTGAACTAACCGGAGCAACCGATGCCCAAAATCAGGAAATCCTTCCCCAAACGGGACAAAATATTTTCAGCTTAATTACCAAAGCCGAACCAAACATTAGCCTGGCACAAACCGACTATACGCTCGATCTTCACGACCGAATGAGTTTCTCGGTAAGCGGTCAGGATAACTTTATTTACACCTGGGTGCTTACCAATCCGCTAAATTCGTCAACAACCCTGAGCTCAATTATCGACGAAACCGGGGAGTTGGCTTTCGACCTGGCGGGCGAGTATCTTTTACGCGTGAAAGCCGAAGGTTCGAACGGCTGTGTAAGCGACTGGCAAACGGTGTCGATCGTAGTTATCGCGCCACCACCGCCACCAAGCCATGTTACCCCGGTATTAGCGATTAGCGACATCAACCAGGGGTGGGAAAACGAAACGCTCACGGGTAATGTGCTTACCAACGACTTGTACGACTCGGGAACCCTGCAGCTGACTGTTATTGCCCAGCCCGACGCTTCGGCCGGAACGCTCACCTCTTTTAACCGAACCACGGGCGCTTATACCTTTGTGCCGGCAACCGGTTTTACCGGCGACGCGGCTTTTGAGTATACCTTGTGCGAAACCAATGCCGAAGGCAAAAGGGTGTGCTCCAACGCCTATGTGACGATTCAGGTGTTGGATACCGATTTCGAGGCTGCCTATCCGGTTGGAAGCGACAAGATATTTGCCATAGAAATGAATGGTACTCTGACCGGTAATTTCCTGGAGTACGATTTTAACCTCGATGGCGCGTCGGTAGCCTTGGAGCAGGTAACAAACAACGAACTGGAAGGGAATATCTCGTACCGAACCAACGGTGTATTTACCTATCAGCCCGAAACGGACTTTTACGGACAGGAGAAGTTCAATTACGAAATTTGTAATGCGGGTGTCTGCGATTGGGCCACCGTGACTATTTATGTGCTCGATACCATTTACGAACAAAACGATTTGTTCGCCTCCGATGTCAGTTTCTACAACTCCGGTATTTTGTCGGCTCAGCTGCCCGATAATCACCGGGGCGATGGCGCGACAAGCGCAAGCTATTCCGTTGCGCAGGAACCGTCGTCGGGTACGGTGGTGCTGAATAGCGACGGAAGCTTTGAATACCTGCCTAATGTTGGCGAAACCGGCTATTTCACCGATGCCTTTGTTTATCAGATGATCAGTTCGCTCGACACGTCGATGGCAACTGCTTACATTAGTTCGTACATCGAAGAGCCGGTGATCATCGTGAAAAGTGAGTTTACCGTGGGGGCTTGTGCCTCGGTGGTGCTCGACGCGTCGAAGAGTTCCGGTGTCGGACCGCTAACCTACAGCTGGTCACCATCAACCTATTTGTCGGATGCCAGCTCATCAACACCGATATTTACACCGGGGCAAAGCACAAGCTATACGCTTACCCTCACCGACGGGTTGGGAAATACCGTTCAACGCACTGTTCAGGTTGAAGCTGACTCGCAGGTTGAAGCGATTACCGACGCCTTGGTGTTTGTCGAGAATTCGTCGGAGTCGATTCTGTTGGACGCTACAGCCAGCACAGGCGACAACCTGTCGTTTAGCTGGACTTCGTCGGGCAGTGGGGTAATTGTGTCGGGCGCCAACACCTCGACTCCCGAAGTGAAAGGTGCCGGAAAATATTATCTGACCGTGACCGATGAAAATGGTTGTATGGACATGGATTCGGTGACTGTGGGCGTTTGGATTCAGGCTGTTGACGATGAGGCTGAAGTGCTGGTAAACAACTATGTGAGCATTAATGTACTGCGGAATGATATTCCGCAGGGAGCACTCGACCCCACAACGGTGAGCATTTTGGTACAACCAACGAACGGTATTGCCGAAGTGCAGACCGACTCGGTGATTGTGTACACTCCGAACGACGAGTTTTCGGGTGAAGACAACTTTGTGTACCGAGTTTGCGACTATTACGACCAATGTGATGATGCCACGGTGCTGGTGATTGTGAGCGAGGAAGGCTTCTTTATCCCGAATGCGTTTACACCAAACAACGACGGCTACAACGACTATTTCGAGATTAAAGGTTTGTCGGACTACAATAATGTGCACCTGAAAGTGTTCAACCGATGGGGAAATCTGGTTTACGAAGCCGAGAACTACGGCGACAGTGAAGGTGAAACCGGCTTCTGGGATGGGGTAGCCAACCGGGGTGTTCGTGTGGGCGACAAAATGGTTCCGGCAGGTACCTACTATTACATTCTGGATTTGGGCAACGGCGACAAACGCTTAAGTGGATTTATATTTATCGAACGTTAATGAACAGAATCAAGGCATATAGAGACATTCAAATGGCTGGCTTTTGGGGCAGGGGAGTAACATCGGCTGTTTGCTCGTTGATGTTTGTGTTGTTATCGCTGTCGGGGCGGGCGCAACAAGACCCCATGTACACCCAATACATGAACAATATTTTGTCGATCAACCCGGCTTATGCCAGCCTGGGGACAAGTCTCGAGGTGATGGTTATTTCCCGCAATCAGTGGATTGGAATCGACGGCGCACCCATTACACAGGCACTTTCGGCTCAGTATCCAATGAGGAATTTTGATACCGGAATCGGGCTTTCGTTTCTCTCCGACGAGATTGGTCCCGTCCATCAAACCGGGGTGTATTTCGATTATTCGCGTAAATTGCGGGTTGGCTACCGCAGTTATGTGTCGTTGGGCTTAAAAGCCGGTGTAAATTTCTATAGTACAGACTATTCGATCTTAGAATACAACGATAGTGGAGATCCGTTGCTTGGAGACGATGTAATTCGAAAATTTTTACCCAACTTTGGAGTCGGCACGTTTTTTTACAATGAACGGTTGTTCCTTGGCTTGTCGGCGCCAAAATTACTGCGTAACCAAATTACCGATGTTGGTTATTCGTCGCAGTTCGCCAGCAAGGAGGAGATCCATTTGTTTTTGATTTCCGGTTATGTGTTCGACATTAACCGGGATGTTAAATTTAAACCTTATACGTTGGTAAAATATGTGGGAAGCGCGCCGATCTCAGTCGATTTGTCCGCTCACTTTCTTTTTTACGATCGATTGTGGTTAGGTGCAAACTGGCGAATTGGGGATGCTGTAGGCGCGACTCTTCAAGCTTTTGTTACAAAGCAGTTTAAAGTCGGATATGCTTACGATGTTACGGCAACGGATCTGAATTCGTTTAACCGTGGTACCCACGAGGTATTTTTAAGTTTTGCATTTAATTTGGGGAGAAGACGATTTATGTCGCCTCGCTATTTCTAGTTCATGAGAAGGGATGTCTTGAAAATTGCTATTCTGGTCTGCTTTGTGGGGCTCAATTTATTGAGTGTCGCGCAAACGACTGCCATCATGCGTGGTGACCAGTATTACAATGATCAGGCTTTCGCGAAATCAATCCGGTTCTATCAGAGCGCTTTTGAAAAGGATAGCACTGATCTCGAGGCGCTTCGCAGATTGGCCGACGCGACTTTCATGGCAAATCGTTTGGACGAATCATTGCAATGGTATGCCCGGCTGGTGAATTACGAGGACGCGATAAATCAGGACTTTTTGGGCTATGCCAACGCGCTGTCTCAGGCCACCCGATACGAGGAAGCCGCCTATTGGCTGATGCGTCTCGACTCGAAGGATCCCGACGACGAGAAAGCGAGAGCCATGAAACAGAAGCTGATGGACTTGTTGGGCTTGTTTCGCGATTCGGCATCGTATACCATCACCCCTCTTTTTGTAAACACGAAAGACACGGAGCTTGGGCCGGTAATCATCGGCGACCAATTGGTGTTTTGTTCTACCGGACTACAGTTAGGGCTTACCGGAAGCCCGTTTCTTGAAGATGAACCCTACCTTAAATTGTACGCCTCCGATATTTTGCCCGATGGACAGGTAGGTCCGCCAAAATTATTCGCTCCAACCTTGCGCAGCCGATTCCACGACGGACCGATTGCCTATGCGCCCAAAACCGATCAGGTGTTTATTACGCACAACCATTTTGGAAGTCAAACGCAAAAGGCGAGCGACGATGTCCATCTGAAAATTCAACGGTCGACACGCGAATTTGATCGTTGGAATTATGCCTACGAACTTCCGATGAATAACCGGAAGTATTCGGTTGCCCATCCGGCGACAAATTCCGATGGCTCTGTGCTCATTTTTGTTTCCGATAAAATGGGCGGATACGGGGGCACTGATCTTTATGTCAGTCGGCTCGAAAAGGGGCAATGGACAAAGCCTGAAAACCTTGGGCCGGAGATCAATACGGCTGAAAACGAACTTTTTCCCTACCTCGCGCCGGATAGCACCTTGTACTTCTCGTCAAACGGGCACGGAGGGCTGGGGGGCCTCGATCTGTTTAAAGTGCTGCCCGAAGGTGGCGTTTACAAAAGGGTTTGGAATTTGGGCTACCCAATGAACAGTCGGGGAGACGATTTCGGACTGGCATTGACCAAGGAAGGGGATCGCGGGTATTTTAGCTCCAACCGCGAAAGCGGAAAAGGCAGGGACGACCTTTACTATTTTGTGCAAAAGATTGAAAAAGTTCCGATCCTGTTTTTTGTGACCGATTCGGAGAGCGGAAAGCCGGTAGCGGATGTTGAGCTTGGTGTGTTGAACGCAAACGGAGACACCATCGCGATGGCATTCGGAAATTTTGAGGGCGTAAGCAATGTGGATCTGAAGGATGGCGAACGTTGCCGGGCCTTTGTGTCACGTAGAGGATATTTACCGGCACAGTACGAACTAACCGTTAAAGGGCAGATTTTTAACAGTCCTTCGCAGGTTGATATTGCGCTGACTCCAATTCCAAAAGGAGATCTTCCGCCAATGGAATTGGACGATCAACCTCCATTTTATGTCAGCATAGATCCGGCTCACCCCGATCAAATCAACCATGAATACTCAATTTATTACGATTTTGGCAAGTGGGCGCTGCGTCCGGATGCTTTTAAGGTGCTTAATCCGTTGGTTGATTATCTGAAGAAAAACCCGGAACTCGAAATTCGCATCGCGTCCTACGCCGATTGGCGGGGAAGTAAGGATATCAATCGATTGTTGTCCGTTGAGCGAGCCCGAATTGTAAATAACTATTTTGTTTCGCGCAACATCAACCCTAGCCGAATTCAGTACAGCGGACTAGGCGAAGCCCCGCTTCCGGATGGGGTAACTGATATCAGCAGGATCAGTGAAAAGCAGGCGTCCGAAAACCGGCGAACAGTGATTCGTATTGTTCGAAAACAGCCATAATCTACTACTTACTCTTTTCATAGCCGCCTGGTGTTGAAGGTTAATTTAATGCGTTCGAAACCCATTTGGCACAATAACATAATCTCATTTGTGATTGAAAAGCTCTAATTTTGTACAACTATTTAATGTTGTATAAAAACGACCCGCATCAGTAAAGTAGAATTGGCCATGAAAAGAATCCTTTTAATCGCTTCTTGCTTAGTTTTCCTGACGAGAATTGTCGGGGCGCAAAATGGAGAGGCATTAAAAATCGACGCGCTTACTGCCGAGTCGAAGGAACATTTTGCCGAAGCCGCGAAATTATTTGAAGAAGCTTACCAGGCCTTCAGGGCGCAAACCCTGGCAGATACCCTCTGTGTTTTTCATGCCGGACTGAATTATGTCCGAATCGGGCAGTTCGCGAAAGCAATTCCGTTTCTTGACGAATGTATCGGGTTGAATATTAACCCAGGCTCGAGCACTCGTCTTTTGGCTGATTCCTACGTTGGGTTAAAGCAGCCTGGAAAGGCCGAGGAATTATTGCTGGAAGGCAAGGCAACAATGCCGGAAGATTCAACCGAGTTTGATGAAAAATTGGCTTATCTGTATTTCAATAACGGGCGGTACGACAAAGCGACCGACTGCTTTCAGCAGGTAACGCAAGCTCATCCGGAGAATAAAAATTACCTGTATTTGCTTGGACTGAGCCTGCATCGTATTCAAAAGTACGATCAGGCAATTGCTGTTTTTGAGCTCATGCAGACTGAATTTCCGGAGGATAGGAGAGCAACAAAATTGCTGGGAGTGACTCTGTTTGAGCGTGCCGACGAGCTGTATCGGGCACAGGTGGATAGCCTGGTCCGCCATGACCAAACGAGTGTGGGCGTTCATCCGGAGTTTGAAGAACTAAATGAACATTACGCGCAGGCTCGTGCAATGCTCGAAAAATCATTGGCCGAATATCCCTACGATCAGCTTCTGATTAGTTCGCTGTATAAACTCTACCAAAGGCAGGGAGATGCACAACGGGCCGAACACATGGAAAAGCGAATTAAATGAGCCATTCATTTTTCAGAATTATTGATTGAAATAGCCTCCCGTAGAGGTTTTTTTTGTGCCCGGAACCAAGGCCTTTGTTTCGGTTGCCGGCTAAAAAACGCACTGTATCATCGGAGTTTGGCCTTCTTTCCCGATCGGGGAGATGTGGATCGGGAACAGAATAAGACAAAAGTGTCTTTTATGAAAATCATAACTAATATACTGACGTTTCGCTTTATCAGACCAGTCTGATGCTGCATGAACGATTTGGCAGGACTTTTCGAGTGGAAGACTTCATTT
Source organism: Mangrovibacterium sp. (assembly GCF_041596335.1). Taxonomy (GTDB): domain Bacteria; phylum Bacteroidota; class Bacteroidia; order Bacteroidales; family Prolixibacteraceae; genus Mangrovibacterium. Next base: position 26,472 of record NZ_JBFHIT010000015.1, on the reverse strand, counting down.
CGGTATCGATAGTCCGGCATTCTGTTGAATTATAATTAATATTGGGTTGTTTAAGTGGCAGATAGTCAGGCTTTAATGGTGTATTTCTTCCGGGCTTTTCGTAAATTGGTTAGACCCAATTCAGCTTTTCAAACTTAGTTTTTACCTTAAATTTTAGTCCTATGAAAAAACTTGTATTGTCGATTGTGGCGATAGCTATCATGGCTGGCGTTTACGCGCAGAAGAAAAACGGAACGGTGTTTATTGAGCATCCCGCGATGGAAAAGGTCACAAATATGTGGCAGGCTTTTGCCAAAGGTGATTCTGCAGCCTTTGTTAGTTTCTTTGCCGATTCGGTTCACATTAGCCGAAACGACCGAAAATTTACGATGAAAAATGCCGAACTGCCGAGTTTGTACAGTTGGTGGATTAGGGAATTTGATGCGATTAGGTTTGAAGTAGACACTCCGGCTTACGCTGATGCGATTGAATACGAAAAAGGCGGACTCTGGGTACAGGATTGGATTCGTGTTGCCGGAACGCACACCAAAACCGGAATCAATCTGGATCTGCCCACTCATAACCTCTACCGGTTTAACGATGACGGCAAAATTTCGGTTCTGATTCAATATTACAATAACGATCTGTTTCAGGAGATTAATAACAGCGAACGAACCATCAAGAATGGAGTGGTCTATATCAATCATCCGTATATTCTTTCGGTTCGGAAATATGTCAATGCGCTTTGTGCCAAAGATATGGATGAGTTGATGAGCTATTTCTCTCCAAAGGCGGGTTTTGCAAGCTTGATGATGGACTGGGGAGATTCATTCATGACGATGGAACAACAGAAGGACGTGTGGCAGATGATTTTCGATAATAATGATAATATGACGATGACCCAGTTTGGTTACCCGGATTGTATTTATTACGAGAAAAATGGTGACTATGTCGTTTATTCCTGGTGGGTTTTCCGCTCCACTTCGAAAGAAGGGAAGAAGATCGAAATGCCGGTCATGCTGTCGGATACCTTCGATGAGGAGGGCAAAATTGTTAATTCAGTCTATTACTACAGCACAAACCATTTGGAATAATATCGCTTCGCAATACCACATAAATTCAATTTGTTCTACTTTGAATAGCAATTTGCCGGTGGCCTATTGCAGCGCGAAAATTAAGCAACTAATAGAGTCTGTGTTGAACCGAACCCATTGTCTGACAGTGGGTTCTGTTTTTAGCTTGAACCATTGCCCGGTTTGACTGTTTGGCTTACGAAAATTGATTGGCGGAATGAACAACTACGAAATGCAAACCTGCGATAACTGTGGCGACGGAATAAATTGCTACGGTGATCTGACTTGTGAATGTGCAAACCTGCAAATCCCTGAAAAAATATCCGACTATATTGGCGCGACTTTCGATCGCTGCCTCTGTCGCTGCTGCATTCAAAAGTTGATTGTGGAGATGGGAGAATGAGACGCAAGCCGCAAGCGTACCAAGTCCGAATAGTCAAATGTCATTCGTTGCCATTAATAGTCTCATTGGTCGTTCTGGAAACTGACTGCGACTGATCACTTCCGCTTTCCGTAGGCATACCAGTAAAGCGTTCCAACAAAAAAGGCACCGCCAACGATATTGCCCAGCGTGGCAGCAATCAGGTTGTCGAATACAAAGCCGGACCAACTTACCGAAGAGCCCTCGAAAATAGCCAGAGGAATGAAAAACATGTTGGCAATGGAGTGTTCGTATCCCAACGCGACAAAGGTCATAACGGGCCACCAAATGCCCAGAATTTTGCCGGTGGTGTGCTGTGCCGACATGCCCATCCACATGGCCAGACAAACCAGCCAGTTAGCACCAATACCCTTTAAAAAGGTTTTGTAAAACGGATCGGAGGTTTTGTTGTCGGCAATGTCGAGAACCACTTGATGCCAGGGGTCGTTCTGGACCAGATCGGTGAGGTGGACCAAAAAATAAGCGATAAACAGCGAGCCAATCAGGTTCCCGAAATACACCAGCCCCCAATTTCGCAATGGAGCTGTCCAGTGTTGTGTTTTGTTGAGTACGTTCGGCATAAAATAAGCATTGTTGCCGGTAAACAGTTCGGCGCCGGCCATCACAACCATCATCAGGCCAACCGGGAAGGTGGCACCAAAAATGAATTTTGCCAATCCGGGATTCGCCGCGGCAATTTCGGGAATTCCGCCTCCAACCATAATCGAGAGCAAACCGCCGAACGAAATGTATGCGCCGGCTAAAAAGCTGAGTACTAATATCTTCTTAACGGAATAATTGTCCTTTGTGATGGCTGTTTCTCCGGCAATTTCCAGTATGCGTGGTGGTGTGTTTAAACTCATTTTTTTAGAAATTAGTATTTAGACATGAGACGATTGGGCAATTATAAGTCAATGTTGTTTCGCTAGGGAGAGCCCGATGAAACAGTTGTTTTTCTCTGTGAAACCCTGTGTGAAAACTCCGTGCGATCTCTGTGGGTTTTAAAAACAATGGTAAATAAACTAACCACAGAGTCTCACAAAGGAACTCACAGAGTGACACCGAGTTTTTTCAAATAATCGTAAATATTAATTCGTCCATGGTCAATCGTCCTGTTGTTCTTTCCTTGTTATTTGCTGATCACCTGCTGAAAGAATTTCTCCAGAATATCTTTAGCCTGCTGAATTTGTTCCGGTGTATTTTCCGGAACCTCAGTTAGCTGATAGCTTTCGCCCAGAGCTTCCCATTTGTATTGCCCCAGCTTGTGGTAGGGAAGGATCTCAATTCGCTCCGCAAATTTGTTGGCTCCAAATTGTTCGCCCAGCCAATGCAATTGTTCCTGACGATCGGTGTAACCGGGAATCAGCACATAGCGCAGCCAATAGGGCTTTTCGCTTTGTTCGCGAAGTGCAACGAGGTCGAGTGCCGTTTGCAAGCCATTTCTTCCGGTCAGCTTTTCAAATCCCTCGCCATTGGTGTGTTTGATGTCGAACATCACCAGGTCGGACAAGTTGCTGATGAGCTCTTTTGCATAAACATTCGAAACCGTGGCATTGGTGTCGATATTGGTATGAATGCCCTCCGCTTTCAGGCGGTGAAACAGCGGAATCAGGTTTTTACTTTGCAATAAAGGTTCGCCTCCCGAAATGGTCACACCTCCGGTTTTTCCGAAGTAGGTTTTCATATTCACCGCACGCTTCACAATTTCGTCAATCTCAATCAGTCGGCCTCCATCGTGTTGAATGGTGTCGGCATTTTGGCAGTACAGACATTTCAGGTTGCAGCCTTGCAGAAAAATAACCAGTCGGATGCCCGGCCCATCATGTGTGCCAAACGACTCAATGGAGTGTATTTTAAGTTGATGAGCGGTTTCGGTCATGCGTTGAAGCAGGCTTTTTATTGGACAATAGACCCGTGTCCGGCTGATTCAGCCTGAAACACGGGTGTATGCTATTTGGATTAATTTTTTTGAATTACATGGAATCGTGGAAGGAGCGGGTGAGCACTTCCATTTGTTGTTCGCGCGACAAACGTACGAAATTTACCGCGTAGCCGGAAACACGGATAGTCAGCTGCGGATATTCTTCCGGGTGAGCCATCGCGTCTTCGAGCAATTCGCGGTCGAGCACATTCACATTCAGGTGTTGGGCGTTTTTACCGAAGTAGCCATCGAGGGTGGCAACCAGGTTGGCAATGCGTTCCTCTTCGTTTCTGCCCAACGATTTTGGTACAATCGAGAAGGTGTTCGAAATACCATCCTGCGAATCTTTATAGTCGATTTTGGCCACCGAGTTCAGCGAGGCGATAGCGCCGTGCGTGTCGCGTCCGTGCATGGGGTTTGCGCCGGGGGCAAACGGAATGCCTTTGGCGCGTCCGTCGGGCGTTGCACCGGTTTTCTTTCCGTAAACAACATTCGAGGTAATGGTGAGCACCGACATGGTTGGGTTTGCATTTTTGTACACCGGAAGCTGTCTCAGCTCGTTGCTGAAATGGGCCACCACATCGCGGGCGATATGATCTACCCGGTCATCGTCGTTGCCATATTTGGGGAAATCGCCTTCAATCGCAAAGTCAATCGTCAGCCCGTCTTCATTGCGGATTGGTTTTACTTTGGCGTGTTTAATGGCCGAAAGCGAATCCGCAACAATCGACAGCCCGGCGATCCCATAAGCCAGATTGATGCGCGGGTTGGTGTCGATCAGCGCCATTTGTCCTTTTTCGTAGTAGTATTTATCGTGCATGTAGTGAATGATGTTCATCGATTCGTTGTACACGCGGGCAACTTCTTTCATGGCTAGTTTGAAGTTGGCAATCACTTCGTCGTACACCAGATAGTCACTTTTCAATGCCGGAATTCCGTTCACCACCTGCGTTCCGGTATTCTCGCAACGGCCTTGGTTGAATGCCAGCAGCATTGTTTTGGCCAGGTTGGTGCGGGCACCAAAAAACTGAATGTGCTTGCCCAATTCCTGGAACGATACACAGCAGGCAATTCCATAGTCGTCGGAGCAACTGGTGGTACGCATCAGGTCGTCGTTTTCATACTGAATGGATGACGTGTCGATGGAAACTTTAGCGCAATAAGCTTTAAAGGGTTCCGGTAATTGCTGCGACCACAAAATGGTGATGTTGGGTTCGGGCGATGGGCCTAAATTGTAGAGCGTGTGCAGAAAGCGGAACGCTGTTTTAGTTACCTTGCTGCGGCCATCCATCAACATGCCGCCAATCGATTCGGTCACCCAGGTAGGGTCGCCGGCAAAAATTTGCTCGTAAGCCTCCATACGCAGGTGGCGTACCATGCGCAGTTTCATCACAAACTGATCAATGTATTCCTGCGCCTGTTCTTCGGTAATGAGGCCGGCCTGCAAATCGCGTTCAATGAAAATATCGAGGAAGGATGAAACGCTCCCCAGCGACATGGCGGCTCCGTCTTGTTCCTTCACGGCAGCCAAATAGCCCATGTAGGTCCATTGTACCGCTTCCTGTCCGTTTTCGGCCGGACGCGAAAGATCCAGTCCGTAGGTTTTGCCCATGTCAATCATTTCGTACAGGGCTTTGATTTGCTCAGCGACTTCCTCCCGCAAACGAATCGTAGCGTCAGTCATCGGACCGGCAATGTTGCTCAGGTCTTCCTTTTTCCCTTCAATCAACCGGTTGATGCCATACAAAGCCAGTCGGCGGTAATCGCCAATAATCCGGCCACGGGCGTAATTGTCGGGCAGGCCGGTCAAAAAGCCCAGCGAACGGAAAGTTCTGATCTCATCGGTATAAGTATCGAAAACACCATCGTTGTGTGTTTTCGCGTATTTGTTAAAGGTTTCGGCAATGTGCGGATCGGGCGTGTAGCCATGTTCGGCCAGCGCCCGGCTTACCACCTTAAAACCACCATAGGGTTTCATGGCGCGTTTTAGTAACTCATCGGTCTGCAAACCTACAATCACCTCCTTGTCTTTGTCGATATAGCCGGCTGGAAACGAATTGATCGTTGATACAATTTTTGTGTCCACATTGCGCAATCCGTTTTTTGCCCGTTCTTCCTTCATGGCTTGTTTGCAAATTTCCCAAAGAGCTTGGGTGTTTTTACTGGGGCCAGTCAGAAAATGGTGATCGCCGGTGTAAGTGCTGATGTTCTGCGAAACAAAGTCGCGCACATCAATGCTGTTGCTCCAGCGTCCTTCTTGAAATGGATCTCTCGTTTTTTTCATCATTAATAGTCTATCGGGTGATCGTTTATTTGGCTGCAATAGCCATCTTGTTTTTGTTTAATTGTCTGAAATTTGAAATTCGAAGTTCCGGGTTTTTAGCAGTTGGAACCTTGGTTTACGCCCCGTATGATCGGCGAGTAGGGCTTTTATCTCGTCGATTTCGTCTGTTCTGAAGCTCAGAATTAGATTCTTGTGGTTAATTGGAATCATGATTTTACGTTCTCCGGAGCGATGTTCGTTTTGCTGTGCCCAATAGTTTACATCCAGTTTTCGCATGTAGTTCTGAAAATTCTCGTATTCTTCCTGCGCAAAACTAAAGCTTAAATTTTTGTAGTTTACGTGAAATTTGTCGCATTCCGCACATTTGTAAATCCGACCATTAACTGTTTGATTGATGGTTTGTTCTCCTTTTCCCTGAATCATAGTCTTGTTTTCTATTTAAAACGATTCAAAATAACAAATGTTTTCTGAGCTATGCAATCGCTAAATGTTGGTATTTTTTAATGCCGGCCATCCGATCCCGGTTCAGCCCGAAAATAGAAGGGCGAACGGATCGTTTATGTCGTTGAGCACAAGGCAGGCGGCATGGACAGATATCAGGAGCTAGTCTAAATGATCCAAAACTGTCGGGTCGACTAAGTTCGGGATCGTAACATGTAGGGCTGGCGTTTGTTTCATTTCCTGTTGAATGGCAAACATGGCTGCTTTGTTACGTGCCCACGAACGGCGGGCAATGCCATTGTTTACATCGTAAAGCAGCATCATTTTCAAGTTCGCGTCGGCTTGCTCGCTGCCATCGAGCACGAGGCCAAAGCCGCCATTGATGACTTCGCCCCAGCCAACGCCTCCGCCATTGTGTAGCGATACCCAGGTGGCACCACGACTGGCGTCGCCAATCACATTTTGTACAGCCATATCAGCGGTGAAACTGCTGCCATCGTAAATGTTGCTGGTTTCGCGAAAGGGCGAATCGGTGCCGCTCACATCGTGATGGTCGCGACCAAGGACAATAGGAGCGGAGATTTCGTTGTTTCGGACAGCTTCGTTAAAACGCAAGGCGATTTGAATCCGGGCGTCTGAATTAGCATATAGAATCCGGGCTTGCGAGCCAACTACCAGCTTGTTTTTTCCTGCTTCTTCCATCCAATGAATGTTGTCGTCGAATTGGCGGCATGTTTCAGAGGGTGCCTTTTGGCGTAATTCACGCAGCACCTCCAGCGCTAACTGGTCGGTATGGTTCAGATCATCAGGGGAGCACGAACAGCAAACCCAGCGGAAGGGACCAAATCCGTAGTCGAAATACAAGGGACCCATGATGTCCTGAACATACGATGGGTAGCGAAATTTCTTATTGTCGTCGGTCATTACATCGGCATTGGCTTTGCTGCATTCCAACAGAAAGGCATTGCCGTAGTCGAAAAAATAAGTGCCGCGAGCTGCGTGTTTGTTTATTGCTGCTGCCTGTCGGCGAAGAGATTGCCCGACTTCAGCTTTAAACCGGGTCGGATCTTCGGAAATCATTTTTTGAGCCTCTTCAAAACTCAAACTAACCGGATAATAGCCTCCCGAGTATGGGTTGTGCAGCGACGTTTGGTCGGTGCCGATTTCAACAAACAGGCCCACTTTTTCGAACTCCTCCCAAACGGAAACCACATTGCCATGAAAAGCGATGGAGACGGTCTCCCGTTCTGTTTTTGCCCGTGTTACGCGGGAAACCAATTCATTTAGGTTGTCGATTATTTCATCGACCCAGCCTTGTTGGTAGCGTTTTACGATGGCCTGAATATTTACCTCGGCACAAACAGTGATACACCCAACAATGTTGCCGGCTTTGGGTTGTGCTCCGCTCATGCCGCCAAGTCCCGCGGTTAGAAAGAGCTTGCCCTTGGGCGATTCATTCGGTTTTAGTCTTTTTCGGAAGGCATTCATGACCGTAATGGTTGTTCCGTGAATGATTCCCTGTGGGCCAATGTACATCCACGAACCGGCAGTCATTTGGCCATACTGTGTAACACCCAACGCATTGTATTTTTCCCAGTCGTCGGGTTTTGAGTAGTTGGGAATCATCATTCCGTTGCTGATGACAACGCGTGGCGACGATTTGAATGCTGGGAACAACCCAAGAGGATGTCCGCTGTATAGATGCAGGCTTTGCTCATCGGTCATCTCCGCCAGATATTGCATTGTTAGCAGGTACTGTGCCCAGTTTTGGAAAACCGCGCCGTTGCCCCCATAGGTAATTAACTCGTGAGGATGCTGCGCTACTGCCGGATTGAGGTTATTCTGAATCATCATCATCATGCAGGCTGCCTGAACCGATTTTGCCGGATATTCACAAATTGGCCGGGCGTACATTTCGTAGTTGGGACGGAAACGATACATGTAGATACGTCCATAATTTTTGAGCTCATGCCAAAATTCGGTAGCCAGTTCGGCATGCCATTCTTTCGGAAAATACCGTAGGGCATTTTCAATGCTCAGTCTCTTTTCATCGGCCGACAGGATGTCTTTGCGTTTGGGAGCATGGCTTATTGTTGTGTCGTAGGCCTGAGGAGCCGGTAGTTGTGCGGGGATGCCTTGTGTGATTTGCTCGTTGAAATTCATAGGTCAGGTTGATTCAGTTTTCAAAATTAGTGGTGCTCGTTGCCGGGCGTCAAAACGCGTCAAATAGTTTACTGAGCGATGTTCGGTAGGGTGCTCGGGTTGCTGTCGAAACCTGGTCGGCCAGCTGCGTTAGTTCATTCTTTTTCACCATATCGATGGCGTATTGCATGAAATCGTTCAAGAGCAGATCTTCCTCGATATGTGGAACCGTTTGGCGAATGTGCTGGTGAATGGCATCCAGAATTGGGGTTGAATGAAGCGGAGCATGGAAGTCGAGTGCCTGAGCAGCACAGAAAAGCTCCAGACCAATGATGCGTTCCACATGGTCGATCACCTGCAGTAATTTTCGTCCGCTAATCGAGCCCATACTCACATGGTCTTCCTGCCCCAACGAGGTCGGAATACTGTCGGCGCTTGCCGGGAAGCAGAGACTTTTGTTTTCGCTGGCCAGGGCAGCCGAGGTGTACTGTATGATCATGAATCCGGAGTTCAAGCCGGTTGCCTTCAGCAACAATCGTGGGATGCCGTCGTAGTTGCCAGTGAGTGAAAGGTAGATGCGACGGTCGGAGATGTTGCCGATTTCGGAGACTGCCAGACAGGCGTAGTCCATTGGCAAAGCAATCGGTTGGCCGTGAAAGTTTCCTCCGCTGATTGTTGAGCCATCTTCAAAGATAATCGGGTTGTCGGTTACCGAGTTGATTTCGGTTTCCAGCGTTTCCTTCAGATGGAGCCAGACATTCCACGAAGCACCGTGAACCTGCGGTATGCAACGCAGTGAGTAGGGGTCTTGCACCCGGGTGCAACAAGCATGCGATTCAACAATGTCGGAATTGGAAAGTAAGTTGGCAATCGTTTCGGCCGACTGCCGGTTGCCTTTGTAGGGACGAAGTTCGTGAAGCTTCGCCTGAAATGGCCGGGCCGAACCCGATAGTCCTTCAATCATCATCGCGCCGACAATGTCAGCCGTTGCAATGAGGTTATGCATTTTCACGACAGCCATCAGCCCATGAGCGGCCATAAATTGAGTGCCGTTAATCAGCGCTAATCCTTCTTTGCCATGCAATGATAGTGGTTGAAGTCCAAGTTCATCCAGAACATCACCAGCTGCTCTTGTTTCACCCTTGTACTCGACTTTCCCGAGCCCGATGAGTGGCAGAAACAGGTGAGACAGCGGAGCCAGATCGCCCGATGCACCAACGGAGCCCTGTTTGGGGACCAACGGAATGACTCCCGTTTCAAGGTGCCAGATGATGCGGTTGAGGGTTGCCTCCTGAATTCCGGAAAAACCCTGCGCCAACGCATGAACTTTTAACACAAGCATGAGTGCCGAAAATTCGGTGGAAATTGGGTCGCCGGTTCCAACGGCATGGCTTTTCAGAATGTTTTCCTGAAGCTTATCTGTATCGGTTGGGGGGATGGGCGATGTGCATAGGGGGCCGAAGCCGGTGTTGATGCCATAAACCGCTTTTCCCGAGTGGGTGATATCCGACACAATCTGCTGGCTTTTCCCGATCTTTTGTCTGCTTGTTTCGTTCAGTATCCCTTTTAATTCGCCCCGACTTAGAGCCAGGGCTTTGGAGGCTGTCAGGAAATCTTCACCGTAGTTAAAAAAGGCTTTGCTCATCGTTCTTTGGTTTAACGAACAGTTAGTACGAGGCTGGTTAACTCAAAGTTATGGTCTTAATTCGAGAATTACCCTTACAAAACTCATCCTTTGCTGCGATCCGTTGTAGGGTGGATTAAATTTTGGGGTTTGAATTATTTCGGAAGAGGGCGAAAAGAAAAGGATGCTGTGCCCGGTGAAATGCCTGGCTATGAAAACAAAAAAAGCAGCTCGAAAGCTGCTTGATTTTGGTTGACCCGCCAGGGCTCGAACCTGGACTCTTCTGGACCAAAACCAGACGTGTTGCCAATTACACCACGGGTCAATCATTATTGCCTTTTGTTTAAAGACAGCGGCAAAAGTATAAAATATTTTTATTCCCAAAATAGTTTTCTGCAAAAAAATAGCTCGAATAGTACGTTTTTTTCGAATGGTATTTGATTTTCAAAGGGATATAACGATAAAAAAAATCAACGAAAAGTGGTGTCAGAAGCCTGTCTGCTTTTTGAGCTTCTTTAAAAGCTTCGTTCCTCTCGATTTTATTCCCGCAGATGGATGAATTTCGAGTTCATGTTCGATTAATAAGATAAGCTCGGATTTGAGTTCACATTCAATTTCTGAAATATTGAACAGGATTTGCAGGGCATGTACACGCACCGCGATGGCAACATTCGCATCGGTGAAAATCGACAAAGCGAAATCGAAGAGCTTCCCGATTTGCTGATACGGGATTTGATGTCGGCTGATAATTTTCAGAAAGTGGCGAAGTTTGGACTCATTTTTTGTGGCATAGACGAACTCGATCATTTGAGGGATGAAATAGGAAACCTGAATTGGATTCTTTTCGTTGACCTTGTCCAACACCCATGCGGCGCGCCAGTTTAGCTGGTGGCTTTCGCTGAACGCAATTTCAACCAGTTTAAACATCTCTTCCGGATGGCTTCGAAAATAGTCGCAGAGTGCGGAGGTATTTTCCCATTCAATCATGAGTTCCTGAATTTCTTCCCGAGTCATAGTCGCTGTTTCAAATGAAAGGATAAATTTAGGCTAAAAAAAAGACGATTTATGATTGACGTTTGTTGTGCCCTGATTTTTAACGAAAATTGCTTGCTGTCTGTTCAACGAAAAATAGATTCGGATCATCCCGGTCAGTGGGAATTTCCGGGCGGGAAGCTGGAGCCGGGTGAAACCGCGGTGGCTTGCATCAAACGCGAAATCCGGGAAGAACTGAACTGCGCCATTGAACCTGACGCTTATCTGTTCCCGGTTGACCATGATTACGGAACGAAACATATTCGACTGTATCCGTTTGTAGCACAACTTTCCGGAGTGACGTTGAACCTGGTCGACCATGAAAAATTACAGTGGCTGACGGTTCAGCAATTGTTCTCGATCCAATGGCAAGAGGCTGATTTGGAGCTAATAAAACGAAATCTGGGGGCAATTCTATGCCGTATGCGGCATTATAATGAAAAGGGTAGAGAACAGCAGCGCCCAGCCTAAAATGGAAATCGTCATGTACAACACGGTGTACTTTTGGCGGCTGTAATATTTTTTCAGCAGGAATGCTCCAATTGGTATACTCAGTAAAAAAGGAGTCATTACAATGATGCCCCAAAAACCATACTTTTTACGAAGTTTGGCGATAAAACGTGTTTTTCGGTTGATCCGGATGGTCGGTTTTTTATGGCGGTCAATCAGGTGGCATAAATCAACCCGAATATAATGTTTGAGCGCACAGTAAAACGTTTCGTGATGGTCGTAATAAAAACGAATGAGGAAGCCGCTTAGAAAGTAGAAAAAGTAAAATCCGGAAATTCCGCCAATGGTCACAAGAACAATTGTTTGGGCAAAATTCAACCCAATCAGCATTGCGTAAGGGAACGTCAAAAAATATTTGACTGTGGCCAGTAGATAAACATGCAGTAATTTTAAAACAATTGGAAAACTCATACTCAACGATACTCCTTCATCGATTAAGAACGATAAATTTCCGTAAAAAGTTTGACATGTGGATAGATTCTTCGATAAGTTTTTAGTCTGTTAACGAATATTTACGGTGGAAGTGAAAAAAAACGGGTTTGGGTATCATGTTGCTGTAACAATGCCTAATTTTACTGGAAAATAAAATCAATCGAAATGAATAAAATTAACGAATGGTTTACAGAAAAAGGCTGGGCAGAGGGAGTGTTGGTCGCTGCTCACGATTCTGTAAATGTAGAAGAGTTTTACAAGCAATATCAAGCCAATCCGGAGTTGTGGAAAGCCGTTTTCAAGTTCATGAAGCAAGATTTGTCGGCGATGGAGGTCGGGAAATACCCGTTGGTTGGAACGCAGGCTTTTGCTATGATTTCGGAATACGATACGAAAGAGCCGGAAAACGCCAAGTGGGAAGCGCATAAAAATTACATCGACCTTCAATATGTAATTTCCGGTGAAGAGAAAATGGGAATCCTTCCGTTGAGCGAAGCGAAAAACGCCATGGAATATAACGAACAGAAAGACCTGATTTTTTATGGTGAAAACGATGGTGAGTTGCATTTAGCAACACCCGAAGCTTTCTTTCTGTTCTTTCCGGACGATGTGCACCGTCCGTGCATTAAAGCAGACGAGTCGGCGCCGGTGAAAAAACTGGTCGCTAAAATCGCGGTAGCAGATTGAAAATTAAAGCTAAAAATAGTGAAAGGTGAAATTGGGCTGTAACAAGGCTGGTTTCACCTTTTTTTGATGACTATGTTGATGGAATTATACTCGGCGGCTAATAATAGTTCCCTTCTTTCAGGGTCTCGTAAATGGTTGTGTTCATGAGCAACAATAAGAAGAAATAGCCAAAATCTTCTATCGGGATGTTAATAATTCGCAGTCCGATAATGTGTTCCGGATGGTATTCCACAACCGGCAGGCTGGTTAAAATGCCATTCACAATGAGAAATGGCAGGATGCCAATAAGGTAGGCCAGAAAGAATTTGGTGAGGTGCGGTTTAAATTTGTTCCGGAAAATAACGTATGCCAGGTACACTGCCAGAAACAGAAAGTTAAAGAAGGTGTACAATTGTGAGCGGTAGTAATAACTCAGCCAAGCAGATACAGCGACCAGTAGCACGATAATAACAGCAAAAAAAGTTGGCCTTTCGAAATTGGGGAGGTAGGCTTTCAGTACTTCGTAAATGAACATGGTGCTATATGGAATAACAAAGAAAAATAGCCATTCCTCAACGGGCAAACCTTTAATGTAAATGCCGGTTAAATAGTTGGGGTTGAAACTCCAGATACCGGCCTCGGTGAACCGAACATCCCACACCAGAAAAACAATTGCGGTAACAATAATCGACGGAATCAGGTACTTCCAGCGAGTATAAAAGTGCACTTTTTTATCAAAGCTGAGTGCCAGTGGAATGGCGATTGAGGCGATCAGGAGCCCGGCGTAGGTGTACTGTTCCAGTTGCATTTATAAACTATTAAAGGCGTTTTTTAGGTACGCGTTGGCCAGCAGATACATCTTCTTCGGGTTCGACACCCGATAGCGTTTTTTCAGGATCTCGACCGGCTTAGCGCGCTTAATTTTTCTGAAAAGGCGAATGTAATAAATGTATGCAAGGTATACACCGAACCGCACCTCCTTTTTTAAGGCTTTAATTCCGCTGTACGCTTCCGCGAAATCTTGTTCAATATCGCGTTCAATCCGATCTTTCGAGGCTTGGTCGAAATGGTTGAAGTCGATGTCTTTAAAATAGATACGGCCTTTGTTTTCGAAGTCGTCCTGCGCGTCGCGTAAAAAGTTGACCTTCTGAAACGCGGCTCCCAGTTTTCTGGCCGACTCTTTCAACTCCTCATATCGTCCAGGCTCGTCGAAGTAAAACACCCGAAGACACATTAAACCCACTACCTCGGCCGAGCCATAAATGTAGTTTTCAAGTTGGTCGGCATTGTAGTTCGTTTCATACAAATCCATTTCCATACTTTTCAAAAATGCTTCGATCAGATGGTGGTCAATCCCATACCGGTGCACCGCCTCCTGAAAGCTGTCGATAATGGGGTTGATACTGAATTTGCGGTCGATCGCCCGCCAGGTTTCTGTTGTAAACTCGTCGAAAATAGCTTTTTGATCCTGTTCGAAGAATGTATCTACAATTTCGTCGGCATAGCGAACAAAACCGTAAATACTGTAAATACCCGACCGGTATTTTGGGTTCAGCATTCGAACTCCAAGCGAGAAGGAGGTGCTGTAGTTCTTGGTGGTTATCCGGCTGCAGTCCAGATTGTTTTTACGATAGAGCTCCATGATCGTTCAATATTCGTTCGGTTACTAATCGGGAAGAAATTACCGTCATTGGCAGGCCTGTTCCCGGAACGGTGGAAGCGCCGGTGTAATAAAGGTTGGCCAGTTTTTCATCCTTGTTTGAAGGGCGAAAACCACCCACCTGGTTCAGGTCGTGCGCCAGCCCAAGGCCGCTTCCACGGTAGAGGTTGAACATGCCTTCCCATTGAATGGGGTTGTACACAATCCGTGTTTCGGTGTGCCCCATAAAATCGAAACCGGTTCGCTCACCCATATCGCGAACAATCGCGTCGGCAATGGCTTCCGCATCGTCCCAGTTTTCTTTAAACCGAAGGTCGGGCACCGGACACAGAATAAAAACGCTTTCCTTCCCCTCGGGCGCATAGTCAGGATTGTGCATCGACTGGATGTTGACGTAGTAGTATGGTTTGTCGAGCTTAATGCTGTTTTTGAAAATTTTGTGCGCATATTCCTCGAAATTTCGCCTTAAAAAGTAGTTGTGGTGATACATGTTATTCACTTTCGTGTCGAGCCCCAGGTAAATGGTTAGTGGCGCTAGTGTCCACTTTTTGGCATCGAGCTTCGCCTCGCTAAATTTTTGGCGGTTGAGAACTTGGCCGCGGAACGAAGCAGCGTCGGCATTCACAACAAAAACGTCGGCCTCCCAGCGCTTTCCGGTTTTATCAACAAAGGCCGAAAGTTTTCCGTTCAACTCTTCGTAGCGATCAATTTCTACGTTGAAATGCATTTTTACCTTTCGCTGTTGTAACTCCGCAACAACGCCTTCAACAATTTTGTACATGCCGCCTTTCACGTTGTGATAGCCATCGTGAACAAGCTCTGTGTAGTTCAGCATGGAATAAACGGCTGGTGTGTCGAATGGTGTGGATCCTAGGAAAAAGCCCACCAAGGAGAAAATGACCTTCACCTCGAACGAATCGAAGTTTTTCTCCATTTCTTTCCACATGGAATAAAACATTTTTGGGGCATGTTTTAGCGGCACACGAGTTAATTGCAATAGGTAGCCCAGCAAGCTGTCGAAGTTTTGCTTGATCACAATGTATTCAGTATCGTGAAATATTTCACCGGCAGCTTTCAGAAAACGTGTTAGTTTCTCTTCCAGACCAACTTCCAGATCCTTAAACTCGTTCGCCAGTTTTTTTAGGTCTTTGTAAATCAGATACGATCGTTTGTCGCCCTCAAAATGAACAGCATAAAGTGGGTCGAGCTCCACAAACTCAAAAGGTATATCGATGTTGCAATACTTGGCCAACTCTTTAAATTCGTAGCTCATGCTGAAGAAAGTAGGAGCCATGTCGAACTTAAAGCCATCTTTTTCCAGTAAATTTAGTCGTCCACCCGGGCGATGGTATTTTTCAACCATTTCCACCTCGTAGCCGTCAGTGGTCAGCCGAAGGGCAGTAGATAAACCGGCTAGTCCGGTTCCTATGATGAGTACTTTTTTCATCAGTGAATAATTTGATTTTAAATTGCCTGATGGAACTTTCATGTTGCTGAAAACTTTTTACAGATCGTGTTTGTGTTCGGAGCAACATGTTCGTTTCATTGTTTGTTTAATGAATGATGTCTATATTTAAACAAAACAGAAGCAAAAAGTTTTATTGATTTGGGGAAATAGTTTAATAATCATATAATATAGTTAAAATTGAAAGAAAAACGCATGAAAAAAGCCGCAATTGTTGGTGCCGGAATTGCAGGTTTAGCTGTTGCCGTACGTTTGGCCCGCTCGGGCTGGGAAGTAACTCTGTTCGAAAAGTCGGCTCGGGTAGGGGGTAAGCTGAATGAGTTCTCCCTGGCTGGGTTCCGTTTCGATACCGGCCCGTCCTTGTTTACCCTGCCCGGCTTGCTGGACGAGTTGCTCGACGACGATTTACGCGTTGCCTACCGGAAGCTGGAGCTTGTAAGCCGGTATTTCTATGAGGATGGAACTATTCTGAATGCCTTTGCCAATCCGGAACAATTTGCCGAAGAAGTGGAATCGAAGACTTCCGATTCGAAGCAAGCGGTGTTGAAGTACCTTTCAAAGGCCGCTTTTATTTACCGATTAACGGCTCCCATCTTTATTTTCAGCGCTTTCCAACGCCTAAAGGATTTGTTGACCTTCCCGAACTTCTGGCGGGCATTGCAATTTCCACGAATTCAGGCATTCCGAAGCCTTCATCAGAAAAACAGCACAGCTTTTTCCGATCCCCGACTGGTGCAGCTGTTCGATCGTTTTGCGACTTACAACGGATCAAATCCGTATCAAGCCCCGGCAACCTTGCAGGTCATTGCGCATTTGGAACACAATGTTGGCGCCTATTTCCCGGACAAAGGGATGTACAGCATTGTTGAGGCGCTGCAAAAGCAAGCCCAACGCCTTGGGGTTCAGATTCGCCTGCAATCGGCCGTACAGCAGGTTGTGGTGGCGAAAGGCGGAACGAAAACGTTGCTGGTCAACGGGCAGTCATCCGATTTTGATTTGCTGGTGAGCGATGTTGATATTCATAGCTTTTACCGCAAGTTGCTGACCGATTCCAAGCCCTTCAACCTAAACAGCAGGGAAGAGGCCTCGAGCTCGGCGCTGATTTTTTATTGGGGAATGAAGAAAACGTTTCCGCAGCTGGAATTACACAATATTTTCTTTAGTGAAAATTATGCTGACGAGTTCGATTGCCTGTTTCGAAAGAAAACAATTTCACCCGATCCGACCGTGTATGTATACGTGAGCAGCAAACAGAATCATTCGGATGCGCCTGAGGGAATGGAAAACTGGTTCGTGATGGTGAATGCTCCATCGGGGGCCGGGCCGGACTGGGCCACTTTGCGCGAACAGGTTCGAAAACAGATTATTGGTAAATTAAATCGGATCTTGAAACAAGATGTTGAGCAGGATATCGTGTGCGAGGAAATTCTGGACCCGACCGGTTTGGAGAACAAAACATCATCCTTGGGCGGAGCGATATACGGGGCAAGCTCGAACAGCCTTTTTTCGGCTTTCCGCCGCCATCCGAATTTCAGGAACGATTTGCCGGGGGTATACTTTGTAGGCGGCAGTGTGCACCCCGGAGGCGGCATTCCGCTGTGTTTGGCTTCCGCTAAAATTGTGGGGCGTTTGGTTGACGAAAAGGAGGGGAAGCATGAACACTAGTACCCAATCCGTTTTCTACGCCCGCATGATCCTCGCGCTGCTTTACCTGGTTGGTTGCGTCGGTTTTACAATCCCGGCAACAGAGCCTTTATTTAGCCTGCTTAGTCCGTTCAATCTCCTGTTGTCCGGTATGGTTTTGTTCCTTTTTCAGGAGAAATGGACGGCCGGGCTGGTGCTTGCTCTGCCTTTGGTGGCGCTGATCGGATTTGGGGCTGAATTGCTGGGCACCCAAACCGGATTGCTGTTCGGAAATTACAGCTATGGTCCGGTGTTGGGGCTGAAGCTTTGGGACACCCCCTTGTTGATCGGTCTGAACTGGCTGGTTTTGTCCTTCGGAATTTATACCGGGCTGCGCCGTTTGCCGTTGGGGTGGTGGTTGCCGCCGCTTGGAGCGCTGCTGATGGTGGCATTCGATTATGTAATGGAGCCGGTGGCAGTTCGCCTCGACATGTGGAGCTGGCAGGGAAATGTTATCCCGCTAAAAAATTATATCGACTGGTTTTTGCTTTCCTTCGTGCTGTTTGCCGGAATGAAACTGTTCCGGTTGAACCATCGCAACCAATTGGCTGTTTGGATTGTACTATGTCAGTTCGTTTTCTTTTTAGTGCTAAATATTAGTTTGAACCTGATTTGATGGGACTACTGATCGCCATAGGTATTTTGTTTTTCTGGGGACTGCATTTGGCCTACAGTCTTCTGCTGGCGCCGGTAAGCGCAACTTCGGGATGGACTTATATCCACCTGTTGATACAGGCTTATTTGTACACCGGTTTGTTTATTACCGGGCACGATGCTATGCATGGTTTGGTGAGCGCGAACCGAAAGATGAACGATTTTTTTGGCTGGCTGGCCTCCATTTTGTTTGCCGGCTTGTCGTACCGAAAATTGCGGGCCAACCATTATCTCCATCATCAGTTTCCGGCAACAGAGAAAGATCCGGATTACTACATCCGCTCGCAAAATGTGTTTGTGTGGTGGGGGGTGTTCCTTGGTCGCTATGCAACCATCTGGCAGTTTCTGTTTATGGCGGTGGTATTCAATGTCCTTAAAATTTGGGTTGAAGTGCCACAGCTGCTTGTCTTCTGGATTGTTCCGGCAGTGCTGGCTAGTTTTCAGTTGTTCTTTGTCGGAACCTACCTGCCGCATCGTAAACCGCATGAAGCAAACATGGAGCCACACCGGGCACGCAGTCAGAGGGGGCCGCATTGGTGGGTGATGCTAAGTTGTTATTTCTTTGGCTACCATTGGGAGCATCACGAAATTCCGCGTGTTCCCTGGTGGCAGCTGTATCGCGAAAAGGATAAATTGAAACAGAAGGGGAGGGCGAATGACCATGCGTAACGCATTTCTGCTACTTTGTTGTTTTCTGATAGGGCTTCAATCCTGTGGGCAATCCGCGCAACAGCAGTTGCATTGCGAATTGTACGAAGCCTATGTTGATGATCGGGTCGCCGATTGGCAGGGAATTATCGGGCGGATGGAGGCGCTGGACGATTCGACCGCTGAGTGGCAACGCGAATTATTTTTGGCGCGCTACGGGTACATCGGCTATTTATTGGGCAACAAGCGAAAAGATGAGGCTCGCGATGAGCTGAATCGTACAATCCATGCTTTGCGTGCTGTGCAGGCCCGGTTCCCCAATAATGCCGCGTTTTATTGCTTGGATGCTTGTTTCCATTCCTACCAAATTAGCCTGTCGATGGTGCAGGCGCCCATTCTTTACCCGGCGCATCAGGCGGCAATGCGAAAAGCCGAACGACTGTCGGAAACGGAACCGCTTCTGGCCTTTGAACAGGCCAATATGTATTTCTACAAGCCCCGTTTTTTGGGGGGCAATAAGAGGAAAGCCATTGAAAAGTATCAACTGAGCCTGTCGCAGTTAAGTTCGGAAAAGTGCCGTTCCTGTTGCTGGTTCGAACTTATGGTGCAGCTTTTTTTGTTAAAAGCCTATTACGAAACCGGACAGAAGGACGATTTCAACCAGTTGAAGGCCGAATTGGTGCAGCTGCATGGATCGCTAAACTGGGTGGATGGTTTTTTAAATAGCAAGGTGCTGGACGATTAACGACATCCAGTCCGTGAGTCGGTTTTGTAGAAAAGCATGACCATGAGGAGCATACAGTGCGGCCAAGTTCCATCATTTTGTCGGAATTTCATTCGCTGGATGTATATACGTCTACTTTTTTATGTTTGGCGAAAAGAAGATACGTTTTTCTGTTGCCTTCAATATAAAAGGACTAGTTTACAACAATTGGGTAAAAAACAGCAGTAATCCATTGCGAAGTATCCTTGACCAGGAATGGGTCCGTGAGGTATTTTTCCATCGGAGCGCCAGCCATCTGAATGTTGTGGGCTTCCAGCCAATCCTGCATAAACTGGTGGGTTTCACCAAGTGAATCGTAAGCGCCAATGTGGTCGGCTTCGATATAAGTTCTGCTTTGTAGCGTTGCTTGCTGAATCAGATCGGTTCCTTCAGTGATTTGAGTAACCGGAATCCCGCATTCCAAATCAACAATTTCTCCGTCAATTTTATGGTAGATTGCAAAAGGCATATCGTTCATTTCGATATTTCTATGTTGAATTGCGGTGTACAATACACCATACATGCGAGCCATGGCAGTCGATATTTGGTTGAACTCCACCTCTTCGCGCAAACTAATGTAGTTCATATCGGGCAAGGTTTGCAGACGAACCAAGGGTTGCTTTTCCTGCCAAATGGTCTCCGATACAACCTTCAGATTCTCTAATCCTTCTTCCAAATCGGGACCAATCATACTTTCGAACATAAGTCCCATCCAACGATAAAGCGGGTTGTCGCCCAGATCAGTTTTGAAACCCCATAGTACGGTCGTTTGGTTATTTTCTTCTACAAACCGAAAGGGTGCTGTCGCGAGTCCTTTCTCTCCAAAATCCAACGCTACAACAATTGAATCGTATGGAACAGAGCTGCTTATCGTTAAAGATCCGGAACCAACTTGTTTGTGATCGCTTTGCCATTGGTAGCCAGCCCCTTCGCCAATGCCGAGCTGTTGGTAGTTAACCTTCATGTCCGGATCGATCTGATTCCAGACTGCCCACTTCTGCCACGAATGCAAGTCGTTGACCTGATTGAAAACAACACGAACCGGCGCGTCAATTTGGATGTGTCGGTTAACCTGGATTTCCTTCGGCAGGAACCAGGCGACAATCACAAAAATTAAGGCTAAGATGATCAGGGTGGCAAGTAATTTTTTGAGCAATTTCATGAGTAATCAGTTTTTAGGTGTGTTTGGTTGATGATTGGCTTTTTCACCTAAAACCATAAATCAGGTTATTTGTTCAGCTTTTTACCGGGAATTTGGAATTGAGGAAGTGAATTTTAGTTCATTTGGAGCCTATTCAACAGCGTTATTCCGGGTATGGTGGCGAGATTCGCTAACGGCCTGTCGATTTGTCGCTCCCAGGTTTCAATCGAGAGCAAAATAGCTGGTGAATGAAGGTGCAGCTCCATTTGGTTCGGAACTTCGCGTATACGGCCGTTTTGCCTTTTGGTCAGCGGAGCAAAAAACAGCAGGTGGCGATGGCATCGCGGTTAAAGCGCGTGAGGGTAATCACTGAGTAGCGGTGATGAGTGACCGACGTTTCTTTGAATCGAAATTCAATCTGAGCATCCATAGTTCCCGGGGGACGGGCGAGCTTAGCGTGTCCATGGCGTTGGTAGATTTATCGGACTATCATTCCGAATCAGTGCGTTGAGGCGAAGCATTCATTTTAAGCAACAAGTCCGTTTCGGCCTCGAGGACAATTTTTTCGAGAATCCCGCGAGTCTGGTCAGGGTAGTTTATTTGCAATGGTTCATCGTAATGCAGCCAGTCAGCCAATTGGTCGGCCGAATCGTGCCAGTTGGTAAGCACCCGAATGCCCATGTTTCCGGCAAAGACCGCATTGCAGGCTTGTTCGTATTGGTTTTTCATTGGTATCACGCATAGCTTTTTACCCATGTGTATGGCTTCTGCCGGGGTTTCAAATCCTGCTGTACAAAGAATACCGGCACAGCTGATAAATGATTCGGTAAAGTCGGTCAACGATACCGGACGAAACCAGATCGATCCTTTCCGATAGCTTTCTTTTCGGTGTTTCGAGAACACATGCCACTGGAATTGAGGGAAACAGCGGAGTATATGCTCAATTTCTTCGTTACTGAAGGCCGGAAGATAAACCGTATAGTGGCCCCGATTGACCGGCTTCGCGTTTCGGATTGCTGAGCGGATGACGGGTGTGTAGTTCTGTTCGTCCATTGCCCTGAAGTGAAAGCCATACTTGCGGCTCGCGGGCGCGTAATTCGTCAAAATCAGGTGCCCCAATAAATCGGTATGCGAAGGTTTGGGAGCTCTGTGGTGAAGCACCGCATTTTGGTGGCTCAGCCCAATGCATTTTTTTCCGCGTAGTTTGCAGGCCCAGGCAGTTACGGGTTCAAAATCGCAGATTACCAAGTCATAGTCTTGCACGGGCAAGCTGAGTAAATCGCGAATAAAGCGGATTGGTCTGGAGCGCCGAACGGTTTCCCATAAGCTTACTCCTCCGAGTTTGCCGAAGATGAAACTTAGTCCGTAAAACTGGTATTTCACCGCGAATGGTAATTGCAGGTCGCCCTGAATACCGCTAACCAGAACATCTACGTTTCCTAACTGCTCCAATAGTGGAACAATTTCGGTAGCCCGTGCGAGATGCCCGTTACCGGTTCCCTGTATGGCGTATAAGATGCGGATGTTTGTTTTTTTCATCGTGTTTGCATTATTGGTCGTTACAGTAGGTTGGCCACTGCGAGTTCTTTAAAAAGCGATTGATAAACTTGTTTCTGATCCGGAATGTCCGGCTCATCGGCTAGCGTATCTTCGTCATTATCCTCAAAGTAAATTAGTTCCCATTTTCCATTCTGATATTCCGCAGCGGTGTAATGCTCAACCCAGTCGCCACAGTTTAGGTAGTGCACCGGTTTGCCGGGCATCATCAGTATTTTATCCTTCGGAACGTGAGTATGCCCGCAAATGACTGTTTCGTAATTTTGAGCTGCCGCCGCCGCTGCTATCGCTTTTTCAAAGGTGGTTGGCCGACCTTCGTTTGACGATTTTTTCTTCAATCGTTTGTATAGGATGAATCCCTTCACGCCAAATGGTTTAAGCAGTAGGTTGAGGCCGGCATTTATAACCGTGATCAGTCCGTAGGCCGCCGCTCCGATCTTGGCAAGCCATTTGGCTTTGTGGATGATATGATCAAACAGATCTCCGTGAAAGATCCAGGTTTTCTTGCCATCCAGTTCGAGGATGAGCTGATTGACCACTTTCAACTTGCCGATTTCAGTTTGGTTAAACTTCCGCAGAAACTCGTCGTGGTTACCCGTTATGTAATAGATTTGAACACCCTTTTCCAGCATCTTAATCAACTGCCGAACCACCTTGAGATGGGGCTTAGGAAAGTAATTCCGACTAAACCGCCACGAGTCAATAATATCGCCGTTAAGCACTAAAGTGCCGGGGTTTATCGACTTCAGATATTTCACAATCGATTTGGCCTTGCAGGCTCTGGTTGCCAGATGCAAATCGGAGATAACCGATACTTGAAGCTTTCTCGCTTTCATAATTCATCAAATAACTGATGCAAGAAACCCCTTTCTTGTTACGAAGCGATTAAGCAAAAATGAAATATTGAACACTAAAAGTGTCTAAAAACCATTAAGTTTGTGTCCGAAAAACGCGGCGTGTTGGCAATGGTCAAACGCGTTTTTTGGGAGTCCTTCGTGTTCCGGACGGAAGGCGCTGAATCAACTATAAATCAGGTCGGTGACCGAAAAATGTTAATTAGATGGGAAAGAACGCATTGTTTGTTCTGCTGATGCTGCTGCTTGGCGCTTGCAGCCAACCGGCTCTGCCAAAAGTCGAAATCGAAAGCTCGATGGGAACTGTGGTGTTAGAGATCGATACGATTGGTGCGCCCTTGACCGGCGGCAATTTTCTTAACTTGGTTGATCGGGGAGTGTACCTGAATGCATCGTTTTACCGGGTCGTGCGACCAGACAATCAGGATGAAAGTCCGGTTAAGATTGAGGTCGTACAAGCGGGGCTGAAGGATGATGGGATTATTCGTAATTATCCGGCAATAGCTCATGAAACAACTTCACAAACCGGGATCAAGCATCGGGATGGTACCCTGTCGATGGCACGAAACCAGCCCGGAACAGCCAGCACCGAGTTCTTTATTTGTATTGGCGATCAGCCGGAACTCGATTTTGGGGGGCAGCGCAACCCCGACGGTCAAGGTTTCGCCGCTTTTGGTGAAGTGGTTGAAGGAATGGATGTCATTCGTCAAATTCAGCAGCAAGCCGATCAGGGGCAGTATCTTCTCGAACCGGTTCAGATTTACAATATCAAACGAGTGAAGTAGAAGCGCGGGCAAACCGCTTCCTTCGCTTCCGGTTGTTACGTATTGTCACTTCTCAGCTTCCGTTTTTTTATAAACAACGGTTCCCCGAAAACACCGGCTCGGATGGGCGGTCGCCTGTTGTTTTCCTAACGTGCGGGAAACGGGCTTCATTCTTCTTTGCTTCCAAACAACCGGCGTTTAATGAAGGTGGCGAACAATCCGGCGATAAATGCGAGCACGGGCAACATCACTTTGTCGAGCAGCCAGGTGGGATCGTTCTGCAAGTTGTCCCAAATTCCGGTCCACAGTTTGCCTTGATTCACTTTGACTTGTATCTTTATTGTTTGTGGTGACGCAAAGTTATTCCACGAGCCGTTTACATAGTTTTCGATTTTGATGGTTAAGGTTTTTTCACCCGGGCTTTGAGGTTCAACTTCCCAATCAAAATAATGGGTTTGGCCTTTCACAAAGCGGCTGTAGTAAATCGACTGGTCGCTGATTAATTTGAAATCATCCGGGTTGAATACCAAGGACACGCGCAATGAGTCGCTAAGCTTGATGTCGTGGATGTTGGTGTCTCCGGCAACTTGTTGTTCACTGGATTGCAGACTTCTGGCGATCTCCCGGATCGCGCTGCTTTCGTCAATTTGCTGTTGAACCAGCGCAATGATTTTTTCTTCGCGATGCTCCGACATCGAATCCGGAGCATAAACCATCATTTGGCCGGGAAATAATTCGCTAGCCGGAGCTGTTACCTTTTGAGCCGGCTTTTTTATGGCTTCCACAGGTTGAAGCACGGGGCTCTTGCTGATGACGGAAGCAACTCCTTCATTGTCTTTTTGCTGGCTGGCTTGTACGATAGGCTCCGGTTCAACCGCAACTGAATCAGTCACAACATCGTCCGAACGACTTTCTGTGACCATATTCTCAACGGGTTCTGCAATTTTTTGCGTATTGTTTCCACATCCCCATAGTGCGAGCAGCAAAACGATTGTCGTCCAAATTCCTGACCAGCGATAGGTGTTTTTGTCCATATTTGCTGAATTAAAGCTTGTCCTTTGTTTTCAAATTTTCTGCAAAGTACAACATGTTTGGGGTAGAAGTCAAGTATTTGGTTTAGTTCCTGCTTGAAGGTGATTGTCGCCAATGTGTGGCAGAACCCGAAGATGTGCTGTTTTTTTACACAAATTTCAGTAGCTTTAAACAAGCATGCGGCTTATGTGTTTTAATGAAGGAATTTCGGTTCTCGCATTGCTGCCGCGATTCAACCGTGTATTTGAAATATATTAATGAACAAACCGTTTGGGCCGTTTGGCCGATAAGTTTTTAATAAAATCAACAATAATGAAAGAAACAACCGGAAAGATTACCTTTAAAGGTGGTCCGTTAACCCTACTGGGAGAAGAAGTAAAAGTTGGTCAGAAAGCACCGGATTTCACGGTGGTTGGAGCAGGACTGAACCCAATTAAATTGAGTGACTATGATGGTAAAGTTCGCGTTTTGGCGCTTTACCCATCAATCGATACAGGCGTATGCCAATTGCAAAACAAGCGTTTTAACGCCGAGGCTGCTAATTTGGGCGATGCCGTCATTTTGTCTGTTTCCTGTGACTTACCTTTTGCTCAAAGCCGTTTTTGCGCTGCCGAAGGATTAGATAAAGTGGTTACCGCATCAGATCACAAAGACGTTGAGGTTGGAACCAAATATGGTTTCTTGATTAAAGAGCTTCGTTTGCTTGCTCGCGGAACAGTTGTCGTTGACAAACAAGGCGTGATTCAGTATGTTGAAATCTGTCCTGAGGTTACCGACGAGCCGAACTATGAAGCTGCTTTAGCGGTCGTCAAAAAACTATTGTAATCAATTGAGAAAACAATTCTGCGAAGCAGGTTTCTGAAAAGGAGCCTGCTTTTTTGTTCCCGTCTCTCTTCTCTGGGACACTCGAATTGTATTCGATTGATTGGTTCCGTTTGGGTGAGTTTTCGAGCGATTACAAATCGCTCGTCCCGGGTGGTCTGGGACAATTGTATTGTATTCGATTGATTGGTTCTGTTCGGGTGGGTTTTCGAGCGATTGCAAATCGCTCGTCCCGGATAGTCTGGGACACTCGAATTGTATTCGATTGATTGGTTCTGTTTTGGGTGGGTTTTCGAGCGATTGCAAATCGCTCGTCCCGGGTAGTCTGGGACAATCGAATTGCATTCGATTGATTAGTTCTGTTTGGGTAGGTTTTCGAGCGATTGCAAATCACTCGTCCCGGGTAGTCTGTGGGACAATCGAATTGTATTCGATTGATTGGTTCTGTTTTGGGTTTTCGAGCGATTACAAATCGCTCGTCCCGGGTGGTTCGTGGGACAATCGAATTGCATTCGATTGATTACCCAATTCGTTGCCAGGAGCCGACCCATTCACACTGATTTTTCACGAGGCCTGCTTTTACCGGATTGTTTAGCGTATATTCAATAGCCCGGTGCAAATGCACATGATCCCGGATTGTCGTATCATAGCTTTCTTTTTGCCAGAGTGACTTGCCTATCAATCCATAGTGCTCGTTTATCTTTCTGGCCGTTGTTCGTTTTACCGACTGCAGAATATCTTGCAGATAAACCGGATTATTGCGTTCATCATGCTTATTCAACGAAAATACCCAATGAATATGATTGGACATGATACACCAAGCCCAATTATTTAATTTTTGATTCTCCCAGAAACGGAATGCATCAGCTAAAATCTCTCGGTTTGGTGCCAACGACAAGTCGAT
>NZ_JBFHIT010000014.1:0-82601 GCF_041596335.1 Mangrovibacterium sp. | reverse complement strand
GTGGAACGGAATCCTGGGAGGAACTGTAAATACGTCCGACCGCTTTTCAACCTTAACTGAAGAACAGCTCAATCTCTGGCGGTTTTTGCAACCCCAAGACCGGCCGCAAAGTGCTGTTACACCGTTGTGGAGTATTGAGGACCGCGGGAAAGTGGCCGTTCGCCGATATAAATCAGAAAGAGCCTGGGGTATTTTATTTGTGAACGACAGCGATGAGCTGTTAGAAAAAACGTACCGCATTGAAGATTTGACCGAAGAAGAAAAATGCTGGATGTTCCTCTGGAGACCCGATTCGAGCATGGCTTTGGGCAACCTGAAAGAAGTAGAAATAAAGCTCGAGGCACACGAATCGATCTTATTATATGCCAGCGAAAGCAACGATGATCCACTCTCCGACCTGTCGATAAGCGGCGTAAAGCTCGAGAAATATTTGCGCAAACACAACCTGCTCGAATAAGGCCGCTTTCGTATGTTTTTGGTTGCGGAAAAAGCAGTTTTCACCTCTAATCTGTCAGCGATCATTCCATCAGGCAATATCATCCGCCCTCTCTGTTCGACTTCAATTTACAGCCATCTGATTTCCGGATCCTTCTCTCCCCTTTGGGTTTCGGGCAAATATGGATTGAAAACCTTCCTAAAATAAAAAGTTAACGCTATTTTAGGGCTTCAATTTGACAATCAGAAAATGGATTTTAGTCTTTTAAATATTGATACTCCGGTAGACATTCTCAATCAGGCTATGCAACACAGCCTGATCGGCAGTCTGGCTATTAAAATCGAAAAAATCGGATCGGGTGAAGTTCACGCGAGCATGCCGGTCTGTTCAAAAACCACTCGCCCCGATGGCATTTTGCATGGCGGGTCGAGTCTGGCGCTGGCTGAAACAATGGCCGGCCTGGGAAGTATGCTACTGGTTGACATGGCTCTGTTTGACGTGCGTGGCATACAAATAAACGGTAGCCACACCGGCAGTGTGCGGGAAGGATCGGTTTACGCAACGGCAAAAATCGTCCATCAGGGAAACCAAACTCATGTTTGGAATGTTGACATAACCAACAAAGAGGGTCGCTTGGTATCAACAATTCGAGTGACTAATATGATTGTAAAAAAGAATGGTTAAAGGGGAACTCTATACGACATTTTTCGACCAACTTATTCAAACGAACAGGCCTTTTGCCGCTTGGTCTGCACCTGGCGACTCAACACCTGAAATCATGATTGGTGATCCGGAGGATATTCTGGAGCTGAAGGACTTTAACCAATTAAACGGTCAGGAGGGTTTTGTATTTGCCCCGTTTCGAATAGAACCCGACTCACCCCTGATGCTTCTAAAACCGAAGATTTACCTCCGGGACGAAACAGCTGTTGCAAACTTTAATTTAAACGATCTTCCGGCAGTTCAACCCAACATTAAAAATCATATCGACTTTCATATCATCACCGAGCAGGACTATTTGAACGATATAGCAGAAACGGTACGGGTGATTCAAAAAACAAAACTATCCAAGGTTATTGTTTCACGCATAGTTCCGCAAAAGCGTGGTCACGAATCGATCGGCAAACTCTATGTCCGGTTGCGCAAGCAAACACCAAACGCCATGGTTTATTTGGTAAATTTACCCAAAGCCGGCTTATGGATGGGCGCTACTCCCGAGGTGCTGCTGCAGTCGAAAGGCAAAGCGCTGGAAACGGTGTCGCTGGCCGGAACACAATCGCGCCGCGATGACTCGGACTACAGTTGGCAAACCAAAGATATTGAAGAACAAGCGTTCGTTTCGCGATACATGCTCGACCTGTTTTTCAAATTCAAAATACACCCCTATACAACACAAGGCCCGGAGACACTTGAAAGCGGCCGCGTAGCGCACCTGAAAACCAGCTTCACATTCGCGGCCAAAAAGGTTGACGCACAGCTCGGAAACTTCATTGCGGAGCTGCATCCTACTCCCGCTGTTTGTGGGTTGCCAAAATCAAAAGCCGATCGTTTTATTTCCACCATCGAGAGGCATCGCCGTCGGTACTACACCGGCTACCTTGGTCCCTGGCGGATGAACGAGTGCATTAGATTATTTGTAAATTTGCGCTGCATGGAAATAACCCCCGAAAGCTATATGCTTTATACCGGTGGAGGAATTACCGGACGTTCGGTTCCGGCAGAAGAATGGGAAGAAACAAAGAAAAAAGCAACAACCTTATTATCCGCTATCAACGCTGTTCAAAAAAATGATTTCAACCAAGAAACACATCCAGCAGCTGGCTTCGCTGCTTCTGGCGAAAGGAATTGATGATGTCATCATTTCTCCCGGTTCGCGCAACGGCCCGCTAACACACACCTTTGCCGGAAGTGGTTTATTCAACTGCCGAACGATTGTCGACGAGCGCAGTGCTGCCTACTTTGCCATGGGCCTATCGCAAGCCAAGCAAAAGCCGGTAGTCATTGTTTGTAGCTCGGGCACGGCCACGCTAAACTATACTCCTGCCGTTGCGGAAGCATTTTATATGAATGTACCGTTGATCGTTTTGACGGCCGATCGTCCGGACTACTGGATCGATCAGGCTGAAAGTCAGTGCATCCGCCAGCAGGGAATCTACCAAAATTTCACAAAGAAAGAGATTTGTCTGCCACTTGGTGAATCGGAAAAAGAACTCTGGTTTGCAGCCCGCGAAATCAACGAATGCCTGAATCTGGCTGTTTCCGGAACACCGGCGCCAATCCATCTTAATATCCCACTGGAAGAGTCGCTGCACGACCTGCTGAACGAGCCTTTGTCTCCAATTAAAGTGATTGAAGAAACCGAAGTTGCTTCAACGTTAAGCGAAAACACAATCGACAATCTCGCTTTCGCCTTCAACCACTCGGCCAAGGTGTTGATTCTCGCCGGGCAGTCAGTTCCGAATCCGGGACTTGAAAACCTGCTTTCGACAATCAGCGAAAAAACCGGAGCGGTTGTATTGAGAGAGCATCTGGCAAATCTGAATGATCCGAATTTCTGCGGAAATATTGACTGTATGATGGCGGCCATTCTGGAAGATGCGCCGGAAGATTTTCAACCCGACCTGCTAATTTCATTTGGCGGCCAATACGTTTCGAAATCGCTGAAACAATTTCTGCGGAAAAACAAAGCACAACAACATTGGCATTTGAGTTTATCGGGCGAACATTTCGATACCTATCAATCGCTCACGCAGGTCGTAAAAATTGATGCTGCAGATTTCTTTGAGCTCATTCAACCCAAGCTGGAAACGAAAGAGAAAGCTTATTTACAACTTTGGAAGAACAAAGAAACGCAGGTCAATCGGCTGCGCGATCAATATATATCCGAGGCATCATTCTCGGATCTGACTGTCTTTGATCAAATAAGAAAAGCCATTCCTGAAAATTCAGTCATTCACCTGGGGAACAGCACCCCTGTGCGTTACGGACTAATTTGCGACGCGGTACACGATGCTCATTATTTTGGCAACCGAGGCACAAGCGGTATCGACGGATCGTTGTCGACAGCTGTTGGCTTTGCCCACGAGTCCGAGCGTTTGAACACAATCATTTTGGGTGATCTGTCGTTTTTTTACGACTCGAATGCGCTGTGGAACAATTACCTGGGAAACAATTTTCGGGTGATTGTGATCAACAATCGGGGCGGCAATATTTTTAGTCTGATCAAAGGCCCGGGTGAATCGCCGGCGTTCAAAGAACACTTTTTCACCGAAAACAAATTCAAGGCTGAAGGCATTGCCAAAACATTCGGACTGAATTATTTTAAAGCTGAAAACGCAAATGAGCTGGCTAATACATTGACAGACTTTTACTCACCGGAAACCGAAGGCCCGGCATTGCTGGAAATCTTCACCGATGCTGAAGTAAACACGGAAACATTCCGAAGCTTATTTAAGTTTGTGAAATCATGAGCGGACTGACCTGAAAAAAAACTTGACATTCCGAATAGGGAACTTTAAATAGAGATAACAAAAAACAAAAGATAGTATGAGCACAACAAGAAAATGGGAAACCATTAAAGAATACGAAGATATTTTCTTCGACTACTATGATGGGATTGGAAAAATCACGATCAACCGCGAGCAGGTGCGCAACGCCTTTCGCCCAACAACGGTGAACAACATTATCGACGCGCTGCATATTTGCCGCGAAGATCAGCACATTAATGTGATTGTGCTGACGGGCGCCGGCGATAAAGCTTTTTGTTCGGGTGGCGACCAAAATGTGAAAGGAACAGGCGGATACATTGACGAAAACGGAATCCCACGCCTCAACATTCTCGAAGTGCAGAAGCAAATCCGCAGTATGCCCAAACCGGTTATTGCTATGGTGAATGGCTTTGCCATTGGCGGCGGACACGTGCTGCACGTTGTTTGCGACATTAGTATTGCCAGCGAAAATGCCATCTTCGGACAAACCGGCCCCAAAGTCGGTAGTTTCGATGCCGGTTTAGGTTCATCGTATCTGGCCAGCATCGTGGGGCAAAAGAAAGCCCGCGAAATCTGGTTCATGTGCCGCCAATATTCTGCTGCCGAGGCACTTGAAATGGGGCTGGTCAACAAAGTTGTGCCGCTCGATCAACTGGAAGACGAAGTGGTTGCCTGGGCACAAAAAATGCAGGAACACAGCCCATTGGCTTTACGCATGCTGAAACTCGGATTGAATGCAGAGCTTGATGGACAAATCGGGATTCAGGAGTTTGCCGGAAACGCGACCTTACTGTATTACCTGACTGAAGAAGCACAGGAAGGCAAACACGCATTTCTTGAAAAACGCAAACCCGATTTCCAGAAGTATCCAAAATTTCCTTGATTCACGCGAAAGGATTCACTAAAAAACGGTAGTTGCGTCATTGGCAAGGAGGAACAACTGAAGCAATCTTGTCAGAACAAATTGCTTCGCTTCGCTGCCAATGACGCGCTCTGAAACATTTCCAGTATGGCAACACCCAAAAGTTGGATTAAAGCAGCCAGGCTGCGCACTTTGCCCCTGGCTTTGTCGGGCATTTTAATGGGCTCGGCATTGGCAGCCTTTTACGGCGCGTTCAACCTCAGCGTTTTTGTTTTGGCGATATTAACCGCCACACTCATACAGGTATTCTCGAACTTTGCCAACGATTACGGCGATTTCCAGAAAGGAACGGACAACCACCAACGACTGGGGCCAACCCGAACCATGCAGGGGGGCGAAATTCAACCTGCGGAAATGAAAAGAGGGATGTTCGTTGTTGGTGGCCTCAGCTTTCTACTGGGCATTGCCTTGGTTTATGCCGGAACCTGGCAATTTTGCAAGATCGCCTTTTTCGGTTTTATCGGCTTGGGAATACTTGCCTTGCTGGCAGCATATTTCTACACTGCCGGAAAAAAATCATACGGATACATTGGATTGGGCGACCTGTCGGTGTTCCTGTTTTTTGGTTTACTACCGGTAATTGGCGTCTTCTTTCTGCACGCCAACTTTGTGGAAACAGCGATTGTTCTGCCAGCCGTCAGCATGGGCTTTTTCAGCGCCGGGGTACTCAATTTAAACAACATGCGCGACATTGAAAACGATCGGCATTCGGGAAAAATAACCATGGCCGTGAAAATGGGTGCCCGTAACAGCCGAATCTATCACACCGCCATCATTCTATGGGGATGGTTGGCCGCCATCATCTTTACCTTGCACCAACAAGAAACAATGTGGCAATGGCTGTTTGTGCTGGTTCTCCCACTTTTCATTATCGATCTGATAAAAATTTACTCCACCAATGAAGATCGAATGCTCGACCCTTTTCTCAAACGGCTTGCACTCGCTACGTTGGCTTTCACCCTGCTTTTTTCGGTCGGGTTAATCTTCAGCATTCTATGATTGGCTATTTCAAAAAACACGAACTGGAATTTAAGCAGCCCTCCGGAACTTCGCGCGGGGTGCTCAAAACACGAACGGTGTGGTACCTATATCTGGAAGAAGCTGGAACAACCGGCGTTGGCGAATGCGCTCCGCTTCCGGGATTGAGCATTGAAACGCCGGAACAAGTTGACTACATGATCGAAGATGTTTGCTCCGATCCCTTGTATTTCGAGGAAAACAGGGAATTGCTCATTGACTACCCATCCTTACGATTTGCACTGGAAACGGCCTTGCTCGACTTGCGAAATGGCGGCCATCACCTGCTATTCCCGTCGGCTTTTACAGCCGGCAAAGCCGGAATCCCGATTAATGGTTTAATATGGATGAACGACGCCGAAACCATGCAGAGCCAAATTGAAGCGAAACTAAACGAAGGATATCGGTGCATCAAACTAAAAATTGGCGCCATCGATTTTGGTCGGGAACTGGATCTGCTAAGGTTTATCCGCAAACGCTACTCAAGCGAACAGGTAACGTTGCGTGTTGATGCGAATGGCGCTTTTAAAGTTGATGAAGCAAAAGAGAAACTGCAGCAGCTGGCCGAGTTCAACCTTCATTCTATTGAACAACCAATCGTGGCCGGACGCTGGGCCGACATGGCCAAGCTATGCGACGACACGCCGATCCCCATCGCGCTGGACGAAGAGCTGATCGGCATTAACAAACACGAAGACAAGCAATTGCTACTGGATATGATTCGTCCGCAGTACCTGATATTGAAGCCCAGCTTACACGGTGGATTGTCGGGCTGCGATGAATGGATTGAACTGGCCAAAGAACGGAACATCGGTTGGTGGATCACCTCCTACCTGGAGTCGAACATTGGACTGAATGCCATTGCACAATGGGCTTTTTCAAAAAATGCACGAACGTATCAGGGATTGGGCACGGGGCAATTGTTCACCAACAATATTGATTCGCCACTCGAAATTCGTGGCGAGCAGCTTTGGTTTGACCCCGCAAAGGGTTTCGACCTTTAAAGGATTTCGTCGGTCGTTGTTACCCTGAATTCATTTCAGGATTATACGAAACTGGCGACAGATTGCAAAACAAGCCCAGAATGACGCTGAAACTTAAAATTTAGAATCTTAAAGTTGAAACTATTTCCCTCCCATATCACCGTAAACGGTCAACCAACAAAGGTTGAAAGCCTGCTTGCCAATTGCGAAAGCACGATAGGTTGGGAGCGCGACTGGCTGGATTTTCTGACAGAGTGGTACAACGATCGGGATTACATTGAAGTGACAACATCGGGCAGCACCGGTGAACCCAAAACCATCAGACTTCAGAAGGATTTCGTTGCAGACAGTGCCCTGCGCACAATTTCATTTTTCGACCTAAAAGAAGGCGACCGGATTTTACATTGCCTCCCCTGCCGATTTATTGCCGGAAAGTTGATGGTTGTTCGTGCGCTGATCGGAAAGCTGGATCTGTACGTTATCGACCCATCGTCGAACTTCGAAATTTTGCAGTCAGACCTTCATTTTAAATTTGCCGCGATGGTGATCAACCAAGTTGTGAAGTGTTTGGATTTAGAAAGCTGGAATCTGAAATTTTTATTGATTGGCGGTTCTGCCATTCCCGCGCCAACCGAGGATAAGCTACAGGCAATCGGCACCACTTGCTTTTCGAGCTATGCCATGACCGAAACAGCGACCCACATCGCCCTGCGCCAACTCAATGGCGGGGGCAAAGACGAGTATTACCACTGTCTGGACGGCATTCGGATTAGTGTAAACAGCGAACGCTGCCTCCGGATTGAAATGCCCGGATTGAAAGACGGCTTTTTGCAAACAAACGATCTGGCTGATTTGCAGGATGAAAACACCTTTCGCATTCTCGGGCGAGCCGACAACCGAATCATTTCGGGCGGGCTTAAATTTTCGCCCGAAGAATTGGAGAAAAAGCTGGAAAGCGACATCCTTCTGCCATTTTACATCACCTCCAGGCCACACCAATCATTGGGGCAACAACTTGTTTTAGTGGTTGAAGGTGAAGAAAATTCAACCCAAATAAGTGAACTGACTAAAATTTGCCGGGAAAGGCTGGAAAAATACGAGCAGCCACGCGAAATTATTTTCATACGTAAACTTCCACGAACGGAGAATGGCAAACTAAGGCGCCTGCCTGTTTAACCAACGCTAAACAGGGTTACCACCAATGGACACCATTCGATGCAACTTTTCGTCCCAAAGCCTCAGTTTCAGCGACTTCAAGCTTCCGATAAAAGTAACGGGCGGAACGTTCTGAAAGATCTCATTTTCTTTGAAACACCGCTCCAGATTATAGTTTGGAATCCGGGGATTTAAGTGATGGATATGATGAAAACCGATATTGCCGGAAAACCATTGCAGCAACTTTGGAAACTTAATGTATGAACTCCCGTTTATGGCTACAGTCCGAAAATCCCAATCTTTCGCTCTAAACCAGCTAACATCGGGATATTGATGTTGCAGATAAAACAACCATAAACCACCAATAGCGGCAACATAAAGAATGGAAAGCTGGAGGATTATAAAAGTTGTAAAGCCGATAAGCAAGCCCATTACAACAAAAAGCAACAACAGCATCAGGTTTGTAAAATAAACATTCAACTTGTCTTTTCGGGGCATATCTTTTCGGGTAAACCGATTCTGAATCAAAAACAAAAACAACGACCCGACGCCAAAAATAGAGAACGGGTTCCGGTAAATCCGGTATTTTATACGCTCCCATTTTGTAGCGGCTTTATACTCTTCGCGGGTCATCACCCACACATCTCCGCGCCCTCGGTTATCCAAATTTCCAACCGTTGCATGATGATCCATATGCTGCCGATGCCATTTGTAATAGGGCGTGAAAGCCAGAATCCCAAAGGTCATTCCCACAATGGTATTCGCTTTTTTAGAGTTGAAAAAAGAACCGTGTCCACAATCGTGAAAAATAATAAACATGCGAACGAGAAATCCGGCAGCCAACACAATAAGGAAAGCAGTGATCCAATAACTGATTGACAAACTGTATATAATCAACCCCCAAGTGACAAGATAAGGAACAAAGGAGTTTACGATCTGCCAAATACTTTTACTTATTTCCGATTTGCTGTAAACTTCCATTCGTTTGGTGAGCTCTCCCCAGGACGGAAATTCGGTTTGTTGGTGTTCTTTTATGTTCATGATTAAGCCCGATTTAGTGAAGGCTTCTACCTCCCTTAAACGAAATTTCGATAAACCGGGTTATGAAAATACCAACGAAATTTTGAATTATGATTGTTTAAAATGAAGCTCATTCACAGCACCTCCCGGCCACCGTGACTTGGATCTGCCACCTAGCCACAACCGACTGATTCGGTTGGCCGACAAAGGACAACAGGAGCTTCGGCCCTACTGGGAGAGCGCCGAATCCGCCTAGTCTACCTTATAATTAAAGAAACTATTATCCTCATTACCAACCAATAGGTTAAAATACGAATTACCACTAGCCAGAGAACCTATGCTAAAATCGGTATTGCCCTGTAGCGAAAAACCATCGTACAGCTTGCCGTCCACATTCACCAAATACACCCGGTTTTCGTCGCGACAAACAAGCCCAATTTTTTTATCGTTATTGGTAAATGTGTAGATATTTGGTCGGTTGCTGATCGGACTTGAAAAATCGCGATCGAACAATTCCTTTCCCCTGTCTGAGTACGCTGCGAGTTGCTTGCCGTCAGTCAAAATAAAATCGGTTTTGCCATCATTGTTCAAATCCTCGGCTACAAAAAAGTGCCCGGCCCCAAAACTGCCCAAATCCCGGGTCTCTGTTTTACCGTCGAAATACTGTAAAATAACCTTCCCCTTAGCATCGGTTGTTGCCAAGGCATACTGCCCGCCCTTCGCAAGGTAAAGGTCGTTACCGGAGTGTTCAAAACTCTCGGTCTTCACACGAACATCACCCTGTCTGTCCAGGATGTAAGTTCGGTAACGATCCGCACAAACCAGATAATCCTTCCCTTCAATCCGAAAATGCTTGAGCGGTTCGGTAACCTGCCCATCCGTATTTTCGGCTTTCCACCCCTGCACACTTTTCCCATCGCGGTCGTAAGCATAGATCTGCTTATTCTCACAAGCGACAAAAAAGCGGTAATTCCGGTTACCATCATAATCGAACACCGCGACGCCATTGGTTGCCGGTGCACGAAAACTCACCGGAAACTTCGCCACATGGTTGCCATTTCGATCGAGCAGATACAGCTGACTTTGCGTATTGAAAAGGTATTGCAGTTTTCCGTTTCGGTAATAATCGACCTGATGTACATCGCCTAAAATCTTGCCCGAAAGCTTTATTTTCCAGAGTCGTACACCTTCCTTATTAATCAGATACAGATTGTTGTTATTGTCCTGCACAATGACCTCCTTATTCTGTCGGTCGTTGTGATTGGTAACAAGCTGTGGCTTGCCGGAAATTGTAGTATCCAGCTTACTTTGCCAAACCGTTTGCGGCTCCTCCTTCAATATCGGATCGAAACGCAAATAAAGGTTGTTCAGCAATTCGCCCGAGTTGCTGGAGATTTGCCAACCGAGTCCGTAAAACTTACGCAAAACCTGTTCGTTGTTCTTAATCGCCGAAACGGTTTCCTCGTTCAAATAATAGCTGTGAAGGTTGAAAATTCGTGAAACATTCAGGTAAAAATAGCAGCTGGAACGGCTGGCCATTTGCTGATTGAACTTCTGGAAAGGAACATCTCTCTCCAAGGTTTCCGACAAAACCAGATCGTGAATGTAACTTTTCAGCGCAGTTTCATTATCGGAAAAAATGAGGTAATTATCGTAAAAACAGCAATAATTACAACTCACAGCCGAAAAAACCTCTCCAAACAGCAATTCAGCCAGGTCAGGAATTGGAAACTCATAGATGTTAAAAACCCGATCTTCCTGCAGTTTATATTCAGTTTGAGTATCCTGAAGTGTTTTTTTAGCTCCTTTGGCAAAGTTCTCCAGAACAGGCAACATAGCCTCTTGAGCCAGTGTCCGACTTTTCACTTTCGCAATGAAGAAACGGTTTTGTGTCGGTTCGTTTTGCAGCACCGAACCAAATGCCAAGGCAAAATCATCATCCGAAATCTCTTCGAATAGCGGAATGAGCTTTTTCTTTCCCTGGCGCTCAACAATTGTCAGTCGCGTATCGCGGTTATAAAAGCTACTCCCCTGCTTCTTCAGAAACTCCTCATAATCGTCCTGAAAATCCTTGAAATTCTGAAGATTCAGGTTTACAAACAAACTGGTGTTCGCCGAAAGGGCTTCGTCGATCGAAAAACGCTGGCCCTCCTGTTTACGCAGCACACTCAGGTAATTATCCGCTGTGTTGCCCGAAAAGCTAAATCCATTCAGCAGCAGTTCGTTTTTCTTCAAAATAACATCCAACTCGCTCCAATCAGCAAAGTTTGCAAACTGGCGCGCCACCGTCCGAAAGTCGGGTGTCAACAGTTTGTCGAGTAAAATCGAGAGTTTTTTATGATTGATAAAAACGTTGAAATCGGAGCTGCTACTTACGGTTGAGTACAGCTTTTGAAATTGCTCCTGACTCAACAAGTTCTCGCTGCTAATTTGCCGAATGGCTTCTTCAACAAAAATGGCATTCCGGCTGAACAGGAAAATCCCTTTCGACTCCGAAAAAAAGTATTCCTGCCCGTTAATCCGATACTGATAAACCTCCTGTCCATCGTACATTCGCTGCGTCAGCTTACCACCGGATTCCTGCTGTTGTCCTTCAAAGAAACCAATCATCGCCTGGCGTTCTGCTCGGTTTTCCAAGCTAAATGCAAACAAGGCGCCGATATCATTCTTCCCTTCCGGGTTGAACGCGATTAAAACCGATTTTGATTGAATAGCCTCCCGAAGATCCTCGTTTGCGGCCATAAGGCTCTCCAGTTGAGTTGCATCATTCCAAAACGATTTCAGCCAGTCTACTGAGCGCAAT
Organism: Mangrovibacterium sp.; assembly: GCF_041596335.1. Lineage (GTDB taxonomy): Bacteria > Bacteroidota > Bacteroidia > Bacteroidales > Prolixibacteraceae > Mangrovibacterium. The sequence continues at coordinate 70,777 of NZ_JBFHIT010000014.1, read as the reverse complement.
TCCACCACAAGTTCGTTGTTCGATTGCAGATCTTCGACCAGCGAGCCTAACTCGGGAATCTCCACAACCAATGGTGTTTTAAGCGGGATGGCCTGAAAAGCAGAATTCTCGGAATAGCTGGTGGTTTCGCGGATGGTAAAATACCAAACCGCCCCAAATACAACAATTAAAATCAGAAGAAGAGGAAGAATAAACTTACGCATACCAATAGGTTTTGCTCAAAAATAGAAAGATTATTAAAATGATTTTGACGCCCTTTCAAAAAGAAAGCTGCCATCTGAAGCAATTTGCTTACCCGAACAAACTAAAAACCGACAACCACCGACTGATTGTCGACCAACTTGGGTGGAGCTACTTTCGATGTTTCACTTCGCTGGCCGACACAATTTTATACAGTTTATCCGACCGACGAATTTTTTCCGGCAGTTTCACCGAAAACAACTCGCCTTTTTGGGTTTCGTCAACTGGTTTCAAGTCCACCCGAATTTCATCGACGGTTAGTTCAACAACGCCGGTGCTGGGCCCGGTAACCAATATTTTATCGCCAACCCTGAGCGTTCCTGTTTCCATTTTAAATTCGGCAACGCCAATGTTCGGGAAATAATTCATGCCTTTGCCCAGATACACTTTGCGCTCGGTAGCCAATGATCCGTAGTTTTTGCTCCATTCGCCAAGTCGCTGTCCCAAATAGTAGCCATCCCAAAATCCGCGGTTAAAAACGGTATTCAATCGCGAATCCCATTGGGCAATTCGTTCGTCGGTAAATTCTCCGCTAAAGTAGGCATCAACAGCTTCGCGGTAACATTCCACAACGGTTTTCACATACTCCGGGGCCCGGGCCCGCCCTTCAACTTTTAAGACCGAAACACCGGCATCGAGCAGTTTATTTAGAAAATGAATGGTTTTTAAATCTTTCGGCGACATGATATATTCGTTGTCGACTTCCAACTCGGCTCCGGTTTCCTTATCCGTTACGGTGTAGGCGCGGCGGCAGGTTTGCATACAACTTCCGCGGTTAGCCGAGCTGTTCATCTCGTGCAGGCTGAGGTAACATTTCCCGGAAACAGCCATACACAGCGCTCCGTGAACAAACATTTCGAGCTGCACCAGCTCGCCTTTGGGGCCGCGAATATCCTGAGCTTTGATTTGGCGGCTAATTTCAGTAACCTTTTCCATATCCATTTCACGAGCCAGCACCACCACGTCGGCAAACTGCGCGTAAAACTTCACGGCTTCAATATTGGTAATATTAACCTGGGTTGAAATATGCACCTCAACGCCAATGGACCGGGCAAACAGGATCGCCGAAATATCACTGGCAATAATCGCCGAAATTCCCGCTTCTTTTGCCGCCCGAATGGTATCGTGCAGTTTATCAAGTTCATGATCAAAAATAATCGTATTCACCGTCAGATAGGTTTTCACCCCATGACGATGTGCTTTCTCAGCAATCGCTCTCAGGTCGACCAGCGTAAAATTGTTTGACGACCGAGAACGCATGTTCAGCCCTTCCACTCCAAAATAAACCGACCCGGCACCTGCCTGAATCGCTGCTGCCAATGATTCGTACGAACCAACCGGCGCCATAATTTCTATTTCTCGTCTTTCCATTTTTCTAGTAAATCGACCACAAAATTACACTTAATTTGACGACATGCCAAAGATGAAGACACGGCGTGAGGTCTTAAAAATAAAATGGATCGCGAGTACGGTTCAGCAGCTGCGCCAATTGAAAATACGAAACCCAAATCTCAAGGCAACATGCCAGTCTTCCTGAATGGAATTTCACCCAGGGATGAACAGGCTTGGTGTAGACCTTACTGAGTGAGTGTGAAACGGAAACTAAGTCCGAAACTGGATGTTGAACTGGGATAAGAACTTGATGTAAACGGATTATTAACGACTCTATCGTAGTACATTTTTAGCTGAAACCGATCGCTCAGCTGATAATCTGCGGTCGATTTCAACGTGACCATATTCTGTCCCGACGACAACTGGTCGTCTTCTTCTGCAATATCTCGCAGAACGGTTTTGTTTTTCTTAAAGGATAGATCAAATGAGAGATTCAGGTCGTTTGAGTAGGCTTTCTGCCCGCCCTTCGATTTAATAATCAAGTCCATACGCGGAAAGCGATATCCAACTCCCACAGAGACCTCATTACTCAAAATCTCGGTCAGCTGATCGGTTGAGAAACTCAGCGTAAGATTTCGGGTTCGGTTTATCTCAATATTCGTCGACAAGTTATTCAGCCAGGTAATGTCCAGATTGATCAGCGGGCTAAGTTGTTCGGTTATACTCACGGACGTAATATCGTATTGGGAGATAAAATTGCCGGTCGAGCTGCTGGTTGCGTAGCTCCAGCCATCACCATATTCGCTGTCATCATAGTCGAGGTTGGTGGTATAGCTTCCGATGTTGTAAGAAGAGCGGTAGGAATGACTCAGGCTAATTGACTTGGCAATCCGGTTCAGTCCTTTTATTTTCGACACCATGCCATCGTAGCTAATCCGCCAGTTTGGGCGCAGGTATTTCAGAGAGGGGAACGGGTTGAGCGACACTTTGTCGGGCGACTGCCCCGTATAAGCAGCGATAAATGCCGGGATCAACACATCCTGCGAAGTCGATCCATATCCCCAGGGGAATTCGGTTTCGGGGTTGTTTCCCTCCGGGTTATAGCCGGCTGCAGCGTTTGAAACCCGACGGGCTGCCAATCTTCTGGCGATGGTCTCCCGGTAATCCAGCATATTTTGATAGGCTTTTGGCGTCTCCACATTGGCATCGCCGATTTTCTCGAAAGCGGTTCTCCAGGTATTGACCGACATGGTGAAGTTTCCGCTCAAGGTTCGACTCGATGCATTGAATACATCAGCTTCAGAATCGTATAAATAATACTCACTTGAGTTCTCTGAAAACGATCGACTTCCGCTCAGATTCACACTCAAATTAGGAATAGGAACCAAGTTCGCCTGAAAGCTCCACGCCTCGTTATGATTCATTAAATAAGGAGAATTGAGGGAGGTGTCCTTCGTCAGCCATCCTTTCAGCGCCGCCTTGCGGGCAAAATCTTCATCCTGATACCCGAAAAGGAACGGAAGCCCCGGCGCGTTGGTAGATGCAATTTCGCCGAACATGGAAGGATCAGGATCATAACGACCCATACCGAAAACGGAAGGCTCCGGCATAAACCCCGGCAGAACTGTTCCATCCGAAGAAGCATAGGTCATCGTGAAGCTTTTCACCATCATTGCCGTTCGTGCCGAGTATTGAGCCGCGTTATAGATCCAATTGGTTTTAAGTTGGCGCTTTCCGCTAATTTCCACCAGTGCCTTTTCAATCGTTTTTCGGCTCTCAAAACTAAGCCGGCTATCGTCAAGAATTTTGGTTACAACGCGCACTTGCTTTCCATCCTCATCAAAAACCTTTAGCTGCACATCGCGGGTCTTCAGGTCGTGGGTAATTACGGTTTCCTTGCCGGCCAGAATCTGCACCTTCTTATCCTTGTACGAAACCTCCCGAACCCGGACACCGGCAGATTGATTTTGCCTGCTTTCTGCGGCTTTTGTCCGGGCACTTGAGCTCCGACCGGTCTTAACCCCCGTTCCAAATCGCTGATTAACTGACTTTAAGAACTGCGACTTATTATATAGCGTGGTCAGGTTCAGCTGCCCATTCCCCTGTATCACCCGGGTGTTTTCAATTTCATTCCCCAGTTCAACCGATTCGTCGGTCACCGAGCCGGCTGTCCAGTCGTAACCGGCCTGATAGCGTGCTGTTACATTGGTCCAATCCAGCAGCCCAATTTTGTTTAGCGGCAGTTGATAAGTCGCATTCAAAACATGATTGTACAGAATCGGTCTTCCCAGACTCAGCAGGTTTGAGAGAATGGAGTCCTTTTTCTGCTGGTAGTCGTCATCAGATTGATCGATCACCCCGTCGGGCTCATCGATCCGGGCAGTTCCCTCCGATGAGAAACTGACTGTCAGTGATTTCGTCAGGTTGTACTTCAGGCTAAAATCCCTGACCCATAAGAAATCTTTGTCAACTGTAACCGGAATCTCAATATCCGTGTCAGTGACATCTCTGGTTTGTGTTTCGTTGTAGTAACGGTAGAGGCTGTTGACATAGGAAATCTGGGTTGGCATTAGCGAAAGGTTGAAATCGCGTATTAAGTTGAAGGCATTGCCCTTCAACAGTCCTATGTTTTTAAACGGCTCGTATACTTTCGGACGGTTATTATAGGAATAACTCAATATAAACCGATAGTACTTTTCGATATCGTATTCCGTATAAACATCCCCACTCTGTTGTTTACTGTATGAAAAAGACATGGAAAAGTTGGCCGGATCGATCAGGCTGGTTTTATCCTTTCGAAGTTTTTTGTCCACTTTTACATTATTCAGAATAATGCTTGATGATTGTGAATAGGTTTGCATCAGGTTCGTCAGCGAGTCTCGTTCCGACTCGGAGCTGGCATTTGCCAGGGTTTCCGACATGGTCACATCCGGATCGAGCGGGTTGTAGTACGGATTACTCACGCTTTTTGAAAGGCTGAAAAAAACCGGGATTTTCACTTGTGCAGTTGAAGGAAAGAACTTACCCATTTCAAAGTTACCGGTAATATCGTAGGTACTTACATCGTCAGTCGACCGTTCGCTGATACTCTCATCAATACTGCCAAAACCGGCAGAAGTATGGCTGCCCGCAAAAGTCACGGTACCAAAATCAGCCAACTTCACGGTACTTCTCACGGTGGCTGCCCATCCTCCCTGGTCCTCATATCCGCTCAACCGAAGCTCATCCACCCATACTTCAACTGATTTGGCTAAAGTCTGCAAACTCGATGTCTTATGTCGAATTCCAAGCATCATTACCTGCACGTCTCCAAGGTTCGGACTCCCTTTAATTTTCACCAGGTTAGTGCCGTCATTCCAGTCTTCATGTGTCACTTCGTACACATCGGAAAGCAATAAACTCGAACCACTTTCACTCATCGCTGAATTTCGGTCCAGCTTTGCATCTGTAAACACGGAAAACGCAACATTAATCCGGTTTGCATCGGGCCAAACGGTGTACCGATCAGCCTCAATATCGTCGTCGTAAGTTCCCGCGGGCGTTAGCTGCAACGGAAGTTCATACTCGTAATAGTTGTCGTTGTAATCGGAACCCAGGCGAATAAAAAAATACAAATCTCCGTCATCGAGGTCAGCGCCTTCAATCGCCTCGGCATGAACCTCCAGTTTTAAGCGTTCGTACGATCTGAAATCCATATCGATATTCTTGTAAGCCGCGCGGGAATCACCTTGCTCCAATTCCTCTACTTTCAACAACAACGATTGCTCATCTTCTTCAATCAGGTACGAACTGCTGTAGTCAACCTCCCTGTCGATATCGGGTGGCAGAATATAGTTGACCGGTTCCTTTTGACTGTTCTCTTCGATATTCACTGCCGACAATTCAAATGTGGTATTGGTTCCCGACGTGGTACTGTTTTCCTCCAGATCATCAGAATACTCCCGCCATTCGGCCCGTACCAGATCGAGCGTAGCAAAACGTAAAAACATGGGCTCTTCGAACCCCCGCATAAACATCCGAATAAAACGTATGGACGAAAAATCGGCTCCATCGCCGAACACATCGTCCGGCGAATCGACCGGAATCTTGAATTGATACCATTTTACATCGCTCTCTTCACCATTCGCAAGTTCAACAGTAACGGTCTGCATATCGGCAATGTTATTTTCGCCAACCACCATATCTTCCGGCCTCAGACTAATATGATACTGGTAATAGCTTTCCGACTCGCTCAAGGTATTATCGCTGTTCAAATCCTCGCAGTTTGGAGTTGTTGAGGCTGATGTGGAGTACGACTCGGGAGAATACGACGCCGGAACTGAATTCCCTTCCGGACCGTTGTATTTTTTGTATCGATCCAGAATGCTAACTTCATCTTCATCGTAATCGCTTCCCCGAAAATAGTGATAGTCATCAGCTGCCGGATCCGCTGCAATCGCCTCATAGGCCGACTGGCTTGTAACATTCTGTACACTGGACAGATAGTCACTATGAAAACTCTGCTCGTCGGAATCCGACAGCCCGTCGAAACCAACGTCCTGATTCAATATAGTTTCATCATCACTAACAAAAGAGGTTGTAAGCTGGGTATCGGTTGAAACCCGTCCCCAAACGGTTGTATCCACGTCGGCGACCAAAGCTGACTCCGGAAGACCATTTTCAAACGATTTATAGGAATCTTTCAGCACATCTTCCGACACATCGCCCAAATTGAAATATAAATCTCCTCCCGTGGCTGTTCCGTCATCGTTAGTCACGAAAGGATCCATCACCCAAAAGGAAATATATTCGATGTTGGCCGCCTCAAAGTCGGTCGTTGTAATTTCACGCATAATTCCTCCCCACCGTGTCGTCGGTTCAACCAGTGCTCCGTCCGAGTCTATTCCGGCCGAATAAGGTGACGAATTTAAATCGAAATTATACGGCCCCCGCTCGCTGGGATAGAAGGCGACATTCAAGACCGTGAGAACTGTAGACTCCCCGACATCAAGCTCTTTATCGGGGTAAATTTCCTCGACATACACCTGCCGAACCCGGTGATCCGATTGCTGATCCGTATCCTTTTTAATGTGCGACGGAGTAAGCGAACCATTGCTTAAAAACAGCGGATCGATGTTGTACCATGAGAAACGCGCACGGTTGTATCCATAGGCCAGATCATCATACAGATTGCCTTCGGGGAACAAGTCGGACTGCTCCTGTGGAGTACTGGCCAGCACCCACGACTGACGGGAGCTGAGACTGATATCCGTTTCTGACGACTCAAAATCGTCGATATAAACAGTTCCGTCGGTTGCCCCGGATTCTCCTACAATCAGTTTGGCAACCTCTGCCTGAACCGCGACCGAGGACTCCTCCTTCGTTTCGATAAAGGGCAACTTATCCACCAGCTTGGTTAAGAACTGCGACTTGGTTGTATAATTCAAATCGAGTCCGAACATGGCATTGGAAACAGGCTCGCTTCCATAGTCGACTTTCTCCGAAATTGGACTTTCGTTGAGATACAAGGCTGTTGCACCAATGTTGAAATTATCGGAGAAAGCATAATTTAGGTGGGTTCCCAAAAGCGTCTTCATTTGTACTGAATACAGATCCTCACTTTCAACCGAAATCTGCAGGCTGGATGACGAATCCAAATAGGTTGGGTTAATAATTTTCACCCTCCCCAGGGTGTAATCAACCGTGTAGTCGACATACTCGGTGAGGGTCACTCCTCCCGATGTTACAGTAACCGAGCCCTGTACCAGGTTAAAAGTTCCCAACGAAATCTCGGAACTTGAAGAGCCCGAATAAGTCCCTTTCAGTTTATACTTATCGTGTTCGGCATCCAGTTTGGCATAGGTTTTCGTGGTATCGTAAAGACTCTGATAACCGTATTTTTCTTTATATGTACTGCTGGTTATCTGGTCGGTCAGGTAACTGCCAAAAGGTTCGAGACAGGGAAAAACAATTCGCCCTTTTTCTGCTTGTACGGTTATGCCATCTACAAAGTCAAAAACACCGTTGCTCCCGTCATCTAAATTCGAATCCAGATTATCCAGATTAAGTACGCTCAACAAAGTTCGCCCCGCCAAATTTGAAGCCGGAAGATAATTCACATAACTCCCGGTCGAATCGTTTAACACCGTAACGTTTAGCACAAAATCATCGCTGCTCAAACTGTAGGCATTCAAACTGTAAACGTTTTTCATCATCAGATCCCAGGTTGGCAATTGTGGGGTAAAACTTGTTCCTTTCAGCAGCTTCACGACCAACACATCGGGCGAAGTTACATCGGCCGCAAACTCGCCAACCTGATAGGTTTCGCCATTGGCCGTATAGTTGTATGCCACAGCAAGTACATCGTCTGAATTTAATGCTGAACTGAGAGAGATGTAGCCCAGGTTTGTGTTAACCGTATATTCCGAAGAACTCAATTGTCTGGCTTGTTGAACTTTTTCATAATCCTTTCCCGATTTAAACCCATACGACGAGAAGGCCGACATCGTCTTTGTGATCGACGACACCATTCGAATGTCGGAATATTGTTCGGTTAGAACCGTGTACATTTCATTCGCATCATTTTGCGGATAAACGCTTTCCGGATAGATTGCCCCACTCACTTCCCGGAAAGAAGGAACCGAATTATAGATATTATCGTCATGCTCCCCAAGATCCATCAAGGCCAGAATATTACGCGAGCTCGTATAACTACCCGATTTGTTGGTTACCCAAACCTCGATCTTGTTAATGGTAATCGCTGAATTGACAACCGGCATATTTTTAAGGGCGTTGTCGTAGGTATCCCTAAAGTACTGCGACACGAAAAAGTGTTTATTCGATTCGTAATCCGAAGCGTCAATTTCGAACGATGTTGTTTGTGCGCCTCCTTCAACCTGTATTGTTTTTGTTTCTCCTTTACTCTGCGACAACACCGTTGACATTGTTAGTTTCCCGAACTGCATATCGGTTCTCACACCAAAAAGATTGGTCCCTCCAGTTATCAGAGTTCCCTCCAATGGGAGTGAAACATTGCCCGCCTCAACCTTTTTAATGATCTCGTCTTCGTCGCCCGAGTACTCAAGTTTCATTTTATTCTCAAAATCGAACGTCGCATCAGTGTTATAGTTAACCTGCATATTCAATTTGTCGCCGATTTTCCCAGTCACATTCATCTGGATTGTCTGACTGAAATCGAAAGAGGGAACTTTGCGCTGACTTTCGGAGAGCGAAGGATTTTCAACCTCATACATCTGGTAACCGAAGCTCACATCAACAAAGCCCTGCGCCTGAATATCGATTGTATTGCCTCCAAATATCTTATTGAATGCTTCCCCACTAACCGTTAAACTCGGAATCATCTTCCGCCTTTCTTCGCCCTGCTGCTCTCCCGATTTACTTCGCCAATAGTTACGAATTGAACTCTGCATGCTGTACCGAACGTACTCTTCCAGCGACATCACTCTCGGCAGGCGATAAACGATATTGCCAATCTTTTCAGTCATAATATACTGACCGCTAACCGGATCGTACTCAACAACCGTTTTGATGTTTGAAGGCTTTTTCAGGAACAACGCCGACTGCTGAGTAGAATCGGAGTAGTCGAATTCTGGCTCATCATCGAAAGGGTAAATCAATACGCCGGTGGTGTCAATACCATCAGACACCCGTTGTATGGAATCCGGAGGTACAACTTGCACATCAGGCCTAACAGCCGAATAACCAGCAACGATTGAAGTTGAAGCAATCGCCAGCACTCCTTTTAAAACCATCGCGACCGATGAAACTCTTCCAATTGTTTTCAACACCTTTCTCCTTCCAAAAATATTGACCCGAACGCTCGCAAAAAGTGGCCAGATCGGGTCTCATTCCGCTATAACTTGTTTCTGTTTCCACTCATAAAACCTAGCGGCCACTGTTGCTGAAAACGCAAGTTTTGATCCGGTATTGTTCGCCAAAATTGCTGGAATCGGCTTCGGGGAAAAGGCATTTATAAATTACCGCATCATACGAATCATAATTTTAAGTACAAACAATAAAATAAGCATCTTTCATAATCACAATTAATTTTGACAAACCACAACACTGTTATTCAATTCATTAAACTGCATTCCAATCAAATACAATTTGTAACATTATTTTTCTATGGTAAATTTAAATTGAATATCACCCCCCTGAACAAAAGCGCTACTAAACAATTGCTTTTTGTATCATGCACACAAACAAAGTTCGTCTGACTAATAAAAAAAAATAAAGTTGGTTGAACTCTCGTTCGTTACTGAGCCAAAGTAAAGCGGAAACTCATCCCGAAACTTGTGGTAGAAGTTGGGTAAGATGAAGAAGTAAAGGGTTGATTGATGACCTTGTCGTAGTACATCCGTAGTTGAAAACGATCGCTCAACATATAGTCGGCTGAAGTTTTCAGTGTAACAGCATTTTGTCCTGCTGTCAGCTGGTTGTCATCTTCTTCCAGCTTACGGAGCAAGGTTTTATTTTTACGGAAAGACAAATCAGCCCGAATATTTAAATCGTTGGAATAAGCCTTTTGTCCGTTTTTCGACTTGATAATTAAATCCATGCGCGGGAAACGGTAACCAAATCCGACCGAAAGCTCATTGCTGAGTACTTCTGTTAATTGGTTATTCGCAAAGCTTAAAGTCAGGTTCCGCGACCGATTGATCTCAATCGTAGTCGACATGTCATTCAGCCAGGTCACATCAACATTGATGAGCGGACTGAACATCTCGGAGATGCTGACAGACGTCATATCGTATTTCGAAACAAAATCTCCGTTCAATTCATTTTGAACATAGCTCCAGCCGTCGCCATAGGCTTGGTCATCATAGCTCAGGTTGGTGGTGTACGAACCGATGTTGTAGGTTGAACGATACGAATGGTTTAAGTTGATCGATTTTGCCACTTTGTTCAACCCTTTAATTTTTGATACCACACCATCGTATGAAATCCGCCAGTTCGGGCGCATATATTTCAATGAAGGGAAAGGCTCCAACGACACTTTGTGGGGTGATTGCCCGGTATATGCGGCGATGAACGCCGGAACCATCACATCCTGAGAAGTAGATCCGTATCCAATAGGCCAACCGGTTTCCTGGTTGTTCATTTCCGGATTGTAATTAACCTCCGCATTGGCAACTCGCCGACTAGCCAGTCGTCCGGCGATCACCCAGCGATAGTCGAGCATATTCTGGTAAGCTTCAGGAATATCAATATCGGCACCACCCATTTTCGAGAAAGCGGTTCTCCAGGTATTGACCGACATGGTGAAGTTACCCGTTAGCGTACGGTTACTCGCATTAAATTCTCCGGAATTGACATCGTACAGGTAGTACTCGCTGGCATTCTCAGAGAAGGAACGGTTGGCATTCAGATCAATTCGCAGGAAAGGGATTGGCTCAATATCAGCTCTGAGACTCCAGGTTTCATTGTGGCTCATCATGTAAGGCGAATTCAACGTTGTATCTTTTGTAATCCATCCGCGCTCGGCAGCTTTTCGGGCAAAATCATCATCCTGCCACCCAAACAGGAAGGGTATTCCGGGAGCATTTGTAGCAGCCACCTGACCAAACATGGCCGGATCAGGCGAATAATGTCCGGCGCCAAAAACGCTTGGTTCAGGCATAAATCCGGGAAGCAAAGTACCATCTGCCGTTGAATAGGTAGCCGAGAAACTCTTAACCATCATTGCTGTTCGTGCGGCATACTGACTGGATTTATATAGAAAGCCATTTTCAATTTTACGTTTCCCGCTAATTTCAATCCGACCTGCTTCAACATCGGTTCTGCTTAAGAAACTGACCTGATTTTCATCAATTATTTTCATCACCCCACGAACCTGCTGCCCCTCCGCATTGAAAACTTTCACCTGAACATCCTTTGTTTTCAAACGGTGCGCAATCACCTGAACAGAATCAGCCTTCAGGGCTACCCGGGTATCTTTGTACGAAACCTCGCGAATGCGGAAATTAGCCTCTTCTTTCTTCGTTGAAGCGGCGGCCCTTGTTCGGCTACTCGAACTCCTTGCCGACCTGGTTGACGCACCAAATTTTTGGTTTACCTCCTTCAGAAAAGGTATTTTATTGTAGAGATTGGTAAACGATGCCTGCCCGGTTCCCTGCATCACACGAGAGTTTTCAGTTACATTACCCAACTCCACAGTTTCGTCGGTAATTGTACCGGCAGTCCAATCGTACATCGCCTGATACCTTCCGGTAGCTGTCACCCAGTTGAATAGCGGAATCTTATTGATCGGCATCTGATAGGTCGCATTGAAGGTGTGATGATACAAAACGGGGCGTCCCAAATCGAACAGATTCCGAAGAATGGAGTCTTTCTTCATTTGGTAGTCGTCATCATCCCGGTTAATACGGCCAAGCGGCTCATCAATCCGCGCTGTTCCCTGCGATGAAAAATCGATTTTCAACGAGCGCGTAAGGTTATATCGCAAGTCGAAGTACCGGCGCCAGACAAAATCCTTTTCTACAGTAAGCGGTATTAGAATATCGGGGTTGGAGATATTTCGGGTTTGAACCTCTTTATAGTAACGGTACAACTCATTCCGATAGGAAATTTGAGTAGGCATTAAGTAAAAATTGAAATCGCGAAGCAAGCGAAAAGCATCAGCACGAAGAAATTTCGTCTTCTTGAAAGGTTCGTAGAGTTTCGGTCGGTTGTTGAAGTTGTAATTCAGTGCCAGGCGGTAACTCTTCTCAATGCTGTACTCCGTATTAACATCGCGCTCCTTTTGCTTATTAAAGGCAAAACTTGCCGAGAAATTAGCAGGATCGTATATCCTCGATTTTCCCGACTTATTTGTTTTGTCAACCTTCACATTATTCAGAACAATACTGGTTCGTTCGGTAACATCCTGAGCGATACTTTTAATTGAATCGCGCTCTGCTTTTGATCCGGCATTTGCCAACGACTGTTCCATCGTAATATCCGGATCAAGTGGATCGTACTTGGGGTTACTTACGCTTTTGGACACTCCCACATAGAGCGGAATACGAACCTGAGCTTGTTTCGGGAAAAAGCGGCCCAGTTCAAAATTGGACGAAATATCGTATTCAGTCAAATCATCCGTGGCTCTTTCGCTGGCACTTTGGTCGATGCTTCCGAAGCCAACCGACTGGTGACGGGCGGCAAAAACCACCGACCCAAAATCAGCCAAACGAGTCGTCACCCGCATATTGGCGGCCCATCCACCTTCATTTTCCAATTCACTAAGCCGAAGTTCGTTGGCCCAGACTTCAATCGATTTAGGCAATGAGCTTACGGCACCCGATTTATGTCGGATTCCCATCATCATCACCTCCACATTAGCCAGATTCGGACTCCCTTTTATTTTCACCAGGTTTTTGCCGTCATTCCAATCGTCGTGAACAACCTCATAGACATCGGTCTGCTGCACAATTGATCCGGATTCCTGCATCGCTGCATTTCGCTCCAACTTGGCATCGGTAAATAAAGTCAACGGTATATTTATTCGGTTCGCATCAGGCCAAACAGCCAAACGGTCAGCGGCTATATCACCATTGTATACACCCGGCTCGGTGAGGCTGAGTGGTAATTCGTATTCGTAATAGTTGTAATTGTAATCCGACCCGATTCGCACAAAGAAATGGAGATCATCATCATTCAGCGGCGAACCATCGATGGCTTCGGCATGAACCTCCAGCTTCAAACGCTGGTAGCTCGTAAAGTCCATATTGATTGATTTATAGGCAGCCCTGGAGTCACCTTCTTCCAACTCGATTGCTTTCAATGTAATTGCCTGCTCATTCAGTTCCAGCAGTTGAGCGTTTGCCGGATCAATCACACGGTCAATATCGGGAGGCAGCACATAGTTAACCGGCTGACGGTCGCTGTTTTCTTCAATATTGACAGCGGAAACATCAAACGTTGTGTTTGTCCCTAAGGTGTTGCTGTTGTCGTCCAGATCGTCGGAATAGCTGCGCCAGTCGGCCCGAACCAGGTCGAGGGTGGCAAAACGCAGCACTATTGGATCGCTGAAGCTGTGCAGAAACATCCGCATAAACCGGATCGAACTGTAGTCGGAGATACTGCCGACGACGGTCTCCGGTTGTTTCACCGGCACTTTAAACTGATACCATTTCACCTCGCTCACTGTTCCGTTTGCCAGCGTAACACTAGCTGTACGGATGTCGCTAATAAAGTTCTGTCCCAATTGCATTTCCGACTGCCGGATGCTCACACGATACTGGTAGTAGCGTTCATATTCGCTCAAGGTATTATCGCTGTTAATATCTTCAACATCGGGTAACGTTGAGGCCGATGTCGTATACGATTCAGGAGAACTGGCCGCAGGACGCGAATTCCCTTCGGGGCCGTTGTATTTTTTGTATCGATCCAGTATACTAACCTGATCCGCATCGTAGTCAGATCCGCGGTAATAGTGATAGTCGTCAGCAGCAGGATCTTCCAGATAGTCGCTGAAAGTCTGCGGATCGAGAATATTTTGCAGCGAAGCCAAATAGCCGCCGTAGAAACTTTGTTCATCGCTACTTGACAAGCCATCGAAACCGACATCCTGTCGAAGAATCGACTCAGTATCGGTTACAAAGCTGCTGGTGATTTGTGTTTTGGTTGGCACCCGACCCCAGATCGTTGTGTCAACATCAGTAATCAACTCCGTCTCAGGCAGTCCGTTTTCATATGATTTTCTCGAATCTTTCAGCACATCCTCCGACACATCGCCCAGGTTGAAATACAAATCACCGCCCGACAATTGCCCACCTTCATCATTCACAAAGGGGTCCATCATCCAGAACTCGATGTATTCGATATTGGCCGTTTCAAAATCGCTGGTTTCAATTTTACGCATAATCCCACCCCAGCGCGACTCCGGGTCGGCAAGAGTACCGTCTGCATTCAGACCAGCAGAATAAGCCGACGGATTGACATCGAAGTTATATGGTCCCCGCTCGGATGGATAGTAGCCTAAATCCAGAACCGAAATATTTGTCGCTACACCAATTTCAGTATCCTTGTCCGGGAATATTTCCTCCTGATACACCTCGCGAACCAGATGATTCGACTGCTGCTCAGCATCTTGCTTGATATGCGATGGTGTTTGCGATGTATTTCGCAAAAAAAGCGGATCGATAACATACCAGGCTAATCTTGCCCGGTTGTAGCCGTAAGCCAAGTCATCGTCCAAATCCCCTTCGGGGAACAAAGTTGGTTGATTTTGCGGTGTTGAAGCCAACATCCAGGCTTGTCGCGACCGCAGATCGATCGACGTTTGAGTCGACTCAAAATCGTCAATGTAGACAGTACCGTCAGTCACGCTCGAGCTGCCAACTATTAACTTGGCAACTTCGGCTTCAACAGCCACTGAGCTGGTCTCTTTAGTCTCCAGGAAAGGTAGCTTATCAACCAATCGGGTTAACAATTGAGATTCGGTACTATATGTCAGATCCATCCCGAGCATCGTGTTCGAAATTGGATCTTCGCCGTAATTAACTTTCTGAGTCAGCGGCCGTTCGCTCATGTACAAAGCGGTACCACCCAGATTGAATTTGTCGGAAAAAGCATAGTTGGCATGGGTTCCGAGCAAGGTTTTTCGTTGTACCGAAAAAAGATCTTCACTCTCCGTTGACACTTGCAGCGAAGTACCTGACTCAAGGTACGTTGGATTAATCACCTTCACCCTACCAAGAGTATAGTCAACCGTATAATCCAACCCTTCGGTAAGCGTAATACCTCCGGCTGTAACTTTCACGGATCCCTGCGCCAGATTGACTGTTCCCAATGAAATTTCGGAACTGGACGATCCGCTGTAGCTACCTGTCAAGATGTATTTATTGTGCTCAGCATCTTGTTTGGCATAGGTTTTTGTTGAATCGTACAAGCTTTGATAAACGTACTTGTCGCGGTACACCTGGTCGGTGATCGAGTCGGACAGGAAACTTCCGAACGGCTCAACCGATGGAAAAATAATCCGTCCGGATGTCGATTGAACGGTCACTCCATCGATAAAGTCGAATACACCGTTACTTCCCTCATCGAGCTGCGAATTCAGATTATCGAGGTTTAAAACATTCAACAAGATATGACCTTCCAGATTCGATGCCGGCAGGTAATTCACCATCGTACCGGTTGATTCGTTCTGATAAAGGATATTTAACTCAAAATCTTCGCTGCTTAAACTGTACGCATTCAGGTTATACACGTTTTTCATCATCAGCTTCCAGGTAGGTAGCTTTGGCGACAGGTTGGTTCCCTTCAGCAATTTCAACATCAACGTTTCCGGCGCGTCAATTCCATCGGTCGAGAACTCGCCGACCTGGTATGTTTTGCCATTGGCCGTGTAGTTGTAGGCAACAGCTAAAACTTCATCGGTATTTAAAGCGGAATTGAGCGAAATATATCCTAATTGCAGGTTGACGGTATATTCGGAGGAGCTCAGTTTGCGCGCCTGTTCAAGCTTTTCAAAATCCTGCCCTCCAACAAAACCAAAACCGGAAAAACTACTCATGGTTCGGGTGATATTCGACACATCCCGAACATCAGCATAGTTGTTTATCAACTCCTTATACATTTTATTGGCTTCGCTGTAAGGATACACATTGTCCGGATAGGACAATCCCGTTTCACCCGCGAAAGCCGGGACTGAGTTGTAAATATTTTTTGTATGCTCCCCCAAATCCAACAGTGCCAAAATATTGCGCGACTCACTGTAGTTTCCTGATTTATTGGTTACCCAAACTTCAATTTTATTAATGGTAATGGCCGACTGCACAATTGGCAAATTCCGCAGTGCCTGATCGTAGGAATCGCGAAAATACTGCGCCAGGAAAAAGTGACGATTGGCATCGTAATCGGACACTTTTACCTCAAACGATGTTTTTTGTGCTCCTCCTTCAATGTCGACAACTTTTGTTTCACCTTTATTTTGCGAAAAAACAGTGGATACCGAAAGCTTCCCGAACTGCATATCGGCTTTCACCCCAAACAGATTGGTAGCGCCGGTTATCAGGGAACCATTTAAGGGCAGCGAAACATTTCCGGCTTCAATCTTCTTAATAATCTCATCTTCGTCGCCGGCGTAGTCGAGGTTCATCTTATTTTCAAAATCGAAGGTGGCCTCGGTATTGTAATTCACCCTCATCTTCATTTTATCGCCAATCGTTCCGTTTACATTCATCTGGATTTTTTGGTCGAAATCGAATGAGGGCACCTTTCGTAAACGCTCGGCAATAGACGGGTTTTCAGTCGTATTCATCTGGTAACCAAAGCTCACCTCCACAAATCCTTGCGGTTGAATGTCGATGTTGTTTCCTCCAAATATGCGGTTAAAAGCCTCTCCGCCTACCGACAATCGGGGAATTAAGCCTCCACGTGTCTCCTGATCCTGCTCGTCGGCTCGTTTTCGCCAATAATTGCGAATTGAATTTTGAAAATCGTATCGGGCATATTCTTCCAGCGACATGGCTTTGGGAAGCCTGTAGTTGAAATTCCCGACTTTTTCAGTCACCACATATTGGCCGGAAACGGGGTCGTATTCAACGACAGTTTTTATATTCGAGGGAGTTTTCAGAAAGAGTCCCGAACGGGAGCGATCGTCGGAATAATCAAACTCTTTGCGGTCTTCGAAAGGATAAACCAACACGCCCGTGGTATCGATATCGAGGGTATCAACCCAACTGGAGTCTGCTGTCTGCTCAAATTCTCTTAAACGATCAGATAAGTCAATATTCGGTACCGAAGTCCAGCCCATAGCCAGAACCCCTGAAAAAATGATCGTAATCAAAGAATTTCTCAGAAATGTTTTCAATACCGCTCCTTATCAATTTACAGGCTCTTCAGTGCCGTTTTTATCATCTGCTCTACGGTTATTCCGGGATTAGACTTCAAAATTTTGTCTAATTCCTTCTCAACATTCTTGCGGGCAAAACCGAGCATAACTAAAGCTGATAACGCTTCATCGCGGATAGTATTGTCCGCACCGGTCATTAAAATTTGGTCGCTGGCTGGTAGTTTACCAATTTTATCTTTTAGATCGATGATGACTCGCTGAGCTGTTTTTGCCCCAATTCCTTTGATACTTTTCAGCAGGTTAACATTCTCTTCGAGTATTGCTTTTCTGATCTCGTCGGGGCTGAGCGACGAAAGCATCATTAATGCTGTGCTTGAACCAATTCCGCTTACCGATATCAACTGCCGGAAAAGCTCCCGTTCATCTTGCTCGGCAAAGCCATAAAGCAGAAGCGCATCTTCGCGCACAACCTGATGCAGAAACAAACGGGCTGATTGCTGCCCGTTAATGGCGGAGTATGTATTTAATGAGATGTGGAGAAAATAACCGATCGATCCGGCTTCGACCACAGCGTTGGCAGGGGTAAGTCCGGTTATTTTCCCGATGATGTATTCGTACATAATTCAGCGCTTTCAAACTAAATTTAAAGAAAGAAGATATCGCAAACACATCTTCTTTCCGTCAAAAAAAAATTATCGGTTCCTGCCAGGATTACAGGCTTGGTTCTTCGTCAACAAAATCAACACTCTCGTCCACCTGATTCGGATTAATATCGTAACGCTTCAGTGGATTCTTGCTAATTTCCTTATACAATTCGCGGTTTTTGTGCACATCAATTGCCATATACAATGCTTCGCGGAATGACTCCGGCGACGCTTTTCCTTCTCCGGCAATATCGAACGCCGTTCCATGCGAGGGTGAAGTCCGGATAATAGGCAATCCTGCGGTGTAGTTCACCCCGCGTTCGAACGAGATTACTTTGAAAGGTGTCAATCCCTGATCGTGGTACATGGCTAGAATGGCGTCAAACTTCACATAGTCGCCCGATCCGAAAAATCCGTCGCAAGGATATGGTCCAATGGCCAAAATTCCTTCTTCCTTAGCTTGTTCAATCGCCGGAATGATGATGTCTTTTTCTTCCGACCCAAGTAAGCCGCCATCACCGGCATGTGGATTTAGTCCCAACACCGCGATTCGTGGCTTTTTAATGCTGAAGTCCTGCTCCATCGATGAGGCGATAATCCGCAACTTTCGCACGATAGCTTCCTTGGTAATCATAGAGGTTACTTTTGATAGCGGAACGTGAGTCGTCACGACTCCGATCTTCATCATCTCGCTAACCATCAGCATCACATGATTTTTCGCTTCGAACTGCTCGGCTAAAAATTCGGTATGCCCCGGGAAATTGAATTTTTCGCTTTGAATGTTATCCTTGCTGATTGGGCCGGTAACCAGCGCGTCAATCACTCCTGCTTTCAAATCATTCACAACGGCTTCCAACGCCATGTACGACGCTTCGCCGGCGACATCGGATATTTTCCCCAATTCAACCCGTACATTATCGTCGATACAATTGATGATGTTGGCTTTGCGGGGATCAGCTTCCGAAGCACTTTTAATGGTGTTAAAATTAAAATGCTCCATGTTCAGCGCTTTCCGGTGATAGGCTGCCACCTTAGGCGATCCGTAAACAATTGGTGTACACATTTCGAGAATGCGGGGATCACTCAGCGTTTTCATAATCACCTCGTAGCCAATTCCGTTAATATCACCTTGTGAAATACCGATTTTTATTTTATGTCTGCTCATGTTTTTAACTTCTACTGGTTATTTTTCTGCTAAAACCGCAACCTTCTGCGATTGCTTAGTTCCGTGTAAATTTAATTCTAAAATCTACTTTATCAAAAAAGATTCAGAAAGCCCTGTTTTTTATTCATCAGCTTACTAAAACAAGCGCAAACATTTAGAAAACCGCCGGTCTAAAATGAACCGATACTCGACCGGCTCCTATTTCAAGTTGAAATGTTCGACGTGAATTTTATCCCACAAAAGATCCGATGCGTCTTTGGGTGCCCGATTTTGAGCCGAATAACCAATGGCAATAACACTCAAAATTTTTAAGTTCGAGGGAATCTGAAGCAGTTCGCGCAAGTAGCTCTCTGCAGTTTGATTTTCACTGTGATCGCGATCGCGGATTTGAACCCAACAGTTTCCCAAACCGATTGACTGAGCAGCTAACATCAGAATCGTTGATGCGACCGAACAATCTTCAATCCAGGCCTCTGTTTTCGAGTCATCAGCCATAACCACCACTGCCAAAGGCGCGTTCTCCAAAAACTTGCTCCCAAAGGGTTTCGCTCCGGCCATCGCCCGAATGGTTTCCTTGTTCTGAACAAATAAAAATTCCCAGGCATTGGCATTTTTCGAAGCTGGCGAACGTAAAACAGCCTCTTGTAGTAAAGTAAGTTTTTCTGCTTCTACCGGCTGATTGGTAAATTTCCGAATACTTCGGCGTTGGCGGATGAATTCAATCATAGTCTTTGTTTTTGCATTATAGATCGGACTGCAAAACAACTATATTTTGTCGACATAAGCCTAACATGAGCGTCAGGAGGGGAAAAGGAAATAAAATTTTAATGGTTGGGACACTGCTTTTAAATTAGAACCACCAAGACCACCAAGAGCAACAACAGCATAAAAAGCACCAACTGATTGCGAACAAACAAGCCGAGTAATATCAGGATTTCAAGCTCTTCCGAGTCCGACGAATAAATCTCAATCGATCCTTTGTCTTTCGATAAAAACTCATCACTCTGAAATACAATCATCTCTTGACCATTGAACTTCCAAGCCCAACGCGATTGCCAGAAATTCTTGATTTCCAATTCAAATCGTTTTCCGTTTAAAACTAAATCGCTTCTTGGGTTGAACAAATTAATCATGATTGTTCCCAGGGGCGCCTCGTTGGTCGCATCAGAAATCTCAAGTTTTGAAAGGAAGAAGTCGCGGTTCAGCAAAAAGCGCCGTCCGTTCAATGTAGCCATCGCTTCCGAACTGAATAAATTGTTCCAGTCGATCACACCAATCTGTCTTCCATCACGGGCAACCGTCAGCTTATTTTTCAATAATCCTTTCGACCAAATCAATCTGTCCATACCAACAATCCTTTTTTTATACAGAAACGCAATTTAACTATTTTGAAAGATTCCAGATAGCGCGCAAGTGCTTAAAAATGTTAAAAGTTCTCCTGCGTCCGGAGCGATTCCGTCAACCACCATGTGTAGCCATTGACATTCCGGACTATCGTTTCGGAATTGAACAGAAAAGCCGGAACATGGTCGTTCCGGCAGCTAATGTAGTTTATCCGTGTTATTCTCGGTATCGTCCCTGCCGCTCGAGCATCCACCCCGGATATTCCGGTTCCAGTTTGCTCACAGCGTCCAGACTGGCCAACTCTTCAGCTGACAGTTTCACCTCCGTCGCTTTTAAGTTATCAAGCAGCTGACTTTGCTTTTTCGCGCCAACAATTACGGAGCTAACTACCGGCTGACAAAGCAGCCAGGCCAATGCGATTTGAGCGACGCTCACCGCTTTGTTCTTGGCAATTTCCTGCATCACATCGATCACATCAAAAGCCCGTTCCTTATTAACTGGCGGAAAGTCGAAACTCACCCGGCGGCCCTCTTCGGTGCTGGCATTACGGCTGTACTTTCCACTCAGAAAACCTCCGGCCAATGGACTCCATACCATGAGACCCATTTTCTGATCGATTAACATGGGCACAACATCGCGCTCCAAATCGCGACCGGCAATAGTATAATAAGCCTGCAGCGAAACATATTTCGAAATATTCTTTCGTTCGGAAATGCCACGTGCTTTCATAATTTGCCAGGCGGCTAAATTGGAGCAACCAATGTAGCGCACTTTACCGCTTTTCACCAGCGAGTCGAGCGCATCCAGGGTTTCCTCAAAGGGCGTGAAGGAGTCGAAACCATGCACCTGGTACAAGTCGATATAATCCATTTTAAGGCGCGTGAGGCTTTCATCGGCCTGCTGCAAAATGTGTTTGCGGGTCAATCCGCACTGATTGGGGCCGGTTCCCATTGGGCCAAGCACTTTGGTTGCAATCACCAAATCATCGCGTTTCAGTCCCAAGTCCCGGATGGCTTGTCCGGTCATTATTTCACTAATACCTTCGCTGTATACATTAGCGGTGTCAATAAAATTCACTCCGGCATCAACGGCGGTTTTCACTAAATCGTTTACCTCCAACTGCGGAACTTCGCCGATGGCTGTCCAAAAGCCTTTTCCTCCGAAAGTCATCGTTCCCAAACAAAGTTCAGAAACCTGAAGCCCGGTATTTCCCAATAAATTGTATCGCATGATCTGAAATTTTTAACTTATCACTCAAAGTTAAAACAGAAATTGCAATTCGAGACCTCAAATTGCAATTCATTTCAGCGATGATTCGTTCAAAAATGAACCGAATCTTCTGGTATTTTTTATTGAAGGAAAGCCTAGTTTTTCAGCAGCGCTTTGGTTGATAGTAATCCACAGGCCGCATAGATATCCTGTCCTCGTGAAGCACGAATTGTTGTGGTGATGCCCTTTTTCTCCAGCCCTTCTTTGAATTCGATCAAGGTTGTTTCGTCGGTTCCTTTGAGCGGGGTGTCCGGTATCGGATGAAAACGAATGAGGTTAATCCGACATTTAATGCCATCGAGCAGTCGAGCCATTTCTCGAACATGTGCAGGCGTATCATTCAGTCCGTGGAAAACGATGTACTCGAACGACACGCGACGCTGACGGCCAAAGTCCCAATTTCGGATTTCCTGTAGTACTTCTTCCAGCGGATACGCAATTTCCACCGGCATCAAGCTCTGGCGCTCTTCGTGAAAAGGCGTGTGCAAACTAATTGCCAGGTGGCATTCGCTTTCGTTCAGAAAACGCACCAGGCCGGGTACAATACCGATCGACGAAACCGTGATCCGCCTTGGACTCATGGCAAAACCCCATTCCGAAGTCAGGATTTGTGTGCTCTTCAGCACTTCATCCAAATTATCGAACGGCTCGCCCATCCCCATGTACACAATATTGGTCACGTCTTCCCACTCCGGAATATTTCGAATCTGATTCACAATTTCACCGGCAGTCAGTTGTCCCTGAAAGCCTTGCTTGCCAGTCATGCAAAACAAACAGCCCATTTTACAGCCCACCTGCGACGAAACGCAAACGGTCTTTCGGTCCTTATCAGGAATCATGGCCGTCTCCACAAATTTCCCCTGCCCGGTTGGGAAAAGGTACTTTTTGGTTCCGTCCACACTCTCCTGCACTTTCGTGGTTTCAATCAGCCCGAAGGTGTATTTCTCGCTGAGCGATTCACGCGCTTTTTTGGAAAGATTGGTCATCTCTTCAATACTCGACACCGGCTTTTTGTATAGCCAGTCGGCAATTTGTTTCGCCGCGAATTTTGGCAATCCCAAGTCCGCACAAACGGCTTGCAATTCCTCCAATGTCTTTCCAAATAAAGCTTCCTTCTGCATCGTGTAAATTTTCTGCAAAGTTATAAAAGAGAATCAGAACCGAAAACAGCGAGACTCAGGCAGAACTATGCTATTTGCAAGCGCTTCAGCCCACTTCCCGTTTTCAATCTTTTAAAAATAAATCTCGGCGATAATATTTTCGTAAGGCACACCTTTCCTGATCAGCAGGTCGCGAACCTCAACCACCATGATCGCTTTTCCACACAAATAGTATTGCGCAGTTCTCGGAAGTTCGGATCGATTTTCGAGGTAGTCGGTTACCCTGCCGGGAAACACATCGCACGACTGCTCTCGCGAACAGCAACGCTGGTAGTTTTTGTCCATCGCCCAATCCAGCTCATCTTCAAAATAAAACTGATTGAGATAACTGGCTCCATGAATCAACATTTTATTGCCGGCCAAACCGGATTGAAACATGCTGTAAAAAGGAGCGATTCCCGTTCCGGTAGCAATCCACCAGGCGGGTTTCTTGTTGCCGACAAAGCTCCCGTATGGCGCACTAAGCAACACTTTATCACCGGGAATAAGGCCTGCCAACCGGGGAGTCAGGTACCCATCGTCCTTTATATTGAAAAGAATACGCAACTCTTCGTCGCTGTTTCCGCTGCAAATGCTGTAAATACGAGGCGGCTGAACCTGGTCGACCGCCAGCTTTACAACCTGTCCGGGTTTAAAATCGTGAACTCGTTTAACAGACAGGAGAAAAACTCCCGGCGATATTTCTTCGTTATTAACCACTGTTTCTTCAAACAGCTGATGATCTTTTTTAATATATTCTTCGGCTTTTGCCATGATATCCAATTTGTATGCTTCCTAAACACAAATGTATCCGTTTGGTTCGTCCGTTCTTATGCAAAGCCGCCAATACGCGAAAACAAGGCCGTGAAAATTAGCGTAAAAGAATGCCGCAAACACCTGAAACCACGCTTTAAGTCTCCGGGAACAAAGCTTATTTCCGGCATCACAAAAACTTCCACATCGACTAAATGGACATTCAATCCTCAATCTTTTAGTAACTTTGTCGCAAACAGAACCACATGCGTCGTGCAATAAAACTCGTATTAAAACTCGCAGGCTGGATCTTGCTGATTCCGGTTTACTTTTACCGCGCTGCCATCTCTCCGCTGCTCCCCAACTCGTGCCGCCATATACCAACCTGCTCGCAATATGCCATTGATGCGGTAAAAATTCACGGTCCTTTCAAGGGTTTCTATCTGGCCACCAAACGCATTTTGCACTGCCATCCCTGGGGGACACACGGCTACGACCCTGTTCCACCAAAAGAGCAAATTAAGGTGAAGAAGATGGATATTGATTCGAACTAATCCGGTCACCACCGGAAACCGGAATTTACCATTCATTCAAACACGCCCTTTATTTGCGGCTATATAAAAAGGAATGATTGGCTCAGCCTTGCCGCACGCACCAATTTCTACGAGGAATGCAAACAGGTTCAACGTTTGGCGATGCCCTGCAGAAACGGGTGAACCATGTTCAGGCTAAAACTCAATTTCAACTGAAAACAAGCTGCTGTTTTGTATCAATTTGGTGCCTTCATCCTTCTCTGTCGAAGAAAATTACCTTTTGCTCAACAAAATCGATCGTTCCCGGTTAATAGTCGCACAAAGTAAAATCAGGTCGAAGTCAAAGGGAAGGAATCGCACGGGAAAGCTGAATTTTCAACCGAGTGACTTCCCGCATTATTCCGACCGACTTATTATCTTTGATCGAGATTT
Source organism: Mangrovibacterium sp. (assembly GCF_041596335.1). Classification (GTDB taxonomy): domain Bacteria; phylum Bacteroidota; class Bacteroidia; order Bacteroidales; family Prolixibacteraceae; genus Mangrovibacterium. Next base: position 46,148 of record NZ_JBFHIT010000014.1, on the reverse strand, counting down.
GACAACACAAGAAACATTTATGAGAAAACTATTCGCCTTTATTTTCATTTTTTCGATGGCCTGCTCCGGCCCAACAAAATCGGGCAAACCAACCATTGCAGTAACTATTTTGCCTCAGAAATATTTTGTAGAACAACTAGCCGGCGACCTGGTTACGGTTAACGTATTGGTGCCGCCGGGTGCCAGCCCCGAACTGTACTCACTTATGCCTTCGCAAATGACCGGCCTCTCGTCGACACTGGCTTGGATTGGAATTGGGAAAATTGGGTTCGAAGAAGGATGGGTCGACAAAATACGGGAAAGCAACCCCAACCTAAAATACTTCGACAGCTCGGCTCAAGCCGATTGGATTGCCGGCAAGGAAGAAGTGCATGGCGACCATGTGCATCTGCATGGTGTTGATCCGCATATTTGGTCGGCGCCCGACGAAGTGAAAAAGCTGGTGAACGAAACCTACAAAGCACTGGTTCAGGTATTGCCCGAACACCGCGAGTTGCTGCTGGCGAACCACAACCGCTTTCAAACTGAAATTGACTCGCTCGATGCCGATTTGAAAGCCACATTCGAAAAATTGCCATCGAAAAAGTTCCTCATTTTTCACCCTTCGCTTACCTATTTGGCTCGCCAATACGGGTTAGAGCAAGTGGCAATGGAGATCGACGGCAAGGAACCTTCGCCCAAACACCTGAAAGAATTGGCTGAAATAGCCAAAAATGAAAATATAAAAGCCATTTTTGTGCAAAAGGAATTTAATATGGAAAACGCGCGCCAAATGGCTCGTGAAATCGGCGGCGAAGTTATACAGATTGATCCGCTGAATGAAATTGGGCCGATGAACTGCGAACGATCGCGACAAAAATCACCAATGCAGAACAATTGCAGTAAAATAGTGGCTGCACGCAACGACCAGCAACCCGAATGAAAGCACCCAACAACCGGAATGACAAAACTGCTCGAAATAAAAAACCTCACCGTTAGCTACGACCACGAAGTGGTACTGAAAAACGTTAATCTGGCCATTGCGGAACACGACTTTTTGGGCGTGATTGGCCCGAACGGAGGCGGCAAAACAACGTTGATAAAAGCATTACTGGGTCTGGTAAAACCGGAAAAGGGAGACATCACTTTTCACATTCCCGAAACCCGGATTGGCTACCTTCCGCAAATTAACCAAATTGACAAACGTTTTCCGATTTCGGTGCTCGATGTGGTGCGCTCGGGAAAAACCGACCGACGCAGCTTCAGCCTTTTCAGCCAAAATAAAACTGAAATTAGCCACGCCGAACATTTACTCGAAGAAATGGGTGTGTTGCATTTGCGCGATAAAGCCATTGGCGAACTCTCGGGCGGACAAATGCAACGGGTGTTCCTCTGCCGTTCGCTAATGAATAACCCTGAACTACTGGTACTGGACGAGCCCGACACATTTGTAGACAACCAGTTTGAGAGCGAACTGTACGACAAATTGAAAGAGCTGAACAAACGAATGGCGATTATATTAGTATCGCACGATGTGGGCACCATTTCATACTATGTAAAAACCATTGCCTGCGTGAATCGCTCACTGCACTATCACCCGAGCAACATTATCAGCACCGAGCAACTGGCATCGTATAATTGTCCGTTGCAAATAATTACCCACGGCGACATTCCACACACCGTATTAAGCCTTCACGACAAACATAAGCACGACCATGGGCACCATCATTGATTTGTTTCGATACGACTTTTTTATGAATGCCTTTTGGGCATCGTTTTTTGCAGCTATCACCTGTGGAATTGTAGGTACATACATTGTTGCCCGACGCATTGTGTTCATCAGCGGTGGCATTACCCATGCCTCGTTTGGAGGAATTGGCATTGGCTATTTTCTGGGGCTCAACCCACTTCTCGGAGCAGCGGTATTCTCTGTACTTTCGGGTTTGGGCATTCAATATTTCACCCGGACGGCACGCCTGCGCGAAGATTCGTCGATCGCCATTTGGTGGTCGCTGGGCATGGCCATTGGCATTATTTTCATTTACCTGTCGCCCGGCTACGCGCCAAACCTCATGAGCTACCTTTTTGGAAGTATCCTCACCGTATCGAGCACCGAAATCTGGCTCATGGCAGCCCTTTCATTCATTCTCGTTGCCTTTTTCGTATTGTTTTACCGGGCCATCCTGTACGTAGCCTTCAACGAAGAATTTGCGAAAACAACCGGCCTGCCCGTTAACCTGATCAATTATATTCTGATTAGCCTCATCGCGGTGACTATTGTGATGAACATCCGCGTGGTGGGCATCATCCTCATCATGTCGTTGCTTACCCTGCCGCAAGCAACCGCCAACCTGTTCACACACGATTTCAGGATGATGATGCTTTACTCGGTTGGCTTTGCTTTTGTAGGCTCTTTTGCCGGCCTGCTCTTCTCGTTTTATGCCGACATACCTTCGGGGGCATCCATCATTTTCACCCTGGTGTTACTATTCGGTTTTATGAAAGGAATTGCTTATCTTTTTGGACGCCAAAAACGAAACCATGCCAACTGACGAACACATTATTTGTCCGAACTGCGGAACCCAGTACATGAAAGATGAACTGGAACGCGACTGCGGCAATTGCTTTGCCTGTACCGGATGCGAGATTTATATCTGTTTGAACTGCCGCCACGAGATTGTGGTAAAACCAATGCAAAATCCGGGAATGAAGAAGGGCTAAATCGCCAACCCGCATCCCGTAAATTGAGTTTATAAACTCAATCGAACTACACTCCCTAAAATTTAGAGGAAGAACTCGCCTCGTAAAAGTCACACGTTACGAATGTACCGCAACGAGCAACTATGAAAACCCGAAAGCGCGATTAATCCCGGAAATAATTCTCACCGGGGAAAACTTCGAGCTCATCGCTTCCGGGGCGTTTGTAGAAAAGGCGAATACTTTGCCCATAAATGGAATTGAAATAGTTCACCTGAATTGGGTAGAAACCAGCTTTCAGTTCAAGCTCAGCAGAGCTTCTGCAATCGTAACTCATCCCATCGTTGTTGATGACCAATTCGCCACCAATGTACAAGCCCGAACCACAGTTGCTGTTGAGCTGGAAATAATAGCTGCCGTCGGCTGGCACCGACAGATAGCCGTCGAACTCCCAGCCTTTTTGCTTGCCCATAATTTCGGATGGAATAACCAGCCAGTTGACCTTTCCTGCTTTAATCGGTTCGCCACCAACTTCGGCAAACGAACGAAAAGGCCCCTCGTAAAACCGATAGTTGAGTCCCATCCTCGGGTCGTTCAATTCCTTCGGTTTCAGTTCTCGATTTTTCAATACCGATGTAAGCGTGCGACTCCGTGTTCCGTCCTTTAGAAAGCTGGCCGCCTTTATGGTCCGGTCGCCATTCAATTTTAATTTTAACGGGCCGGTGTAACGTTTCGAAAATTTGGTAGGCTCGCTTCCGTCGGTTGTAAAACGTATTTCGGCGGATGGCGAAGCACACGACAGCATAACTACTGCTTTGTTGGACTGATAGAGCTGCACCGGACTCAAGCCTTCCGGTGGTGGCATCCTGAAATGAATTCCATCCTTCGACATACGCAGATAGTTTTCATCCAATCGCAGCTTAAAATCGTCAAAGTTTTTGTTCTCAGGCAGGGTCCATTGCACCTCCGACAATGCGCACAACCGAGGGTAAATCATGTATTCCAACTGTTCGACAGTCGGCATATACTCCGTCCAAAGATTGGCCTGAGCGCCTAGAATTAGCTTTTGGTTAGCGGTGTCAAGATGTTCGGGAACCGGATTATAGCTGTAAACCTTGGCCAAATCGACCAATCCACCAATCGCCAGTGGTTCGTTATTGCCGATCGATTGGTAATAGTCGAAATAGCACCAACCGGTAGGTGTCATCACCACCTTGTGCCCAAGTTCCGCCGCTTCAATCCCACCCTGTTCGCCACGCCACGACATTACCGCGGCATTTTCGGGCAGGCCACCTTCAAGAATCTCATCCCAACCAATCAGCTTTTTGCCATTTTTCGTCAGGTATCGCCCCATTCGTTGAATAAAATAACTCTGTAACTCATGCTCGTCCTTACATCCTTCGTCTTTCATACGTTGCTGGCACAGCGGGCATTTTTCCCAGTTCACTTTCGGACACTCGTCGCCACCAACATGTACATAAGCTCCGGGGAAAAGTGGAATCACTTCATCCAGAACATCCTCCAAAAATTCAAAAGTTGATTCTTTTCCGGCACAAAATACATTCTCCGACACGCCCCACAGGGGCCATACATTCATCGTATCGTTAAAGCAGCCGAACTCTGGATAGGCAGCCAAAACCGCCTGTGCATGCCCCGGCATTTCAATCTCGGGAACAACCGTTATATGGCGTTGCTGCGCATAGCTCACAACCGATTTAATTTCTTCTTGGGTATAAAATCCGCCATGTTTTTGTCCGTCGAATTTATGCGGATAATCAGCCACATGTCCAACAACGGTTTCATCGCGCCATGCGCCAACCTCCGTCAGCAATGGGTATTTCTTTATTTCGATGCGCCACCCCTGATCATCCGTAAGATGCCAGTGGAAGGTGTTTAATTTATAGCGCGCCATTTGGTCGATCAACTTTTTAACCACATCAACCGAAAAGAAATGCCGGCACACATCGAGGTGCATTCCGCGCCATTCAAACCGAGGTTCATCGTTAATGGTCACCAGAGGAAGACGAAGGATGTTCGCTTCCAAAACCGGTATCAACTGCAGAAATGTTTGAATTCCGTAAAAAATTCCGGCTGACGTTTTCGCTGTGATTTTATACTCATCGGCAGAGGAACGAATGGAATAAGCTTCATGGCCGGCGATACCGGAATCGAGCTGAAGGACAATCGTTGGGCTTCCGGCAGCTACCGAAACCGAAAGCGGCCCACCCAATGCCTCCGAAAGTGCAGCTTTCAAATAAGCCGCTTCCGGAGCCAGCGCTTCTTCTGGAAAAACTACCCGAACGTTTCTATTTAGAGTGAACTCGCCCGATAAAAGCGTCATCGAGTTCGGTTTCGGAACGACACTCAAACCCGCTTCTTTCTGTTTGGCACTTAATTGTATCGACATCAAAATACTGAATAACAAACAAATAAAAAATACTCTCATCTCGGCTAACGGCTTATTTTATGGCAAGATAACATTTTAAACAGAGTGCCAAAAAAAACAAAAAACCAGTTGATTCGTACTTCGAAACCGACGATCAAGCTTCGAAGTCGGGCTTCCGAATCAGGTCACAGGCGATGCCAATCCTTCAAAAAAGTGAAATAACGCCCCACAGAAGGCAATTTTATCGGCGCTAATTCAATCAAACCAAAGCTTTTATATAAATTGCGCCAAAATTGCTTTTATGAATATCCATCGAACAAACGGCCTAATTTCATTCCTGTTTCTTTTATTTGTATTCAACTCAGCAACGGCACAAAGTCGCCGGGAGATTCGCATTCCAGATATTCTGGGATACCAAACTCTAAAATGCGACTTTCACATGCACACCGTTTTTTCGGATGGCGATGTATGGCCAACGGTGCGGGTGCAGGAGGCTTGGAATGAAGGTCTGGATGTGATTTCGATCACTGATCATATCGAATATCAACCCCATTCGGGCGATATGGATGCCGATCACAACCGGGCTTTTGAAGTTGCCAAACCCCTGGCCGACCAAATGGGTATTCTGCTGGTTCGCGGTGTTGAAATTACCCGAAATATGCCTCCCGGACATTTGAATGCAATTTTTGTGAAAAATGCCAACCTTCTGGAACGTGAAGACTGGTGGGAGGCTTGCGTGGAAGCGAAAGAGCAGGGCGCATTTGTTTTTTGGACTCATCCCGGATCGAAAATACAACAACCCGACCGCAGCCAATGGTGGCCCGAACATACCCGGCTGCTAAATGCCGGAATACTGAAAGGCATTGAAATATACAGCCATAGTGAATACTACCCGGAGGCACTGCAATGGGCACAGGAAAAAAACATGATCATCCTCGGGAACTCCAACATTCACGAACCAATTGGGCAGGAGTTTTCGGGCAACGGCCAGACCCGACCGATAACCCTGGTATTTGCGCTCGACAAAACTGAAACAGCAGTAAAAGCGGCTATGATGGACTACCGAACAGCTGTTTTGTTCAACGACACACTCATCGCCGACCGTCGTTTTCTTACCCCCATCTTCATCAACTCCATTCAGCTAAAAAGCAAAAAACTAAACCTGCAAAATCAGGACATCAAATACCTCCAGATTTATAACAACAGCGATATTCCGTTCAAATTGAAGCAACGACAACCGTCTGTTGGGTTCTCTTGCCCAAAAGAAATCGTTCTGCCTCCTAACCGGACGGTATCCATCGAGCTTATGGGAACTTCGGACGAAGTGGGTCAAATGCCCGTACTGAAAATGTTCTACGAAGCAACCAATTTAATCACAAAGCGCGGCGAGAACCTCCCTGTAAACATTGATGTACCGAACAAATAAAATCAGGAAATAAAGCCTGGAGAATTTCCAATAACAAGGATAAAATCCGACATGAAAAAAGCGGTGGAAAAAGATCCACCGCTTACCTCCAAACAAACAACTAAAATTACCTTTCATACTTTGCAGTTACTCAACCAATCAACCCCAATAAATAATGATAAAAAAGAATAAATGAACTGCAAAGCTGTACCCTGTGATACGCATCGATTCTTTCTTTAGTTTCGACTCAAAACATACTCTATAACAGTCTTTTTCTGTAAACATTATTTAATCAATACAAGTAGCCTAAAAATCAAATTGATTTTTTAATTTGCTTTTAACTGAAATATTTTATTCTTTTACAACTCGTTTTCAGACATACTGAATAAATACAATATGGCTTCCGTGGTGGGGTCTTCTTGATAACGAGAAGTTTATAGCCATATTGGTATTTTAAAAAATATACACATGCATACAAGAATGACAACAATTTGGTGGTGGCGCAATAACTTTTCACAATACCGTGGAGAGGCGTAACTGTCATGTCAAACATGTATGAAGAAGCGGCTTATCGGACACGGTAAGCCGCTTTTTTGTTTTAAACTGTACAAATTGAAAAAATAACCATATGAAACCGATTCAAGTTCAAGTTAATGTCAAGAAAATTCTGGGAGACACACTTACTCCGGTTAGTGTTTACCTGAAATTTCGCGATCTGTTCCCGGGTTCCGTCCTTCTGGAAAGTTCCGATTACCACGGCAACGAAAATGCCTGTTCATTTATCTGCATCAAACCACTGGCCGGTTTTGAAGTAAACGACGGACTGATCAGTATTGATTATCCCGGCATTACCAAAGAAGAGATTAAGGTTGAAGACCAATTCACCGTTGCCCGCGAATTAAACAACTTCTACAAATCGTTCCAACTATCGGGTAATGTAAAAGATGTTCCGGCAAACGGACTGTTTGGCTATCTGAGTTTCGACTCGGTGAAATACTTCGAAAAGATTGAAATCACAGCAGCGAAAAAAGAGGCCTATGCCATTCCTGAGGTGAAGTATCATTTCTACAAATACATTCTGGCAATCGACCACTCGAAAGATGTAATCTCGATTATCGAAAATCTCCCGGCAGGAGAAACCGCCGAGATGAGCCAAATTGAATCATTATTGAAAAACCTGTCGTTCCCAACAACCAATTTCGATACCGTAGGCGATGAAGTTTCGAATATTACCGACGACGAATACCGCAACATGGTAACCAAAGGCAAGGAACATTGCTTTCGCGGCGATGTATTCCAAATTGTCCTTTCCCGGCAGTTTTCTCAAAAGTATAAAGGCGATGAATTTCAGCTGTACCGAGCCCTTCGAACAGTGAACCCATCGCCTTATTTATTTTTCTTCGATTATGGCGACTACCGCATTTTTGGCTCGAGCCCCGAAGCCGAGCTACGCATCAAAAAGGGCCGTGCGATTATCAATCCAATTGCCGGAACATTTCGCCGAACCGGAAATGATGAACAAGACCGAATACTGGCCGAAAAACTATGTGCCGACCCAAAAGAAAATGCCGAACATGTGATGTTGGTTGACCTTGCCCGTAACGACCTCAGCCGAAATGCCGATGATGTGCGGGTTGACAACTACCGCGAGGTGCAATACTTTTCCCATGTCATTCACCTGGTATCCGAAGTTTCGGGCCGACTGCCCGAAGACACGAATATGGTTTCGGTTTTGGGGAACTCGTTCCCGGCAGGAACCCTTTCGGGTGCTCCTAAACACATGGCCATGACGCTGATTGACCGCTACGAAAACCAACGCCGCAGCTATTATGGCGGAACAATTGGGTTCATCGGGTTCGATAATAGCCTGAACCATGCCATCATGATTCGCTCGTTTTTAGCAAAAGGAGACACCCTCTTCTATCAGGCCGGAGCCGGAATTGTTGCCGGATCGGTTGAAGAAAACGAGTTACAGGAAGTAAATAACAAGCTGGCTGCACTGAAAAAAGCCATCGAAATTGCCAAAGAATTATAACTCTGCTGATATGAAAATAGTCATCATCGATAATTACGATTCATTCACCTACAATCTGGTGCATGCCATCAAAAAAATATCCGGCTTGCCGGTTGACGTTATTCGCAACGACGAATTGCAATTGAGCGACCTTGAAAAATACGATAAAATCGTCCTCTCGCCCGGCCCCGGAATTCCTACAGAAGCCGGCTTACTCATGGAGATCATTCAAGAATTTGCTCCAAAGAAAAGCATGCTAGGTGTCTGCCTGGGCCATCAAGCTATCGGCGAGTCGTTTGGCGCTAAATTAACCAACATGAGTCATGTTTTACATGGCATAGCAACGCCAATTTGTGTAACTTCGCCCGACCCGATTCTGTTTGAAGGACTTCCCGACAAATTCGACGTCGGCCGCTACCACTCGTGGATTGTTGATGCCGAAGGATTACCGGACTGCCTGGAGGTAACCAGTCTTGATGAAAACGGACAAATCATGTCGCTCAAACACAAACAATACGATGTGCGAGGCGTTCAATTCCACCCCGAATCGGTGCTGACGCCGTTGGGCGAAAAACTGATTGCCAACTGGTTAAAAAACTAGAGCAAAAACGGAGCCCTCAGACAAGAGACTGGTTGTGAATTTTAAAAACATGAATTTGAAAGATGAAAGATACCTTAAACTTCCTGTTTTCAGGAAACCCACTAACTAAAGAACAAGCCTGCGAAGTATTGACAAAAATCGCTGAAGGCCACTTTTCGGAAGCCGAAATCGCGTCATTTTTAACAGTGTATCGGATGCGCCCGGTAAACGCGGAAGAATTGGCGGGTTTTCGCGAAGCGCTGTTGAACCTTTGCGTCAAAGTCGATTTCTCGGAATTCAACACCATCGATGTGGTTGGAACCGGTGGCGATGGCAAAAACACCTTCAATATTTCAACGGCCAGTTGTTTTGTTTTGGCCGGCGCCGGATACAAAGTTACAAAGCACGGCAACTACGGCTTGTCGTCGGTTAGTGGTGCATCGAATATGTTCGAATATTTCGGCTACCAATTCAGCAACGACCTTGACAAACTTCGTCGCGAAGTGGAAGAAATCGGGATCTGCTTCTTTCACGCGCCACTCTTTCATCCGGCCATGAAAAACGTTGGACCGGTGCGCCGCGCACTGAAAGTGCGAACACTATTCAATATGATGGGGCCAATCATCAATCCATGTTCGCCAAAGAACCAACTTGTGGGCGTTTCCGACCTTCAAATCATGGATTTGTATAATCAGGTATTCAAAGACGGAAACCAGAATTACCTGCTCGTCCATGCCTTGGATGGTTACGACGAAGTGTCGTTGACTGGCGACACCCGTTATATTGAAAATGGTATTGAAGACAACCTCTCTCCGGCCGACTTTGGCTTTGCGACCTTAAAACCGGAAGAACTTTCGGGTGGAAACTCGGTGGAAGATGCTGCCCGGATCTTCAAAAACATCATGCAAGTCGAAGCCACCGAGGCTCAACAAAATGTGGTCATTGCCAATGCAGCGCTGGGCATAAAATGCATCTGTCCGCAAAAGTCACTGGCCGACTGTGTTTCTGAAGCAAGCGAAGCACTAAAAAGCAAGAAAGCATTGGACGTATTTACTAAACTAATGGCAGCAAAATAAGCTTCCGACCCGAAATCTGAAATTTGAAATTTTCTCATGACAATACTCGACGAAATTAATCGCAACAAAAGACGCGAAATTGCCGAAGCAAAGGAAAAAATAAGTCTTGACGACTTGAAAAAATCACCTTTTTTCAACCGCCAAACCAATTCGCTGAAAGCTGCCTTACGCCAACCTGGCGCCAGTGGTATTATTGCCGAATTTAAAACCAAGTCGCCCTCTAAAGGTCTTATCAACGATCAGGCTGAAGTGACTGAAGTTACTGCCGGCTACGTAACTGCCGGGGCATGTGGCCTTTCAGTATTAACCGACCGGAACTATTTCGGTGGCTCATTCGAAAATTTGGCGAAAGCTCGTTTTACCAATCCCAAAACACCAATACTACGGAAAGACTTCATGCTCGATCCGTACCAAATTTACGAGGCAAAAGCGCATGGCGCGGACCTCATTCTGCTTATTGCGGCTAGCTTAAGCAAAGAAGAAATGCTGAAACTCACCGAATTGGCGAAAGAACTTGGAATGGAGGTATTGGTTGAAGTCCACACCGAAGAGGAAATTGAAAAATTGAATCCATTGGTTGATTTAGTTGGGGTGAACAACCGCAACCTTAAGACCTTTGAAGTTGATGTGGAAACTTCGGTTCGTTTGGGCAAGTTACTTCCGAAAGATATGATCCGCATCTCTGAAAGCGGCCTTTCATCGGTTGAAAACATTCATTACCTGCGAGCGAACGGGTACGAAGGTTTTTTAATGGGCGAAAACTTCATGAAAACCGACAATCCGGCACAAGCCTGTATCGATTTTATTAAACGCCTGTAAAACCAGTGAGCAGGTGACTTGGAGGCCGCCGCTTACAATACGAATCAAAAACACATGAGCAGTCTAAAAATAAAAGTTTGTGGCATGCGCGATCCCGGAAATATCGATGCGATCTGCGCTTCCGATCCGGATTATATCGGGTTTATCTTTTACCCGAAATCGAAGCGGTTTGTCGGCAACACACCCGACGCTGCAATTTTCAGCCGGGTACCCGACTCCGTTCGGAAAGTTGGCGTATTTGTTAACGAAAAACCAGAAACCGTAATGGAGATCTGCCACAAATACAAACTCGAAGTTGCCCAGCTGCACGGATCTGAAACGGCTACCGACTGCATGGCGATAAAAAAGTCGGGGCTAAAGGTATTCAAGGCGTTCTCCGTTGGTAACGACTTTAACTTCGACCAGCTGAACCCCTTCCAGGGAAACGTCGATTATTTTCTTTTCGACACAAAAGGTAAATTACCCGGCGGAACAGGTGAAAAGTTCAACTGGCAGATCTTGAAAAACTACCGTTTGGACACCCCTTTCTTTTTGAGTGGCGGAATTAAACCAAACGATTGTCCAGACCTCTTGTCTTTAGACTTCAACCGGCTGTTTGCAGTCGACATTAATAGTGGTTTTGAAACCGAGCCGGGCTTCAAAGAAGTAGTGAAAGTGGCTGAATTCATTGAAAAAATGAGAAATTAAAAAAACAAAAAATATGAGCTATCAAGTTAACCGAAAAGGATATTACGGCGAGTTTGGCGGGGCATTCATTCCAGAAATGATGCACCCCAACATTGAAGAATTGCAGGAACAATACATGGAGATTATTAATTCCTACAATTTCAAACAAGACTTTATCAACCTGTTGAAGCATTATGTTGGCAGACCGTCGCCGCTTTATTACGCCAAACGGATGTCGGAGCGTTATCAAAGTCATATTTACCTAAAAAGGGAAGATTTGAATCACACAGGCTCGCACAAAATCAACAATACGATTGGGCAAATCTTACTGGCCAGATCGCTCGGAAAAACGCGTATTATCGCGGAGACCGGAGCAGGTCAGCACGGCCTGGCTACCGCCACCGTTTGTGCGCTGATGGGGATGCAATGCATTGTTTACATGGGCGCTTTGGACGTTCAACGCCAGGCTCCAAACGTAAAAAAAATGCGCATGCTGGGCGCTGAGGTAATTGCGGCCGAATCAGGCAACAAGACCCTCAAAGACGCAACCAACGAGGCCATGCGCGACTGGATCAACAACCCGGTTGACACCCATTACATTATCGGTTCTGTTGTTGGGCCTCATCCCTACCCGGACATGGTGGCCCGTTTCCAGTCGGTGATTAGCGAAGAAATTAAATGGCAGCTCGACGAGCAACTTGGCCGCGAACTACCAGACCGAGTTTTAGCTTGCGTTGGGGGTGGTAGTAATGCCGCCGGAGCTTTTTACCACTTCCTCGATAACGAAAGTGTTGAGTTGATTGGCGTTGAAGCTGCCGGGAAAGGTGTTGATACCGACGAAACTGCCGCTACGCTAACCTTGGGTAAACCAGGTGTTCTGCACAGTTCCCGTTCGTATGTGATGCAAACAAAAGACGGACAAATTGTTGAACCGTACTCCATTTCTGCCGGATTGGACTACCCCGGAATTGGCCCCATGCATGCCAACCTGTTTGCTACCAAACGAGCTAAATACCTATGGGCAACAGATACAGAGGTGCTAGATGCCGCGCTGGAACTCACTAAGCTGGAAGGAATTATTCCGGCATTGGAATCAGCTCACGCGCTGGCTGCATTGAAAAAAATAAATTTGAAACCGGAAGACATCAATGTAGTAAACCTTTCGGGCCGTGGCGATAAAGACATGGAAACGTATTTAAATCATTTTGGCTATTGAGCAGGATTTATTGAGCAGGTGACTAAAGTTCAACTGCTCAATCGTTCACTCACAAAAATCATCATCATGAAAAACAGAATTAATCAACTCTTTCACGATAAAAAGGAAAACATCCTTTCCGTTTATTTTACAGCCGGATATCCACAACTTAACGACACTGTTTCAATTATTGAAAAGTTGGTAGCAAACGGAGTCGATTTGATTGAAATCGGGATGCCGTTCTCAGACCCGGTTGCCGATGGCCCGGTGATCCAGAACAGCAGTCTGGTGGCATTGAAGAACGGAATGACCATCGAGAAGCTTTTTGAGCAGTTACGGGATATCCGCAAAAAAGTGCAAATCCCGCTTATTTTGATGGGCTACCTCAACCCGGTTTTGCAATTCGGCTTGGAACCATTTTGCCAGAAGTGCGCCGAAGTCGGAATTGATGGCCTTATTCTTCCCGACCTTCCCATGAACGAATATCAGGAAAACTATCGGGAGGTATTCACGCGCTACAATTTGCACAACATCCTGCTCATCACCCCACAAACCTCTGATAAGCGGTTAAAACAAATTGACGAGGCTTCTCATGGGTTTATTTACATGGTTTCAAGTTCATCTACAACCGGAGCAAAGAGCAATGTTTCCGATTTCCAAAAAGAATATTTTGAACGAATTAACAAAGCGCAATTAACCAATCCCCGACTAATCGGCTTTGGGATATCGAACCGGGAAACCTTCGAAAATGCCTGCCATTACGCCCAGGGAGCAATAATTGGAAGTGCGTTTGTGAAAGCATTAGCGAATGAAGGAAGTTTAGATAATAAAATTTCAACTTTTGTTAATCAACTTGTAAAGGGTGTTTAATTTAGCTGCCGTTACTTTGGTCTGAATTAAAAAGTTTCATGTTTAATAACAAGAAGTAATAATCGGCCCCTAAAGAGTATTGTTTTACAGTGGATTAAAACGCACCAGACACTTCTATTCGTGTTAAACATTGTTAGAACCTCACTCTTTGTATAGGAAAAAAGTCTTCAACCTGTTAAATTTATACTAGAAAATTAAAATGTTCAGACCATGAATGAGTATGCAAAAGTGATCCTACCCAAGGTTAGTTTCAGCAGAGACCTGTTTCGAAAAGAGCTTTCGAAATGTGTAAACTGGGTTGAGGACTCCAAGGAACTAAATGAATTAATTAAATGGTGTTATGAGAATTTCGGTGAAATGTACCCGGATTTACTCAATGAAGTTTTTTCACAATCAGCAGCATAATATAAAAGGCTCCGATAGTTTCGGGGCCTTTTTCTTTGCCGATCCCCAGTCATTATAAGAAAAAAGACATTGTCCCGACTTGGCAAAACAACTTGCTGAAGTTGCACTTTACGTTCCTTTAAAACAGGCATTAACCCGGAAAATAAATTTATCGGCATCGGAAGCTTTCATTCAAATTCACGCTATATTCGTCCCAACTATATTGCTTGTAAAAAATGATTGTTCGGATTGTCGGATTCCTACTGTTGCTTCAGCTTTTGGGCCATTCCGTATTTGCGGAACGCATCCAGCATACCAAACCACATGTTGCGAACACCGGCAGCCATGTAGAACAATGCACTTGGCAAAAAGCAACCGACCATGCTCCGTTGTTCATTCGAATAAACGAAAGCAGCAATTTACAATCGTTTTCCGACTACAGCCGATTTCAACCTCAAAACTTATTTCGCGGTCAGGTTCCACCCAAAAACTACCTGCTCCGGAAAAACATTCGTCTAACTTATTATCTGCATGACCACGAGGCACCTGTCCCCCTGTTTATCAGAGGACATGCCCTGCTTCGTTAGTTGTTCCCTTTTTCGTTTAGGTCCGACTTCTCGTTTTACGAAACGAGCGGTAATGCAACGCTCCGGACTAGCGTAGATATTCAATTATTACAATAAAAACGAAATTAAAATGGAAACAACAGCTCAAAATAATGCACCGAAAAAAAGCAACAAGGATTTTATTTGGTTGCTGGCAGGAACGACTATCGTGATTGGCGGATTAATGCTCCTAAAAGCCGCTATGCACTACTTCGGCCTAATTGGTTAACAAACAAAAAGGAGACTGTCTTCAATTGAGGACAGTCTCCTTGTTTTATTTAAATAGCACCCCTGTATTAGGGTTGAAAAGCTAAAACGTTCAATCCTTGAACTTCTTGCTGCATAGCAACCGGATCAAATCCTGGCTGAATTTCCTGCACACTTCCATCGGGATAAAACAGGTGATACGAAACAACCTGACCATCCTCAATTTCAACATTGACCAGTTTTTGCAGTTTCTTGCCTTTCACCAAATACCAGCTATTGTCCTCATCATTGAAAATCATTTCTGTTTTCTGTTTTGAGTCCTTTAAATCCTCAATGGTCATCTTATTTTTCTCCGCAGTCAACCGATAAGTTTTCCCGTCAATCTCTACCAACTTCTGGTCTTTTTCGCCATCGTTCATCCCCATTGGGTTGGTGCCGCCCCAAAACTCAATCGAGTTTAAAACGACCGCGTCAACAAAGCTGGCAACTCCATATACAGGCACAATTACAAATGCCAGAAAAACCAACTCATTCACAAACTTATCCCCAACGGTTCCGTTCCATTCATACAACGCTCTGGTTAACTTGAAACTGCCGTAACAACCCGACAAGAGCACGGCAACAAGTAGTAAAGCAATTCCCTTTTTCAATGTTTTCATATTATTTTGAATTTAATTAAGACTTTAACAGGATTAATTCTTCTATTTCGATTAAAATTAAAACACCACCGACTGAAATCAAAATTTATTTTACACGATGAATTCATTCCGGACGAAAATTTCACATTGCTTGCAATCGAAAGAATTGAAGCAATTGTTTTTCATCTCTGAAATAGTTGCTAATTTCTTTTTGCATATTTTTGGCACATGAAATTGGAAGGAAATTTTCTACCGGCAGAGTGGGTACCTCAAAGTGGGGTGCAATTAGCCTGGCCCGACGCGCAAACTGATTGGTGCGGGATACTGGACGAAGTGGTTCCGGTTTACGAACAAATAGCCCGGGCGATTCTCGAGCGGGAAAAACTACTGATTGTATGTCGTAATAAAAGTGATTTGCCCGATTTCCTCAAGGAAAAACACGAAGGGCTACTAATTTACGAGATGCCTGTAAACGACACCTGGGCTCGCGACCATGCTGCGCTGACCATCATCGAAAAATCGGAACCCGTCCTGCTAAACTTTCGGTTTAATGGTTGGGGAATGAAGTTTGCGGCCTGTCACGACAATCAAATCAACGGGAATTTATACCGGCAAGCAGCTTTCCACCCCGGAATACCAATGGCCGACTATTCGTATTTTACGTTTGAAGGAGGTGCTATAGAAAGCAACAACGAGGGCTGTTTACTGACCACCAGCGAGTGCTTGCTATCGAAAAACCGGAACGAACACCTGAGCAAATCAGAGGTTGAATTCTTCTTAAAAAGCAGTTTCCATGCCGAAAAGGTTCTCTGGCTCGATCATGGCTTTTTGGCTGGCGACGACACGGACAGCCATATTGATACCCTGGCTCGGTTTTGCAGTCCGGATACCATTGCCTATGTGAAATGCGATGATCAATCGGACCTTCATTTTGAAGCCTTACAAAAAATGGAACAGCAACTTCGTGAGTTGACCGACCAGAACGGAAAACCGTTCAAACTAGTTCCCCTGCCCTTCCCCGACGCCATTTACGACGAGGATGGAGAACGACTGCCTGCCACATATGCAAACTTTCTGATCATAAACGGTGCTGTTTTGTTTCCGGTTTATGGGGTGAAACAAGACGATGAAGCCGTGAACATCATACAAAGCCTGTTTCCCGATCGCGAGATCATTCCGGTAAATAGTGTTCCGTTGATAAAACAACACGGATCAATTCATTGTATCAGTATGCAGTTTCCCGAGGGAATTCTCTAATTTTATTTAATTTGATTATGGCGAAAAAAGAAATCGTTGTTGGACTAATCCAACAAAGCAACACAGCCAACCTGGAGGCAAACAAAACCAAATTGGCTCAAAACATTGCCGATTGTGCTTCGAAGGGAGCACAATTAGTGGTGCTGCAAGAGCTACACAATAGTTTATACTTCTGTCAGACCGAGGATGTTGATCTGTTTGACCTGGCAGAACCAATTCCCGGACCTTCGACCGACTACTACAGCCAATTGGCTAAAAAACATGCCATTGTACTGGTAACATCATTATTTGAAAAACGGGCTCCGGGCTTATATCACAACACGGCAGTAGTGTTTGAGAAAGACGGTTCGGTGGCCGGGAAATACCGAAAGATGCACATTCCGGATGATCCGGGCTTCTACGAAAAATTTTATTTCACTCCCGGTGATTTGGGCTTCCGCCCGATTCAAACTTCGGTTGGCAAGCTGGGCGTATTGGTTTGCTGGGATCAATGGTATCCGGAAGCCGCCCGACTAATGGCTATGGCGGGAGCCGAAATGCTGATTTACCCGACGGCAATCGGCTGGGATCCCCGCGACACAGCAGAAGAACAAACCCGCCAGCAAAATGCCTGGATCACCATTCAACGTTCGCATGCCGTAGCCAATGGTATTCCGGTCATCAGCGTAAACCGGGTTGGGCACGAAGCCGATCCTTCGGGAAGTTCTGCCGGAATCCGGTTTTGGGGAAATAGTTTTGTAGCCGGTCCGCAAGGCGAAGTTTTAGCTGTTACAAGCCACACCAAAGAGGAAAACCTTTTGGTGAAAGCTGATCTTTCGAGATCAGAAGATGTTCGCCGAATTTGGCCATTCCTTCGCGATAGACGGATCGAAAATTACAGCGACATTACCCGCCGGTATCTGAACGACTAACAGAACCTGCGCACTCAAAAAAAAAGCCCTGCCGTTCAGTTGGAACAGCAGGGCTTTTTCATTTTCATACCAACTTAATTAAAAGAAGTCATCAAATTCAGCCGGTTTGGTACTTACACCGTTCACGTCATCACAATCCAAATCCATGATAAAATTCATCGGTTTTTCAAACTCCTGATCGGGTTTATATTCTAGACTCGGATCGGCATAAACCATCTTCATAAAGCGTCCCCAAACCGGTAGGGCCATGTTAGCGCCCTGCCCATTAGAGATATCGTCAAAACGTATACTTCTCAAATCTCCTCCGGTCCAGGCTCCTGCCACAAGTTGTGGAGTAACACCCATAAACCAACCGTCAGAATGATTTTGTGTTGTTCCTGTTTTTCCGGCAATTGGTCCTTCTATTTTACCGTACACCGTATGCCAGCGCAATCTTGTCCCGGTTCCATGATCAACAACACCCCGTAGAAGGTTTATCATCAGATAGGCTGTTTGCTCATCAATCGCATCATGTCGTTCAGGACGGAAAGTTGCAATCGTATTTCCGTATTTATCTTCAATTCTGGTAACAAAAATAGGCTGAGTGAAAACCCCCTTATTCGCAAAGGTACCGTAAGCTCCCACCATTTCGTAAAGGCTAATATCCGAAGTTCCGAGAAACATAGACGGAACAGGGTCGATGTAACTGTAAACCCCCATTCGATGCATAACATCGGCTACCGACTGTGGATTAAACTGCTTCATTACCCATGCCGAAATCTGATTCACCGAATTAGCTAATCCCCATTTTAGAGTAACCATCTGGCCATCGTAATCCGACTTCCCGGAGTTTTTTGCCTCCCAAACTCTACCATCATCCAAAATAAACTGCTGCTTTACATTGGGCACCTTGGTGCATGGCGACAATCCGTTTTGCATGGCCAGTGTGTACAAGAAAGGCTTTACTGTTGATCCCACCTGACGTTTTCCACCCAAAACCATATCATACATAAAATGGCGGTAATTGGGACCACCAACGTAGGCACGTACCTGCCCCGACTCGATATCCATCGCCATAAACGATGTGCGTAAATAACTCAGATAATGTTTGATTGAATCCATCGGACTCATAATTGTATCGCGATCACCCTTCCAGGTAAAAACGGTCATCTCAATTTTCTCGTTGAAATTCGCTTTAATCTGATTGGCATTTTTCCCTTGCAAACGCAAAACACGGTACCGCTCACTTTGATGCATCGATAAGTTCATCAGCTTTTGAACATCGTCTTTGCTCATATCATTCGAAAACGGTGGATTTCTCAACCGTTTTAAATGCCGGTTAAATGCCGGTTGCAAATCCAGTTTCAGATGGTCTTCAACAGCCTTTTCAGCATAAGACTGCATCCGCGAATCGATCGTGGTATAAATTTTCAGTCCGTCCTCATACAAATCGTAATTCGTACCATCGGGTTTAAAATTCTTTTTGCACCAGCCATACAGGGGATTGTTTTCCCATGCGACCGAATCTTCTTTATATTTTACAGTCTGCCACGAGGCATATCGCGATCGATCCGGCTTACCGGCTCCCATCGTAATGCGCAAATATTCGCGAAAGTAAGGAGCTAATCCTTCTTTAAAGTCTTCTCGGGTAAATTCCAAATCCATCGGCAAAGCCGATAGCGAATCCCGCTCGGCCTTCGAGAGATAACCATATCGCTGCATCTGAGCCAACACCACATTTCGACGATTTTTTGTCAATTCGGGACGACGTACCGGGTTAAACAAAGCGGCGTTCTTAGCCATTCCGACCAACATGGCCGACTGCTCTGTTGTCAACGAATCAGGCTCGGTATTGAAATAAATCCGGGCAGCCGATTTAATCCCCACCGCCAGATTCACGAAATCGTACTTATTTAAATACATGGTAATGATTTCTTCCTTGGTATAACTTTTCTCAAGTTTAACCGCAATCACCCATTCCTTAAATTTTCGCATCACCAGATCGAGTTTGCTCTCCATATCCAACCGCGGGAACAGCATTTTTGCCAACTGCTGGCTCAGAGTACTTCCACCCCCACTGCTGCTATCTCCGGTCATAATTCCTTTCACCACGCGTCCCAATCCCCTGAGGTCGATGCCCGAGTGCTTATAGAACCGAACATCTTCAGTTGCCAGCAACGCGTTTACAAGGTTTTCAGGCAGTTGCTCATAGGTGACAAACGTCCGGTTTTCGCGGAAATAGCGTCCAATAGTCACATTGTCGCGAGATATCACTTCCGAAGCCAATAAGCTCTGTGGGTTTTCAAGATCTTTGAACGAGGGCATTTCCCCCAGCTTTCCTTGTGCAATAAGGTAGAACATGGATAAAACGGACAAAACGCCAATTGCAAATATCATCCAGAATCCAACAACGTATTTTCTAAATCCCGACTTATTGTTTTTCATCAAAGGTAATTTGAATGTTACGCGACAAATATAACGAAAGGATTAAAACTATTATTTCAACCTTTCTTTAAGCCATGTTTTGATCACTTTAAACAGCATTCAAACCATCCATTGAAGACCATCGGCTGAAGCCATACAGATGGGGTTCAACAGTCAGTTCATCAAACCAATAGCACCGACGTATTCCATCCCGTTCAAGCAGTCTATAAAAGGCATCTGAACCAATAAAATAATCATTTTCAAAGATATATAGCTCCAAATTTTATTCTGCTAAAATTTGATGTTCGCCCGACATTTTCTTTTATTTGCAGAAATTTTTATAGTCTGGAGGATATTATGCAAGATAATTTGGTCATCGTTGAGTCTCCCGCAAAAGCTAAAACAATCGAAAAATTTCTTGGAAAAGATTTTTTGGTTACGTCAAGCATGGGACATATTCGCGACCTCGAAAAGAAGGATTGCGGGGTTGACCTCGAAAACAATTACATCCCTAGATACGTTGTTTCGCCCGACAAGAAAAAGATTGTAACCGAGTTAAAGAAATTAGCCAAAGAAGCGAAACTGGTATGGATCGCATCCGATGAGGACCGTGAGGGAGAAGCCATTGCCTGGCACCTTCAGGAAGTACTAAAACTGAAACCAGAGAAAACGAAACGAATTGTCTTCCACGAGATTACAAAGGAAGCCATTCTTAAAGCCGTGCAAAACCCCAGACCGATTGATCTAAATCTGGTTAATGCGCAACAGGCTCGCCGGGTACTTGATCGATTGGTAGGCTTTGAAGTTTCACCGGTTCTCTGGAAAAAAGTAAAACCATCACTTTCTGCCGGTCGGGTACAGTCAGTTGCGGTGCGTTTAATTGTTGAACGCGAACGCGAAATCATCAATTTCGAAAGCAGCTCAGCCTTCCGTGTTACTGCTGCATTCCTGGTGCCTGATGAAAATGGCAATATAACAGAACTGAAAGCCGAACTGAATAAGCGCTTCGAGACAAAAGAGGAGGCTCGGAAGTTTTTAGAAAAATGCCAGTCGGCCGAATTCAGCATTGGCGATATTCAGAAAAAACCATCGAAGCGAACACCGGCAGCACCGTTTACAACCTCGACCCTGCAGCAGGAGGCCAGCCGCAAACTGGGATTTTCGGTTTCGCAAACCATGTCGGTTGCCCAACGCCTCTACGAATCGGGAAAGATTACCTATATGCGTACCGACTCGGTAAACCTGTCTGACCTGGCGATCCAAACATCAAAGAGCAAAATTCTGAATTCGCACGGCGAGAAATATCACAAATTCCGCCAATATACCACTAAGTCGAAAGGAGCGCAGGAGGCCCACGAAGCGATTCGTCCAACCTATATGGATCAAGAAGAAGTTTCGGGTACCAACCAGGAAAAACGGCTGTACGAATTGATCTGGAAAAGAACAATCGCTTCACAAATGGCCGATGCCGAACTGGAGCGCACAACCATTTCAATTCAAATTTCCAACACCAGCGAGCTATTTCAGGCTACCGGAGAAGTCATCAAATTTGACGGATTTCTTCGTGTTTACCTCGAATCGACCGATAATGAAGATGACAGCAGTGATGCTAAAAGTTTACTTCCTCCGGTTAAGGTGAAACAAATTCTTCGAACCGATCTAATTGAAGCAACGGAGCGCTTTAGTCAAAAACCGCCCAGATACACCGAAGCCAGTTTGGTAAAGAAACTGGAAGAGCAAGGTATCGGACGTCCTTCAACTTACGCCCCTACAATTACCACCATCCAAAATCGTGGCTATGTAGTTAAAGAAGATCGTCCGGGTGTTGAACGCCAGTTCACGCAATTAAGCCTGAACAAAGGCAAACTGACGGAAAAAGAGAAAACAGAGACTACAGGAGCCGAGAAATCAAAGTTGTTCCCAACCGATATCGGCATGGTTGTAACCGACTTTCTGATGAAATATTTCGAACAGGTGATGGATCTTAGCTTCACCGCCAGTGTTGAAGTCGAATTCGATGAAATCGCCGATGGAAAACGCGTTTGGAATGAAGTTATCGACGAATTTTACAAACCATTCCATCAACATATTGAAAACGCGCTGGAAGTTTCGGAGCGCACAAACGGTGAACGCCAGTTAGGGATTGATCCGAAGACAAACCTCCCCGTGTCGGTTAAAATTGGCCGTTACGGACCATTAGCCCAACTTGGTGAAGCAACCGAAGAAGGCGAAAAACCACAATTCGCAAGTTTACGCTCGGGACAGATCCTGGAAACCATCACGCTGGAAGAAGCATTGGATTTATTCAAACTTCCCCGCGATCTGGGTGAATACGAGGACAAAAAAGTTGTCGTGGCAATTGGGCGATTCGGCCCCTATGTTCGGCACGACAGCAAATTTGTATCGCTCGAGAAGAATGTCGATGATCCCTACACGATCGAACTTCCGCGTGCAATTGAATTAATTGAAGCTAAACGTGAGAAAGATAAAAACGCGTTGGTTAAAACCTTCGATGAAGAACCGGAACTTCGCATCTTAAATGGCCGGTGGGGTCCCTACATTTCTTATAAAAAGAAAAATTACAAAATTGCGAAAGGAACCGATGCAACCCAGCTAAGCTTGGAAGATTGCATGAAAATTATAGAGGCAGGCCCCGCACCAAGAAAAGGTCGGAAAAAATAATTCGAAGGCAAACAATTATCTTGTTTGCCTTTTTTATTGAAAAGACTAATTTCATCCGCTGATATACAACAAATTTGATCCGGGAATTTAACCCGATTCGCAAACTACCGCGAAGCCCGTTATTTTACCGGACCTGTTCATTTCAAGCACAGAAAATAAACACCAATGAACCTCGAACTATACCTTGACCCGGTCGATTTCACCGGATTCGCCCTTCCAAAATGGGCGCAGAAAAAGTATGCGCTTAAAACGCTGCTGGAAAAAAATCAAGAGAAGCTTCCGGTTCAAAAGGCTAAAATCGTGCTAATCGGAGTTGAAGAAGACCGCAATGCGATCAGTCGCGGGAGCGCGGCATCGCCCGACAAAATCAGGGAACAACTCTATGGCCTAAACCGCATCGCATCCCGGCACAAAATTCTCGACCTCGGGAATTTAAAGGTTGGTAAAAATGTAAACGATACCTATTTTGCCCTCAAGGATGTTTGCCAGTATTTTTTAGAATCCGGAATAACAGTGGTCATACTTGGTGGTTCGCAAGACCTCACCTTCGGAATAAGCAAAGCATTCGAAGATCAATACTTCAATCTGATTACAATCGATCCAAAACTTGATTTTCAAAAAGGCAGTAAAACCATTGACTCTGAAAATTACCTGAGTTATATTTTTGAGAAACGACCGAATCTTTTTTCTCACGTAGCCCTTGGTCACCAAAACTATTTCACCGATGCACTGGAGCTGAGCCAACTCACCGACCTCACTTCCAGCATAAAGCGACTTGGCGAAATACGCTACAACATGGCCGAAATTGAACCCTATATGCGAGCTGCCGATATTTGCAGCTTCGATTTAAACGCTGTACGTGAAATTGAAGCTCCGGGACAATACTTTGGCTCACCTAATGGCTTGTATGCCGAGGAAGCATGCCAGATTGCTCATTATGCCGGAATGGCCGACCAAATGAAAGTGGCTGGCTTTTTCAATCTGGTTCCGGCTCTTGACAGAAACCAACTAAGCTCAAAACTAATGGCCCAAATCGTGTGGCATTTCCTGGAAGGCTTTTATTTTAAAGTTGTTGAAGATCCGGAAAACAAACCGCACGAATTTAGTGAATTCATCATCGAGATGGACGACATCGATCTACCGCTAACCTTCTACCAAAGCCGAAAAACCGGCCGATGGTGGATGAAAGTCTACAATCAAAACGACGATAGCGATCATGTTTTCCCGTGTTCTCAAGAAGATTACGATCTGGCAGCGCGGTACGAAATTCCGGACCGATGGTGGAGAAACATTCGAAAATTAAATCAACTAGCAAAATAAACTAAACAATTAGTGCGTTCAAGAAAGTGCATAACACAATAAAATGTGCTGAAAATAGGCTAATTGTACTTTACGGTTGCTTATTTATGTACTATAGAAAGGCAATATTAGCCCGTTTATGAAAAATAAAATTTGCTTTTTATTTTTGTTAATAATATCTAACTTAGCCGCAAAAGCACAGCAGGATCCGCAATTCAGCTTCTATAAGCAAGCTAGATTAATTTACAATCCGGGATTTGCAGGAACCAGCCGTGCCATTTCAGGCTTGATTCTGAACCGATACCAGTGGAGTGGCATTGAAGGCGCTCCGAAAACAATGGTATTCAGTGTAGAATCATCAACTGAGATACTGGGAGTTAAGAGTGGCATTGGCCTGAATATAATTAGGGATGAACTTGGTTTTGAGAACAATACATTGGTAAACCTCAATTACGCGTATCAGGGTCAAACTAATTTTGGAGATTTAGGAATTGGGACATCATTAGG
This sequence comes from Mangrovibacterium sp., assembly GCF_041596335.1. Lineage (GTDB taxonomy): Bacteria > Bacteroidota > Bacteroidia > Bacteroidales > Prolixibacteraceae > Mangrovibacterium. The sequence goes on along the minus strand of NZ_JBFHIT010000014.1, from coordinate 21,568 downwards.
TATATTCAATAAAGCAATCGATGGTGACTGGTACGTTCCAAGTGGAAGCAGTTACCACAACCTCAATGATGGACTTCTCCCCTCAGGCAGTGTCAGCCAAGTAGCTATTGATATTGGTTTTGGTTTATTTCTGAAATCGACTAATTATTTTGCAGGAATATCGGTGACTCACATAAACCAGGCTAAGATTACGTTCTCGGATGACGCTTATACATTTTATACCCGCCATTATTATTTTACCGGTGGATATACTATTCAGACGCCTAATCCGTTATTTTCTTTGCAACCATCTGTCTTGTACAAGACTGATCTGGCAGGATCGCAACTTGACCTAAACGCAGATGTAACCTATAATGAGCGATTTACAGCCGGAATTGGTTACCGAATTGGAGATGGATTGCTATTCTCCTTCAATGTTGAATTACAAAACGGATTGAAGGCCGGTTATGCATACGATTTAACAACATCTGCTCTTGGAGCATATAGCTCAGGATCGCATGAATTGTATTTAAGCTATTCATTTGCAGTCCAAAAGAACAGAAATAAGAAATATAAAAGTGTTCGTTATTTATAAGAATTCTAAAAGTAAGCAACATATATCATCGTTATGAAAAAAATACGCTCTCTGTGCATCATGACCTTTCTGCTCCTGTCGATGATTAGCTGTAGTAAGTCGGGAAGCAATGGCGAACTTACCGGTGTAACCGGGCGAGGAAAATGGTTCGAGCCAGCTCCCTACGGAATGACATTTATTCACCGTGGTAGCCTGAATGTAGGTCCCAGCGATCAGGATGCAAGTTGGTCTCAAACACCAACAAAAACCGTTTCTGTAGATGCATTCTGGATGGATGATACAGAAATCACAAACAACGAATATCGCCAGTTCATCAACTTCGTACGCGACTCTATCGCCCGAACGATGTTGGGAGAACAATTCCCTGAGTTCCTAATCACGGAAGACCGGGACGGTAATCCACTTGATCCGCCTCGCATAAATTGGGATGAACGTTTGGAATGGGACAATCCGGATTACATGGAAACCCTTGAACCATTGTATTATCCTGAAAACGACCGAATCTTCAACAAGAAGGAGATTGACTCGAGGAAGCTATTCTACACCTACTACTGGATTGATTATCAGCAAGCCGCCAAACGCTCCAACATGTACGACTATGAAACGCAAAGTTATCATGGCGTTGTGTACGATAAGACCGGAACTTCGAAACAAATCGAGAACAGGTCTTCCTTCGTTTTTAGCGATTTGGTGAATGTATACCCGGACACTCTTTGTTGGATCCGCGACTTCACCTACTCCTACAACGAACCTTGGGCAACCCGCTACTTCTGGCATCCCGGATTCGATGAATACCCGGTTGTAGGTGTAACCTGGACACAAGCCAAAGCTTTCTGCCATTGGAGAACCCGACTGCACAATGAATACCTTTTGAGTAAAAATGAACAACCATTGCAGGACTATCGTCTACCGACGGAAGTAGAATGGGAATACGCAGCCCGAGGCGGCAAACAAGTCTCCATGTACCCATGGGGTGGTTATTATACCCGCAATGAACAAGGGAAATTCCTGGCCAACTTCAAGCCTCTTCGAGGGAACTATATCGAAGACGGAGGTATGGCCACCATGAAAGTCGGTAATTACGATGCCAATAAATTCGGCCTTTACGACATGGCTGGTAACGTGGCTGAATGGACAATTACTGCTTTCGACGAATCTGCTTACATGTATGTCCACGATTTCAATCCAAATTTTGAATATAATGCCAAACCAGATGACCCACCGACAATGAAACGAAAAGTGGTTCGCGGTGGATCGTGGAAAGACATTGCATCCTTTGTGCAGACATCAACACGTAGTTACGAATACCAGGATTCTGTTAAGTCATTTATCGGATTCCGCTGTGTCCGTTCATCCTTTGGAAACGAGTTTTAACCCTTAATTGTGATCAATATGAGTTTTGGTGAAATGTTACATAGTAAACGCTGGAAAGCCTTTACGGGATATGTTTATAATATCGGTGCTGCTGTGGTATTGTTAGGTGCGCTTTTCAAACTTCAGCACTGGGCATTCTCAGGTCCTCTTTTGGTTTTAGGTCTTTGTACCGAAGCTTTCATCTTTTTTATTTCCGCGTTCGAACCCCCCATGGAACTACCGGAATGGTCGAAGGTCTATCCTGAATTGCGGGAAGATTATGTGGCTGATGAGGATGATACGACAACTCGGGAAGATCAATTCGGCAAATTATTTTCACAAGCCGATATTTCTCCTGAACTGCTGTCGAAGGTATCCAAAGGGTTGACTGATTTAAGCAACACAGCATCGTCTATCAGCGACATCAGTTCGGCAACTCTCGCGACCGACATCTATGTTAAAAACCTAAACTCGGCATCTGAGTCTATGAATACATTTGCCGAGATCAACGGAAAAGCCAATAATAATATCAGCCAGTCGGTCAACGTTCTGGTTGAATCGTACACAAACACAGCGCAAAGGCTAAGCACTAAGGGCGACGAGATGTTAAGTAAACTCGCAAGCTCAAGCGAGGAATTTACCAGTGTTCTGTCGACTTCAGGGAAAAAACTAGTAAGCTCTTATGACAAGGTGGCTAATACGATCGAAAAAGGCTTTGGTGATCTGGACGAAAAATCGAGCTCTTACGCTGATAAACTGACCAAATTGAATGCCAATCTGGAAGCATTGAACTCGTCATACGCATCACAACTTAAAGGAACAAATGAGCAACTGGCGGCTTCGCAGAAATTCTTTGCTGAAATGAATCAAATGAATCAGGCGATTCAAAATTCGGTTGAAGAAGTGAAGAAATATCAATCAAATGCTGCAGAACTCAACAAACATCTTGAAGCACTAAATTCAATTTATGGCAATATGCTTGGTGCCATGAATTATAAAAAATAAAACGCCAGGATATGGGAACAAAGAATTGCCCGGAAACGGCGAGGCAAAAAATGATCAACATGATGTATCTGGTTCTGCTGGCGATGATGGCTATGAATGTCGCCGCCGAAGTTCTTGATGCTTTCCGTGTTGTTGACTCGAGCCTTGTTCAAACCTACGGTACGCTCCAAAAAAAGAGTAACCAGCAATACAGTGCATTTGAGGCTGCCTACCAAATGAATCAGGACAAAGTTGGCCCCTGGTTGCAACTTGCCGACGAAGTCAGAAGTAAAACAGATTCTGTTCAAAAGCTGATCTTTGATATCAAAGAAGACTTGGTACTTCGGGGTGGCGGCTCAAAAATCAGCGATATGAACGGCTACGAATACGATCCGACCAGATCGTACATGCAAAACTACCAGGGAGACTCTCTTCTCATTAAAAAAGACGATGAGTTGAATGTGCCCTCAGAACTGATGATTCGCTTAAAAAGAGGGGAAGAATTGCGCAGTGCAATGGCAAACTTACGAAACGAGCTGATAGAGTTGGTTGGCGAAGATGCTCCAATCCGCGAATCAATTAATCAGGAACTGGCGACCCCCGACCCTAAACGTAACATGGGAGAAGGTGGTGAAAACAAAAGCTGGGAAGAGCAAAACTTCGAGCACAAACCAATGATTGCGGTCATCACGCTACTCAGCAAAATTCAAATTGACATTAAAAATACCGAAGCTAACCTGCTGAATTACCTGTACAGTCAGATCGATGCCAGCTCATTTAAATTCAACAGATTATCGCCTGTTGTTATCTCAAAATCGTCCTATGTATTAGAAGGTGATGTCTATCGGGCGCAGGTATTTCTGGCTGCCGAAGATACAACTCAACAACCTGAAGTGATTGTTGGGTCACAAACACTGCGTTTGGAAGGCGGTAAAGGGATTTACGAAGTGCCGGCTACAAAAGAAGGCACTTATACCTGGAAAGGTGTTATTAATTTCATCAATCCCGATGGTGGTGTAAATAAATATCCCTTCGAACAAGAATACCAGGTTGGCAAGCCAAGCGTGACAATTTCACCAACTAAAATGAACGTTTTCTACTTAAACATCCCAAATCCGATCAGCGTATCCGTACCGGGAGTTCCTGCCGAAAACTTAAAAGTGACCATGACCAACGGTACCGTTGAACAACGAGCCGATGGCAGGTATGTATTTCCGGCCAAGGAAGATATCAACGGAAAAAACACACAGGTTATCGTTGATGCAGTTCTTGATGGTAAAACCCGCAGAATGGGCACAATGACGTTCCGAGTGAAACGAGTCCCCGACCCCGTTGCGCAAATTGCTGAGAAAAACGGAGGAGTACTGCGGAAAGAAGACTTAATGGCCGAACAAGGTATCTTTGCTGCATTGGTCGACTTCGATTTCGACTTGAAATTTAAAGTTACCCAATTCGACGTTACCGTAACCGGAGCCGGTGGTTTTAACAATACCTGGTCGTCAAAATCAAATATGTTCTCTGCAGAAATGAAGAAACAATTCGCAAACCTTCAAGCCGGAAGTATTATCTATTTCGATAATATTATGGCTCATGGTGACGACAAAACAGATCGGGCATTATCACCGATTAGTTTTAAAATTCGATAAGAAAATATCCCTGCCGAAAGCGGCTATCATAGCTGATGCGGCAGGGTACAACAAATTAAAAAAATGAAAAACTTCACGGGCTAAAGCCATTGAAGTTCCCCCGTTGTACGGGAAATGAAATTATAAATTGAAAGAAATGAAAAAGCTAACAGTAGCAATCGGATTGATAATTTGTGCGTTATGCTTCTCTGGCACAGCTTCGCAGGCACAAATTGTAGACGGGGCATTTCAACGGGTCGATATCAGCAAAAAGAAACCCATGCAGTTTCCGTATGTTCGCGAAGCTGATGTCATGTGGTCGAAAAAGATATGGCGCATCATTGATTTGCGTGAGAAGATGAACCAAACTCTTTACTTCCCTACCGTAGAAACAAACGGACGGAACAGCTTAACCAATCTTATGCTAAAAGCGATTGAAGACGGTCTGCTGACTGCCTATGATGCCCGTACAGATGATGAATTCAAAATACCTCTCACATTTGAGCAGGTGAAAGAAGCTTTTGGGGCTACAACTCGCACACGCCGCGTTCGAAATCTTGAAACCGGAGAATTTGAGGATCGGGTGATTGCCGGAGAAGTTCGTGGCGAAGAAGTGAAGCAGATCATGGTAAAAGAAGAGTGGTTCTTCGACAAACAGACTTCAACTATGAATGTCCGAATTATTGGAATCTGCCCGATTCAGGAATATTATCGTGACGAGGATATCAACCGCGAAAATGTACAACGTCGGCAGGTGTTTTGGATCTACTATCCCGAAGCCCGTGAGTTGTTGGCTTCAAGCGCTGTTCTGAACACCCGCAGCACGACACATACAATGTCTTTCGACGACCTATTTATCAAACGCCGCTTCAACAGTTATGTCGTCAAGGAAAGTAACGTATATAACGACCGGGCAATCAGCCAATACCTTTCCGGAAGAGAAGCAATGCTTGAATCGAAAAAGGTAGAGCAAGAAATCTTCAACTACGAACAAGATCTTTGGGAATATTAATCCTATTCCCAATCAACAAAAGCCTTATGAGAAAATTCCTCAGAAGGCTTTTGTGCGAAAATAAACAATAACATCCTGACAGCACCGTCTTCAAACTGCATGTGCAGGTTACACCATGAAAGTACATCGTTACATTTCCATATTTTGCATTCTCGCAATAGTTAGTGCCTGCGACAAAAACGAACTGGCTCAATACGCATCCACCGATCAGGTTAAGCCGTATTTCGAGCCTGCTCCGTTTGGTATGTCGTATATTGATCGTGGATCAGTAGTCATTGGTCCCGACGATGAAATTCAACAGGAAGCGACTCCCGCCAAACGCGTTTCGGTAGATGCTTTCTGGATGGATGAAACTGAGATTACCAATAACGAGTATCGCCAGTTTGTCTATTGGGTTCGCGATTCAATTGCGCGCAACCTGCTGGCCGAACAATTTCCGGAATTCATGCGGACTGAAAACGAATATGGTGAACCGCTGCGACACCCTCGATTAAACTGGGAAGATCCGATTGAATGGGATAATCCGGATTTTAAGGAAGCTCTGCAGGTGCTATATCTTGATGCTGACAACAGAGTTTTCTATGAACGGGCAATCGACAGCCGGAAACTAATCTTCAACTACGAATGGGTCGATTACAAACAGGCAGCAAAAAGTCAGAATAAATACAATTTCGAGACTCAATCCTATGAGGGAACAGTAACCGATATTGACGGCAACGTCAGCCCAATTCAAAACCGAAAGTCATTTGTTTTTCGAGAGTCCACGCCTGTTTACCCCGACACCTTATGCTGGGTGCGCGATTTTACATACTCGTATAACGACCCGATGACTCAAAAATATTTTTGGCACGTTGGATTCGATGACTATCCGCTTGTTGGAGTAACCTGGAAACAAGCCGAGGCATTCTGCAATTGGAGAACCAAACTTTACAACGATTACCAACGCCAAATGAATAGCGTAGATGTTTTCGACTACCGACTACCGACAGAAGTTGAATGGGAGTACGCAGCCCGTGGTGGTGAAGAGAGAACCCTTTACCCTTGGGGGGGCTACTACATCCGGAACCAAATGGGTTGTTTCGTCGCGAACTTTAAACCCAGAAGGGGAAATTATGTAGCGGATAGTAACCAGTCAGCGACCACAATGCCTGTTGGCAGCTACTCGCCAAATAACAAACGCCTTTTTGATATGGCTGGCAACGTCGCCGAATGGACCAGTACGGCCTTTCACGAATCGAGCTACGAATTTATGGGCGATTTTAACCCCAATGTCCAATACAACGCTCGCCCTGATGATTCACCAATCATGAAACGAAAAGTGATCCGCGGCGGATCGTGGAAAGATATTGGCTATTTCCTGCGCAATGGTACCCGTAGTTACGAGTACCAAGACTCAGCAAAGTCATATATCGGGTTCCGCTGTGTAAAAACTTCCTTTATGGATGAATTTAAACAACAAAAATAACATTGCACCTTTTTATCTGTTTTTCAGTAAAATACCAAATAAATTCACCACTCGGTTACCGCTTTTTTCGCAAAAAATGCGTTATTTTTCATTTTAATTATCGCTTTTCCAGTTCGATTACCGTATATTTACAAATATCAAACGTGCGGTTAAAACCATTTCTAGCTGAAATATTCCCCATCAAAGCTTCGGTCATCATGTAACCGAATCGGCGAAGCCGTAAAGACCCAACAAATTATTTCTCTAAAGTTTTCGCCTCCGATTAACAGAGGTCGATAAAGATATTCCACCATTCTAATTTATGAGCGTTGCTAATCGTGTCATCAAGAACACTGGTTTTCTCTATGCCAAAATGGGGATCACCATGTTTATATCGCTGTATACAACTCGTTTAGTCTTAAACGCACTTGGAGCCTCAGATTTTGGAATTTTCAACGTAGTGGGAGGAGCTATTGCGATGCTAGGCTTCCTACATGCCGCCATGTCGAGCGCTACACAGCGCTTTATGTCTTTTTACGAAGGGAATGGAGACATACTAAAGCAAAAACAAATCTTTAATGTAAGTATGGCGTTACACTTTTTAATCGCCTTGATAATAGGGGCGATTTTGGTTACAGCAGGATACGTTTTCTTTAACGGTGTGCTCAACATCCCTAACGAACGTATATACGCAGCAAAAGTTATATACGCCTCCTTAATCATCAGCACACTTTTCACTGTCATAAGTGTGCCTTACGAGGCTGTTCTGAACGCACACGAGAACATGCTATACTATTCAATAGTTGGCGTAATTCAATCGCTATTAAACTTAGGAGTGGCTCTAATCATAGTACAGTATGCAGGCGACAAACTCGTGTTGTATGGTATGCTCATGGCTGGAATTCCGCTAATTGTCCTTACCGCAATGCGTGTCTACTGCCACCGGAAATATAGCGAATGCGTCATCGATCCGAAAACCTATTGGCAGAATGGGTTGATGAAAGAGATGACTTCATTCGCAAGTTGGAATTTACTCGGAGCTGCAAGTAATATGCTTTTAAACTATGGGCAAGGAATTATAATTAATAACTTTTTTGGAGTAATTGCGAATACGGCTCAGGGTATTGCTAATCAAATCACAGGCCAACTAAACGCTCTTACCACCACAATGATGAAAGCAATAAATCCTGTTATTGCAAAAAATGAGGGAGCTGGGAATAGAGATGGAATGGTTAGAGCTACGATATTAGGAAGTAAGATCTCATTACTGCTGATGCTTTTTATATTTGTACCGATATGGATTGAGATGCCATTCATTTTAAAACTGTGGTTAAAAGATGTTCCATTATTTGCAACTCTATTCTGCCGCTTATTGATGATAAATACAATCATTGGATATTCTGTTTTGCCTGTTTCGTCTTCTCTTTCTGCCCATGGCGACATTAAGAAATACAAAATTGTTACATCGATACTAAACTTTGTTCCATTACTAGCTATCTATATTCTATTTACATCGGGTTATCCAGTGTATTTCTCATACATCGTATTAGGTATCCATACAGTAGCAACTTCTATTGTCACACTAGTCTTTGCAAAGAAGAATTACAACTTTCCGGTACTTATTTTTCTTAGAAAAATAGTCTACCGACCTCTATTCGTGTTATTCATGATGCTTCTGTTTTCATATATACCTGAATTTTTCATACGTAATAGTACAGCAAGATTAATCTGTGTCTTTATGTCTTCTACCGTTACTTTTGCAGTATGCTTATGGACGGTCGGATTTGATAAAGAAGAAAAAACAATGGCGATCCATCTTTTTAAATCTATTACATCAAAGCTCCGACTTTTCAATCCTTGTAAAAAGAAAGTGTATGTATAGAAAGCTCCTCTGTGCGTTCGCTGATGGTCGAATGGCCTTCCCAGTGGAAAGATTCAAGCGCCAAGCTTTAGACATGAAGTTTTATGACCAAATTCATATCTACAATGAAACGTTGTTGGACCAAGAATTCATTGATGAATTCAGCCAACAATTACCTCTAAGAGGATATGGCTATTGGTCTTGGAAACCCCAAATACTAATTCAGTCATTTTCCAAAATGGAATACGGAGATATCATCCAATACTCCGACATTGGATGCCATTTAAATGCTGAAGGCAGAGAACGATTAAGCCAATATTTTGATCTGGCAAATAATGACACTTCAGATTTCTTAGCTTTTAAAATGCTTGGATTCCCAGAAAAGAGATGGACAAAAGGCGACACTTTTGATTATTTCAATTTCCGGAACAAACCCAATATTACAAATACCCCTCAATTTTGGGCAGGATCATTTATTGTAAAAAAAACAAACACTTCCGAGAAAATACTTTTCGAATGGCTCAATGCCATAAGGAACAATTTCAACCTCATTGATGATTCGCCATCGAAGTCTTCAAATTTTCCTGAATTTATTGAGCATCGCCATGACCAGAGTTTATTTTCCCTACTTGCTAAAAAATACAATTTTTCAGCCCTAGAACATGGCCAAGAAAATACAAAATACTATTTCCGTTATCCAATTTTGGCTCTCCGTGATAAAGGTGATGGAGTTGCTTGGTGTAAAGTATTATCCGCTCCACCGCTATTAAGGGGCTTTATTCATGAAAATAAGCTTACACGGAAAATTAGGGTATTTATTGAAGTCTTGATCGGCCAGCAAGCACTAATCAGGTTCAAAAAATTATTATCAAAACGCTAATGAGTTACACAGTTTTAATCAATACATGCGATAAGTTTGAAGACTGTTGGAATCCTTTCTTCAAGTTATGGTCTATCTATTGGCCAGATTGTAACGGAAAACTTTATCTTAACACAGAGTACAAAAACTACTCCTTTACAGGATTAAATATTCGCACTGTAAAAGGTTGTCATAAAAACAACATCCCCAAAACAAAAAGAGCAACATGGAGCCAATGTTTAAAATGGGCTCTAGAGTCAATAGAAGATGACATCGTCCTATATATGCAGGAAGATTACTTTCTGAAAGATAAGGTTAAAAACAGCTTGGTTGACTACTATGTTAACCTCATGCATGAAAACACAAAAATCAAATGCATCCATCTCACCGATCAGTCAGTTAGTAGTGATGGAAAATCGGAATTCAAAAACTTAAATAAAGTAAAACTTCATCAACGCTATCGAGTGTCATGCCAAGCTGCCCTTTGGCGAAAAACAGAGTTAGTAGCCTTACTACGCGACTATGAAAATGCGTGGGAATTTGAAGAATTTGGATCAGCTAGGTCAGCCATAATGAAAAAAAACTATTACGCTGTTAGCCGAGAATTTGTGAAAATTGACCAATTTGAAATCATACCTTATATATTTACTGGTATTGTTCAAGGGAGATGGTACGACCCAATTGTTGAACTATTCGACCGACATTCGATAGAAATAGACTATGGCATACGAGGGTTTGTTTCAGACGCTCCCCAAAAACCATTTAAGAACCGAGTGAAATATAGGCTTAATAAAATTCCTAAGATAATTCGGCACCAACTAGACCTAATAAAAGTTAAAGCGGACACACAACTTCTCAATGCCCCAACAAATCGTGAAAATCTATAAAGCCAAATTTAACTAAACAGACTCTATCTGTTCAAGTCTCAATCAAACTACCTGTAGCCACATGCCAGCGCTAAACGTATCAATATACTACTCAATACTCTTTCACTTATTTTTTTTTCTTTCCAATCCATTATAATATTTTCAGTATGAATGAGACAACGATTTTTATACTCAAGGCTCTTAGAAAAGTCAATATTACTGTATTTGGCCGTAAGCAAAAAGAGAAACCTAAGTGTGAAACGAATCCGAACGCCATAGCAAACATTATCTACAATGCTTTTATGCAAGACAAGCCTTGTATGATTGCCAGATATGGATCTACTGAACTAAGTGCTGTTTTAAACTATCTTGGAGTAAAACAAAAAAACAAAGATATACTCAAGTTTATCCGAGGAGAAACTCCAGAATGGTGGTGGAACAAAAACATTTTAAACCAAATGCAGCAATGGAGCGGCTTCTTTCCCCCGACTGAAAAACTACTCGAACAGTTCGGAGAACTAATGATAGAGGACAGTAAATTTGTTGATATCTTAGGCAGCTGGCAATCAGATGAGAGATTAATAACGACCTTGCCTAAAAATCATATCAAGGTCCAACGAGAGCCAATGAATCCTTTTTTCGCAGATCGACCATGGACACATGCATTAGAAAGCAAAAATGTCCTTGTCGTTCATCCGTTTGCGGAATCCATAAAACAACAATATAAGATTAAAGACAAAATTTTTCCAAATGGTATTCTACCAAATTTCAATCTAATTGTTATTCCCGCAGTACAAAGTATTGGCGGAAAATGTGGACATTTTAATGATTGGTTTGAAGCCCTTGATTTCATGAAAAATGCGATCGATAGTGTCGACTACGATATCTGTTTATTAGGATGCGGTGCATATGGGTTCCCGTTGGCCGCACACGTGAAAAGAAATGGCAAAAAAGCTTTCCATTTGGGAGGGAGCCTTCAACTTTTATTTGGTATAAAAGGAGCCAGATGGGAAGACCCTAATTACAATTCGACCTACAATTATGCGAGACTCATGAACGAACATTGGATTAAACCGAATGAAAAAGAAAAACCTTCTACTGCAGAGCAAGTAGAAGGAGCTTGCTATTGGTGACGTGCATGGTATAAAATAGCTCTCTATCAAATTTAGCATACTTGCAAGCACAAAACAAACTACTCGCCTGCAGGCGAGTACAAATAGAGTAAAAGTAGAACCAATTGGGGGTTTGTCGTATCCAAACACTTTAGTCGAAAAGCTGAATCTCGAATTCAGTTAAATCAATGCAATAGTCTCATCGGTTTATTATTCAACCGAAACAATCATACCCATAAAGACACTCAATACATGAACATAGGAATTGCAGCACCTTCGGATATTCGAACATTTCTACCATTTTTCTCCAACGAGATAGATAAAAGAATTATTTCCGAGAATAATTTCGAGAATTCGGCACCAGCAGTTAACACCTTAATTATATCGTTTCTTAAATCAGGTCATTTTGTGAGGTTATTTACATTAAGCACTTCTGAAAACTTTGTCCTGAAAGAAAAAAACATTGAAATATTTGGAGTAAAAAATTACGATACATACCCTGGGAAATACATCTGGGGACATTACTCAAATGCAACTAGGCTAAAACCAGTTTTAGCAAATAATTTAAGCGGACTGGACGTACTTCACGCACAATGGACATATTGTTACGCTTATGCCGCTTCCGGCTTTACTGATAAAATACCTGTATTCTGCACTGTAAGAGACTGGACTTCTATCATTTGGAAAATGGAGTCTTTAAAAAACAAGATTACATGGAGCGTTAACTACATCATGAATAAACAGGTGTTTAGCAATCGTAAAATTAATTTTATCGCGAATTCACAATATACTGCATCGTTGATTAAAAAGAAATATAAGAGGGAAGTGCCAGTTATTCCTAACTCAATTAAAGACGATTTCATGAGAATGGGCTCACCTGAATACCCTGAAAATTTGGAAATCCTATGCATATCATCGTCCAATGACAAACGGAAAAACATTAAAACACTGTTGTACGCTTTTCAAAAAATTGCACATAAATATCCGAAAGCGCATTTAAATCTAATAGGCCCTCCGTTTTATGATTCATCTCGCGATTTGAAACCATGGAAACAAGAAAACCTTTTAAAAAATGTAAGCTTACATGGGAAAGTCAACCATAAAGATTTAATTGACTTTATCGATCGGGCTAGGCTATTTGTTACTCCTTCATTGGAGGAAACCTTCGGAAATACGCTCTTGGAAAGTTTATCGAGAAAAGTTCCTGTTATTGCGGGTAAAAACTCAGGAGCGATCCCCTACGTTCTGGATAATGGACGATTGGGATTACTGTGCGATGTCTCGAAATGGGAAGAAATCTATCAAGCAATAGAGTTCCTCTACTTAAATCCGAAAGAAGCACAGTCTCTTGCTGAAAAAGGGTTTGAATTGATTTTTCAAAAATACTCCGAGGTAACGATCTGCAACCAACACATTGACCTGTATTCAAATATAGACTCCCATAAGAAATAGCAGCCAACTCATCTCATGAATCGCCTTCTTCATACTCAAACCCGTAACACGTGAATTTCAATAAACACCACATTTTTCCTGCTCTTGTATTAATCCTGACCTTTATCTCGGTAAATCAATGGAACAGAATACAAGTCATGAATACTGCCTTCTATTGGCTGATAAGTCTTTTGATTTTGGTAACAGCAATCTGGTACTACCAAATTATATTTTATCCGAAAAATAGGAATAACTACATTGTAGTCAAACTCTTCTTACTAACGGCCCTGATTGGATCAATCAGAGGTGCTTTTATTGCCGAAAACTATTGGGAATTTAAACAGTTGTTTGATGGGATTTTTTCATTATCACTGCCCTTACTTGTCTATCCTTTCTACTCTCCTGTTGTAGTAGGACGGACTTTAAGGTTTTGGCTCAAATTTGCGTTAATACCGTTTGTACTAATTTTTATTTGGAGCTTAACAACCGTGGCCTACCACTTTTATTTAGGCCCTATATTCGTACTTGGAATGTTTGTACCTCTTATGAGAAAACAATGGCAGATCGTTTTTATAGCTTTAATGGCCTTAATGCTTTTTGTTGATTTAGGGGCAAGAAGTCAGGTTATAAAAACATTTGTCGTCCTCTTACTAAGCTCCGCTGTATATTTCCGAAGATCTATACCACTTAATTTATTTAAAATTGGTCACACTTTTTTATTCATATTCCCTATTGTTCTTCTTTTTCTGGGAATTTCAGGAACCTTTAACATATTTGAAGACCTATCTTCAAACCAAGGGAAATACGTAGAAAAAAGAATGGTCAATGGGAAAATGGTGGAAGAAGATATCGCCGGAGACACACGGACATTCATCTATGAAGAAGTAATTGGGTCTGCCCTGAGAAACCAATACGTGTTGTTTGGACGGAGTCCTGCCAGGGGAAATGACTCGGCATGGTTTGGTCGAGAATTCGCTGAAGATCTGGGAACAGGCAAATATGAACGTCACAAGAATGAAGTTTGCTTCCCAAACGTATTCACTTGGCTGGGAATTACAGGGATGCTTTTGTATTGCATCATTTACTTTCAATCGTCTTTCCTTGCAGTCTATCGATCCCGAAATATTTACATGAAGATCATCGGAATATTTATTGCATTCCGCTTTGCTTATGGATGGGTTGAAGACTTTAACCGGATGGATATAATGAACGTTTCACTATGGATGCTAATAGGAATTGGATACTCAGAAAAATTTCGCAACATGACTAATCTCCACTTCAAACTTTGGATATTAACCAATTTCAAATCACCTATCGTCTTGAACAGAAACACATTTCTTCTGAAAAAAGGCCATAAATCCATTCGCTCTCAGCGAAGCCTATCAAAAACAGAAATGCAACAAAGCACCTGAGCCCCGACGGGAAAATGACAACATGAACTATCTATATTCATTCAGGCGGACGACTGAACCTGAAAATTTAATGACTCCTATTTTAAAACCCTTTATCTACACAGTACTATGATCGTTTATGTTACTTCATAAACATTCGTGTTTTGATCACCTATCACCTATAATATTTGCCTCCAGAATATGAAAACAATTGCAATCCTATTAACTGTATACAACCGAAAAATTAAAACGCTCTCGTGCCTTAATTCGCTTAATAACCTGCAGCCTTCCGATGAACCGCAAGCAATAGATATTTATATGGTCGACGACAATAGTACCGATGGTACCTCGGAAGCAGTATCCGAAAGATATCCGGACACTCGGATTATCTGTGGCTCAGGCAATCTCTTTTGGAACAGAGGCATGCACACAGCATGGATGGAAGCCTCCAACGAGAAAGACTATGACTACTACCTTTGGATCAATGACGACACAGTATTTTTTAAATCGTCATTAAACGTATTGCTCTCAACATCCAGCCAATTTGATGATGAGAAGATTATCGTTGGTTCAACCTGCGCAACTTCTAATCCTGCGATAATCACCTATGGTGGACGAGATTCTCGAGGCAAGCTGATCAGTCCACAAGCCTCCCCCCTTAAATGTGATTTCTTTAACGGCAATATCGTGCTCATCCCGCGATTTGTATTCTTGAAAGTGGGCATGAATGATCCTTACTTCAGACATGCCCTGGGGGATTTCGATTATGGTCGCCGAGCTGCAAAGTTTGCTGTTCAATCAATCATTGCACCAAATATTCTTGGTGAATGTGACGAACATGAATCCCTTTCTACTTGGTGTGACCCCGACGAACCATTCTCAAAAAGATGGAAAGCTTTCCGCTCGCCATTGGGACATAATCCAGAAGAATTTTTCGTATACGAAAAACGTCACAATGGCATCATCAATGCCTGCTTCCATTATATAACCAATCACCTAAGGGTCTTTTTTCCACAAGTATGGAAACACAGAAATATGCAAACTTTAAACTGCAAAGCCCCCCTCTCCTGAGCCTTAAGTAAAATTACAATAGTCCACGACTGTCACTTGTTAACCATTCCTTTTTACGATCACTATCCGCCGCAGTGACTCGACCCTTTGATTTATGGTCCGTTGTGGCCACTATCGCCTGTCTGCGAGGGATCAATTAGCTTTTATTACAGCCCTTCCTGTAAAAGGACGCAATTTGAAACTTGAAACTAACGCCCCATCCACATCATAATAAACGCCATTTAGGGGTACAAATATCTCTGAATCCGTCTCATTGTAGTACAATTCCGGTGTTCCAATATTGGTTCGGTAATATTCTGAGTTTGAATCAAAACCATTTCTACTAGTCCATAAGGCAATATCTCTGGTTGCCCCATTATTATCACTAAAAGAAGCAACGTAGCCTTCACTGTAGAATATATTGTTGTCACAAGCTGATATTGTTGATGACAACTGAAACTCTAATAGTCGTGGGCCTCCCTCTGCTATACTTTGTTCGTATGTCTTAACAATAGTATTTCCTGTGACTTGATTTCCAGAATTACTAGATGATCTTACTAAAATTGAGCTTTGTGCATCAAAAACAAGATTATTTGTAGCTGAACAATTCGTTGTGTTATGCAGATAGATTCCACCATGTCCGCATTTGTGAATAACGTTATTAGTAGCTACAGAACCACTAACGTTGTCATCAAAATAGATGCCGTATGCAGCTGTTCCACGTCCTGCTGGCTCACCCTCCTCAGTCCCCAAAACATTTTTAATGATATTGTATCTTACAATAGAATTGTTTCCACTTGCATAGAACCCGCCACCATCATCTATAGTCAAACAAGCACCATCCAGATAGTTATACTCAACAGTACCGCTTCCCATAATACCATTCGAGCCTGAGTTCGTAATCTTATTATAAGCTATTAAAGATGTTCCGGAAGCAGCGCCTCTTACCTTGATACCAGATCCCTCTTGTTGTTTTGTAAAACACATTCCCATATAGTCTATCATCCCGCAACTAACTATTGTGTTTCTTGTTACCGTAACATAATCAGATTGATCCGTATATACTCCGTCCCTCCCGCAATAATTTATTTGACAATCTGATATTGTGGCATAGTCGGAGTTTACTCCTAGATAAATTCCGTGGTCGCAGGAATAATTTACAACACAATTGTTTATTGTAATGTTTGATCCTGTATTATCCGCTTGATAAATCCCAATTGAATTAGATTTTTGAACATTCAGGTTTTCAATCGTCACATAGGATCTGGATGATAGATCAATACACTTCCGAACAGAAACTTCGATTGAATGATTTGATGGATTCGATGAATCAGGCATCCATAGGTAGATGTAGTTGTTACTTGAATCATAACACCAACTTCCGCTGTATGTCATAAAGTCAAGATTGTTGACAAAGAAAACACCATAGTTTGCCTTATAACTATAAGAGCCCAAGTCAGCAGTTACCGTATTGCCTGACGAACTTGATACAAGTGCCGATTTAAGTGTCCAATCATTGGGTTTATGATAAACCATCGACCCAGCATAGTTAATTGATGTGGAGATGTCATTTGACGTGAAACTTTGTCTCCCATTCCCGGAAGTTACGCTATAATACCCATTTTGCGGATAGCGTGATACCAACAAAAACTCTCCGTCAACAAACAGCTGAGTTACAGCAGAACTTACCTTAGTGCGATAGATATTCCCGCTATACTTTTCCCAGCCGGTTACCTTAGCAGTTCCCGAGATCACCGGTTTTTCGCCGATACCGTATGCACCGTAAACGATTGGGTTCCCGGCACTACCACTGGTTGGGACTGTCAGCGTTTCTTCGAATGCGTCGCTTGCCTTTAGCGCCACTTTCTGTCCGGCTTTTGGGTTTAACGCGGTCACTGCTGCCAACGTCTTTTTGGGTCGGTCAGCCGATAAACCGTCGTTGCTATCGCTGCCTGTTGAAGAACTCACAAAGTACGTCCCCTCCATTCCAAAGTCGAACCCTTCGGGCACTACCTCCGGTTCGGGCTCCACATACGACTGGCTCACTACTTTCACATTGTTGCCGGCACGTTGGTTCAACACGGTGAGTTTGCTGGCATTGGCATCATCGGCCTCGTCGCCTTTCTCGTAGGCAACCGACAACAGAGCTGTTGTTCCGGAACTCAACACCGAATAGTCAGCATCTCCTCCCTGCACCACCGTTAACGAATCCCGTTCTTGTCCGGGGATCACCGAATACGAAAAAGCAGTTGTTGTACCGGATGTTTCGGCAATTCCAGATTCCTCCGCTTTGTAGTCAATTTCGGAGGTCAGCAGCTGACTGCTCAGCACCGATGGAATGGTGATGACAGCTGTCGCAACTTCCGCCACTTCGAGCACATCGAAACCGGTTCCATTGCCCACCAGGAACTGTAACTCCTCCACTTCATTTCCAAAGATTGTTCCCGCATCAAGCGCCAGATAAGCCTGTTTATTCGCGGGTTCAGGTGTTTGATCGCCAAGCCGGCAATAACCGGCAAAAACCAAGTCCGCATCAACCGCCTCCAACGACGACTGAATAAAAGCGTCTTGCTCTGCCAGACTACTCCACGACGATGTACCTACTGTGATTACGCTACTTTGAACAGTATCAGCCTCCAAAACTAACGAAGCTGTCCCCGGCTGTTCCATCTCCGGGATACCAACCGCACTGGTCGACCGACCATTAAAAATAAGATTTATCAACAAAATCAAGAACACACACACAAGCCCGATCGAGCTTTTCCTTCTCTTTAAGTTTTCGCTTACGCACATAAATTTTCCTCTTTACAATATTCAACCTTACATTTCCAAAATGGAGGCTCTCCCCGAAGCGAGCGCCCTTCCCGTCCCTTTTTCGAATAGTGCAATGCAGGATTTCCTGAATTCTCAGCGCCAAAAAATCAATGCAATTTTAGATCCTCTTAACCCGACAATCAAAACAGATTCCACTCTTATTATCGTCCTGCCAGGCTAACATGCGACAAAGGTAATATTTTTTAAATAGCTGATATCGTTTACGTTCATGCCATAGAACCGAGCCAACGTTTCTCGTTTTAGTCCGGATCTGAAATGATCGGGATCAGACAGTCAGGCAACAACCGGACAGTCCCACGTTCTATGCGGAAACCGGCCATCCCCCCTTTGTTCTATCGGACAGTTCATTCGGATCAAAAGTTAAAATCAGGCATGGTTATTTTTATTGAATCTAAATTACACCCTTGCACGATCCAGCGATAAGCCCAGGAAGCGACCAAACCTATATCCGGACACCATTCGCCAGATACCTCGTTCACTTTTTTTGAAAAAATAAATAAATTAGCAGCTGATAAAGTTCAGGCATTTCGTTCAACCAACGAATGCTAGGGCCGAATCACCAGACGACAAGCGATTTGCCCCACCCCTCGCGACTTGCTTGCGTTTTGGTTCACCCCAACAATTTCCGTTTTGGAAGCTGGCAAAATGATTGGATGTACGAACAGCAGCATGATCAGGTTGTAGCCGAAACGAGCTGTTGCTCCAAACATGAACACGAAATGAAAGAACGATTCAGCCATCGGTGAGTTGCATCTAACAATTAAAAGCAACTAACTCACGGATGAACGACGCTCTGGCAATGAATAAAAACGAATGAATGGCTCTGTGATTTAGCCCAAACGCGTTCACGTTTCCGAAAACACGAAAAAGGACATAAAAAGCGCCATTCGTGAAGTGAAATGCACCTTTTGACACTAAAAACACAAGCATTCATGCAAGTTTTCATTGTGTTAACATTCATTTTGATACTTTCACGTAGTTTTGTTGCCGTCATTCACGGTTCTTTTCAAGCAGGCAAAGGTTTGTTAGATTGTTTTCACCAGTAGTCGACGACTGTGACTGAGATGGCGTAGCCCTGCCAAACCGCTTCATTTACGATCCAAAACGCGAGGGTTGAAGTAAGAAACGGACAGGAGAAACACCAAGACACGAAGCCCTTTTTTTCGGCATTAGAGAACAGCAGGCGTAACGAACGAAAAGCTTTTCAACTGCGACCGGGGAGGCCAAAGATCTTTAACAACGAAACTAATCACCGGCCCCTTCAACAAGCAACTAACACCTGATCATTAACCGTTGGGTGACCGAACGAACACCGAAGGGACACCGAACGCACTCCGAAGGCAGTCCGAACACAGCAATGCAGGAAGTATTGCCCGAATTCCGACACGCGAAAACCAGCTTCTTACTTACTTTTTACCTACTTTTGTACTACGGACACGGGGAGGAGCCCGTCCGGCTCCAGAACAAGCCCCTGCCCGTGAAGAGCAACAAAAATAAACGAAACGTGAAAAAGAATTTGCAGTGGTTTGCGGTCTATGTCAAGGCGCGCTTCGAACGGAAGGTTCTGGCAGCCCTTGAGCAAAAAGAGATCGAATGCTATTTGCCGCTGCGAAAGGAAGTCCGCCAATGGAGCGACCGCAAGAAAGAAGTGGAAGAGCCGCTGATCCGGGGCTACCTGTTTGTTTATATCGACATCCGTTTCTACTACGATGTGCTCGTTGTGCCCGGAGTCATTAAATTTGTTTCGTTCGACCAAAAGCCGGCAGTTATTCCCGAATACCAGATCGACGATCTGAAAATTTTCCTTCGCGATGGAGGCCGGCATGTTGAAGTTACCAACGAGTATGTGCAGAAAGGGCAGCTGGTTCGCGTTTGCGAGGGGCCGTTTCTGGACGCGATTGGAGAGATTGTCGAGCTTCGCGGAAAAAAACGCATCCTCATGCGCGTTCGGGCACTGGGCTGTGTCATTCACGCGGAACTGGGCGCCAACCAAATCGAGTTGCTTCCACCCGACAGTCAGCAAAACGTTTAAATAAAGTACGAATCCATTCCCTTAAACAACACAGCGGGAATTCTCAAATTTTTTCACCCCATGATAAATTACCCACTCCCGAAGAAGAAATTCTTCACGAGCTTAAGCCTTTTTACTTTTTGCCTGTTCTCCGGCCCTCAACTGTTTGCCGAAGAAACAGCCAACAACAAGCCGACAACCGAAGTTTCCGAATCAGCAATCGTCAAATACTCGAAAACACCCGGCCACCAGCTGTGGAGCAGCGATCTCCCGGGCGCCGTTTATTTATCGGGAGGACTGGGCGAGCACTTCAACTACCCCAGCGTTCTCGGATTCAACGGAGCATTGGATTTCATGCTGAATGACCATCTATCCGCCGGAGTACAATCTGATTTTTACTATAGTGACAAGAACGACCGAACCGTGAGAACCACGTCAGTTGGTGTGCGGCTGGCCTATCATCTCACCACGCCGGGCTCGGTGCGCAGCAACAGCCACTGGGATGTTTACCTGGGTGCGTCGGGCGACCTTTACTTTGGCGCGGGTGGCAAGAAACGCGATGAACTCGATCTGCTGGCCAACGCCCATCTGGGAGCACGCTACCGAATCGCCAAACGCTGGTTTCTTTGGGGCGAATTATCGGCCCGCAACATTAAACTGGGACTCAGCCTCGAACTCTAGCCCGTGAAGGACCGGAGAAGAGGAGAGCGATAGAGAAGAAGAAGAAGCGGCAAGTCGGGAGACTTGAGTCATGAGTCATGAGTCAAGAGTAATGAGTCGTTAGACTGCCCCGCAGAGCTTCGATAGCGATAGAAACAACGGCCATACCATCGCAAAAACCTTTGGAATTTTTAAACTTAGCGCCTTAGCGTCTTCGCGTTTAACTATTTGCGTCTTTGCGTTCAAAGATTTAACCACAGAGGACACGGAGTTTCCCACAGAGTTTCACAGAGAACGCCAACACAACCCTTAGCGCCCTAGCGTCTTCGCGTTCAACTCTTTGAAACTTTGCGTCTTTGCGTTTAAATATTCTCTACATAGAGCAACAGATGGCTTCGTCGTGCCTCCTCGCAATGACGGGATGAACAGCGACACCGCAACCAACGCACCGGGAGAATCGATTTGCAATCGATTCAAAAAACACCGGAAACCAACGCACC